>CBDUZZ010000015.1:0-70021 GCA_965371855.1 uncultured bacterium
TGACTATGCGGGGGATAAAGGGTTACTGGAAATTACAGTAGTAAAATAGTTATAGCTAATGGCACGGATTGCAAATCCGCGCCAGCGAGGGCATTAGCATTAGAGGGAGCAGGAGTTGCAATTAGTCCAATGGTTATTGTTGGAGCTATGCCGTTTGTGCTTGCAGGAGATACAAAGCAGGAACCTCAGAATTACTCATATGTTGTATATATTAAAACCCTTGGCTGCCGCACGATTGCATCGTGTGGTTTGTAGCATAACAAAGAAATAACAACTTGTTGTGCTGAAAAATTTACTATCATTGAATAAAGAAAACGTTCCTTGAAACAGTGTAGTTGCCGAATATTGCTTTAATGTGTGTTCAGTGAATATCAGACTTTTTGTGAGCTTTAGCAAAACAAAAAACTTAGCCGAACTTACCGATTATCAATCAAATATTTTTCTTTTACCTTTTCACTTAATTTTAGTGTATACGGCTTGTTTGTAAAAAATAAATTGCAGGAAACTCCTCATAAACGAAAAAACAATCATTGCCATCCAAAGGGCGTTATTTTGCAAGATGTTGTGGAATGAATAGTAAACAATGAAAAATACTATAGTTGAAGCAATCATGGTGTATTTCATCAGTTTCGAAGCAGTTGTACCAATGTAAACCCCATCCCATATATATGAAGCAAAACTTAGTAAAGGCAGGATAATCAGCCATGGCAGGTATTTGTTTCCTTCGGCAAGAACACTCTTATGTTTTGTGAAAAGGAGTAGTAGTTCGTTGCCGAAAAGAAAATATGCAGATGAAAAGAGTATCCCAAAACCAAGTCCCCAAAGCATAAGTAGCCGGATAACCTTTTTTAGTTTAGTTATATCTTTTGCACCGAAATATTTACCAACCAAAGCTTCGGCGGCATAGGCGAACCCGTCCAGAAAGTATGAAAAAAGAAACAGGAATTGTAGCAATGCACTGTTTGCTGCTAAGATGATATCATTAAAACCAGCCGATTCGGACGTGAAAAAAGTGAATATAAGTATGATACAAGCTGTGCGAATGAAGATGTCACCGCTTACATTAAGGAAATTTTTAATTCCTTCCCCATCTATTATTGCTGACAGATTGAATGTTTTTAAGATGTATCTGTATTTTTTCAGAAAGAGTATAATGGCTAATAGTAAGCCGAAATATTGCGCTATCACTGACCCGAGGGCAACCCCGTCAACTTTCATTCCGAAAGTTTTCACAAAAAGAAATGATAATACTATATTAACAATATTCACTGAAACAGCTATTATCATAGGGTATATTGCATTTTGCATTCCCAGGAACCATCCGTAAAAAACCATTAAAGAGATTGCTGCCGGAGCAGCCCATATGCGAATGTAGAAATATTCACGGGCCAGATTTTTCACCTCAATTGAGCCATCAAGAATGAGAAAACTGACCTTTTCTATTCCTGTTTGTAATATAAGTAATAACAGTGCACCGCCAAGAGCCAGCAACAGCCCTCGAAAAAGTGTGTTAGCAATGTCAAATTGATCTTTCTTCCCATAGGCCTGAGCTGCTATGCCGCTAATGCTCATTCTTAAAAATGCAAACCCCCAATAAACGAGGTTAAAGATAACACCACCCAAAGCTATCGCACCCATAAACACAGCAGAATCGAGGTAACCCATAAGATGCATATCAACCATGCCAAGTAACGGTACTGTCAGGTTTGTCAGAATGTTGGGGAGTGCAAGTTTCAGAATTCGTTTGTTCATTATTTTTGCTTGATGATATTATATTTAAAAGATAAATAAAGCATTTTTTCAGATTTAAAACTAAATATAATTACAACTTTTCTTAAATTTTTATTTTTCCATTAAACATTCAGGCAGAGTAGTTGTTACATAGTTAAGATTAATGTAAAAATAATAACTATAAAATGTAATAACTATGAAATTTGAATTGCCACCGCTGCCTTATGCAATGGATGCATTAGAGCCGCACATATCAAAAAGGACATTAGAGTTCCATTATGGAAAACATCATCAGGCTTATGTGAATAATCTGAATAATCTGGTACCGGGTTCAGCTTTTGAAGAGGCCGATTTGGAGAAAATTATTAAAGAATCCGATGGAGGAATCTATAATAATGGTGCTCAGGTTTGGAATCACACTTTCTATTTTAATTCATTTTCACCAAACGGTGGAGGTGAACCAACAGGAGCTCTTGCTGAGGCCATTAAGAAAGCATTTGGCTCGTTCGATGCGTTTAAGGATGAATTCTCTAAAGCTGCTGCCACTTTATTTGGATCAGGCTGGGCATGGTTGATTAAAAAAGATGATGGCTCATTAGAGATTGTTAAGGAGAGTAATGCCGGAAATCCTATTCGCAATGGATTAACACCAATACTGACTTGTGATGTGTGGGAGCATGCTTACTATCTTGATAAGCAAAATAAAAGGCCTGATTATATTGCTGATTTCTGGAAAATTATTGACTGGAACATTGTTGAGGGAAGATATTAGGATGTACGATGTTAGGATGTACGATGTTAGGATGTACGATGTTAGGATGTGGGATGTAAAAGATTTTCGATGTGCGGTTTTAGAATTTACGATTTGAATGATAGTAAAGCACTGTATGGCCGGATGAGACATTGAATTAATTTGCACACTGGATATACCAGATAAGATTGAGAGACTTAATTACTAAATTGGTAAATTAAGTCTCTTTTTTTTTATTGAGTATTAAAATATTTATATTTTCTTTTGTATCTTATGTGGTTCAAATTGCAAACTGATGAAATTGTTAAACATTTAATCTTTAAGCTATGTTGAAAGATATAATATTTAAAAGCAGGAGTTATCGACGGTTTTTTGAAGAATATGAGGTATCCGCATCTGATCTCAAAGATTTGATTGAACTGGCACGGCTCTCTCCTTCGGCTGGTAACGCTCAATCATTGAAATTCTTTTTATCAAATACCGCAGAAGTAAATTTTAAAATATTTCCACATCTGGCATGGGCAGGATACTTGACTGACTGGCAGGGCCCAAAAATAGGAGAGAGGCCATCAGCATACATTATAGTATTGCTTGATACCGACATTGCCGATAAATGTTTTTGTGATGATGGTATTGCATCTCAATCCATGCTTTTGGGAGCAACAGAGAAGGGATTGGGAGGTTGTATTATTGCTTCGGTTAACCGAAATCAGTTGCAAAAAGACCTTAGCCTATCTGACAAGTATAAGATACTGCATGTTATTGCACTTGGAAAACCAAAGGAAATTGTGACTATAGAACCAATGAAAGGTGATAATTACAAATACTGGAGAGGTAAGGACGGTGTTCATCATGTTCCGAAAAGAAGTATTGATGATATGATTATTTAAGTGGTTAAGTTGATGTGATTTAATAGTTTTATTTGTTCAGAACTCAACCAAGTAGGGGAGTTGTTTGTTATTAATGTACAGAATACTTAAATATTTAATGTTATGAAGACTAAACTATTTTATTTATTGTTATTGATTTTTGCACTGGGTGTAAAGATGCAGGCTCAAGTTGATCAAAGTGATTCAATACGTTTTTCGGGAGTAATATTTGATAAAGATAGTTTAACAGTACTTCCGTATGCTTTATACTCATTCGGCAGCATTAATTACACCTCAAATAGTAATGGGGAGTTTTATACATGGGCAAAACAAGGGGATGTAATAAAGTTTTCATATGTAGGTTATAAAGATAAATATATTCAGGTGGATGACACATTAGATCAGAATAATTATCTGATTGGAGTGTTTTTATCAAGGGATACCATTATGTTATCAGAAGTTATTGTAATACCCAGATATCAGCAACTACTTGCAGAGGCAAAATATATGCCTTTAATCATTACTCCTGAAATGGTATATGGTAATCGGAATGTAAAAGCTTCTACACGTCAGGCACTTACTACGGTTCCTGAAAAGATGGATGCTGAACAAAATCGAAGAATGGTGATTGCTGAACAGACTCGTAAGAATGTTTATAAAGGACAAATATCTCCGGATATGATGTTTGGTCCAAGCACAGAAAAACGCATAGTATTTACGATGTATGAATCACCAAATGTACGTAAACAGATACAAAAAGCTTCTGAGGTTGATTTGTTGAATAGGCAAGAGATGCAATTTCTTTTGAACCTTTACAAGGAACAGAAGAAACGAGCAATTAATGTTAATGAGTGATAAATTTGGCTTATTCCTTTGCTCATTTTGCATTATTTTTGTGGCTCTATGTTGAATATAGTGGATAAATTTATGTTTAAGATTTTATTTGTCCGCGAATTACACTAATTAACGCGAATTCTAAATTAGTTGTTATGTTATTTATCGGCCTCTTTCAGATTGTGCTTGGAGTGTATTTAAAGATTTAGGGAGATCGGGAAGCTCCGAGGAACGAGGAGATCACCCGACCGAACTTAATCTTTAAACACATGGAAAGTGCTATCTGAAATAAGCCTTGATTTTTTTGTTTCGTTTTTGCATCAAGGCAAAAATGAAAGGCGAAAATAAGGCACAACTATTATTACCCACCATAAACAACATAGACCCATTTTTGTTTTGCGTTTTTTGCATGAAATAAATAAAAAAATGAGCATCTTTGCATTTATTTTTTGAATTATTACATATGGAATTTACTTTAAACGGTGATAAAGGTGGTTATTCTAAAGTAGAATCTTTTGATGATGCCATTACCGAAGAATTAAGCCGTAATTATTTTAATGTTCTTAAACTCATAGGCGAGGATCCGGAAAGAGAAGGGTTACAAAGGACCCCGTTGAGGGTTGCCAAAGCCATACAATTTTTAACTCAGGGATATAATATGAATCCTGAGGAGATAATCAAATCTGCAATGTTCAGGGAGGATTACCAGCAAATGGTGGTTGTGAAAGATATTGAAATGTACTCTATGTGTGAACATCACATGTTACCGTTTTTTGGTAAAGCTCATGTTGCCTATATTCCAAGGCATCATGTTACCGGTTTGAGTAAGATAGCCCGTGTTGTAGAAGCTTATGCCAGACGGTTACAAATTCAGGAGAGACTCACAACCCAGATTAAAGATTGTATTCAGGAGACTCTTAATCCTTTGGGAGTGGCTGTGGTTATTGAAGCCCAGCATATGTGTATGCAGATGCGTGGAGTTCAGAAACAACATTCGGTAACCACAACATCAGATTTTACGGGTGCATTTCTCAATAACCTTGCAACCCGTGAAGAATTTATGAGAATTATAGGAACGAACTTACATTGATATTTATCAACTTTTAGAAAACTCGCTATTATCTATTTTTCTCCGGCATGAATAGTAGATGAATAGGAGTTTGAGTAAGCTCTAAAAAAACCAAGTGCCCCATTGCTGATATTACCGGGTAGGTTAGCCGGTGAGCCACTAAATAGAGGAACATTTATTCCTGTTTCATCCTGCAAGGCTAAAATATAATCATGAAATTCATTGGTAATTCCACTCATCTTTAGTGTTACTGTATCTCCCGGTGCCAGGTTTAGTGTTTCATCACTGTCATAAATACTTTGTACCCATACGCCATTGGCATAATTGCCATCAATAAAACGATCGTCAGCAACAGATACTTCAGTAAGTTGATCAGTGTATAGTGTATCATTAATTATCAAACTAAACATATAAAAATTGGTTTCGTTAGCCGGTTCATTAGCATACAGAAGAACTTTCCAAAGTTCCCAATGATCTTCATACTCAAGTCTTATTGAATCAACTTGTGTAACCGAATTAAGATAACTCTCAGCTGTATATGTTTCGTTAACACCGTCTTTGTTAATGTCAATGTTTTCTATTTTAATAGAATATGTTCTGCCAGGAATACCATAGTAGTCTATAGGTGTAATGTAATACCCAGGTGCATTTTTTGACTCTTTTAGTGCAATAGTATCTATTCCATCAGAAACAGAAACTTCAGCACCTATTACTGAGGGCATGCGTTCGTCTGAAAAGAAATCTCCAGATAGGGATAGCCGCACATAATGAACCATTGTGTCAGTTGTAATAAAGCCTTCAACTACTAACCTGGGGTTTGTGTTATTTAATTTTAAATCTATTCTTTCTGTACAACTTGTTAACAGGAGGAATAATATGGGAACAATTAATATGTTATTTGTTAGCTTCATAATCAGAACTTAAAATTATAGGTTATAGCGGGAATAATAGAAAAAAGATATGTCATTTCTGCATGCATTATAAAAGGATTATCTTCATCGTTTACAAAGTTAATAACCCAGGCATTCTTTCTGTAATATGCATTATATACAGAAAATACCCATTCACCTTTGTATCTTCTTTTTTTCTTATTTTTCGATTTTAAGGTGTATGAAACATCAAGTCTGTGATAATTGGGCATTCTTTCAGCATTTCGTCCGGAATAGAGAGGAACAATGACACCACCTGATTCATATCTCCCGACAGGAAATGTAACAGGAGTACCTGTATAATATACCCAGTTTGCTGCAAGAAAAGAGCGTTCATTTATTTTGTGGTTTACTACAATACTAATATCATGAGTATGATCGTAGGGTGATAAATAGGGTTTTCCACTGTTTATGCCGGTGATCTCACGTTCGGCTTTTAACCATGTATAACCAATCCAACCATTCCATTTATCAAGATTGAATTTAACTAAAAACTCCATTCCATATGACCATGATCTGCCAAATCTTAATTCTCCGTCAAGATGTTTATTTAATAACAACTCGGCATGATCTTTAAAGTCAATGGTGTTTTTCATTTTTTTATAAAAACCTTCTACAGATGTTTCAATGCGGTTAGTTGCAAAATTCTTAAACAGGCCTAATGATATCTGGTCAGATACCTGAGGTTTGATATTTGGAGAAGAGGGGAACCAAATGTCGAGGGGTGAGGAGGATGTGGAGTTACTTGCCATGTGCAAATATTGACGAGTTCGTGAATAGGCTGCTTTTATCGATGTAGCAGGTGTTAATATGTAGTTAATTCCTATCCGTGGTTCCAACCCATGATATGTGTTGTAAATTTCTCCTCGTTTATATACTTTTTCGCCTATTACGTTATAATTTTCATCATATTCGTATAACGTTCCTTCTCCAATGTTTTGAAAAATGGAATAACGAATGCCATATTTAAAAGTAAATCGGTCACTTAATTTTTGAATGTTTGAGATATAAATAGCATGTTCAAGTGAGTTTGTATACGGAATCATAATATCATTAGTCATCTCATTTTCATCTTTTCCATATGCATGTCCAGGCATTATTTTATGTAATGTTGTTTGTCCTCCAAAACTTATAGTATTTGATGTGTTTGCATAAAAATTAAAGTCGGCTTTAAGACTCCAGTCTTTCAGGTTCGATTTCCATTCGAAAGAGTTTGCTCCACTCTCTACAGTCCCTAATCCATAATCATAATTTGAATTAATAAATGTGATATTTGAGAATAATTTTGGATTATAAATGTGATTCCATCTTGCTGTTAATGTCTGATTTCCAAAGCTCATTTCTGAAAAATCGTTTTTAAAAACATCCCTTCCAAAGTAGCTGCTAAGGTATATGTGGTTGTTTTTATTTATTGTATGGTTTATTTTAGCATTAAGATCGTAAAAATATATTCTGCTATCTTTCATCTTTTCTTTTCCGAACAGGGGTAAAAAAAGATCGAGATATGAACGGCGGCCACTAACGATAAATGATGTTCGGTCTTTTACGATTGGGCCTTCAAGGGTTAGCCTTGACGAGATGGTTCCTATGCCACCTGAACCGGAGAATTTTTTATTGTTCCCGTCTTTCATGCGAATATCTAAAAAAGAGGAAAGCCTGCCTCCACTACTAGCCGGAATATCACCCTTGTAAAGTTCAACGTTTTTTATGGCATCATTATTAAAAACCGAGAAAAAACCAAGAAAGTGACCTGCATTATAAACAGTAGCTTCATCCAGTAGTATTAGGTTTTGATCCGGATTCCCTCCTCTTACACTAAATCCGCTGGAACCTTCACTTGATGCCTGTACTCCCGGTAGTAACTGAATTACTTTTATCAAATCAGTTTCACCCATTAAAACCGGTACCATTTTAATGTCTTTGTTTGATAGTTTGTCTGCTCCCATCTGGGAAGAAATAATATTTTGGTTTTTTTGTTTTGAACTGACAATAACTTCTTGAAGCTCTTCTGGTCTGGGAATAAGAGAGATATTCAATGTTTTATCTTTTGTGATGTCAATCCTTACTTCTTGTTCCAGATATCCCAGAAAAGCATAAATCAGATGATAAACTCCGGGCTTAAGGGATACACTGTAGAAACCATAAGAATTTGCTACAGAACCTTCACTTGTCTCTTTAATATAAATAGTTGCACCTGTTAAGTTTTCCCCGGTTGATGCATCTTTTATATACCCGTTTACTGTATATTTTTTTTCAGATATAGTAAGATGATTTTTTGCTGAAAAAACAAATTCCGGAATAAACAGGAAAATTAGTATTATTAAAGTTAGTGTCTTTGTATGCGTTGTCCCCATAATGAGCTTCAAAGATACTAAAGTCTTATATCTAAAAATCTAATTTGATTTTTTTTATATGAAAATGTTCGGGTTAAAAGCAAAAGCAATAGCTGCCCCTAGCCAAAAGTATTTAACAATTGTAAAATAGTAATTGGTAACATTCTCAATCGTTGATTTTCGTTCACAATTAAAAAATGTTTATAGATTTTTTCAAATTAGGAAGAAAACAGGCTCTATGTCGAATATGGTGGGTAATAAAACGAACTCTTTCTTTTCGCTTTTCATTTTTGCCTTGATGCAAAAACGAAACAAAAAAATCAAGGCTTATTTCAAGTTGCACTTTACATGTACTTAAAGATTAAGTTTCCCGATTAAATCGGGAAGTGATCTCCTCGTTCCTCGGAGCTTCTCGCTCTCTCTAAATCTTTAAAACACTCCAAGTACTCCCGATTAAATCGGGATGAAAGAGGCCGAAATAACTAACAATTAATCCATAATTAGCGGTAATTAGCGAAATTCGTGGAATAATAAAACACTAAATTATTGCATTTACCCACCCAAGATAACATAGAGCCAGAAAACAATTTTGCGACTGCAAAAACAGTTCACATTCATTCAATGTAAATGGTACAAGTTTCAATCTTGCGGTTATCCGGTTAAACAGTTCCCCTGTGTTGTTAATTAACTTATTGATCATCCAGGATGCGGCTGATCCGCATGTTATCAATAAAATGTCTTTCCAACCCTTCTTCTTCCATAAACAGCTACAAATTCAGATTTGTTAGAGGTTAACAGCGATCTTAACGCTTAGATTTCTTTTTTTCGCCCAATTATTTTATTCATCTTACGCTGTATTTGGCTATAAATACAGTAAAAAATATAGATGTAGCCAAAATAGATGTTCGTAATTGGCTTTAGCTATGGATAAAGTATTGCTTGCAGCCAAATGCTTTTGCCAGTTGTGAATAATAAAACCCTGAGGATCTTCCATGGCAAATCGTCTGTTTTGCGTGTTTTCCAAGTTGACATACAGGTAGTTGCTAAAAACATTTTTTACTAATGTTGTTTTGCCCGATTGCCTGGGGTCTACCAAATTTATAACCGGAAAATGCGCTGCCATCTCCTTTAATATGCCTTCTATTTTTCTATCAATCATTGTTTACAAATTGAAAGTACAATTTTCAAAATGTAAATAAAACACTATGGACTGAAAGTACCATAGTTTTAAATTAAGAATGAAATTCATTTTACAATAATTGTTGATTTTAGAATATCGATTAATACAGAGTTTGTTGACGGTCTCAAATTAGCCTTTCGCCTTAGTATTTCAAACAAAAAGTGCCAGTATCACTGAAATTATAGAAGCCCCAAGCCAGAAAAATTTGGCAATTTTTCAATATTCGAAACATCAATCCTGGTTTGTCTGTTTTTCACCTGTATTTTTTTCACCATTTTTCCGGAAACATCATACACTTCAATATTTGGGTTATTTCTTTTTGCACTTGCAAACAGTTGATTGGGCATCTACTTGTATATAATTTTTTGCAGGGTTCGGATAAATTATAATTTGCTCTTCATCTAACTCCAAAGCACTTGTGGTTGAATAATCCAATTTAACCTGGTGCACAAAGATTATTATGAAAAAGGTGCAGATTATTCTGTACAGATGAAAGTAGAAGCCAGGTCAGTTGCCCATAAAAATTTGGTTACTATAAAGGAAGAAACCAATCACTATTCCATTATATTTGATAGTACCCTTGCTTCAAAAGTTGGATCTGGAGAGATTCTATTTTACTACCCTGCCGGGAGTTCAGAGGATTTTTTGATGCCATTTGAAGATGGAGGAAAAATCCCTAAAGTTGCAAAAACTGAACTACTTAAAGGCAAGTACCTGGTGAAGATTAGCTGGTATTCTGAAGGGCTGAAGTATGAGGTCGTGAAGACGATTATTGTTGAATAGTAGGAAGTAGATTTTTTTATAGAATTTCTCAAATTTAAAAGGTTACTTTGATGTTAAAACCTAAAGTTCTAGTAGCAGGCAGATTAAAATTATCCAATGATTGGTATGCATTAGTAGTATTCATCACTAATTCAGGATCGAATGGAGCTTCTTTATAAAAGAAAAGCAAATTCTGTCCTACAAGAGAAAAAGTTACCTTTTCAATTGGTAAACTTGAATTTTGTAAGTTTAAATTGTATGCTACATAAACTTGTGCTAACCTGATGTTTGTCCTGTCGTATGTATAGGGTTCTTTGATCCCATTTCTCATACCAGTTACCATGTAATACGTTTCAGCATCCATTTTTGTTACAGCAGTTCCATCAGGCATTACAGCGTTAATATTTACACCGCCAGCATCTCTTGCATCGGCTGTCCTCTGAGAAACGCCATAGCCATCTAACATAGCCTCGGTTTGGCTAATTACTTTACCGCCAAACTTACTGTTAATATGGAATCCAAATGATAAATCTTTGTAATTAATATTATTATTCCAACCTAAACTCCAATCCGGGTTTGAATTCCCAATAAGCTCAGTTTTATCCGTTTTTCTAATATTTCCATTATCATCCAGCAAAATCCTTCCCTGGTCATCTAATAAAAATTTATGTACATATAAATCGCCAAATGAACCACCTTTTTTGATAATTAGCTGGTATCCTTCATTATCAGAAATATTTATCTTATCTCCTAAATCTTCGTGTATTTCTACAATTTCATTTTTATTGCTTGAGTAATTAAATGAAGTATTCCATGAAAAATCTTTTGATTTAACAGGCGTAGCATTTACAGATAATTCAATACCTGAATTGACAATTTCACCAGCATTAACAAAATACCTGGTATATCCTGAACCTGAAGGTGCAGGTAAGTTAATAAATTGGTCCCGGCTATTGATATTGTAATAAGTAAAATCAAGTCCTAGCCTCCCAGTAAAAAATCTCCAGTCAACACCAAACTCATTGCTTCTCAACATTTCGGGCTTTAAGTTGGTAAATGGTTTTGTTGTATTTATAGCAACTCCAGTAAAAGTAATCGTATGATTGGGATGAACCATATTGAAAGGGACTTCGTTTGCAACGGTTGTATGTGATGCCCTTATTTTTCCAAAGCTAATAAAGTCAGGGAGTTCAACCATTTCGCTAACAATGCAGGTTAACCCAAATGCATGATAAAAATAGGAATCGTTTCCTGTTCCGGCTAATGTTGAAGCCCAGTCATTCCTGCCCGAGACATCTAAAAATAACATCTCTTTGTAACCCAGCTGGACATTGGCAAAAACAGCTTCTTTTATTATCTTACTTCCATAAGTTGAATTTACCATCACATTATCCGCAATATTCTGGAAATTAAACTCGTTGGCAAATCTTAACCCGTTTATTCCTGTGGATACGCTAACACCAACTCCATAATTTGATTGTTGATAGCTTGCACCGGCAATTGCATTTAAACTGATGTCCCCAAAATTTTTGCCATAAGTTAAAATAGCATCTGTGAAAATTAGCTCATCGGTGAACTTGTTATAATCCCATGCTCCATTCGGATGTACATTGGTTCCATTTGAACCGGCATAGTACTTTCTTTCATATGATTTATTTGCATAATCATAATTACCCCTTAATTGGAGGCTAAGATTATCATCGATTTGGTAATCTAATAAAAGACTGCTAATAACTCTTTTTGTGTTATCTTCCTGAGGTTGCCTGTTAATAACCCAATATGGATTTGATTGATGGTGGTCTTCAACAAACCAATTTTGAAGATACATATTCCTTGGCTCGTTAAATACCTCATAGCTATCTTTATATGAATTAAAATCCATATTCCGAGGAAAGAAATATAATCCGGTAAGAGGATTAATGTAATATCCTGCGGGGTTTCTGTTATTCGTAACTTCATCTGTCAACATTACATTGGATGAAACAATCAATTTATCATTAAAAAGTTTAGTTGATTGTTTAAATGTAACATTGTTCTTTTGATACTTGTTTTCGGGTACTACACCATTAGAAGTTGTATTTGCAAAAGAAAGGTATGCAGTTGTTTTATCATTCCCACCACTAATAATTACTGAATTTAAAAGGTTGAGCCCTGTTTCAAAGAAATCATCAACAAAACTGCTGTTATAATTCCCTTTTGTTGTTGACCAACTCTCTTTTGCCCCATCAACACTGCCATATTCAAATTGTAGGTCAGGGGTTTCAATAATACTTTCAAAAGTAACGCCTGAGCTAATTTCAATCCTTGTTTTACCTTCTTTACCACTTTTTGTAGTAATAAGAACTACACCATTTGCACCCTGGCTGCCATAAAGCGCTGCAGCATTTGATCCCTTAAGTAAAGTAAGGCTTTCAATGTCTTCAGGGTTAATTTGAGAGATCCCATCACCACCATCAACCCCACCCCACATTCCTGCCTGTATCCCTTTATTGTTTGCCATGGGGATACCATCAATAACATAAAGTGGTTCACTTGTACCGCTTAAAGATTTGTTACCCCTTAAAATAACTTTGGTAGAACCACCTGCGCCAGAACTATTTTTCTTGATTTCAATACCGGCTACTTTACCTGAAAGGCTATTCAGAAAGTTAATGTCTTTTGTTTTGGTTAATTCATCGCGACCAATAGTTTGGATTGCATAGGTTAATGTTTTTTCCTGCCTAAGGATACCAAGTGCAGATACTATTACTTCATCAACACCAATGGTTGATGATTCCAGAATAACGTTAATTTCATTTTTGCCGGCAATAGGTTCTTCAACTGTTGCCATACCAATAAATGAAAACACCAAAGTGGTTGCATTCAGTGGTACATCCAGGTTATAATTCCCATCAATGTCGGATGTAATACCTACCGTAGTACTTTTCACATATACCGAAACACCGGGCAATGCCTTTCTCTTTTCATCCATAGCTTTCCCTGAAATTGATTTTAAGTGTTGTGGTTCTAATTCAATTTCTACCTTAACTTGAGGTTGTTCCCTGATTACAACAGTTTTGTTCTCAATTTCATAAATTAACCCGTTTGGTGTAAGTACCTTATCTAAAATTTCTTCGACTGTAGCATTGTTAAGTTTAATACTTATTTTGGGAAGTTCTTTAAAAAGGTCGGACCGGTATAGAAAATAAAACTCGCTTTGTTCTCTAATTTCTTCTAATATCTGTTCCACATTTACATTCCTGACACGTATTGTCAGTTTCGTGTTTTGTGAGTAACTACCAGTCGAAACCAATAAAAGGTTTACAAACAAAAAAAAGATCGTAACCCTCCTATTGAAGACAGCGTGATTTGGTTTTCTCATTACGCTTATACGCACACGTTTTTCAATCAGCATTTCCCCTTTTAAGGTTGAATATATTATTATTAGTTAAGACAAATATATCATAAAAATTCTTTTCTTGATAATAATAAATGCCGCCTCATAAATATGAGGCGGCATTCAACTAAACTAAACCTATGTGTTAGAATTAAAAATTAGGACCTTCAATATCCCACCATAAAAGAGTACTTATTTCATCTTTACCATTTGACAACTTACTAGTTGCTGCTGCAACACCTTGCGGATTATTTGTATACTCACCAGGTACAAATTTCATCCTTTTAATAAAATCATCAGCTGCAATAATTCCATCATCAGCATTACTATCATTTTTATAGTTATATGGTATTTTAGGATATCCTGTTCTGCGGTGGTCAGCCCAGGGTTCCCATGAATTTGGAAATCCGGCAATCCATTTTTGAGTCATAATTCGCTCAAGTTTTACTTCATTTGTTGCTGACTCGTCCCATTTAATTGTTATCTGCATGCGATTTATAAAATCATTGACATCGCCTTCAGCTTTTGGGTCATCGTAGTCAATAGGCAAACTTGTGTTATCCAATAGGTAAGCATCAACACCACCTGCTCCCCATTTTGCAAATGAAGCCTTTACTCCGTCTTCATAATAGTCTTTGGCTGATTGACTAGCAGACCATCCTCTTAATTTTGCCTCAGCAAGAAGAAATAAAGTTTCTGATGCCACAAAATAATCCTGGTATGTCTTGGTCTTAAAGATTTCGTTAACGGTTGAGAAAGATGTCCGTTGGTCTTTTGCTGCCAGCAATGCACCATTTCTAATACCTTTATATGGCACAGTTGGATGATCAGAAACTAATGATAGATCGTCAACCGGATTAAAATACTTACCAATCCTGCTGTCATTATATCCGGTAAGTACTGATTCCATTGTTGCACTCATTCTGGTATCGTTCCAACCAAAAGCAAAAAGGGCAAGAGGGTGTTGTTGTCCATATAATGAAATCAAGAAATTGTCAGCATTTACTTCAATTAATCCACCCGGGTCATTAATAGCTTTTTCACCTTCTGTTTTTGCAAGTGCAGGGTTTACTTTTGAAATTCGCATGGCAAGTCTTAATCTCATTGAATTAACCACTTTTATCCATTTGTTGATGTTGCCACCATAACTCGCGTCGAAATTTTTCAATCCGTCATAATCTTTATTCGCACTAAAAACAGCTATAATATTATCTAAGTCGGCAAAAAGCGTTTCGTATAATTTTTCTTCTCCATCGTAGTTTATAGTAGTTTCAGTTGAACCATAGTCATTGTAAATAACCGGCCCGTATTGTAAAGTCAATTTTGAAATACCGAGGACTCTGATTAATCTTGCCCATTCTACAAAAACATCATAATCACCTTCTTCTGCAATTTCAATTACCTGTTTTGATGGAGCCATTATCTGAGTGTAAACCCTGTCCCAGTAAAAATGTTTCCATGTAATACTATAGGTCGTATTATTTATACCTCCTGCAAATGGCGTAGGTGGAGCTAAATAACGCACCCATGAATCACTAGATAAGTTTTGATAAACTTGATGCCACCAGGTATAACCAACAACCCACGATAACATTGAAGGATAATAAGATCCAATATGATTGAAATCTTGCTGTAGAGACTCTTGGCTAATTTGAACAGGATTTATATTTGCCTCTTCAAAATTATCTGTACATGCATTTGGCAATATTGCCAAAGCAACCAGTAATATATATATGTATTTTTTCATGAAATTAAGATTTAAAAGGTTATTCTAATATTGAAACCATAAGTCCTTGTTGATGGCAGGTTGAAATTGTCCAATGATTGGAATGCATTGGTTGTGTTCATTGCTAGTTCGGGGTCGAATGGTGCTTCTTTATAAAAGAAAAGTAAATTCTGGCCTACAAGAGAAAAAGTTAACTTGTCAATAGGTAAATTAGATTCTTGTAAGTTTAAGTTGTACGTAACAGAAACCTCTGCTAATCTAATATTTGTTCTGTCGTAAGTATAAGGTTCTTTAATACCATTCCTCATTCCCGTTGCCCTGTAATAAGTTTCTGCACCCATTTTTGTTACAGCTGTACCGTCAGGCATTACAGCATCAATAGTTACACCGCCGGCATTTCTTGCGTCGGCTGTCCTTTGTGATACACCATAACCATCTAACATAGCTTCGGTTTGGCTAATTACTTTACCGCCAAACTTACTGTTAATAAGGAACCCAAATGATAAATCTTTGTAGTTAATGTTATTATTCCAACCTAAACTCCAATCCGGGTTTGAATTTCCAATAAATTCTTTTTCAGCAGTTTTTTGTATAGCTCCATTTTCATCAAGCATTATCCTTCCCTGTTCATCCCTAAGGAATTTATGCACATATAAATCGCCAAATGAACCACCTTTTTTTATAATTAATTGGTATCCTTCAGAATCAGAAATATTCATCGCATCTCCCAAATCTTCGTGTAATTCTACAATTTCATTTTTATTATTTGAGTAATTAAATGCAGTTGACCATGAAAAATCTCCTGATTTTACAGGTGTAGCATTAACAGATATTTCAATACCGGAATTAACGATTTCACCGGCATTAACAAAATACCTTGTATATCCTGAACCGGAAGGTGCTGGCAAATTAATAAATTGATCCTGGCTATTAATATTGTAATATGTAAAATCAAATCCAAGCCTTCCATTAAAGAACCTCCAATCGGTACCAAACTCCAGACTTCTTAACATCTCGGGTTTTAGGTTGGTAAAAGGTTTTGTGGTGTTTATTTCAACACCAGCAAAAGTAATCGTATGATTTGGATGAACCATATTGAAAGGGACTTCGTTTGCAACGGTTGTATACGATGTCCTTATTTTTCCAAAGCTAATAAAATCGGGAAGTTCAACCATTTCGCTAATTAGGGCTGTTAACCCAAAAGCAGGATAAAAATATGAATCGTTTCCTGTGCCGACTAATGTTGAAGCCCAGTCATTCCTGCCTGAGATATCTAAAAATAGCATCTCTTTGTAGCCCAACTGAACATTGCCAAAAACAGCTTGTTTTATTTTCTTGCTTCCATAAGTTGAATTTACCATAACATTATCCTCAATGTTCTGAAAATTAAACTCGTTGGCAAATTTTAATCCGGTAGTTCCTGTGGCAACTCTAACACCAACTCCATAAGTTGATTTTTGATAGCTTGTACCTACAATTGCATCTAAACTGATATCTCCAAATTTTTTGTTATAGGTTAAAATTGCATCTGTATAAATCAATTCATCGGTGGACTTACTATAATCCCAAGCTCCATTTGCATGCACATTGGTTCCGTTAGAACCGGCATAGTGCTTCATCTCGTAAGATTTAATTGCATAATCGTAACTGCCTCTTAATTGGAGTTTGAGATTATTGGCGATTTGATAATCTAATGAAATATTTGTAATAGCTCTTTTTACCTTATCTTCCTTTGGTTGCCTGTTTATGATCCAATATGGATTCGATTGATGGTGGTCTTCAACAAACCAATTTTGAAGATACATATTCCTACCTTCATTAAATACTTCATAGTTTTCTTTATATGAATTAAAATCTAAATTCCGAGGAAAGAAATATAATCCGGTAAGAGGGTTAATGTAATATCCTGCAGGGTTCCTGTTGTTCGTAACTTCATCTGTTAACATTACATTTGACGAAATATTCATTTTGTCATTAAAAAGCTTAGTTGATTGTTTAAATGTAACATTATTCTTTTGATACTTATTTTCAGGTATTACACCATTAGAAGTTATATTTGCATAAGAAAAATATGCAGTTGTCTTGTCACCTCCCCCACTAATAGTTATTGAATTTAAAAGGTTGAGCCCTGTTTTAAAGAAATCATCAACAAAACTGTTGTTATAATCCCCTTTTGACGTGGACCAACTCTCTTTAGCACCATCAACACTACCATAATCAAATTGCAGGTCAGGGGTTTTAATAATACTTTCAAAAGTAACACCTGAGCTAATTTCAACTCTTGCTTTACCTTTTTTACCACTTTTTGTGGTAATAATAATTACACCGTTTGCTCCCTGGCTACCATAAAGTGCTGCAGCATTTGATCCCTTCAGAACAGTAAGGCTTTCAATGTCTTCAGAGTTAATTTGAGAAATGCCGTCACCTCCATCAATACCACCCCACATTCCTGGCTGTCCACCTTTGTTGTTTGCCATTGGAATACCATCGATAACATAAAGTGGTTCACTTGAGCCGCTTAACGACTTGTTCCCCCTTAAAATAACTTTGGTAGAGCCACCTGCACCAGAACTGCTTTTCTTTATCTCCACACCAGAAATTTTACCGGAAATGCTGTTCACAAAATTAATGTCTCTTGCCTTTAATAAATCCTCCCCACTAACGGTTTGTTGAGCATAGGTGAGCGTTTTCTCGTCACGTTTAATACCAAGTGCTGTAACCACTACTTCATCAATACCAAAGATTGCTGACTCCATAATAACGTTAATTTCATTTTTTCCGGCAATCGACTCTTCAACTGTTGTCATTCCTATAGTTGAAAAAACCAGCGTACTTGCATCATTCGGAACATCAAGCTTGTAGTTTCCATCAATATCGGTAATGGTACCAATTGTAGTACCTTTTACAAATACTGAGACTCCCGGCAGGGTGTTTCCATCTTGGTCAGTAACTGTTCCTGAAATTGATTTACTTTGTTGTTGTTCAGAATCAACTTTAGAACTTGCAACGGAGCTATTTGCCGAAACCTGTAAAAGGCTTACCAGCAAAATTAAGATCGTCATCCTCATAATAAGGAAAATCTTTTTATCCTGTAAGCAGGATAGGTTAAAACATTTTTTTTTCATAAATTTGTCATGTTAAATTAAACATTTAGAAAATATAACTAAGTGTTAGGCGGGGAATGGTACGAACATTTCCCGCTTTTTATATAATGGTAATTGACCTTCCGTCAATATGAAATTTTACTTCATGCGTTTTTTCAATCAAGGTTAATATTTTTTCAAAATCCTCGTATCGTTTTAAGCGCCCTGTGAATTTAACTTCACTTGCCAGCTCATTATCAAACTTAATATCAACATTATACCATCTTGATAATGTTTTCATTATTTCACTTAGAGGTTGATCTTTAAAATAAAACAGGCCTTCTTTCCAGGCTGTAAATTGCTCTACATCAACTATTTTGCGAGTGATTTGACCTTCTCCTCTTTTGTAAGAGCTTTGGTGATTGGGTAGTAATGTTTGAAGAACACCAGGACTGTCTTTTGGGGAAACAGAAACTGATCCTTCTACTAAAGTAGTGTATGTTATTGAATCTTCCGCATAAGATGATATGTTGAAGGAAGTTCCTAACACCTCAACAACCTGGTCGTTGGAAATAACTATAAAAGGTTTGCTTACATCTTTATGAACTTCAAAGAAAGCCTCTCCAATTAATTCAACTTCTCTTTCATTTCCACAAAACTGCACAGGATACCTAAAAGTTGTCTCGGAGTTTAACCAAACTTTGGTGCTATCGCTAAGTGTTACAAAAAACTCACCACCTTTGGGTATTTTTAACGTGTTATATTTAACTTTTTTAGGTTTACTATTCTTTTCAATGTAATTTATCTCCGTTCCCCGGCTGTTTATCCTGGTTCCTCCTTCCATAAGTGCAATTGATCTCCCGGCTGATAAATCATAAGTAGATCCATCATCAAGTATCAGCATTGCTTTGCTTGTACCGGGATTAATGGTTTGAAATGTTTCTTCTACAAATTGATTTGAATTTTTATTTGGCAAGAAGAAATATAAGCTCAAAACAATGGCAATTGTTGCTGCAATAGAACTTATGTAAACAAGAGTTTTTCGATTATTTTTTGCTTTGTATACAAGCATTTGCCTGCTAACCTTTTGCCAAATTTCGAATAAATTAACCGGGTTCTTTTCAAAATCAGACCCGTTCTTATAAAAACGTTTAGCTTCTTCATAAAAGTTCAGATGCTCGTTCTTTTGATTTACCCATCGGTTAAATATTTTCTCTTCACTTTCGGAAATCGACCCGTATAATTTTTTCTTTATAATTTCAAAGTCAATATACTGTCTAATTCTACCCATTTTTAAAACTGTTTCATCTATGACACAGCTAAAATTAAAACAGGTGACAACATTTATAAAATAAATTTGGTCTTAGTATATTCAACTAACAATACCCTAAGTTTCTTCTTGGCTCTTTGTAATTGGGTTTTTACAGTATTTTCCGAAATATTTAAACTTTCAGATATTTCACTAAGTTTTTTCCCATGCAGGTATTTATCTTTTATTATAGTTGCCATTTTGGGAGGTAATTTTTGAATTGCATTTTCGATCTTTCCTACTATTTTCGGATCTATCCAATTTGTTTCGTCATCATTGTTTACTACAGCTTCCCAAAACAAGAGGTTGTATTTATCGGTTATTTTTAGGTCTCGGAGATAGTTGAGGCATCGATTTCTTGTTGATTGGTAAAAGTAAGCTTTAATTGATTCCTGAATGGAAATTTTTTCTGCATTTTCCCAAAGGTAAATGAAAAGTGATTGAACAATGTCTTCACTAGCCTGCCTGTTAATAATATATCCTTCAGCAAACTTTGTTAAGAGTGGATAATACTCATAAAAGAGCGATTCGTAAACAGCATGATTACGCTTCCTAATTTCGTTTAAAAGTATAGATTCTTCAATTCGCATTACCTAGTTTTATGTAAAAAACAATTAGAATTAGTTAGGGCAAATATATTATAATTTTTGCAAAGTTGATAATTACCATTTTATAAGGTGATTTATGAAAAATTAATCACAAAAGGCTTATTGCCAGCAAAATACATGACTGATATTAAGGTTTTTACAATTGTTTTGATCAAGAAATTGCACTTGCAAATTTAATTTTCGCAATGTTCTGCATCTGATTTTATTTTTCACTTCAATATTCTATCCCTATATTTGAACGTCCAAGAAATATAGGGAGTACCATAATGCATGTAACACCTTTCTAAATCTACTCATATTATTTATATTTTAAGTTGGTGGAAAAAATTTAGGAAGATTGTCAAAGTGATTTATCAGGCAAACAGGTAAAACTTCCCTGTCTTGTTTTGGAATATAGGTTATAAATGTTTATAGATTTTTTCAAATTAGGAAGAAAACAATCAGCGACTACCAAACAATATATCCATCGAAAGGTCATTTTGAACCAATCCCAAAGAATGGCTGTTAGTTTGCAGCCCAAAAATGGTTATCATTTTCTGAGAAACAGATATCATTTATGTTTTGAGCAGCGCTTTTACCGGGTGCAACTTCATTCCAATAAAAAGGAATCCCTCCCAACACCATATAAAGTTGTATAATTTGATATTGGTCGAGAACAGAATTTTGCGACTGCAAAAACAGTTCACATTCATTCAATGTAAATAGTACAAGTTTCAATCTTGCGGTTATCCGGTTAAACAGTCCCCCTGTGTTGTTAATTAACTTATTGATCATCCAGGATGCGGCTGATCCGCATGTTATCAATAAAATGTCTTTCCAACCCTTCTTCTTCCATAAACAGCTACAAATTCAGATTTGTTAGAGGTTAACAGCGATCTTAACGCTTAGATTTCTTTTTTTCGCCCAATTATTTTATTCATCTTACGCTGTATTTGGCTATAAATACAGTAAAAAATATAGATGTAGCCAAAATAGATGTTCGTAATTGGCTTTAGCTATGGATAAAGTATTGCTTGCAGCCAAATGCTTTTGCCAGTTGTGAATAATAAAACCGCATTTTATTACCTATATCTGTATTATTGTGTTCTTTATACCGATTGTGTAATTCTCTACTAGCAATTCCGCTAGAACTAACTTGGAATTTAAAATAAAATAAACTAAATTAGTGAACTGGAAATACGAAATATTAGTATGTTTGGTTCTCGAAAAATAAAAGATAATATTATATTGACCATTTACAAAGACATTCGAACGGTATTTCGTTTAAATGATATTGCCATGATTGCAGGTGAAACAAGCTTTAATTCACTCAATAAAAAACTGAACTACTACGTCCGTACAGGCAAGTTACAAAATCCCCGCAAAGGTATATACACCAAACCAAATTATAGTACTGAAGAACTTGCATGCACCATTTACACACCTTCCTATATATCGCTTGAATATGTACTGCAAAAAGCAGGTATCGTATTTCAATATGATTCAAGAATTACAGTTGTAAGTTATCTAAGCCGGACTATTGATGTGTCAGGCAGAGAATATATATTCCGCAAAGTCAAGGGAGAAATTCTTGCAAATCCAGCAGGAATTGACAGACAGGAAAATCAGATAAACATAGCCACTACTGAAAGAGCGTTTTTAGACTTGATATACCTGAACAAAGATTATTATTTTGACAATCTCAATCCGTTAAAAAAACAACTCATTTATAAACTATTACCTCTGTACCAATCTAAAGCATTAACTGAACGGGTAAATAAAATTCTAAAAAATGATTGACATAAACCGGCATAGATTTTTTCTGGTTCAAATACTTTAAGGATGTTTACTCAGATATTGAACTTGCAAATTACCTGGGATTTAAAGGCGGTACTGCCTTGATGTTTTTTTATGACCTTCCGCGTTTTTCTGTGGATTTAGATTTCAACCTGATTGATACAGAAAAGGAAGATGTTGTTTACGGAAAAATTCGTAAAATACTTCTCAAATACGGGACAATATTTGATGAGGCTAAAAAGTTTTACGGCCCCTTAATTGTCCTGGATTATGGTTTTAACGAACGCAAGTTGAAAGTGGAGATTTCAACCCGTGTATTTGAAAACCGTTACGAGATAAAAAATCTTCTGGGGATCAACATGAAGGTAATGGTACAGGAAGATATGTTTGCACATAAACTTTGTGCTTTGCTCGACAGGAATGTAATAACTAACCGTGATGTTTTCGATTGTTGGTTTTTTATGCAGAAACAAACCCCGGTTAATAAAAGTATTGTTGAATTCAGAATGGGAATGTCGTTTACCGATTACCTGCTAAAATGTATTAAAAACCTTGAAGCAATGACCGACAAAGGATTGTTACAGGGCATGGGTGAATTAATGGATGACAAAATGAAAAAAATTGTGCGGGTAAAAATGAGGTCAGAAGTTATCGGGTTATTGAAGTTCTACAAAGACTTTCCAATTCTGTGACCAGTGCTAATATATAGATTACTACGAAAGTACCTATCCCGAAGGTTTAGCATGGATTTCAAATCTTGCAGAGAAGTATCAGAATCGGGCAAATTGGAATACTGAAAGGGTAACTTAATAATGGGGCACCCCTTCTTCTAAACTAACCTATACAGAAGGTTAATGAATATAGTTTTTTCTATTTTTAGGGAAATAATAATATTCGTCAATGACCGGACAAACTCATTCGGCATAGAATATTAGGTATAGGAGAAATTGTAATAAACTGATTATGAAATTAAAAATCGAAAAACAGGACGGAATATTCTTATGCACCATCCATATGGCAAAGTGATATTTTTCAAGTATATTTGGAAATAATTCATAATTTGAAGATTATTCAAATATAACTGAAAATATAATGGAACAAATTTTTGAAAAAATAAGAAAATACAATATATGGGATGGCCAGCCTTTGCACTCTGGTTATGAAAGAAGTGAATACCTTAATAGAATAACAGAATATATTGGAACCAAACTTGTAAAAGTACTTGTTGGGCAACGCCGTGTTGGCAAAAGTTATATCCTTCGCCAAATTATAAACTTCCTTATTGAACAAAAAGAAGTCAATCCGAAAAATATCTTTTTCATCAACAAAGAATTCACTGCCTTCGATGATATAAAAACCGCAACAGACCTGGAAAATTTATTTAGTTATTACAAAAAAAGATACAAAGTAACCGGGAAAATCTATATCTTTCTTGATGAAATCCAAAACATAGGTAATTGGGAATCTTATGTAAATTCCTATTCCCAAGACTTCACCCAGGACTTTGAATTATTTATCACAGGTTCAAATTCAAACCTTCTTTCAGGAGAACTTGCAACATTACTTTCAGGGCGTTATATTGAATTTGAAATCCTCCCATTCAGTTTTTTTGAATTTGCAGGTATAAAAGCTTTGCCTGTAAACAAAGAGAATTTTCTTACTTATTTGCAAACCGGGGGATTGCCCGAAATGTTCCATTTTGACTCGGAAGAGTTAAATCGAAACTATTCTGAGAGCCTGAAAAACACCATAGTTTTGCGTGATATTGTTGGTCGGCATAAGATAAAAGATCTTCAGCTACTCGAAGATATATTCAAATTTTTGGCTGTCAATATTGGCAACCTTACTTCTATTAGCAGCATTGTAAACTACTTTAAGAGCAGGCATAAGAAAACAAATTATGAAACGATCTCCACTTATATTGGTTACCTGAAAGATACATTTATATTTCACCGGGCTGAAAGATATAATCTACGTGGGAAACAAACCCTGGGAGGAGAGTATAAATACTACCTGAATGATTTAGCATTTAAAAATTTCCTTTTCGGATTTTATCCCTCTGATATTGGGTACAATCTTGAAAATTATGTTTATATACAACTGAAACGAATGGGATATAAAATATCTGTTGGAGTATTAAATAATCTTGAAATTGATTTTGTTGCACAAAAATCAGATAAAACCATTTATGTTCAAGTGTGCTATCTTTTAAGCAGCCAAAAGGTAATCGAACGGGAGTTTGGCAACCTGCTTTTAATTAAAGATAACCACGAAAAATATGTCGTTTCGCTTGATGACCTAAAGTTTTCAAACTACGAAGGAATAAAACATATTAAACCCTGGGAATTGATGTAATAAAATTTGATTTTGCTTTTTGGCAACGGCTTCATCAGCAAAGTTCTTTTTCACCTTTTCGTGCCGCAGATACATCAGGCAGTTATTGGACAGGTAATAGTTTATGCATTACCAAGGAGGATTATCTAATTATTTTCTTCATAATGCCTTCTTAATTTATTACGAAGTTATTAAATTCAGAAATCCTGACCCCATATTTATAAATAGAGGTTTAATTAGGTTGAGTCGTAAATAAAAAAGTCGCAAATTGCACTAAAATGAATTCTTATGCAGATGCAATTACCTTTGTTTCCACCAACAACCAGATTAATAAATAGTAGTTTAGGTGTTTTTGAAAAAGATGATTTTGTTTATTATTTACACAATGGCTCACCAATTTTTTGTCACAGTAAAGACGACTTAAATACTTACCGTTACATTACGGGTAATCTTGTTAATACCGGACTTTGTACGCCAATTGAAATTTCTCGTACTATCGGTGTTTCTAATCGTAATATCCAGCGTTATGCGAAAGCATTGCGTGAAAAGGGTAGCGACTGGTTTTTTAACCGTCTGGATAACAGAGGTAGCTGTCATAAAATGACTGATGAATTTTTAGTCCAAGCTCAAAAAATGATAGATGATTTCTATTCGGTAAACGATGTGGCAAAAATATCAGGAGTAAGCGAAGGCGCATTACGTTACCATATTAAAAAAGGGACGATTAAAAAAAAATGGTCACTTCGCTAATAAGACGACCGCCCACGATCATAGTACTCAACCAAGTGAACGAAATGGATATGATGTATTTGTTTCGCATATATTTGGAATAGGGGCAACAAATATTGATGACCGGAGCAAAGCTTCAAATCATGAAATAGAAGAAACCCCTGTAAAATTCGAAAACTGCCAAAGCGTTGCTAATGGAGGGGTTCTGTTCTTGCTGCCTTTTCTTGTTGAAACAGGATTATTTAGTTTTCAAAAGCATTACGAAGAATTAAAAAAGGGATATTATTACATCAATTTTATTATCCAATTATTGGCATTTATGTATTTATGCAGGATTAAAAACCCTGAGCAGTTAAAGAGTGTAAGCCCCGGTGAATTTGGTAAACTACTTGGAGTTGACAGAATACCACAGTCCAAGTGCTTGCGTGCAAAAGTAAAGCAGATAAGCGATCAAAAAAAAGCTATATGTTGGAATAAAGACCTTGCTGCCTATTGGAGTACAGAAGAAGAAAATGAATTCTATTACATAGATGGACATATCCAGATTTATTACGGACACAATGCAAAACTTGGAAAAAAGCATGTATCACGCCAAAAATTGTGTCTGCCTGGTATGCAGAAATTTTGGGTAAATAATAGAGAAGGTATAGCTTGAAATATTATCAATGGTTGATTTACCGTTTTCTATCATAAACCCGCTTACAACATCTTGCAATCCTACTTTAAAAGTTCTTTTATTTTCATTGCGATGTCAACATTTTCCATAAAACCGGCCAACCGCTCATCCCGTATTTGCATGTCGCCAATGGGGAAAGGGTGTCCCGGCATAAAATTAGGCGGTAGCACCATGTCATCAGCTTTGTATTTGTCGTGGTATTTTTGTGGAGCAGTGCGCGGATCGTGTGGAGATGTAAATGGGAGGTAAGCAAAAAAGGGCTTGTCTCCATCATAATTTTCAATAAATTCCACGATCGGCTCGCTAAAAACCTCCGATGAAAACCGTTCGTTGACATACTGTTCTGACCAACCCTTTTGCGGATCATAGTCTTTGGTTTTAATTCCAAAGTGTGTGGACATCCCTCCCAGAAAAACTGCTTTGGCTGCATCAAATCCATTTTCTACCCAATGTGGGCCGTTATGGTGCTTGCCGGTGGTGAAATTATAATACCCATTCTGCTTTAACAGTTCGGGCATTGTTATGTAATCACATCGCCCTCTGGTTTCCGGAGTCAGATCTTTGTCCCACAAAGCTATCACCGAAGTTGGCAGATGCCAGTAGTGCCTGCCGGTCATCAACATTGCCCTGCTTGGAGAACAAACAGCTCCATGCGGAGCTCCTAAAATATAGCAGTTGTTAAAATAGACGCCCGATTGAGCCAGGCGGTCAAGATTAGGTGTATGAACAGCATCCATTTCGGCTATTCCCATTGTGTTATACCGTTGGTCATCAGCAAAGATAAACAGGATGTTTGGTTTTTGAGATTGGGTTTTGCTATTGTTGTTGTTGTTTGAACAGCCCCAAACAACTAATAACAGGGCAAAAAGAATAAGTTTTTGTTTCATTGATAATCCTGTTTTGATTTTTCTTAAATTTTAATTTTATGCAATATTAAGAAAACCACCTCAAACGAGGTGGTCTTCTTGATAATAAGATTTATTTAATCTACTAATTTTTATAACTCAGTATTAAAGATTTATTCCCAAACTGGATTTTGTATAATTGCAGGATTCAAAACAATTTGATCAGAAGGAATCGGATACAAATAGTAATAATCAAGAAAAGCAGGAGGCACTCCCTCTCTGGAAATATAACCTGCGGCAGCACCATTTTGGATTGGAATTTTATTATTATAATCCGCAGCTACGATATAACGTCCAAGTTTTTCTTTAGCTGCTTCTTCATCCATGTGCTTCCATCTCCGTAAGTCGTCAAACCTAAATCCTTCCATCATTAATTCAACAGCCCGTTCTCTTCTTATTTCCCACAATACAGCATTTAACGGAATATGCACGGCATAATGAGCCATATAGAGGTAAAACGGTTTCTTTAATTCCAAAGACTTATCCAACGCCTTTTTAGTTTCAAGAGTCATAGCCTCGGTGAGGAATATAGAATCACCATGATATTTTTCGAGTCCGGGTACTCCCCAGGGCAAGGTATGTGAACCTTTCTCCTTGTTTCCGAAATTTTGCTTTCCAAGGTAACTTCCTAATCCTCCAGCTGCATGACCGGCAATATTTACATCGAAACCACAAGTCAGTGGGTCGGCACTTGGTGTATTCATTGCGCCAAAATGGGCTTTACCACAATGAATAGTAAAATAGCCATTGTCTTTAAGTATTTGTGGCAACATAGTAGCATGTGTAGCTAGTTCAATAGAATCCGTTGGTTGAATCCCATTCACATTCCATTTCGGATAATCAAGAACCTTGCTTTTTCCATCTACCGAAGCATTTCTGTGAAGTGTCCAGTTTGTGACCCGGTGACGGGCTGCATTCATTCCACTCATTAAACTAACTCTGGTTGGCGAACAAACCGAACTTGCGTATGCTTGTGTGAAAATCATTCCTTCTAAAGCCAGTCTTTCCATTCCCGGGGTGTTGTATCGTCTGTTAAAGGGCGTTTCTTCCGTCCAAAACGGAACAGAAGTGTCCTGCCACCCCATATCATCAACCAGAAACATAATAATATTAGGCTTTTTATCCGTTTCAAAGTTCTTAGAAGTACAACCAGACAAAAGACTAATTAAGGTTAAGAATAAAATATATTTTTTCATCAAATTTAAGAATTAAATTACAGAAACGATTCTAACAATATAACCCAAAAAAAATCCATTGGCGAAAAAAGTCAGATTTTTTTCTTGGTCTGTTGTTTAATACCGACTATCAATTAAAATACGCCTTTAGTTCAATCCAATCCAAAAGCCGTTTAAATTGTGTATCGGCATTAACCATCTATAAAAAGAAACCGCTCTTTTTTTTTAAGAGCGGTTTCTAATAATTTATAACAACGATTTCATTAAATAAATTGAGATTCTTATACAATTAATCAATAATTCGATCTGCATCAAGCTTGATTTCTGATATTCGAATGTTACCATTTCCTGTATTATGAGAATCGGGCATGGTAAGCATTATCATCCTAAATTCTGTAGGTGTTGAAAGATCTAACGTTTGCACTTGATCTGGCAATTTTTCAAAACTTAACGAACCCAATTTTGTCCAGGTGTTTTCATGCGGAATCCTCCAAAAGTCTGCTACTGTTCTGTCGGTACCTTTGTTGGTATTTGGGATATACGTCATATCATTACTTACCCAAATGTCAATTGTTTTCAAAAATCCAACAGCGTCGCTGTAAACGGTAATTGAATTCATCATAAATTCATCCCTGTAATCAATTAAATAATAGTGTGCTAAAGTTGGATCGCTATTATTATTGTGGAAACTTTGATGATCGGCATCGGACCAACCCGTATGCCACATATCTGAATTCACCAACCCATCAAAAGCATATTTTTCGCTAAAACCACTTTCAGCTACACAATAATCCAAAATCACAGCCGGTGGGAAAGGAATTACTGTTTCGGAATATTTAGTCGAATTCAGCGTATCAATATCCGTTTCATTCATGAGGTATCTTGTTTTATTGCGTACTACACCTCCAACTTTATAATCAACCAATGGATAAGTATCTTCAGTTAGAAAGATTTCCTCTGTAAAAGTTCCATCTAATTGTTCATAACTGATAAAGCTACCAACTGAACCAATTCTCTTTTCAACAATTATTTGATCGACATCGGGTGAAAAACCAATTAAATCGTTTTGTAATGTTGATTCATAAATAGATCCGTAGATAAATGCACCTTTATCTATTTTTAACGATTTGTTGCCAAATACATCCACATTTTGTGCTTCGATTAGAAGATTACCCTGTATGTTGTTGTTGGAAACATCAATAATTGTATAATAACAATCCAAGTCTGTATCATAGTTACCTTCCACGTAATCTACATTTACAGAATCTTGTTCCTGGTCTGTTATTCTCCACCTCAACACACAAAAATCGCGGTTCACATCCTCGGCAGGGTATATGTTTACCCTAACCCGATAGTATCCTGATTGGAAATCCAACCAATTCACTTTTGCAGAATAAATGATTGGTCCATTTTCAAGATGTTTATCCAGAAAACTGCTTGCTTCGTCGCAACTTACTAGGTTAAAAAGAACGATCAAGCCAACAATTCCTTTTTTTATATATTTCATCATAATTTCTTTCTATTATATTTAATACTCATTTACTCCTCGTAATACTTATTCTTAATCTGCCCCCAAAGGAACATTTCATTCCAGGTATAAACCCACTCGTTATGGCCATAGGATTCCATCATTTCAATTCGAAGGTAGCGGAAGTTTTTAGTTGCATCAGCATCCGGGTTAACATTATCATCCAGAATATCAATATCCATTCCAGTAGCAAATTCCCATTCCTCCGGGGTTATATTATTCTTATCTACTGCATCTTTGGCTACATATTCACCTACAATAAACCAGCCTTCAGGAAATTTACTGGATCGATCTGCATTGTTATCATCAGTACCCCATAAACGAAAATGTTTTACAGAACCTCCCCTATATTCATTGTTAGGTCGCCAATAAAGCTTCATCCTGCTCAAACGTGTATCAACCTCTAAATCATAGGTTGCATACGAAATAGGCCATGGTTCCGGGTCACCTCCACCATCTGGTGTCTTCGAAAACCTGAGACACCAGAATTGACCACGTGAAGTATTTCCATCAAATAGAGTATGAGGACCATACCCCCCAGCATAAAACAGACCATCTTTCTGGATTCCTGTTACCGGATCAATACCATCTGTGTCTAAATCTCTTTTTTGACCCCGGGTATATTGGTAATCAAACCAATCTAATACGTTAATATGTTCATGTTCTATTACATCTTCCCTAAAAGGAGTAAAATAATCGCTCAGGGTATCAGAACTGTTTCCCCATTTATCAGAAAATAAAAAACCAAATTTCTGTTCCGTATCAGGGTACTGACGTATATAAGCAAATGTTTTAGACACAGCTGTATCCCGGGTATATATTCGCTTGGAAGGATCTTCAATAAATACTGTTTCACCTTTCACCTGCATGGTATCATCAGTTAAAGTATGAATAACCAAGAGGTTGCCAGTAAGGTTCTCCCAATTAATTTTCACCCCTCCAAAGGCTACGCTTACCTCCAATGACTCCAGTGCAATTTCAATTGGAGACTTTAACGGAGACTCATTGACAACCGTCACTTCTGATATGTTTCCACTATTATCCACACATACTACATCAACTTTTACCTCATTGGTACCAGTAAATCCCTCTACCAAAACAGAAGAAGCGTAGCGGGAAACAGCAAATTCCATTTTCTCTCCATGTTTATTCATGTATGAAGCGATTATTTGCGCAATATCCGAATCCCCTTTCGCTAAGGTAAAATTGATTTCCAATGCTCCACTTTTGGGAACAATTTCGTTTACGGTTACTTTACCGGGAGGTTCTGTATCTGTTTGAATTTTCTCCAATCCCAGGTAACTGTCTGCACAAGTAGCCAATATCAAGGCACTTACTAAAGCAACCGAAAAAATCTTTATATTTTTATTGATTTTTCTCATTTCATTATTTTATTAAATTAAATAAAATTACACTTATTACCAACCAGGATTTTGAACCAGGTTAGGATTTTGTAATATGGTATTAGTTTTAATGGGCATCAGGTAATCTTTCACAGAGAACCTTGGCTGCAAGTATATAGTAACACTGAAGAACTCATTTTTGGTTTCTCCTCTATGATTCCAACCAGTCGTTGGCCTGTTTAATAAGTCCTCAGCAATTAACCACCTTCTAACATCATAATAGAAAGCCCCTTCAAATGCCAATTCATTTAAACGTTCCTGACGAATGATATCTCTTAAGCCTTCTGTATTTGTTGGCTTATCTTTGAAATTATCCATAGCATATTTATTCCAGCTTTCAACGACACCTTCCATGCCAACGCGTGCCCTTATCTCATCCAAATAAGCATAGGCATTTTTACCTCGAGAATCAGTTTTCGCTGGTCCGCCAACCTCATTTAAGCACTCGGCCATTAATAAGTACATATCAGCCAAACGAATGATAGGGAAAGAATATCGTTCCTCTATCAGGTTGAGACGAGTAGCTGCATACGTTGTTTTCAAATGGCTTAATTTTTTGGCTAAATAACCTGTTGGAGAGAAACTGCCATATCCACCATAATTTTTTTCTCCGCAGCCTTTTCCTGCTTGAAAATTGGGATACGAAGTACTGGCCAGACTTTTTCCCCTACCTTCCCAAAGTCCTCCATCAAATCCTACCGAAGCATAAAAGCGCAAAGAGCGGTTAAAATGAAGAAGAGCTGTTTCTTCCCCATTTTTAATCTGGTATTTAGCATTTTGTTCCGTAGCAATCTGAGTTTCATAACGATTTGAATACCATCTATTGGTTTCCCAATCCTTATCTTCGTCAATTGGCACCCCGTTAGCCGAATAAAATCGCTCTACCACATCTAATGTAGGACCGTGGCGTTGCCCTATTTCACGTGCACTAGCACCTCCAGAATTACTCCACTCACTGTTGCTCATCATCGTTGAGAACATCTGAATTGTTTTGGTATTTTCGTTGGTTGCCCATATTATTTCAGGATTCCAAGACTCTGTTACTGCTTGTCTCAGGCTGATCATGGCCTTAGTGGTATCATTGATGTTTAGGGAGTTGGTACCGGAAATTGCATTATTCCCTCCATCTGTTGATATTAAAATAATTGCACCATCGTTTTCAGCAGAACGACATGCCGAGTCACACGCTGCCAAAGCCATTTCCCATCTTTCCTGAATATCGCCATTAGGGAAGAGTTTCACCCCCCTGTTATCCATTATTCCATTGTAATAGTTATTGTTATTAAATATTGGGCTGGCAGCCATCACCAATGTCTTTGCTTTAACACACCAGGCAATGGTTTTGGTAAACCTGCCATACTCGGTAGATTTGTCTAAACCCATTAATACCGGCAAGTCCAAAATGGCTTCATCCAATGTTTTTACAATGTAATCAACTACCTCATTGACAGGGGCGCGATAAACGTTCACCTCATCCCCTTTAGCCGAAATAGGCAGAGCTTCATCTACAATCGGGATAGGACCATAATGAATGAAAAGATTATAGTTCAGATAGGCTTTAATGGCCTTAGCCTCAGCAATCCAACGTGCACGTGTTAATTCGTCCAAATCTTTCGGACCTCCATTTTCTAAAGCTATTTTCTCTATGAACACGTTACAATGCCGGATACCTTGCCAAAGAGATTTTCCTGCACCATTTTGTCCATCCCAAAAATTCATAAAAGGATTACTTACTCTATTGCCTTGAAAGAAGGCTTGCATTGTAACAGGAGGGCCTGATCTCAGCCCATTCCCCCTATCATTTTCGGAGTATATAATATCTCCACCTCCGGTAAGTCCTAAGGTTTTGTTAGGATCTGCTACAGATGGTAAAAAACTGTAGCAGGTAAATAAGTACTTCTCAGAGTTATGTGCATCGATAAAAGCATCGTCCAGTACAGGTTTATTATCCGGTAGAATGTTGAGATAGTCGTTACATCCTGATACCGATAATAAAAAGAACAACACTATGATAAATTGTATTTTTTTCATCTTACAATATTCTTTATTAATTAAAAATTAAGCTGAAAGCCAATGTTAAATACTCGTTGTAAGGGATAGCGAAGTCCATTACCACGCATCTCAGGATCCCACAATTTGAAGTCAGAGATTGTAAACAAGTTTGTTCCACTAGCGTAAACTCTCATACTAACGCTTCTATTCTCCAGGAATCCATACCCAACTTCTACTGATTTCAAACGCAAATAACTTGTGGTGCGCATCCAGTAATTACTATTCACAAAGTTGTTATTGTTCCCAACTGATGAAACCTTATTTTTCATCTGATCTTGTACTCTGTCGGGCGATAAACGAGGCCAGGCTGCATAAGGGTTACGGTTGGTTTCTGTCCAAACATCTTCGGCAATAAAGTTCAACATAGCCCTGTTTCCTTTTGGAGAGTTACTGTCCTTGACAGTATATACTTCCACAAATGGAGCCATTTGCCGAGGATTTAACAAGAAAGAATAACGTGCCGATCCCTGGAAGAACAGTGAAAAATCAAAAGTTTTATAACCAAAGGAACCACCAAATCCGTATTGAATTTCAGGTGTCGAAGGATACCCCATTGGTACAATGTCAAATTCATTAATAACTCCGTCTCCATTAATATCACGATATTTTATATCGCCTGCCTGATAACCTCCACCGGCACTGGATACTTGCTGCACTGGGGAATTTCTCACTTCTTCTTCATCAATAAATAAACGTTCAGCTACATATCCGTGAGTTTGACCAACTTTTTGTCCAACCCTGGATTTCCATGGGGCAATACCAGAATAGTCCAACTCGTCATACTTGGTAATTTTAGAAGTTCCATAAGTGAAATTAGCCCTGAAAATGTACCAAATAGAACTTCCAATAGAACTATTATAATCCAGTGACAAATCGACTCCTTCACCTTTTGCTTCTCCAAAGTTAGTTCTAACACCAGATGTTAACCCCATTGTACTGGGTATATCAGGTCGAAACTGTACAATATTAGTACGATGTTCTCTATAATACTCAGCTAGTAATGTTAAATCATTATTGAATAACCCGATCTCAACAGCAAAGTTTGATTTATACGAAATCTCCCAGGTTATATCCCGATTAGCATATCTCGAAATTTTTACTGTAGACCGGCTATATGTATCGTCTGGATTATTACCAAAGTAACCGGCATCAGGGCCATTTAAGTTCACATTTGAAGTAAAGAAGAAACGGTCCTTGTTAGATACAATAACATCATTTCCAGTTAACCCGTATGTTGCTCTTATTTTAAATTTGGGAATGAATCTTTTTAATCCAGTCCAAAAACTTTCATCAGACAACTGCCATCCTGCACCAACTGACGGGAAGAATCCCCAACGATGTTCTTTATCGAAACGTTCTGATCCATTTATACCGAAATTAACCTCTGCAAAGTACCTACTGTTTAAACCATAAGTAAAACGACCTGCAAATGCAATATTTCGTGATGGTAACGAAGAGTCGAGATTTTCAGGGCTTCCACTTAATGTTTCTTTGAATGAGCCAACAAGCAGGGCACCAACATCGTGTTTGTCTTCGAATTTCCGGTTGTAAAGAATTGCTCCCTCACCGTATGAACGGGTATTTACTCTTTTATCTCCAGAGGTATAATCTATATGATCTGATCCATCTTCAGGATTCAAAAGTGCCAGTTCATAAGGGAACTCGGTATTGTTTGGATCATAAGACCCTCGTATATATTGATAATAATAGGGTTTATAATCGCGTCTTATATTAAAACCCGAATATCGTGTTACACTTCCTATAAGCCGAACCCTCAGACCTTCCGTAACCATTTTTAGATTTTGGTGCAACTCAATTTGTGCTAAAAATGTACTGTTTCTCACATCCTCATAGCCTCTCATAATATCGGCATAGGGGTTAATGTATTGCGGAGTACCATTTCCGTATGGATCGCCAGAATAATTACCAAAGAGAATACGGTCTAAATATTGCGTTGACTCGTCAGGAGCATAATAAGCCGGAAAAAGTACCGGGTTAGCCATCAATGTTTTATTATAGGTAGCAGAACCGCCACTTCCTGCCTCTCCAATTGGCCCTGTATAATCTTGAAAGCTAGCATTTACCCTAACTTTGGCTTCGAGAGTTTGCGTTAAGTTTAAATTCACATTAGAGCGAACGGCATATTTTCTATAATTTATATTGGTATTGAAAGGGTTTACCGGATCCACCTTCAGTATTCCATTATCTTTAGAAAACGAACCTGCCAGATAATATGTAGCTGCATTGCCACCACCACTAAGGTTTATATTTGCCCTATGGTTAACGGCATGATTTTGAGTTAACATATCTCTCCAATCTACTGCAGGATATACATATTGATTTCTGTTTGGATTTCTTGTTAAATCAATCTTATTCTGTGTGTATGTAAGTTGATCATGACGTGTTAGACTAGCCACATTTGAGTATTCCATGAAAGTAATAGGATCTGCAATATCAACTTTCGTTGTTGGTGTTGAAAAAGAAGTTTCGTACCTAAACCCTACTTTAACTTTTCCTTTTTTACCTTCCTTGGTTGTTACCATAACAACCCCATTTGCACCTCTCGCTCCATACAAGGCTGTTGCAGCAGCATCTTTTAATATGGAGAAACTAGCGATATCATCCGGGTTCAAATTTGCCAAATCATTGGATGTCATCTCAATGTTGTCAATTAAAATAAGCGGTGAGGTTACCCCACTACCAAAAGAGGTTACACTACGCACAAAGAATTGAGCATTATCTTCTCCCGGAGTTCCTGTACTTTGATATGACACCAAGCCGGCCATCTTACCAGAAAGTGCAGTTGTTAAGTTACTCGAGGGAACTTTCAAATCTTTGATAGCAATCGTTGTTATTGATGAAACAACACTCTCTTTGGACTGCTTACCAAATGCCACTACCACAGCTTCTTCCAATATTTCAGTTGATCCCGAAAGCCTTACGTTAATTATTTTCACCTTACCAACTATAACGGTTTGCGACTCAAATCCGATGAACGAGAACTTTAACTCATCACCTTCTTTAACCATTAATTCGTAAATTCCATCAAAATTAGTAATTGTACCGTTAGTTGTACCCACTACCATAATAGAGACTCCTGGAATAGTGCTATCGTCAAAGGCATCAGTAATCTGACCGGTAATTTTAAAACCATCTGTTTGTTGTTCTATTATTATTTCGGGTGCGATTTCCTGTTTATCGCGTGGAACAATAATAATTACTTTATCGCGTACTTTGTACGTCATATTTGACCCTTTCAGGCAGTAGTCAAGGATTTTTTCAACTGTAGTTTTACGAAAATCACAGTCAATCTCATCCAAATCTTCAGTACAAAACCTTGTATTTTTTATTTCTTCGTAACTGAAGGGATATAGTGTAAATATTGCGGAACGACCTGCAAGGCTTTGTGAAATACCCTGAGATAAAAGGAAATTTTGGAAACCGGTTAAAATAAACTTTCCATTTATCCGGTTTTCATCCACATTTTCCTGAATATAACTAAATAATTCCGGGGCATACTGAGCTTCATCGATAATAACATGGTGATTGTATTGCTTAATAAACCCCTGGGGATCTTCCATGGCAAATCGCCTGTTTTGGGTATTTTCCAAGTTGACATACAGGTAGTTGCTAAAAACTTTTTTTACCAGTGTTGTTTTACCCGACTGCCTGGGACCTACCAAACTTATAACCGGAAAATGCGTTGCCATCTCCTTTATTATGCCTTCTATTTTTCTATCAATCATTATTTACAAATTGAAAGTGTGATTTTCAAAATGTAAATAAAATGTTTTAGACTCAGAGTTTGAAGACGGTCTCAAATTAGTCCTTTGCATTTGCATCCCAAACTAGCAAAGCAAATATTACTGAAATAATAGCAGCCCCAAGCCCGAAGTATTTTGTAATGGTAAAATCATGGGTTGAAATATTTTCAATGGTTGATTTGCCGTTCTCAATCATAAAACCGCTGACAACATTTTGGATGTGCAGTTGAAAACCGTACAAAAACAAAAAACATAATTAAAACCATTGTCACGTATATAATCTTCTTTTTTTATCATCATTTATTTACTCTATTTCTACTCCTTTATATTCGACTGACAATATTTCCCTCACTTTTTTCTCCAGTTCCTTTCCACTAGTTGGATCTGCAAGAGAAAGATACGAACGAACCACTCCCTTTTCATTGGTGGCAATTCTCAAATAGCCAGAATACCATCCTTCTGCAAGCAATACTTTGCCATCAAAAATATCTACACCTTTATAAATTACAGTACCCTGTAAATCTTCCCCACTATCTGATTGCGTTGCTGTTGCTGCTCCATCACGTTTGAAAAAATCGATTGTTGCATTCAATGCTTTATCCCTGTTTTCATCATTGGTGAACTGATAGTTAAATTCACCCGTTGTAAACACCTGTTTCTGTTTTTCCCAGAGTCCATCCATTAAACCCGGATTATGCTTAAGTTCCTTTAGGAACAAAAGTATGGTAAGGATTGAGTTTTCGGCTGCAATAACAAGGTCTTTATAAGTCAAACGGTGGTAATAATGCCCTGATTCTTCGGCTGCAGCTAAAGCTTTGGACTGAACCATAAAATCTTTAATTTGTGAATGCCCATTCCTGAAAAGGACAGGCTTTACATTTAATTTACCCCATTCTGCCAGGGCAATTGGATTTACCTTTGAGTCATATAGCACTGCTGGAGTATCGTTTAAGGTATAAGCTTTGAGCAATGCCCGAAGAATAGGAATAGTAGCAAAACCGGCATTTAATATCCCTCTTGAATCGCCAAATACGATCCTATCGCCATCGCCATCGAGGCCTATCACAACATCTGCATTTATTTTAGCTGCCAAAGTAACTGCTTCGTCCATTTTGTTTTGACTAGTTGGATTTGGGGAGCCGGTAGGGAATTCTCCGTTAGGGATAAGCCGTAATGCTGTAACTTTGACACCGGCATTTGTTAAAGCCTGGTAAACCTCGGGGCCTGCAGAACCATGAAATGCATCAAGCACAACATTTAATCCTTTAAGGTCACCAGGTTTCAATCCCGCTGTTTTAAAAGAGTAATTTATATATTCCTTTGCCGGATGATTGATTATTTTTAGGCTGCCACCAGATTTAAAGTTAATTTCCTGATCAGAATGATAAATCTCCCCAATTCTTTTTAATCCGCCCATTGGACCGCAATCGTAACCAATTGCATGAACTGTTGGGATAGTAAATTTCACTCCAATATAATTACTTGGATTATGTGATGCTGTAATCGTCAACCCCATGGTTCCCGGATAGTCAACGGAGGTTTTTAAAGCAACGAAGTAGCTCATGGGAGTACTTACAGGATCAGTAAGCAGTGAAATTTTAAAACCCATTCTCATGGCAGTTTTCACGGCCAACTCTAAAACTCTGGCACATCCCAACCGGGCATCTCTGGTAAGGACAATGTGGTTTACATTTTGTTCTTCCCCATAGGCTAAACTAGCTTCAAACAAACGAACTACTTCTAAATCATTAAATTCACTTACTTCCCAGCGGGCATCATATACTTTTATTGGATCTCTCATTTTGTATTATTCAATTGTTAATCTTTCTTTTTAGCATTCCACACAAATAAAGCAAGCACAACAGAAATAATAGCAGCGCCCAGCCAAAACCATTTGGCAATGGTAAAATCGTAAGTCGAAATATTTTCAATAGTTGTTTTGCCGTTCTCAATCATAAAGCCGCTGACCACATCCTGAATTCCCGCACCCATGTAACTTGCAATACCAACCAGCCCCAGTGCAGCCCCGGAAGCTTTCTTTGAAGCAATATCGATTGCCATTAATCCGCCTATGAATGTAATAAGGATACCAAACGCGAAACCTGAGAGCAACATGCTCAGTGTGTCCATCCAGACATTCCCATCCGGATAGAACAAGAAGAGCGACATGGAAAGTACATTTAACAAGCCCGCAACCAAAGCGGGTATATTCCGGCTTCCCCGAAAATATTTATCGGAGATAAAACCTGAAATAACGGTCCCCACAATACCACTTATGGCACTTACCGCCACAATGGAACTGGCTTCCATGTTGGTATAGCCTTTTTGTACTTCAAGGAAGAAAATCCCCCAACTTTCGATGGCATAACGGCTGATATACATCAAAGCACTTGACACAGCTAATATCCAGATAAAAGGATTTTTTAAAACTTCTGCTTGCAGTTTCCCAATCGACTTATCCTTTGTGGAAATTTCTGCATGGTCGTTTTTGTAATCGGCAATAGGTGGCAAACCTTTACTTTTGGGGCTTCCATGAAGGAAAAGATAAACAATAACTGCACCCACCAGCCCCAGTAAACCTGCTGCCCAAAAGCCCCACTGCCATCCGGCAATACTTACAATAAACGAAACCCCAATAAGTGTGATACCCTTGCCAATACTGTGGCTGGCACTCCAAATGCTGTAATAAGTGCCACGCTCCTTATTACTAAACCAGCGCGAAAGCGATACTACACTTGGTGCGGCACCCATAGACTGAAACCAACCATTTAGCCCCCACAAAACAGTAAAAACTGTAAATGAAGTTAACATACCAAGTGCCAGATTTATCAGGGCTGTTAATAATAGTCCGGTTGACATAAATCGACGAATGTTGCTACGGTCGGCGAGAAATCCATTAGTTAGTTTCCCAATTGCATAGGTAAAAAACAATGCGGAACCAACCATCCCTAATTCCGACTCGTTCAGGATGCCGGCATCTACAAGAGGCTTTTTCATTACACTCATGCTTAACCGGCAAACATAAAACAGACTGTAGCCAATTGTTGCAGATAAAAAAACTGACATACGCATTTTTTGGTAAGCCTTTTTTACTTCATCGGCTGAACGCGAAACAACTTTTGCCGGTAACGCTGAATAGAATTGTATTATCTTTTTTATCATAACATTTTTAATATTAAAAGCCCACCAAACTTGCAAATTGATTTTTGAAGGTGGTGGGCTCTGTTCATCTACTAACTAAACTATTAAAACTGAGGATTAATCATGTAACCCATTTTTTCGCAAATATTCAAGTAAAAGTGCAGGGCGGTCGGTTTGGATTATGTTTGCACCATGTTCGATTACCCAGCCCCACGAACCGTCGGGGTCGTTAACGGCACGGTCATCATCGTGTTCGCCGCAAAGCGATTCCCACAAGGTGTTGACCCAAACCCGGCAGTCGTTTTCTTTGATGGTTTCAATTACGTCAAACATGGGCGAATCGTCAGTGGAATAAATTACCTCAAAAGCCACAGGATGATATTCGGTCAGGAAATCATCAACATGTGCTTCCAAATAGGGTGTACTTTTTCTTATTATAGGCATGTAAATAATCTTGTCTAACAGATTTCCATATTGCTCGTTTACTGCATCTAAATCCTTTTTGCCTTTGAAAATGACCTGGTCAAGTGTTCCAGTATTTTCAATCACTTCAAAAGCTTTATCCATATAGTCCGAGCATTTATCTAGATTAACAAGAATTTTTCCATGTATTACCTGCATGGCTTCTTCCAATGTAGGGATTTTATGATGTGTAGCCACTCCACATCCATTTTTCAAATTGATTGTTTGAAGCGAATCCAATGTCCAGTCTGAAACTGAACCTTCCCCAGTTGTAGTTCTGTCTAAAGTTTTATCGTGCATTAATACCAAAACGGAATCTTTGGTCATTCGCACATCTATTTCAACGATATCCACTCCCATTTCAATACAATTTTTTATTGCCTGAATTGAGTTTTCGGGTGCGTTGCGCCAATCACCGCGATGAGCCGTAACCAACACGTACTTATCAGATGGGTTGTTTAAGTGGTTGATTATTGCTTTAATTTTCTTGTTCTGACCGGGTAAATCCTGACTATGCATTACCCCCGCACTCAGACTAAAAAAGATTGTAACAAACAGTATTATTGCTGATAGTTTATGTAACATGATTGATTTATTTTAATTATGTTTACAAAGAGGATTTCCTGTAAGAGGAAATCCTCTTTGTTACAATGGTATTGTAACAATACGCTTTGGTTAATTAATCCTACCTTGTTGTTTTGAGTCCTTTCGCTTCATTGGCCATGCCGAATTGGCAATACCTTCAACACCAGTATAAATAGAATAGAACCCAGGATTAGAAAGAGTTCCAATGTATATAATCCCATCTTCACCAATTACAGGGGAAGAAAACATCTTGCCATCAAGCACAATACTCCATATTACGCTTCCATCAACAGGATTTAATGCGCGGAGAGTAAAATCTTCAGAACTTAAGAATATTGTGCCATCACTGGCGATTGCTGCACTAGCATAGATATACCTACCACCTTCTGTAAATTGCCATTTTAATGAACCATTGGGTGAGAAAGCATAGAAAATTTTATCTTTAGCTCCGGCATAGATAGTTCCATCCTCAGCAAGCACTGCATTTCCAATACATTCTAGCCCTAGGTTATAACTCCATTGCAGTGTTCCATCAGGATTTATTGCATAAAATTTACTATTTTCATTGGCATCATCTCCAACGTAAATTGTTCCGTCACTACCAATTATTGGTGAACACTCAACAGCTCCTCCGGTAACAAACTCCCATTTTATAGTACCATCCGGATTTAAGGCATATAAGTTTTTGTCGTGTGATCCGATGTAGATTGTACCATCTGATGCAATAGCTGGAGATGATTTAACATCACCGCCTGTAACAAACTCCCATTTTTTAGTACCATCAGCATTAATAGCATAAACGTTATCGTCTTGAGAGCCTACATATATGGTTCCGTCGGAAGCAATTGCCGGAGAACCAAATACACGATTACCTGTTGCAAATGCCCATTTTTGTGTACCGTCTGGATTAATGGCATATAGATTATTGGAATATGATCCAACGTAAATAGTTCCATTGTCACCAATAGCAGGACACGAACCATAAATATCATCTCCATCGACTCCGCAAAGGAATTCCCATTTTTTCGTTCCATCAGGATTAAGGGCGTGCAGATATCCTTTCACATCTCCTGTATATATGGTTCCATCGGCTGCAATTGCAGGTGATGATGTTTTAATGTGATCGTTTGGTGTAAATTTCCATATTATACCAATAACATCAATATCAACCGAGACTTCATAATTTTCGTCCTTGTCATCAGAAAAATTGAGTGTCACCGGAAATTTTCCTCCTTTAGAGAAATTATGAGTTGGGTTTTGTTCCGTAGAAGTTGTTCCATCTCCAAAATCCCAATTCCATGATGTTGCAGTTGAGCCGGGTAAGTATGCCGGATTGAATGTGAACACAACATCGCTACCAACAAATACCTGTTCAGGACTGATGTTAAATGCAGAGACCTCTCCTGGAGTAACTTTTTTGTTCACAGGCTCAGATGTCGTTCCATCGCTGTATCGGCAAATAATTTCAAAACTATATTCCTCACCGTTTGTAAGGTTTTGTAGTGTATAAGATGTTTTATCAGACTCTATATCAACATTGCCGTTTCCGGGTTGCCATGTAATATTATATCCTGTTAAATCATCACGGTTAGGTACGTACCATACTAATACTGCAAATTCATTGCCTGCAAGTGCTTCAAATTTAAGTTCATCAATCGGCTCTAAAGCTACTTTACTTATACCCGACATGCCAACATCTCCATAATCTCCCTGTATATTAAAGGTATATTTTGTACCATTCTTTAGCTCTTTTACTACATGGCTAGTTGTATTATTTTCAAGTATAACTTTACCTTCTCCCGGAGACCAAGTTAAAACAATCTGCTGCAGGTTATCATTTGCAGGATTCTCCCACGTTAATGTTATCTGCTCATGCCCGGCAACAGCCTGAACATTTTTTGTAATATCGAGTGAGAAGTTTGCTTTTGGCAATAGTTCATCATTGCAATTAACCAAAGCAAGTAATGCCAGGAATGCAAATGTTATTTTTAAAAGAATATTCTTTTTCATAATTTAATTTGTTTTTGATTCATAATAAAATATTTGATGCCTGCCACTACGGATCCAGTGGATCAATAGCGTTGGCATGTAATGAAATAAGGTTGGGGAAAAATTCCACATCATTTATTGAAATTCTATCTTTAAGCTTCACCGGCATATAACCAAAATGCTTAAAGCATGTGTTGTAATAATTATTGCTTACCACATAGTCAATATGACTTTCAGTTGCTGTAACAATAGATTTTTTATCATCCGGGATTCCATACCGAAATATTAATCTTGACCCATTTCTGAGATTAGTGGTTGTATGACGCCCATGAGGATCCACAATTATTGCTTTCTCCGGCACATTATAATTATCTATCATCCACTTCTTCATTTCTATAGCTTCATAATAGGGTGTTTGGAATGGATATACATTTGCACCTGATATAATAATCAATGGAACTTTATTCAATTTGTAACGATCAGCAGCAAGTTTTACTCTTTTTTTTGCACTTTCACTAATATTTATATCATCGCCCGAAGAATTGGGTGAATCGCCAAGCAACAAAATGGATGCATAATTATATTCATCCCAGTCTATTGAAGGGATATATGCTAAAGCTACTTTGTTTTCCCCTTCTTCAAGTGGTTCGAACTTACCTGCTTCATCTCTGTTGTTTAGTTTTAAAAGTTCAAGAGCAAAATGCAAAGCCGGTTCAAAAAACAGGGTGAATTTTTCTTTATCCTGATTCATACTGTTCACAATATTCCAAACCTTTTGGCGGTATTCCTCGCTGTTAACATCAAAAGCCGGCCCATCACTAACTATATCCCTTGGAGCCTCACCTAAAGCATATTCTTCAATAATGTTGTTAATTCCTGCACATGCATCAATCCATGCCAATTCCAATAATCTTTTGTTTGAAACTGAAACATATTTTTGAAATACACCCGAAGGTCTTGTATGCTTTATGATCAGATGGTTCAATTCCGTAGAAGTACTAACCAGATTGCCTAAATGTGAAGCAACATCATTCATATCAGTTTGAGAAATTTTCAGTTTTTCAGCAATTTGTACAATTGAACTATTTTGATTAGATGCTAAGCTTATCACTTTATTAATGAAACTTTCATTAAATTCAGAGAGTACAATATCCTTCTCTAATTCTGAATTAACATTAGACAATCCTTGCATTAGTGTGAAAAGATAAAAATTACGATCCTGTACATATGAACCACTAAATTGGAAGGTATAATTCTTATCAAAAAGCATTTCTTCTTCCTTTTCAGGAACTTCAGGCATAATATCAGGTTCATCATCTCCCTCTTCACATTTACAGCATAATAAAAGGATGCAAAATAAAAGGATGTATAAACCATATAGTTTTTTCATGAATTCAGTTTAAAAATATTTCGGCAAATAATTTTCTCCACATTTCCATTATCAGAAAGTCAACTTTCCCAAAGCTTTAGACTCTGGAAAAGTTATTGAATACCGTACTAATTATATCCGGGATTCTGATCAAAAATATCTTTGTTGTTCATCTTTTCAATCTCCGTTTGAGGAACAGGGAAGATGTACCTGTATTCTGCAATATCAAGCCCATTTTTTGCCATTTCGCTTTTAGCCATCCCTGTCCTTATCAGGTCGAACCAACGATGTCCTTCAAAAGGAAATTCAAGTTGACGCTCTTTTAGTATGGCAGTCCTAAATGCACCTTGGTCAGAAACATCGGTTGAATTAATTGCAATAAGACCTGCCCTTTCATGTACCTCATTTAGGTATTTAAAAGCATCACCATTAGCATTATATCCAATTTCATTCAAGGTTTCGGCATACATTAACAAAACATCTGCATACCTTAATACAATAAAATCGTTCCCCACTTTTTTAGTGGTAGTAGACGGTTCATCATAGAATTTATTTAATTTGAATGCAGCCCCAAACTGAGTGTATTGAATAAGTTCTTTACGGTTGTCCTCGTCTGAATATGCCTCTTTTAAAATTTCTGTAATAGGAGAAATGGAAACATCTGAAACCGTAAACCAATCGCCATGTCCTTCGCCAACTACCTCTTTATTAAAACGAATGGCAAATATGATTTCACTATTCATTTTATTATTGACATTAAAAACATCAGTTACATCGTTTTGCAACGAATAGACACCATCTACTATTTGTTCCAGTATATTCTTGGTCTCAGTAATTTTTTTTTGAGTAAGATATACTTTGCCCAGCAGTGCTTTTGCTGCACCGGAAGTAGCTCTTCCAATGTCAACACCTTGATAACTGACGGGTAGTTGTTCTATTGCTTTTAATAAATCATTTTCAATAGTTTGGTACACCTCATTAATATCAGAGCGACCAATGCTTAAGGCTTCATTAGGACTTACAGGATTTAAAATAACAGGAATTTCACCCCAGAACCTTACCATGTTAAAATAAGTAAGTGCCCTAATAAAATGTGCCTCACCGTCATACTGGTTTTTAATGCTAAAATCAGTATCCTCTAACCTGCTAATTACTTCATTGCACCTAAGAATTCCATTATAATAGGTCGCCCAGGTACTAAGTAAAATCCCATTTGCGGAGGTTTCTTCAAATTTGTCAATGTTATATCTGTCTTGAGTGCCTGCTGTTGGGGCAGATAACTCAATATTATCAGATCGATATTCCACCATTTCAAAGTAAATGCCTACTTCACTTTGTAATTTAGCATAGGCGGCCATTAACGCGGTATTAAAATCATTGGCATCCTTATAAAAGTTGCCTACGTTTGCTTCATCGTGAGGTGCAAGGTCTAAAAAGTCTTCTTCACATGAGTAAAGAGAAAAAATTGTAAATATTATGATTATTATTTTTTTCATGATCTTATTTCTTTAAATTAGAAATTAATGTTTACACCCATCGTAATTGTTCTTGGCAAGGGATATGTACCATAGTCAACACCCGGTGTCAAAGAGTTGTTATCATATAAATTTACTTCAGGATTATAACCTGTATAGTTGGTAATTGTCAGTAGGTTTTGTCCTGTCACATAAACTCTTGCCTTATCAATCTTAATTTTAGAAGTAAGTGTTTTTGGTAATGTATAGCCAACAGTAACATTTTGCAGGCGAAAGTAAGATCCATCTTCAATATGCCATGTTGATGTCCGTCCATTGTTTCCTTTACTTTTCCGGTTAGCACGATTCGTATTTCCGTCGCCCGTATTATCTTCAGATATCCACCTATCCAAGGCAACTGTTGAGTTGTTAAAATTACCTTCCATGTTGTAGTTGTACCTTCTCAAGAGATGTAAAATCTCGTTACCATGCACACCTTGAAAGCTGAAACTAAAATCAATACCTTTATATTTTAGTGATGATGAGAAACCGTATGTAAAATCAGGGAAATAGCTTCCTACAACAGTCCGGTCATTATTGACATCCAACACGCCGTTTTTATCCACATCTACAAATAGAAAATCTCCAACCTGTGTATTATCGAAGTGTGGATACTTATCTAATTCCTCTTGATTTTTATATATACCATCCTGAACTAACAAATAGTATGATCCAATAGGTTCACCAACTTGTGTTATAAAATAGGCATGACTTGTTCCGGCAGTTGTAATTATGGGAGCGTCTTCAGGTCCCAGTGCCACAACTTCATTTTTATTAGTTGAAAAATTAACTGATGTAGTCCAATCAACTTTCCCAATTTTGTTTCGCGAGGTTAAAGTAAGCTCCCAGCCTGTATTATTTATTTTGCCAATGTTTTGTCTGGCTGATCCAAAACCTGTGGTATAAGGTACTGGAACGTTTAGCAATAAATCAGTAGTGTTACTATTGTACCAGTCTGCCTCAATGGTTAATTGGTTTTTAAAAAGACCAATATCCATCCCAAGGTTAAACATGGCTGTTTTTTCCCAACCAAGGTCTGCATTTTCCACGTTTGATGGTTTTAATCCGTTCACACTTTGACCATCTCCACTCCCCAAAATATAATTGTCTTTACTTACGCGAGAGACGTGCTCGTAATTTCCTATCTGAAAGTTTCCGGTTAATCCATAACTTGCTCTTAATTTTAAGCTGCTAATGGTTCTAATGTTTTTCATAAAACGTTCTTCAGTAACTCTCCAACCCATAGAACCAGATGGAAAATAACCCCATTTATTGTTTTTGCCGAATCGTGAAGAACCATCTGTCCTGATAGCTGCGGACATTAGATACTTTCCTTTGTAATCGTACTGAACTCGTCCTAACCAAGAAAGTAACGACCATTCAGAGATGCTGGAAGTCCCATTGACCACCGTTCCTGCTCCTAATGTATGAACCAGATCATTAGGGAAATTAGTAGCCTCCACTCTATGCTTATTGCGGTAATTTTTTTGAGCAGAAAATCCTGCCAATCCCTTGATTGAATGGTCTCCAAAAATTTTATCGTATGACAGTGTGTGTTCATTTACCCAGTTTAAGTAGTAAGTTGTACTTGCCCATCCTATTGGATTGGAAGGTGAGTCGTAATACTTCCAACCACGGGTTGGTAACGATGAAGGTCTGTAATAATCTGCATGATAATGATTGTAGCTAACACCCAATGAGAGCTTATATTTCAATCCATCGATAAACTCATATTCCAGGTAACCGTTCCCCATTAAATTAGCATGGTGTACTTTATTTTCTTCCAAATTAGCCTGAGCCACAGGATTTATAATCTCGTTATGCTGATAATCGGTTCCAATTCTCCAGTATCCATTCCCGTCAAAATTATATGAACCATCATCATTATATACAGGCCAAGTTGGGGATATGCCAAGCGCAGAAGCCACTACTCCTTGATCAAAGTATGGTCCATATGCATCAACTACATTTTCAGACGTAAATGAAGGATTAAACTTCACCCCAACCTTAAATTTTCCATATTGTGCATCAATATTTAACCGAACGCCATATCTTTTATAATCGGAATTAATGATTATTCCCTTTTGATCAAAATAATTGCCGGAAATAAAATACTTGATATTATCTGACCCACCGGAAAACGATAGAGTATGTTTTGTTATAGGAGCAGATCTAAAAATCTCATCCTGCCAATCGGTATTTGTTAATCCTGATTTTCCTTCAAGATATGGAATCAGCTCAGGCGGTATTTTCATCCACCCCTCTTTTCGAACTTCGTTTGGATCATTAATACTGCCAGTCGGTACAGCATCCAGATAAGCATTGTTATGTCCGTCACGAGACAATTCGGCATACTGATATGCATCCAGCATTTCAATTTTTTTAGATGCCTCTTGAATTCCATAAAAAGCATTATAGCTGATTTTCATCTTTCCTGACTTGCCACTTTTTGTGGTAATTAGTATTACTCCGTTGGAACCACGTGAACCATAAATTGCGGCAGCAGAAGCATCTTTCAAAACTTCGATTGATTCAATATCGTCAATATTTACAGTTTCCACAGCTTGTGAACCTCTGTCAGCAGGTATTCCATCAATTACATATAATGGTTCATTACCCGCAGTAATGGAACCAGTTCCCCTAACTTTTATTGTTAATGCGGCTCCCGGTTCACCAGTTGTTTGAAGTACTTGTACTCCAGCCATTTTTCCGGCTAATGCCTGATCGAATCCGGAAACAGCGATATCTTGTAAATCTTCTCCTTTTACTGAAGCAATTGAGGTGGTTACATCCCTTCTGTTCTGAACTCCATACCCAACGGCCACAACTTCATCTAATCCAAACATCTCATCTTCCATCACAACATTTATTTGTGATAGGCCTGCAATAATAATCTCTTGCGCCTTCATCCCAATAAATGAAAAAACCAGAATTTCTGCATCATCAGGGATTTCAAGCGAATAGTTACCATCAACATCTGTGATAGCACCAATAGTAGTTTCTTTTACCACTACTGTAACGCCCGGAATAGGGTCACCGTTGTTGTCGGTTATTTTTCCGGTAATGATTTTCTGCTGAGGCTGTTGTTTCAATACTTTTTCTGGTGCAACTTTTGGTTTTTCCTTCGGTACAATAACGATAACTTTGTCTCTCACTTTGTAAGTCATATTTGTACCTTTCAGGCAATAATCCAGGATTTCCTCTACTGTAGCTTTCGAGAAATCACAGGTAATACTACCAAGCTCTTCAATGTCGTCCACGTTATAAACAAACGTGAATTCACTCTGCGCTTTAATGTTTTTGAATAATTTTTTTACACTGGCATTTTCAAGCCTTATGTCTAACAAGGTATTCTGCGAGTATGTACTTGCAGACACCTGAATTAAACAGCATAAAATCATTACAAAAGATAAACGCATAATTAAAAACAGTTTTCGGAACGGGTTTAATGATAAAACGGTTCCATTAATCCAATTTTTTTTCATAAATTTGAAATGTTTTAGTTAATGATTACATTTTCCTCTCACAGGAATGTTTAGCTAACTCTAAGCGGGAAATGTTATAGCATTTTCCGCTTTTTATCTTTAATTATCTACTTAATTATCACTCTGTTTTTTTCTAATTCGAACTCTACTTTCTTTGTTAATTCTAATATCTTTAGAATTTCATTGAACTCGTTGTACCTTTTAACATCTATTGAAAACCTCAGTTTTTTTACTTCAAGGCTTGCATAATCAACATCAATATTATACCATCTCGAAAGGTCGTTAAATATCTCCTCCAATGTATTTTCTTCAAACAAAATACGACCATCTTTCCATGCTATAAATCTATTTACATCAACATTTTTAACACTAACTCCCAATTCTGAAACAGTTGCCTGTTGGTTAGGGATTAAAGTATACTCTTTTTGTGATTCAGTCTGACTGATTGTTACTTTTCCTGTTACAAGAGTTGTAGCCAGTTGGTTTTCATCGGAATATGCCCTTACGTTAAAAGAGGTTCCAAATACATTCACATCCATTTTTGAAGTGTGTACTATAAAAGGACTATTCTTATTTTCAGTAACTTCAAAAAATGCTTCTCCTTCTTCGAGATAAACATCTCTGCTACCGGCTGCAAACTCAACAGGGTATTTTATTGTTGTCCCTGAATTTAACCAAACTTTAGTGCCATCTGATAAAATAAGCTGATACTCCCCACCTCGTGGAATTTCGATAGTATTATATTGTAATTTCCGAGGCTTGACCTTTTTACCGGAAGAATTATAAATTATCTCTTTATTATTATTACTTATAATTGTACCATCGAATTCGGCAATTAGCTCTTTTTCATCTTCGAGGTTTACAACCGTTCCATCAGCCAATTTCAGAATTGCTTTGCTTGTACCGGGTAGAATTTCGGTTTTCACCAACTGAGTTTCTGATTTATTGTTTTTCTGATAAACAAACCAGGTCATAAAGATTAATGGGATTAAAACGGCTGCGTATTTAAGAACTTCACGGTAAATACTTCTTGTTTTTCGCGCTTTAGTAAGTTCAATAAATTCTGAATAGGCCTGGTCTTTATTAAATTCTGAAAGGATTTTTAATTTTGCCGAAACGTTGGCTTCATCTTTTAATGAGTCGTATAGTGCTTGATTGCCCTCATCTTCTTTCAGCCATTCATCCAATATTAACTGCTCTTTATTGGTTAATTCCTGTTCCCTTTCGGTTAAAAGGAGTTTTACTATCTGGTCTGTTTTTTCGAATTCTATCATTGTATTTTATTGTTCTTAACATTATAAACACAGTTGTTGGGAATATGGGTGACAGTTGGTGGATATTTTTTATTAAAAAGATACTTAATTCAACAACTGCAACAGTAGCAAAAAAGCCGGGAGTTCAAGTTCTGTTCTTAAAAAGCGATATGCTTTTAATTTTAATGTTTTTACGGTATTTACTGAAACACCAGCCTTCTCAGCAATTTCCCGGTTGGTTAATCCTTCCATGCTAAGCATGATTACCTTTTTTCTTTCGGGAGAAAGTTTATCAATGGCAACATAAATTTGCCGGTAATACTCCTCTTCAATAATTACCTGTTGTATCGATTTATCATCTATCCTAAAATTTGCCAGCTCGTTTTGATTTGAAATATCAATGCCTGACCATTTTGTATTGTTGCGAATGGCATTAAGACTGGCATTTTTCACACAATTATACAAATATGCAGTTAGGGCTTTTTCTGAATTGAAATTGGCATCGCCTCTCCAAAGATTCATAATTACATCCTGAACGACATCTTCAGCAGCAGTTTTTTGGTTCAAAAAATTAGAAGAAAAATTACAAAGTGAAGAATAATAATTATCGTATAAGAATTTGTAACCTTCCTTTTTCTTGAGGTTTATTTGCTCGATTATAATGTCATTTATTTCCCCCACTTCTTAGGATAAAGTATTATGATTATTTAATTTTTGTAAATATAAATATAAAATATGAGCAAGACAATTTTGTTTCTCAATTAATAAACCGACTTTTGTATGTCCTGTAAATAAAAAATTATGAAATTTTTGTTGTTCAAGTTGAGCATTGTTTTTTTCTCTGTTTTTTTCTCATGTAGTAGTATAAAAATTAACGGGCCATATTTTGCAACCGGCATTAAAATAGGAGAAGTAACACAAACTGAGGTGATTATATGGGTACGTTTAACTCAAAATCCCGAGAGAGTTGGAAATAACGCTCCTATGCCTGATGTTAAATATATTGATTCCAAAACCGGGAAAATTAGAAAGCATAAAAACAGACTTAATGAGACTCCGGTGGTTACTTATCCTGAAAACTTCACAGTGAAAACTATTCAAGGAGCAACCCCCGGTAGTGAAGGTAAGGTTCGGATAAAATATAAAATTAAAGAAGAAAAGGAGTGGACACAACTTGAATGGGAAACAGTAGATCGGGCGAAAGACTTCATTCATCAATTTAAACTATCAAAACTATCAAAAGGAAAAGAATACCAATTGTTGGTAGAGGCAAGTTCATTGAAAAATAATGCAGTAAGTGCTTCTATCTCGGGGGAGTTTAAAACTGCACCCGGTATTGAATCTTCTTCGGATATAAATTTTATTGTTGTTACCGGAACTGCTTATGTAGATGTTGATAGTGAAACGGGTTTTAAATTGTATCCCGGTTCTTTAAAATTTGAACCGGAATTTTTTGTACATACCGGAGATATTATTTACTACGACAGAATGGCCAAAACTAAAGAATTAGCCTTGTGGCACTGGGACAGAATGTACAGTCTTCCTGACATAATTAATTTTCACTGTCAAGTTGCAAGTTATTTTATAAAAGACGACCATGATGTGTGGATGGATGATTGTTACCCCGGCATGAAAACCAGATATATGGGTGAGTTTACATATGAACAGGGAACACAAATATTTTTGGATGAAGTACCGATGGGAGAAAAAACTTACCGCACTGTACGTTGGGGAAAAGATTTGCAAATATGGTTGGTTGAAGGAAGAGACTACCGAAGTTCTAACGATATACCTGATGGACCGGAAAAAACTATATGGGGAAAAGAGCAGATGGATTGGTTTAAATCAACTGTGGAACTATCGGATGCTACATACAAGGTGCTGATTAGCCCAACACCAATTATTGGTCCCGACCGTAAAAACAAAAACGACAACCATGCAAATAGTGGTTTTAAATATGAAGGAGACCAACTAAGAAAGTTTATTAGTGAGCAGGAAAATATGGTAATTGTTTGCGGTGACAGGCATTGGCAGTATATCTCGAAAGATCTGGAAACAGGGGTGATAGAATTTAGTTGTGGGCCGGCCAGTAATAAACATGCCGGGGGATGGAGACAGTCTAATAAACTTCCTGAACATCTTTATCTTAATGTAACTGGGGGATTTATGGAAGGAATAGTGTCTCAAGCTGATGGAAAATCAACATTAACTTTCAGGCACTATGACCCAGATGGGAAGCTATTGAATGAATATATAGTTGAATGAATCAGATGAATAAACAGAGGTGCCAGCAATTCTTTATGTTGGATAATTGAAAGCTAACACTAGTACCTATTAAGCATTAGCTTAAAATAGCAGTGTTTTATTGTTTAAGATGAAAATATGTTAGTTATTTGATTAATCACGTCACGGTCATCTTATTAATAATTGTAAATTTGTCACTCATGTAGTTTTTACATATAAATATACTTTGAATTAAACAACAATAAAAAATGTAAACCAACAAAAAAACTAAGGAAAAGAATTATGTGCAAATATTTTATCATTGTCTTGTTGTTTTTATCTTGTCAGTCAAATAATACAACATCATCAAATAACAAAAGGAAGAATTATAAAACGCCTAATATTATTTTGGTCATGACTGATGATCAAGGGTGGTTTGATGCTGGTTTTAATGGGAATGAAATAATTAAAACACCCTATATCGATATGTTGGCAAAAAACGGTGTTGTTTTTAATCGATTTTATTCTGCTTCTGCTGTGTGTTCACCTACAAGGGCAAGTTTAATTACCGGTAGAAATCCGTTTCGAATAGGAGTTAAACATGCAAATGTTGGTCATATGAAAAAAGAGGAGATTACAATTGCAGAGCTTTTGAAGAAAAAACAATATGCTACAGCTCATTTTGGCAAATGGCATTTGGGTACTTTAACCGAAAAAGAAACAGGAGCTACGGATGCAAATAGAGGTGGTCGTTTCGGTAGTAAAGTTGAATTTAGTATTCCTACAATGCATGGATATGACGAGTTCTTCTGTACCGAATCTAAAGTGCCGACATTTGATCCGATGTTAATACCTTTAGAGTTTGATAAAGGTGAAAGCAAAAGAAATGGATGGAAAGCTATTGAGAATGGAAAGGGAGCAAAGCAATACGGAACAGCCTATTGGATAGGGACTGAACAAAAAGAATTAGATAATTTGGAAGGCGATGACTCTAAGATTATTATGGACAGAGTTATCCCATTTATTGAAAGATCAACAAATGAAAATAGTCCGTTCTTTACAACTATCTGGTTTCACACACCACATCTGCCTGTTGTGACTGACAAAGAACACCGTGAATTATACCGCACTTTGAGTTTAGAAAAACAAATTTACTATGGCACCATTACCGCCATGGATGAGCAAATGGGGCGATTGTGGAATAAATTGAAGGAACTGGGTATTGACGACAATACAATGATTTGGTTTTGCAGTGATAATGGTCCGGAAAGAGACACTCCGGGAAGTGCCGGTAATTTTAGAGATCGAAAAAGAAGCTTATACGAAGGAGGGGTAAGAGTTCCTGCATTTGTTTACTGGAAAGGTCATTTTGAAAATGTAGGCAGAGTAGATTTTCCTGCAGTAACAAGTGATTATTTACCAACAATTATGGATGTGTTAGATATGGATTTCCCTGATGACAGAACAATTGATGGAGAGAGCTTATTGCCACTTTTAGAGGGAACACAAACTGAGAGGAAAAAACCGATAGGGTTTTTAATTTCTAAACAAATGTCTTGGGTAGATAACAGATATAAGTTAATAAGTATGGACAGAGGAAATACTTTTGAATTGTACGATCTGAAAAACGATAAAGAAGAGAAAAATAATATCATTTCAGAGTATCCTGAAATTGCTGAGAAAATGAAAGCTGAGTTTTATGTCTGGAGAAAAACCGTAGAAGATAGTAGTAATGGAGCTGATTATAAATAATTAGAAGTGAACAAGGATGTTCGTTAGGTAATAGATAATAGTTGTGAAACCAAAGCAGACGAAATAATTTAACATATTTAAAAAAATGAATGATGAAGATAAAAATTTCTGTAACCGCATTTTTAATATTAGTTTTTACCCTCTCATGCCAATCAAAAAAAGAGAAGCAGGAGAATAAACCAAATATTATTTATATCCTTGCTGATGACCTTGGATATGGGGAGTTGGGGTGTTATGGACAGAGAAAAATTGAAACTCCAAATATCGACCAACTGGCAAAAGAGGGAATGATGTTTATGCAACACTATTCAGGCTCGGCAGTTTGTGCACCTTCCAGAAGTGTTTTGTTAACAGGTAAACACACCGGCCATACCGATATCAGAAATAACAATGCCTGGGCGTCCAGGGGTAATGTGCAAAATATTTTTGCTATGGAAAAGGATTCTACCTTAGAAGGTAATCCTCCAATGCAAGAGAGCACGGTTACCATCGCAAATTTACTGCATGATGCAGGTTATAAAACCGGAATGTCAGGAAAATGGGGACTTGGAGCGCCACACACAAATAGCATTCCAACAACAAAAGGATTCGATTTCTTTATTGGCTATAATTGCCAGCGAATAGCGCACACTTATTATCCTTCTTTTTTATATAAAAATGAAAAGAGACTTTATCTCAATAATAAAACAATGGCTCTTTCTCAAAGACTTCCGAAAGATAAAGACCCATTTGATGAAAGTAGTTATGCACCATATACCCAAAATGATTATACTCCGGATGTGATGTACAGCGAAATGGAGAACTTCATTGTTGAGAACAGTGATAGTCCCTTCTTTTTTTACTGGGCATCTTTAATTCCGCATGTTGCACTGCAAGCTCCTCAGCGTTGGGTAGACTATTATGTTGAGAAATTTGGTAATGAACAACCTTACTTAGGAAATCAAGGATACTATCCACATCGCTATCCGCATGCTGCTTATGCAGCCATGATTTCGTATTTAGATGAAAACGTTGGCAAATTGGTTGCAAAGTTGAAGGAGCTGGGTGTTTACGATAATACACTTATTATTTTCACATCTGATAATGGTCCCACGTTTAATGGTGGTGCTGACCCTGAATGGTTTGAAAGTGCAGGGGTTCTTGGAAGTAGTAAAAGAAAAATAAAAGGTTCTTTTGACGATGGAGGAATTCGGGTGCCAATGATTGTATCATGGTCGGGTAAAATTAAACCGGGAACAACAACCAATCATATTTCTGCCTTTTGGGATGTTATGCCTACACTTTGTGATGTTGTCGGTATTGATCAATATAAGGATACTGATGGTATTTCTATGCTACCAACTCTGTTGAGTAATGATGGTCAGCAGGAACACACCTCTCTTTATTGGGAACTTGGACGAAGTCAGGCGTTACGAATGGGAAAATGGAAGGGTGTTCGTAAAAATGGAAAGAACACAATAGGTACAATCGAGCTATACAATTTAGAGGAAGATATTAAAGAGAATAATAATGTGGCTAAAGAGTTTCCCGATATTGTTAAACAAATTGAAACAATAATGCAAAATGAACATGAACCGGCAGCTATTGCTTTTTTTAAACAAAAAGTTCTTGGTGATAAATAATAATTATAAACTTTAAATACTGATACAATGAGTACAAATCGCAGGTCATTTTTAAAAAACATAGGTCTCGGAGCAGGTGTAATTGCTACTTCTCCTTTGATGGCATCATCATGTGCGGGTGATGAAGAGAAGGTAAAGCATATTCGAAAATCGGCTGAACGTATGCCAAAAATGAATTTTAATATGTGTGGTTATGCTGCACCTAAACTCGATACTGTTCGGGTTGGATTTGTTGGTATTGGCGACCGTGGCTCGGGTGCTGTTAAACGAATGACACATATTGAAGGTGTTGAAATAACAGCCATTTGTGATATTCGCCAGGGAGCATTGGATGGTGCACAAAAAATTATTGCCAATGCCGGTTTGCCAAAAGCTAAAGAATTTACCGGAAGCGACACTGCGTTTAAAGATTTATGCAACAGCGGCCTGGTTGACCTGGTTTATACGGCTACTCCGTGGAAATGGCATGTTCCGGTTGGATTGGCTGCAATGGAAGGTGGATGTCATACCGCTATTGAAGTTTCTACTGCCAGAACCATGGACGAATGTTGGGAAATTGTTGAAACATCGGAACGTACAAAAAAACATTGTGTTATTCTTGAAAACTGCTGTTATGATTTCTTCGAATTGTTAACACTGAATATGGTTCGTCAGGGTGCTTTTGGTGATTTGATTCATGGAGAAGGAGCGTACATTCACAATTTAGATTACTGGCTTTTTAATAAACCAAAAGATGCAAAAATGACTGACGGTGCATATACAGAAATGTGGCGTCTGCACGAAAATAAACGTAAGGCAAATGTCTATCCAACGCACGGATTAGGCCCTATTTGTCAGGCTATGGATATCAATCGTGGTGACAAGATGGATTACCTCACTTCGATGATGAGTGCTGATTTTACACTGAAAAAACGCATTGAAGAAAAGGCCGAGGAAGACCCGTTTTTCAAGCAATTTGTTGGTTGGGACATGCGTGGAAATATGGATATGCAAATGATTAAAACCAATAAAGGGAGAACAATTATGATACAGCACGATATATCTTCTCCTCGTCCTTATTCCAGAATTCATATGTTAAGTGGAACAAAATGTTTTGCACAGAAATGGCCTCTTACTCATATTGCTTTTGGTCATAAGAAAGTATCTGACGCAGAAATGAAGGAGTTACAAGTTAAGTACGAACCTGAAATTGTTAAAAGAGTTGGTGCAATGGCAAAACAAGTTGGTGGCCATGGTGGAATGGACTTTATTATGGACTGGCGACTAATAGACTCTCTTCGAAATGGTTTGCCAATGGATATGGATGTTTATGATGCAGCAGCCTGGAGTTGTATAACACCCCTGAGTGAATGGTCTATTGCAAACGGTTCAAAACCTATCGAAATTCCTGACTTTACACGTGGTGCTTGGAAGACAAATAAGCCGGTTGAATTAACCCTTAAAGGTGGCGGCACAACAAAAGTTCGTAACCTGAAAGATGCCGATTCAAAAGGTCAATTGGAAGTGGAGTAGCAATAGCCAGATAATAAAAGATGAGTCTGATCTAAAAAGTCTCTGTCGTCTTTGTGAATGAGGTACGAGTGAAGCCTGCCTGCTGCAGACAGGCAATCTCAACAAATAGAGATACAGGACATTAGATTGCTTCGATTCCTACCAATGACGTATTTAGTATCTTTTTAGACTAGATTCAAAGATAACTTAGGACTAAAATAAAAAAACTACATTTTTTGAAACAAACAATAGTATTTCAAAATAATATTAGTAATAGTATATTTGTAATAAAAAAAAACATTATGAGAAAAGGAACTTTTATATTAAGTGTGTTAGTGGTAGGAACCATGGTATTATTAACATCATGTGCAGATATCAGTAATGAGAAGAAACAAAAACCTAATATTATCTATATCTTGGCTGATGACTTGGGGTATGGTGAATTAGGCGTTTATGGACAGGAGAAAATCGAAACCCCTAACATTGATCAGCTTGCAAATAATGGAATGCGATTTACACAGCATTACTCAGGAGCCCCGGTTTGTGCACCATCGAGAAGTGTATTACTTACAGGTAAACATTTAGGTCATTCGTTAGTTCGTGGAAATGATGAGTGGGCTAAGCGTGGTAAGGTTTGGGATTATCGGGCAATGATAGCAGATTCTACATTAGAAGGGCAGCGGCCTATTCCTGCAGGTACAATTACTATTGGTCGTTTATTGCAACAAGTTGGATATAAAACGGCAGTTGTTGGTAAATGGGGTTTAGGAGCACCTCACACTGATGGTGTGCCAACCAAACAAGGGTTTGATTATTTTTTTGGATATAATTGTCAGCGTCAGGCGCATACATACTATCCTGTGCATTTATGGGAAAACGATCATCGTGTTCATCTTGATAATGATACTGTTCCTCCATCTACACATTACCCTAAGGAGGCTGATCCTTATGATATTTCCAACTATGCACCATATCAACTTAAAGAGTACTCGCCTGAGTTGATGTTTGGACGTATTACTCGTTTTGTTGATGAAAACAAGGACAGGCCTTTCTTTTTGTATTGGGCATCTCCAATACCACATGCTGCATTGCAGGCACCACAAAGATGGGTTGATTATTATGTAAAGAAATTTGGTGATGAGGAACCTTATGTTGGGAATAGGGGCTATTTCCCCAGCCGTTATCCTCACGCAACCTATGCTGCAATGGTTTCATATCTGGATGAAAATGTTGGCAAACTGGTTAAGCAACTTAAGGAATTGGGTATTTATGATAATACATTAATCATATTTACTTCGGATAATGGTCCTACCTTTAACGGGGGAAGTGATTCTCCATGGTTTAATAGTGCAAGGCCATTCCGTAGTGAATATGGCAGAGGTAAAGGTTTTGTTTATGAAGGAGGTTTGCGTGTTCCGATGATTGCCGAATGGCCGGGTAAGATTAAACCTGGTACTACATCTGAGCATATTTCAGTATTTTATGATGTGTTACCTACAATGTGTGATGTAGCCGGAATTGAAAAACCAAAGGATACTGATGGGATAAGTTTCCTGCCTGTATTGATAGGTGAGAAACAGAAAGAGCATGAATTTTTGTATTGGGAGTATCCTGAATATGGTGGTCAGTTGGCTATTCGTATGGGTAAATATAAGGCTGTGTGTAGAAATATGAGGAAGAAAAATAATTTCACGTTTGAACTGTATAATCTGGAAACAGATATAACAGAGTCAGATGATATAGCAGCTCAACATCCTGAAATAATTGAAAAAGTTAAAGAGATAATAAAGAAGGAGCATGTACAGTCTTCTAATCCGAACTGGAAATTTAAGGTTTTAGGGGATGAATAATTCCAGGTGAGAATACATATATAATATGATCTGAATTTTTAAACTTGTAAAGTTCAATGCCATGTGCGAATCCAAAGGATTCAAATATTTATAGCATATAAGAATCCGAAGGATTCTCATGTTTATAGGATTTAATAATTGTATGGATGTGCGACCCCATCGGGGTCGAATAATTGAATTGATTTTTCTATAAACATATAATCCCTTCGGGATAGTATATCTTGAGATATAAACAGTTTTTAAATCAATCATCAAAATGAGTACAGGTACATTTTCACAAATTTATATTCACATAGTTTTTGCTGTAAAAGGCAGGTGTAGTTTGATAAACAATTCTTGGGAGCATGAGTTGTACAAGTATATAACGGGAATAGTTCAAAATAAAGGACAGAAGATGCTTGCCATAAATGGGATGCCTGATCATATTCATTTTTTAATTGGCATGAGGCCATCTTGTAGATTGTCGGATTTGGTAAGAGAAGTTAAGAAATCATCACACAATTTCATTAAGGAAAATGTTTTTACAAAGTGTAATTTTGAATGGCAGGAGGGATATGGAGCTTTCTCTTATAGCCATTCTGCGTTTGAAAATGTTATTCATTACATTATGAATCAAAAGGAACATCATCGAAAAAGAACATTTCAGGAGGAATATACCGAGTTTTTAAAAAAGTATGAAATAGATTACAAAGAAGACTTTTTATTTAAATGGATAGGTTAGAATCCGAAGGATTCTTATGTTTATAGATTGTGTATTTTATACAAGGTAACACGACCCTGAAAGGGTCGAATGTCTAAATTGTTTTTTCTTTTCTTTTTTTATCTTAGCAAAACACATTGCATAGTATTCTTGTTGTCTTTGTTTTTATTGCTGCACTTGGTGTTTATGTTATTTTCAAACCGGAAAAAACACTAGTAAATCGTGAACCTGACTATACAATAACTGCATCAGAGTTATTTAGTAAATATTCAATAAACGAGGAAGCTGCAAATAAAACTTTTTTAGGGAAAATCATCCATGTAAGTGGCACCATTCGTGAAATTAGTATCGAAGATTCAGTGTTTACCTCAATTATTTTAGAAACCGGAGATGTGTTTTCCGGAGTGAATTGTGTTCTGTATAACAAGTATGTATCAAATCAAAATGAGATTCTGATTGATTCTGAAGTTACCATAAAAGGCGAATGTGGCGGTAAGTTAATTGATGTTGTTTTAAATAATTGCATTTTGATAGAAAAATAAAAGCATAACAGATATCAGACCAAATATAATATCTTTTACATTGTAATCTGTTTGTTATTTGGCTACCTGAAAACTTTATAAATTTGACAAACCTGTCTGCAGACAGGCAGGCTTTCAATTGAATTATCTCCTTCTGCCTCCTGCTGAAGGCATACTTCTGGTTGCTCCACCATACGAACGAGTTCTGTTGTAGTTAGTGTTGCCTTGGCTACGATTCTGATAAGACTTGTTAAGTTGCTGACGTTGTTGTGTGCTTATTGATGGCCGTGTCTGAGGCTTGCTTGTTGGTCGTGTTTGTGGTTTTTGTGCAGGCCTTGTTGAAGGCTGCGTTATTGGTCTTTGCGTTGGTTTCGTAGTAACAGGCCTTGTTGTCGGTTTTTGTGCAGGTTTTGTTATTTGTAAGCTGAATTTAAGTAATATATAAACTGTTTTTGTTAAATTTATGGATGTCTTTATTAATTAACAAGATAAACTATAATAATGTCTCAACTATAAATATTATTTTTGACTAATTAGTGTCAATTAAAAAGGAGAAAAATTATGGATTTATTGTATCGGGGATTAGTAATGTTATTTGTCATATTTATAGTCGGTTGTAAACCTGTTCAGAAACAGAAGCCTAATATCATTTTAATAATGACAGATGACCAGGGATGGAAGGATGCAGGGTTTAATGGTAATACGGAATTGAAAACTCCCAATCTTAATTTTCTGGCATCAAAGGGTATCATCTTCAATAGGTTTTATTCTGGTTCAGCTGTTTGCTCCCCAACAAGAGCAAGCCTAATTACCGGAAGAAATCCGTTAAGAATGGGTATTCCTACTGCAAATCAGGGGTATATGAAAAAGGAAGAAATTACCATTGCGGAATTATTAAAAGACAATGGGTATGCAACCGGTCATTTTGGTAAATGGCATTTAGGAACACTTACAAAAATATCTAAAGATGCGAACAGGGGAGGACCTGAGAATCCGGAACATTTTAGCATTCCTACGATGCATGGATATGACCGGTTCTTTTGTACAGAATCTAAAGTGCCAACTTACGATCCAATGATCTATCCCACTGTATTTGAAAAGGGCGAAAGTAAAAGATTTGGATGGAAAGCTGTTAATGAAACGGATAGCACGAAACAATATGGGACTTCTTATTGGATAGGAAATGAAATAAAAGAAACCCTTAACTTGCGTGGTGATGATTCCAGGATAATTATGGATAGGGTAATTCCTTTTATTCAAAACTCAACAAAGGAAGGAAAATCGTTTTTTACTACAATTTGGTTTCATACACCTCATTTACCTGTTGTAACGGATGAAGCGCATAGGGAAATGTATGGCTCTCTGGATTTACAAAAGCAGATTTATTACGGCACAATTACATCTATGGATGAACAAGTAGGCAGGTTATGGAATGTGTTGGAAGAACTGGGCTTAGAGGATAATACAATGATTTGGTTTTGTAGTGATAATGGGCCTGAAAACGGAACTCCCGGTAGTGCTGGTGTTTTTAGAGAAAGAAAAAGAAGCTTGTACGAGGGAGGAGTAAGAGTGCCTGCTTTTGTTTATTGGAAAAACAACTTCGATAAGAAGACAAGAGTGGATTTTCCCGCCGTAACAAGTGATTATCTCCCAACAATTGTTGATATCCTAAAAATAGATTATCCTGATGACAGGTCTATTGATGGAGAGAGCTTATTGCCTTTGTTAAACGGAACACAACAGGAACGTGAAAAACCAATTGGTTTCCTTTTTGCAAAAAAAATGTCTTGGGTTAATAATCAATATAAATTAATAAGTATTGACAATGGGAATACCTTTGAGTTGTATGATTTAATAAATGACAAAGGCGAAAAGAACAATATTATTTCACAGCATCCTGAAGTAGCTGAAAAAATGAAAAAAGAATTATATGATTGGATTAAGTCAGTAGAAAATAGTAATATTGGAGCTGATTATAATTAATAAAATGATTAGTCACTAAAACTGTATAACAATGAAATGGGTATGAACTATTTGGTTTTAATTTTTCTATTAATGTTTGCAGGAAAAGGAATTGCGCAAAGCAATACCGAAAATAATGCACCATCCGGGCCTAATATTATGATTATTCTTGCTGATGATATGGGTTATGGTGATTTAAGCTTTACTGGAAGTAAGAAAATTAAAACCCCACATATTGATAATCTTGCAAAAACAGGCACATTTTGTGATGCAGCTTATGTTACCGCAAGCGTATGTGCACCCTCCAGAGCCGGACTATTAACCGGACGTCAGATACAACAATTCGGCTTCGAACATAACCTTACACATTGGAATGAAAGTATGGCTAATAGGCCTGAGTTTCATGGCTTAACTCCGGGAGAATATACAATTGCTGATCATCTTAAAAATGTTGGTTACGAAACCGCTATCATAGGCAAATGGCATCTTGGTGAAGCAGAAGTGCATCATCCGAATAGCCGTGGATTTGATTATTTTTGTGGTATGACAGGTGGGGGGCATAACTACTTTCCTGAAACGGGACGAAGTACAATACAGCGAAATGGAACTTTTGTTGAAGAGTATTCAAGTCCTTATCTGACTGATTTTTTTACTGACGAAGGTGTTAAATGGATAAAAGGTCATAATGAGAAACCATGGTTTTTATTTATGTCATATAATGCTCCACATACCCCGATGCAGGCCACAGAAGAGGACTTGGCTGCCTGTTCATATATTAAAGATAAAGGACGCAGAACTTATGCAGCAATGGTACATGCTCTCGATCGTGGTGTTGGAAGGCTTATTGAGTCTTTAAAGCAACAGGGTGTGTATGAGAATACAATCATAGTGTTTTTTGCAGATAATGGAGGTGCAACAAATAATCATGCATGGAGAGGGCCGTTCTCCGGCAGTAAAGGAAATATGCGTGAAGGTGGAATACGTGTTCCAATGATATGGCATTGGCTCGGAGTTATAAAAGAAGGTAGAACTGATGCCGTTATTTCAAGCCTCGACTTGTTGCCAACATTTCTTGCTGTTGCAAATGCTGAACCTATCGAAGCATTTGATGGTAATGGAAAGAAAAAAACTCCCAGAGTATATGATGGATATAATGTTTTACCGGTTTTAAAACGGAGAACAACCAGCCAAACAACGGCGTTTGTTCTGGCGTTTGCAAGGTCAGTCTTGTGTGCTTGATGGAGAAGATAAATTTATACGGCTTACTCACCGACCGGCACAATATTTTCATCCTTTTGAAGATTTGGGAGAGAGAAATGATTTATGCGATGAGAATCCTGAAAGGTATATGGAACTATATAAATTACTGCTAATGTGGGAAAGTAGTTTGCCTACATATCCTCATTTTTATACTTCTCCTTATTGGATTAAAGTATCAGCACAGAATTATGATAAATTTGATCCAATTCCTGAACCGGAGTAGTGTTTAAATATTGATGAGTCAATACCTAATTACGAGAATGCTTTAATAAAAGATTAGATTATAGAATTTTATGATTGAACTACTCAGAAGAAACAGGTTTTTTATTGTTCCGTATTTATCATTCTTAATTATTAGTTCTTTCTTTTTAGTTTTATACTCTAAAGATCAGGTACACATTTTTTTAAATCAGTTTCATCATTCTGTTACCGATAAGTTTTTTATGTATATTACACATCTAGGAGATGGTGTTGTTGTCGCTGTTTTTATTGCACTACTTCTATTTATTAGTTATCGTTATGCTTTAATTATGTTGAGTAGTGTGTTTCTTACAACCATTGTCATACAAGTATTAAAAAGAGTAGTGTTTGCAGCTTTGCCAAGACCAGTAGTTCATTTTCTGGGGATATATGATCTGTATTTTGTCCCTGATGTAAAGATGCTTCTTATATACAGTTTCCCGTCAGGTCATTCTGCATCGGCATTTGGCGTTTTTTTTATGCTGGCATTAATCTCAAAAAATAGTTCGTTAAAGTTTCTTTATTTTGTTATTGCTTTTCTTATTTCATATTCAAGAGTTTATCTGTCTCAACATTTTCTTGTTGACATCTATTTTGGGTCACTTATTAGTGTGTTTTTCTGCGGTCTTATATTCTGTCTTGGAATGAAATTGAAAAATCCTAAATTTGACAATTCATTATCTGGTTTAATCCTTAGGGTATTTAAAAGGGAAAAATAGTAATGCTGGAGCAATACTTAACGTTACTATATAAGATGTTATACAATGAATGACAATAAAAAAAATCTATATAATCAACTAATAATAGTTTTTGGTGCAATACTTTTATTTGTGCCGTTTTTAGGGGGTGTTAATTTGTTTGATTGGGATGAGATAAATTTTGCAGAATCTGCGCGTGAGATGATTGTGTCAGGTGACTATTTGAATGTTCAGATTAATTTTGTGCCTTTTTGGGAGAAACCTCCACTTTTTATTTGGCTACAAGTGTTAAGTATGAAGGTTTTTGGAATTAATGAATTTGCTGCCAGATTTCCGAATGCCATTGTAGGGATTGTTACTATGTTGGTTATTTACAATGTTGGTAAACGTGTTCATGGTATGAGGTTTGGTATGTTATGGGTAGCTGTTTATGTAGCTTCTGTATTACCACATTTCTATTTTAAATCCGGAATTATTGACCCGTTGTTCAATCTTTTTATCTTTCTGGGGGTTTATTATTTTATTCTGTTTTGTGATAAGTCAAAAAATGAAAAAGTATTAAGGGATGTTGCTTTTTCAGCAATCTTTATTGGGCTGGGGATATTAACAAAGGGGCCTGTAGCTTTCTTGCTCTTTTTTTTAACAACTGTTGCTTATATGATTTTCAGTAGTTCATATAAGAAGTTTATACAAATAAAAGTGATTATTGTTTATGCTGTTACTGTAGCTTTTGTTGGGGGCTTTTGGTTTATTCTTCAAATGTTAAACGGCAACTTAAATGTTATAGTTGATTTTTTTGAATATCAGATTCGTCTTTTTTCTGAAGAGGGAGCAGGACATGGTGGGTTTTTGTTTTATCATTTTGTTATCCTTTTTATTGGTGTTTTCCCGGCTTCTGTATTTGCCTTAAAGTCATTCAGAAGAGCAAAAGGAGAAAAGGATTTATATAGTCATTTTAAACAATGGATGGTTATTCTTTTTTGGGTAGTACTGATTTTATTTACAATAGTGAGTACTAAGATTGTTCATTACTCATCAATGTGTTACTTCCCTCTTACATTTTTAGCGGCATTTGTAATTGATGAAATTATTGAAAAGAAGCAAAAATTTAATTTGTGGATGAAGATTACAACACTGTTTTTGTCTGTGGTACTTGGTAGCGGGATTATTGCTTTACAATTAATAGAAAAATATAAAGAACAGATTATTTCAACCGGTTTGATAAAAGATGATTTTGCTGTGGGTAATTTACAAGCAAATGTGCACTGGTCAGGTTTTGAATTTCTTATCGGGGTAGTACTAATAGCAGGAGTAGCATTCTCTATTCTGTTTTTTAAAGATGTAAAGAAACAGATTACCGGAATCTTAGTGAGTAGTTTATTATTTACAAGTCTTAGTATGATTATTATTGTACCTATTGTGGAGCAATATTCGCAAAATGCTGCAGTTAGTTTCTTAAAACAAAAATCGAAAGAAGACTGCTACGTTGATACATATAGTTATAAGAGTTATGCTCAATACTATTATTTCGATAAGCAAATTCCTGAGAATAAAAATGCCGCTAACCTTGAATGGTTATTAACAGGCGATATAGATAAAACTGTTTATATTATTTGCAAGAATACAAAAGCAGATAAATTTGAAGAAAAATACACAGATTTTAATAAGCTTAAAGAAAAGAATGGCTTTGTTTTCTTTAAGCGTGATGTGGGTAATTAACAAGGAAACATGACACTGTTCGTCATTGCGAGGACGATAGGACGAAGCCTGCCTGCAGCAGGCAGGCAATCTATTGATAGTTTCTTGCATGCACTAACTTAGTTTGAAAATAAAATAATTGATAATGATAGATGATAAAAAGATTGTAGTTGTACTACCTGCTTATAATGCTGAAAAAACGTTGGAGATAACCTATAATGAAATCCCTTTTGATATCGTTGATGAAGTTATTCTGGTTGATGATTTAAGTAGAGATAAAACAGTGGAGGAGGCTGAAAGGCTCGGAATAAAATATATTGTGAAACACAATGTAAATAAGGGGTATGGCGGCAATCAAAAATCATGTTACAACAAGGCACTTGAACTGGGAGCTGATATTGTTGTGATGCTTCACCCCGATTATCAATATACACCTAAATTAATCCACTCGATGTGTTATATGATAGCCAATGGCGTTTATGATGTGGTTATCGGGTCAAGAATTTTGGGTAATGGCGCATTAAAAGGTGGTATGCCTGTGTATAAATATATAGCCAACCGATTTTTAACCCTGTTCCAGAATATCCTGATGAATCAAAAGTTATCCGAATATCATACCGGCTACCGTGCTTTCTCATCAAAGGTGTTAACTAGTATTGGGTTTATGAGTAATTCGGATGATTTTGTTTTTGACAATCAAATGATTGCTCAAATTTTCTATGCTGGTTTTGAGATTGCTGAAGTCACCTGTCCTACAAAATATTTTGAAGAAGCATCATCGATAAATCTGAAGCGTAGTACGCAATATGGATTGGGCGTGATGGGAGTTTCAATTAAGTATCTTTTGCAAAAAATGAGTATGGCTAAATATGAAATTTTTGAATCGGAAAAAGGATAGAGACATATCTGTTTTGCAAAAGAACCTGACAAAATTAGTATTTTTGAAGAGTTGGATAATAAACTAAAATGACAAAAGATGAAAAAATTTATTAAACTATGTTCTATTGCTATTATTTCTTTAAATATTGCGGGTTGTTCTCAAACTAAAACTATTAAATCTGAAAAGCCCAATATTCTCTTAATTAATATCGATGATATGGGCTGGCGTGATGTAGGCTTTATGGGTTCGGAGTATTACGAAACACCAAACATAGACACACTTGCAGCCAATGGAATGATTTTTACAAATGCATATGCTACTGCTGCAAACTGTGCACCCAGCCGTGCCTGTATGATGAGCGGACAGTGGCCACAGCGTCACGGAATTTATACGGTTGGAAATTCAGACCGGGGGAAAAGTCAGGACAGGAAACTCATTCCCACTAAAAACAGTGTTTACATGCCCGATGACAATGTTCTTATTCCGGAGATATTGAAAAAGGCAGGTTACACAACTTGTCATGCAGGAAAATGGCATTTAACCGACGACCCACTTTTACGTGGTTTCGACGTAAATATTGGCGGTAACCATGCCGGAAATCCGGGGAGTTATTATCCACCATACAAGAATGTCCCACTCGATGCTCCGTCGAAAGATTATTATCTGACCAACCTGATTATGGACAAGACAATTGAATTTCTGAAATCGACAGGTGACAAGCCGTTTTTTATGTATTATTCGCCTTATGCGGTACATACTCCCATTCAGCCGGTAAAAAAATTGTTGCCAAAGTATGAAAATAAACAGAGATGGAACGGGCAAGAAAATGCAAAATATGCAACTATGATTGAAAATCTGGATACGCAGATTGGACGAATGATAACTAATTTGAAAGAATCAGGTAAATTGGAGAATACCTTCATCCTCTTTATTTCAGACAATGGAGGTGTGTATAAAGTAACTAAACAATGGCCACTTAGGGCTGGTAAAGGGTCGTATTACGAAGGTGGAATCCGTGAGCCAATGTTTGCCTGGTGGAAAGGAAAAATTAAAGGTGGAACAAAGTCTGAAATACCGATAACCAATATGGATTTTTATCCAACAATTTTAGAAGTAGCCGGCATTGAAAAACCATCGGATAAAGTACTGGATGGAAAATCATTTTTAACCATTTTGATCGATAAAGGAAATTTTGAAAAAAGACCACTTTTCTGGCATTTCCCAATTTATCTTGAAGGAGGAAACGTGGAGTGTCAGGATGTTTTATTTCGAACTCGTCCGGGTTCAGCCGTTCGTTTGGGAGATTGGAAACTTATTCAGTATTTCGAAAATAACGATATTGAGTTGTACAATTTGAAGAATGACATAAGCGAAAAGAACAGTCTTACTGAATCTAATCCTGAAAAGAAAGAGGAACTTTTAGAATTACTGGATAATTGGAGAAAAGAGACTAATGCACCGGTTCCGATTGAATTAAATCCGAAGTTTGTTAGTGTTAATTAACCTTTAATCTCATAGGTTAAAGACGACATGAAGAAAATATGTTACAATTCTTTTCCTTTTAAAAAAATAAAATTAATAAATAATTATTATGAAAAACTTATTGTTGATTACTCTGGTTTCTGCTTTTATCTTTTCGTCATGTGGAAATAAAGAAGTTAAAAGTTCACAAACAGTTAAAAGTCCAAATGTCATAATCATTTATGCGGATGATTTGGGTTATGGTGACGTAGGTGCCTATGGTAGTACCGCTATAAAAACACCAAACATTGATATGTTGGCAAATGAAGGTGTTCGGTTTACTAAAGGATATGCCTCGTCCTCAACTTGTACGCCCAGCAGGTATGCACTATTGACAGGAACCTATCCGTGGAGAAATGAAAAGGCTCGTATCTTACCGGGTTCGGCACCATTAATTATTGATACTGCAAAAATAACTATCCCGGGAATGTTGAGAGGACAGGGGTATTTTACAGGTATAGTAGGGAAATGGCATCTCGGTTTGGGCTCTGGAAATGTTGACTGGAACAAACACGTTTCTCCCGGGCCGAATGAGGTCGGATTCGATTACTCTTTTATTATGGCTGCAACTCAGGACAGGGTTCCAACAGTTTTTATAGATAATGGCAATGTGGTTGGTCTTGACCCTAATGATCCTATCGAAATTAGTTATAAAAAGAAATTTCCGGATGAGATTACAGGCAGGGAACATCCTGAATTACTGAAAATGAAATTTTCTCATGGACATGACGGCATCATTGTTAACGGTATCTCAAGAATAGGACATATGAGAGGTGGAGAGAAAGCTCGCTGGACAGATGAGAATATGGCTGATACATTTCTTGTGAAAGCTCAAAGGTATATTACAGATCTCAAGTTTCGCAGTTCCAAAAGTACAATAAACATTGGTAATTCTAAAGCAAG
>CBDUZZ010000016.1:0-69682 GCA_965371855.1 uncultured bacterium
ATGTTACTTCCATGAATGTTTGATATTTTTCCGTTTATCACGAGTCAGAATAAGAAAAGGTAAATTTGGATATTTTGCAAAAACAAAAAGTCATTAGTTTATCTAAATATTTTATTCATGTCAGGTTTGAACAACCCCTTTCTATTCTGATGGATGGCAAAAACCAGAAAGCTGTTATTGCATTTAATCCACCGGGCGATGAGGATGTGATGAATTGAGGAGTTTTGAGTTAAAGCAGAGCTCTGGGTGAAGATGAAGGTGATCCGACTACTATGGATGATTAAAATAACAACCCTGTCAGTGGTCATAAACCCTGACAGTGGTGCGTTCAATGTCATATATTTGTTTAAACCACATAAGCCTTATGTACTTAAGTGGACTAATGCGTTTTGTGTGGTTTAACTTTTTTATAAAAAGTTATCTTCAGTTCCTCAATTCATAATTCGTAATTCATAATTCTTCATTCCCTCTGGAAGGTGCTGAAGCCTGTTGTCTCTATCTTTCGGTCAACTTTTTTAACTAATCCTTGCAGAACTTTACCAGGTCCAAGTTCAGTGAATGAAGCAGCTCCGTCTTTTATCATGTTCTGAACTATTTGTGTCCATTTTACAGGAGCAGTAAGTTGTGCTACGAGGTTCTTTTTAATCTTTTCAGGATTGGTGTGTGGCTGTGCATCCACGTTCTGATAAACAGGACAAACCGGTTTTTTAATTTCAGTTGCTTCAATAGCTGCTGCTAATTCCTCTTTTGCCGGTTCCATAAGTGGTGAGTGGAAAGCTCCACCTACAGGAAGTTTTATCGCTCTTTTTGCTCCTTTTTTGGTAAGTATCTCACAAGCCTTGTTGATGCCTGCAAATGAACCTGAGATAACCAACTGTCCGGGACAGTTATAGTTGGCAGCTACAACAATGTCATCAATGCTATCGCAAATATCCTCAACAATATCATCAGCCAGTCCTACTATTGCTGCCATGGTTGATGGTTCAGCCTCACACGCTTTTTGCATGGCTTGTGCACGTTGCGATACAAGTTTAAGACCGTCTTCAAACGACATAGCTTTGGCAGTAACCAATGCAGAGAATTCTCCCAGAGAATGACCTGCTGTCATTTCAGGAGTGAACTTATTTCTCAATGTTTTTGCCATTATAACAGAGTGAAGAAAAATGGCTGGTTGTGTTACTTTTGTCTGTTTCAAATCTTCATCTGTTCCTTCAAACATCAGGTCGGTAATGCGAAATCCTAATATATCATTAGCTTTTTCAAACATCTCTTTAGCTTCTGCTGAGTTATCGTACAGGTCTTTGCCCATACCTACAAACTGTGCCCCTTGTCCGGGAAAAACGTATGCTTTCATATCTTACTTAGTTTAAAGTTGTAAAGTTCATAAAGTTACCTGCTTATGGCAGGTCGAAAGTAATAATATAATTGACTGCAAAGATAGGGATATAATTTTTAATGTAAGTCCTATTAGTGAGCAGATGACTTCGAGTCATCCGCTCACTTTTAATAGAATTGCCTCAGTAATTAAGGGAAAAAGTCGCCAAATACTTTTCTGAATATAGTTTTTTTTTTAGATTTGATTTTGAATAATTAATTAATATTTTATTGTTATGAATGATATGAAAATTTATCTATTACTATTGGTTCTATTCCTGTTCAATAATGTTTATGCGCAAGATGAAGATACGCAGCGTAAAGGGTTTAATTTGCAAATTGAATACAGATATCTTAATGCAACCCAGGTAAAATATAATTTGCATACCTATTATACTTTTCCGGGAGGAGAGTCTGAAGGCTATTACAATGGTAAAGAACGAACTACATACGGAAAAGGATTGAGAGTGTATGCGGGATACTTCTTTTCGCCTAAGTTTAATTTGAATGCCGGTTTTGGAGCCGAACGTTATGAAGTGTGGTCAGGTAATACTTTTCCGCTTGTATTACAGGTAAAGTATTATTTTACTAAAAAGAAAAACAGCTTTTATGTCTTTGCCGAAGGAGGGTCACAGGTTAGTTTTGGTCAGACAAAAAGTGGAGATAGCGGTTCTGTCTACGCATTTGCCTTAGGTAAGGAGCTGTGTCTTGGTAAAAGAACGGCACTTAACTTTAATTTAGGTTATAACATCCAGAAATCCATAGATAATGATGATTCAAACGAATGGATAAAGCGACAGAGTTTCCTGTTTGGAGTTGCATTTCTTTTCAGGTAAGAAATTGTGGAGTTGAATTTCCTTTAATTTTTAGTTTTTAGATTGATATTATAGTGAGCGGATGACTTCAAGTCATCCGCTCACTTTTAATAGAAAATGAAAAAAGAGAAAACCAAAAAAGAGTCACTATTCAGAAGAATTTAAGTAGCAAGTAGTTAAAGAGGTTCTTTCAGGAAGGCTAAACAAAGAGGAAGCAAGGCGTGTTTACAATATAAAAGGGAAAAGCGACATCTTGCATTGGATGCGTAAGTTTAGTGGTAACGATGACTATAAAAACGGAGAAGCACCATTAGGTCAAATAAATTAGTATGACCTTACATTCTTACCTTCGTAAAAATTTATAAAGGAATTATTAACAACCTTATTCCCTCCCGGAGTAGGATAATTACCTGTAAAGTACCAGTCACCGTTATCGTTAGGACAAGCTTCATGAAGGCTCTCAATTGACTGATACACTATTTCCACTTCAGCTTCAATATCTTCGGGACGTAGCATCTGAGACATCTTAGCAGAAATATCTTCAGGTGAAAACGGAGAATAAATCTCTTTTACATAGTTTACAACCTCCTCTTTTGGCAGGTTTTGTTGCTCTTTGCATTTTTTATAAACATCCTCAATTATTTTCTCTTGTCCTGTATCTTTCAACAATTCTATTGTAGCACTAAAGGCAATAAAATCCTGCAACTTGGCCATATCAATACCATAACAATCAGGGTACCTGATTTGTGGAGCTGATGAAACAATTATTATCTTTTTTGGATGCAGGCGATCAAGAATGTGTAAAATACTCTTCTTAAGAGTTGTTCCTCGCACAATGGAATCATCAATAATAACCAGAGTGTCTTTTTTATTATTAACTATACCATAAGTCACATCGTACACGTGAGCTACCATATCATCCCTGCTGGAATCATCAGCGATGAAAGTACGCATCTTCACATCCTTAATAGCAACTTTCTCAACTCTGGGAGCAATACTCATTATCTCATTTAGTTTTCCAGGAGTAATATCTCCACCAAGCTCCAAAATCTTCTTTTTCTGACATCCCCTGATATGATCACGTACTCCGTCCATCATCCCATAAAATGCTGTTTCAGCAGTATTCGGAATATAAGAGAATACCGTATTCTTAAAATCGAAATTAACTTTCTCCAGAATTGTTGGAGCCAATAAACGTCCCAACTGTTTACGTTCCTGATATATTGTTTTATCACTACCTCTGGAGAAATAGATACGTTCAAAAGAACACGATTTACGCTCTTGTGGTACCCTAATCAATTTTTCCGATACAGTGCCATCTTTCTTAATTATCAAACCATACCCCGGCTCAAGCTCCTTGACCTCTTCAAACCCAACATCCATAGCCGTTTGTATTACGGGACGCTCAGAGGCTACTACCACAATTTCATCATCTTTATAATAATGAACAGGTCTTATGCCCCACGGATCTCTGATAACAAACGAATCACCATGCCCTATCATGCCTGTAATGGCATAACCTCCATCCCATCGGCGACTTGACCGTTCAAGGATTTTATACAGATCAAGATCTCTTTCTATATGATGTGATATATCATTACTATCATGGCCTTCGTTTTTATATTGTCTGAACTTGTATTGATTCTCTTCATCAAGAAAATGCCCTACATTCTCAAGCATAGTTACTGTATCGGTATAGTCTTTCGGATGCTGTCCCAAATCCTCAAGTGATTTGAATATCTCATCTACATTTGTAAGATTAAAATTACCGGCAAGAACAAGATTACGTGACCTCCAGTTGTTCTCACGCATCACGGGGTGAACATAATCCAGGCTGTGTCTTCCGAATGTACCATAACGCAAGTGTCCAAGATAAACCTCACCCACAAAAGGAAGATTATCTTTGGCATATACAGAATCATTATACATTTCCTGATTTCCATCGCCCTCTTTCATTATACTTTTTGTTATGTAACTAAACACATCATGTATAGGATTATCTTTGTTAGAGCGCTTTCTGAAAATATATTTCTTTCCTGAAGGTTGATCTAACTTAAGACTTACAACTCCGGCACCATCCTGGCCGCGGTTGTGCTGCTTCTCCATTAACAAATAGAGCTTGTTAAGTCCATACATCCAGGTTCCGTACTTCTTCTGATAATAATCCAAAGGTTTTAACAGACGAATTAAAACAATACCACATTCATGTTTTATCTGATCACTCATGTTTTATATATATAATTTTAGATGCGCAAATTTATTCTTAATTTATCAAACCTCAAATCTACTTGATTAAAAAAAACTAGCTAACAAAAAAAAGCCGAAAAGATTAAAAACCATTCCGGCAAAAATATTTTCTACAATAATCTCTTAAATTAAGCTTTGAGCCCACTCCGAAAAGTCTTATTGCGTCATTGCGAACGAAGTGAAGCAATCTCATACTTCTGTAAATAAAATGATTAGACTGCTTCGATTCCTCGCAGTGACGCCGTTTTTGATTTTTCGCGGTAGTCCCCGTTTTCAAATACTTAGAGATCTTCAATGTTTATTGTTCCATCCTTTACAATATAACCATTTGGAAACTCCTTTTTCAACCTGTTCAATAACCCAAGAGCTTCATGCTTATTTCTGTAATTACCAACCCTTACTCTCCAAAAAGGAGCAGTAAAAGACAGATATATAGGCTCATCAGAAAACAGGTCTAACACTTTCCCTTTTACCCCCAAGGCCTTATGCTTAGCTTGCTGTCCCGAACCGGAATAAAGCTGAATACGATAACCATCAACATACTTATGCCGCTTGTTCATCTCGATATGAGTATTTAACAAAAACGGAATACCTTCTTCCTCATGTATGATGACTTTTCCCTGGCCTGGAACTGCTTCCCTGATCACGTCAGCAGGTAACTCATTCGTTATTACCTGTCCAACAACAGATAACGGCAATAATAGAAAAACAGCAAACAATATATTCTTATTCATCTTATATCTATTCTGCTGCAAATATAATAATTTAATGTGAGGATGTGTTGATGTGATAATTTGTTGATGTAACAATGTGATGATTGTTGTTATAGGGCAATAGCGAAGTCCTATCTGGTGATTTAATAATTTGAGGAAGTAGAAATAATCTCTCAAATCCACAGTTCCGCATCACTCAATCACTCATTTTCTCTTTAAAACCATATCTTTAGTGGGTATAACCAATACAGGGATTGGGGAATAGTTAACCATATCGTTGGCAAACGGCCTGAAAATATTAGCAAAAGGATTTGTAGAATGATGTATTCTGATGGCAATCAGGTCTGCATCTATCTCTTTGGCATAATCGCGTAGTTGTTGCGAAAGGTTCTTTCCTGACAACACTTTCTTTTCAATACTCAAATTTGCATGTCCTTTAATAAATCTCTCAACAAGATTCATTTGAGCTTTTATTCGAATTAAAACATGACGGAAGGATGAATCCTTTAATCCAACCAAATATATTTTTGCCTTATATACATTTGCCAACCCAGCTGTAACCGGAATTTTTTTAGTACTTTCTTTATCAAAAGAGATGGGCACAACAATCTTATCTATTTCTGCATCGAACTTAAAACCATGCCGCACAACAATTACCGGACAAGGAGCATTTGCAACCAATCTGTATGCATTACTTCCTATAAACTTATCCTGAAATCCGGATACTCCATGAGATGCCACAACGATAAGACTAGTATCATCATATTTTGCCTGATTCGAAATTTCTTGAACAACACTTCCTTTACGAATCTTCCAGTCAATCTTACCTTTATTTACATAATATTTAGCTTTTACAGAATCAAGAAGCTCATTCATCCACACCTCAAGTTGATTGTTAATTCGTAACATAACCTCATTGCCTCCAAACTCAGGAGCATAGTTATCCCCGGTTCGAACATGTATCAGTCTAATATTAGCCTCAAGTTTATTGGCCATATTAATACCATACTTTACGGCATTTACCGAATCTTTTGAGAAGTCGACAGGGATAAGTATACGTTTCATAATCTGTTTTTTAATAAGCTGAATATAAAGTTATTAAAATTATATACGCAAAATATCAAATAAGGTTAATAACATTAACAGATTTTTTACCTCCACACATAATTATTGATGCATTTAACCTTCGGCCAATGCTTCGGCCAGTTCATCGGTCATCTCCAGATTGTGATAAACATTCTGAACATCTTCATCATCTTCAAAATAATCTATCATATGCAAAAACTTCTTTGCATCTTCTACCGATAGTGTTTTATACAAATTCGGAATACGCTGCAATCCGGCGTTCTGAATCTCAACACTCATCGCCTCCAGTTTTTTCTGAACCTTTGTGAAATCCTCAAGGGCTGTAGTAATTATTATCAAATCACCCTCAATTTCAAAATCCTCTGCTCCGGAATCTATCAGCTTCAGTTCAAACTCTTCAATATCTATATCATCTGTTTTCAACACTTGAATAACACCTTTACGATCGAAAAGAAAACTCAGTGAACCATTGGTGCCAAGACTCCCCCCTCTTTTTGAAAATATATGACGAATAACACTTACCGTACGATTATTATTATCAGTAGTACATTCTACAAAAACAGCAACTCCACCAATACCGTACCCTTCAAAGGTAACCTCTTGCAAATTATCTCCACCCTCTTCAGAAGCCTTCTTTATTGCACGAAGTATATTATCCTTTGGCATATTCACAGATTTAGCATTCTGCATTGCTACCCTAAGTCGTGGATTAGAATCTGCTTCCGAACCACCCTCCTTAACAGCTATTTGAATCTCCTTATTAATACGGGTAAATATCTTACCCCGTTTAGCATCCGCTGCACCTTTTTTGTGCTTTATTGTTGACCATTTACTATGACCTGACATAATTGTTAATTGTTAGTGATTAATTATTAATGACAATAATACTTACTAAATCTCACTCATCCGAGAAATGAACCAGCACCCTGCGATAGACGGAAAAGATTTTTGATTTTGAAACAAACCCCAGATATTTCCCATCATTTACAACCGGCAGATTCCAGGCTCCCGTATTCTCAAATTTCTGCATTACTTTGTCCATCATGTCATCATGCTGAATAAAAGCAGGAGGCAAAATCATTAACTCTTCAACAGTAATCTCATTGTACATTTCACTATTAAACATTATTTCCCTGATATCATTCAGAGTTACAATGCCAAGCAGATTGCCTTTCTCATCAATAACAGGAAAAATATTTCGTTTAGATGATGAAATTATCTTAACCAGTTCGCCCAGTGTGGTTTCCGGCTTTATTGCACTAAAATCTGTTTCCAGCACCTTGTTCAGTTTCATCAGTGTTAACACTGCTTTGTCCTTATGATGTGTTATCAGTTCTCCCCGCTGAGCCAATCGTTTTGTGTAAATAGAATGTGGTTCAAAATACATTATTGTAAGATACGATATGGTAGAAGTTATCATCAGGGGAATGAACAGTCCGTAACCGTGTGTTATTTCAGCAATTAGAAAAATCGCTGTTAACGGAGCATGCATCACACCCGACATAATCGCAGCCATACCTACAAGAGTGAAATTCGCTGCAGGCAAGGAATACAAACCTGAATTATTAATAAACAAAGCAAAGGCATACCCCATTACTCCTCCTATAAATAAAGATGGAGCAAAAATTCCCCCTACTCCGCCACTTCCTGTGGTTGTTGCAGTTGCAAAAGCTTTAAATCCCACCAAAGAAAGTAAGAACAATATCATTACCCATGTGTTATTTTGAAAACCATAAAACATACTTCCCTGGACAACTGCATCAGTATTGGAATCCAACAAAGCAATTATTGTATCGTATCCTTCACCATAAAGTGGCGGAAAAATAAATATGAGTAAACTAAGCGATATGCCACCAACTATCCATTTAACATAGGTGTTTTTAATTTTTTTAAACCGACCTTCAACACCCATTACTACTTTAGTGAAATATAATGACACTAACCCTCCTACAATTCCAAGAAAAACATAAAAAGGGATGTTATCAAGTATAAAAGGAGCATTAAGATGAAACGTAAAGTCGACACCTTTACCAAGAAAAAAATATGCTACAGTGGAAGCTGAAACTGCTGAAATAAGCAACGGCACAAGTGATGCCATTGTCAGGTCAAGCATTAAAATCTCAAGAGTAAAAATGATACCGGCTATTGGGGCTTTAAATATCCCGGCAATAGCTCCGGAAGCTCCACACCCGATTAACAAAATAATGGTTTTATGATTCAGATGAAACAACCTGCCAAGCGAAGAACCCAGCGATGCTCCGGTTAATACGATGGGAGCCTCAGCTCCAACCGACCCACCAAAACCGATTGTAAAAGTACTGGCAAGTACAGAAGAGTAATTGTTGTGAGATTTCATGTGACCGCCCAATTTTGATATGGAATAGAGGATTTTACTAACTCCATGTCCCAGGCTATCTTTAATGACATATTTAATCAGGAGCACGGTAATAAGTATCCCTATCATCGGATAGGCAAGATATAACAGGTTTTTCGACTCTATTGCAAACCCACCGGTAAGCAGATTGTTAGTAAAGTGAATAGTATTCTTAAGTATTACCGCAGCTAATCCGCTAAGAACACCTACAACTAAACTTAATAATAAAATAAACTGACGATGGTTAATGTGCTTAATCCGCCAAATTAATAACCTCCGAAGTAATTTGTTTGAACGACTCATAATTGGCAGCAAAGTTAATACAATTGTGCCTTAAAGTTAAAAGTTTAGAAAGTTAAAAGTTTGTAAAGTTGAGATTAATCTCTAAGCAACAGTAACCTCTTCATTAACAACATCAAGTTCTACAAGCCCGTCTTTTAATTTAATTATGCGGTGAGCATGCATGGCTATATCGTGCTCATGGGTAACCACAATAACGGTATTACCCAGTTTATGAATCTTATCAAACAAACGCATTATATCTACTGATGTTTTGGAATCGAGATTACCGGTTGGTTCATCAGCAAGGATAATAGATGGGTTATTTACCAGAGCCCTGGCTACAGCAACTCTTTGACGTTGACCTCCTGATAACTCATTCGGTTTGTGTGTCATTCTGGGTTCAAGACCAACACTTTTTAATGTCTCTTTTCCCCGTTTTTCCCTTTCTGATTTAGATACTCCGGCATATATGAGTGGCAGCACTACATTTTCCAATGCCGTATTACGTTGTAACAAGTTAAATGTTTGAAAAACAAAGCCAATCTCCTTATTTCTTATTTCAGCCAAATCTTCATCCTCCATGTGACTAACATCAGAACCATTGAGAATATATATTCCATCAGTAGGAGTATCCAATGCGCCAATGAGATTCATTAACGTTGATTTACCGGAACCGGATGCCCCCATTATTGCTACATACTCTCCTTTATGAATCGTAAGTGTTATTCCTTGTAAAGCTTTAACAGTCTGCGAACCCACATAGTAAAACTTTTTCAGGTCGGCTATTTCAATTAGTTTTGTATCCATTTCTTATGTTTTTCACAAACAAATATAATTATTTAATTAGAAAGTTGAGAAAACTCACATCACAACATAGTGTTGCTTTTTACACTCTTTACGAAAAAAAACTAATCCTAACTGATATAAATCAACTGTAACTGTTGGTTCAGGCGCATCACAAATCTCCCTCCATGCATCCTCCATTCCTTTCGACCAGTGAATATCATCAAAAACAAATATTGAATCATTGCCGGCTTTCTCTTTACACATATTAAAATAATCAACTGTTGCATCCCGCTCATGATGACCGTCAACAAAGAGAAAATCAATTGTTTCAACTTTTTTCAGCACTGATGGCAAAACATCATAAAAACGGCCAACCAATGAATTTATCCTGTTCAGCTCTAAACGAGAAAATAAATCACGAGCTATTGCGGCAGTTTCAGGGCAACCCTCAATAGTGTATACAGTATTGGATCTTGCAGGCAAAGAAAGATACAGCGTAGAAACACCAAGCGAAGTGCCCAGTTCAACAATATTTCTGCTTTTATACCTGCTAACAAGGCGGAACAGAACCTCTCCGTATTTTTTACGGATCGCAGAATGCCTGTATATATCAGAAACTTTTCGTTTTCTGTTTTTCAACGTATGACTTCCTGCACCGTAATCACTCACTTCTATAACCTTATCCGACTTTTTTAAATTTTGCCGATAATCATTGATCTGCCTGAAAGAATAAAACGGATGTTTATCATATAAAACCTCACGAACCAGTTCAAACATAAACGGACTGTGTATTCCATGACCTTTGTAATGTCTGGAATTCAGCAGGTAATTCAGATATTGTTTAACGGAGAAAATATTCATTTGCCACTTTTATACAAAAAAAGTAATTTAGCCAACAAAGAAAGAATTATTCTTTTACTTTTTTTCTTTGTACCTGATAAAATTAAAAATATGGAATACAAAAAGAATTTGAAAAATGAGATTAAAATAAATAAAGTCCCATTTATATTAGGCATATTAATAATTCTGTTTGCTGTTTTTTGGATACCAATACGCATATTTGAGAATGATAACATCAGAGTTTTTGACTGGATTTACATTACATTTTATTTATCACTAGGGCTTGTTCAGATTTTTTATGGATGGAAACAATCGTATGGTAAAGCATCTATTTTAATAAACGATAATATTTTAAGTATTAAAAACCGTTTATTTACAATGGAAATAGATTGGAAAGATATTCAATCTATCGAGAGAAAATCTGACAATATCGTTATTTATAAAACAAATAATACTCTGAAGGTTATTTCAACCAAATGGCTTAAAAACTCTTTCATTTCAGAACTCTCAAATATAATTTCAATAATAGCGAAAGAAAAAGGAATAAATTGCAGTATCTGAAACGATAATTATTACATGAGCAGAAAACAAGGGAAAAAGATAAACCGAGGTAGTGCAGGCCAAAACAAAAAGAAGAGTTTAGATTTTTTGGAAAAGAACAGAAAAAAGGATGGGATTCTGGAAACTGCATCCGGATTACAGTATGAAATAATTAAAGAGACATCGGGGAAGAAACCAACTGAAAACAGCACGGTGAAGGTTCACCAAAGATCCATGATGCCTGGAGGAAAAATTCTTGATGACACATATAAAGATGCTACTCCTGTGGAATTCAACCTCAATGAAGTTATTGAAGGATATCGCGAAGGACTAATGATGATGAGCACCGGCAGCCGATACCGCTTTTACGTGCCACCTGAACTGGGATGGGGTAAAAAAGGATCGGGCGGTCGCATTGGCCCTTATGCTGTTGTGATATTTGATGTGGCTTTGATAGAATTATATTAAAAAAGGTTTGGAGAGTGTTACATCAAATCTATATGTTTTCCATGCTCTTCGCATACAGTTGTTTTTCTCTAACCGATTTGCGGTTATACCACATCTCGTAATTTGTAATTTCATATCATTTTTATATCTTTGTCTAAAATAACTAAAGCAATCTTATGCCTTTAATAGGTTTTTCTGCACAATTTATTCCTTATATCATGGCGATGATCTTCACCATGATATTCCTTAATGGGAATAACCTTGTAAAAGCAGAAAAGCAGATTTCCAAAAACCTTGTTGTCTCAGGCAACCACATTTCATTCAGTGAAAATCCTGATGCAACCCCAAACGCATATCATTACCAAAATCATTCAAACGCTTTCTTTGCCGGTTGTGACTTCACAACTGAATTTCAGAACAAACGTGTCTGTTCGTTAAATCCTTTTTACCGAAACAGTTTTTCGCAATCTCGTTATGTCCGGGCATTTCCACACAGAGGCCCGCCTCCTTCCCTCTCATAATCACAGTGGCTAAACAGTTTTTTTTCAAAGAATTCATATGACTCTTTCCTTGTAAGATCTTTACAATGTACAGACAACTTATATTCACAGTTCTGCTGTTGGGAATAACTATTTTCGCAAATGCCCAAAACAGAATAAACATTACTATAACAGATGCTACATCCGGTAAACCGGTAGAGTATGCACACGTGCAATTAAAACCAATACCCAAAGGAAAGGTACTGTTCAGCATTACTGACATTAGTGGCAAGGTAAGTTTTAACCATACAGGCAGAAGTGAACTTTCTGTATCGTTCCTTGGTTATGAAACTTTTCACGATACAATTACCGGACAAAGTAACATTAATGTTCAACTAAAGCCCGGGTCAGTTACTATCAATGATGTTATAATTACCGGTCATGCCGGTCCCGTTAAAGCAGATAAATCAATCTATAGTGTGAAAGTTTTAGACTTGAAAAGAGAGGAGGGCAAGGCTGCCGCCGACCTATATCAGCTGTTATCTACCGAATCAAACATACGATTACAGCAGGATATGTATATAGGCGGAAAAATGACTATGCAGGGTTTGTCAGGTGAATATATTAAAATTCTTATTGACGGAGTACCCGTTACAGGTCGTATGGACGGAAATATTGATATAACACAAATAAATATGAGCAATGTAGATCACATTGAAATTATAGAAGGACCATTATCGGTCATTTATGGCAGTGGAGCTCTGGCCGGTACCATTAACATTATAACTAAAGAGAAAAAGCAAAATGGGATAAACCTTGATGTAAGCACCTATGGCGAAAGTGTAGGGATTACAAATAGTGATATCTCATTCAAATATAAAAAGAACCGGAGTAGTTTTGGCATATCCGGGATGGGTTACTACTTCAACGGATGGGATAATTCCGACACCCTGTACCGCACTAAACAGTGGAAACAGAAAATCAAATATAATGTTTCAGGCCATTACATGTACTCAATAAAAAAACTGAGATTAAAAGCATCAACAACACTGTTCAATGAAAAAGTTTTAGACAAGGGAGAACCATTTGGTGACAGGAATCAGAATGCTTTTGATTATAACTACATAACCCGGCGTATAGACTTTAAAACAGAAGGGTATCATTATATTAATGACAGATATAAAGTGGATGTTTCTTTTGCTTATAACTTTTATCAGCGACTGAACGAAACTACTTTTCTTGATTTTGATAATAATACTTCTGTTCATACAGGAACGGACAGCACCCGGTTTGACCAAATTACATCCAGAATGATTTATACTGCAGAGAGAAATGAAAAATTAAATTATTCTGCCGGCTTTGATATTCTGTGGGAAAAATATAGCGGCGACCGTGTTCTTGGTGGAGTTAAAGACATTAGTGACTATGCAGCTTTTGCAACATTGAACTATAAACCTTTTTCACGGATAGAAATACAACCTGGCATAAGAGCCATGTATAACACAAAATACACTGCTCCGGTAATATATTCTTTCAACTTGTTATACACTCCTGCAAAAATATGGAAAAACCGGTTCTCTTATAGTCGAGGGTTCAAATCACCCGATTTGAAACAGCTCTATCTTGATTTTGTATTACCACAAATATCAATCACGGGCAACCCCGACCTTGATGCTGAAGACTCCTACAACATTAACTTTAACAGCACTGTCAATTTCGCAAAGCCTAAAATCTTCTATTCGTTATCGGTAAAAGCATTTTTTAACCAGCTAAACAATAAAATAGAACTTGTTTCTGTAAACAATAATGAAATGTCATATACTTACATTAACATAAACCAAGTGAGAACTGCAGGATATGGATTTGATTTCAATTTTAAAAATCATCCGCACTATTCGGTCACTCTCAGCTGGACTACTACCGGCTTGTGGAACAGCTTCGGATATAAATATGATGCACCGGACAAATATACCTGGTTCACCGATATTACTTCAACGTTCAACTACCATCTCATAAAACCCGGAATTGATGTGTCTATAAATTACAAGTTTAACGGTAAAGCTCCGCAATACATTCTTGTTGATGATAAACCAGGCTTGTTTGAACGGGATAAATACAATATGCTTGACTTTTCAACCTCAAAGTCGTTACTGAAAAACAGATTAAAAATAATGGGAGGAATAAAAAATATTTTCAACATAACTGATGTAAAACAAACGCTTAACGGTAACAACTATATTTCACTACGGGGAAGTGACATTATTGCTTACGGAAGAAGCTTTTTTATAAAACTATCATATTCACTTTAAATTAATAAACATGAAAACAAAAATTAAAAACACACTGATTGCTCTAATTTTAATCGCAACATTTACTGCATGTGAGAAAGAAAACACTGAATTTTTAATCCCAAAAGGAGAAAACAACGAAGTGCATCTCGTAAATTCTGCATATACACATCAGACCTATTTCGACCTTAGCTCCAACAGCGTAGCGCTTTCTGTAGAAGCTACAGAATGGGATTTGGCGGTGGAAACTTCCGGTTCAATGGAAACCATAAAACTTAATCCTGCTAATTCATACCGTGTCTATAAAACAACATCAACTAACATTACCGATAAAATCACCCTGCCTGAAATTCCTGACTGGACATTTGATGACCCATCAGGAAATTTATCTGATTTAGCTTTTTACAACTGGCAAAACAATGAAGTTTATATAATTGGAAAGAAGGAACCCAGTAATAATCCTACTATTCCATCAATTGTTCCTTTTGCAAAAATATCTTTTGAAAAAACCGATGAGGGAATAGCTGTAATGTGGGTATTAACTGATGAGTCAACAATTAATGAGTTTACTTTAAAAACAACCTCTGAATCCCATTCTTACACATGGTTCTCTTTTGAAAACAAAAGAGAGGCCAACGTTCAACCTCCTTCTCCTGATGATTATGATCTTATTATTACATCATTTACCGGAGAGGTGCTTGATGGAACAGTATCATATATTTTTGAGCTCCGTGGAGCATTAACCAATAAAACAAATAAAGTCACCTCATATAGATATGATCCAGGTGAAGCCACAGATAATGAACACATTGAAATATTCAATAACCTTACCAAAAATGACATTGATGTTTCAAAATATAATAATGACGCTGATGCCATAGGTTATGATTGGAAGACATTCAGCCGGACATCAATGAGCTATGAAATTGACAAATCAAATATGTATTTTATTAAAGACAACAACAGCAATCATTACAAACTAAGGTTTACAAACTACTATAACAACTCAGGAGAGAAAGGGTACATATCCTTTACCTATTCTTTATTGTAGTATTTTTCTATTGGGAGTGCAACTATGAGTTGCGCCCCCAATATCAGGAACTCATTAAAGTTGTATCCATTTCACCCGTGAAGAATAAACTAACTTAAGGTCACCACCTGCAGCAGAAACATTATCAAGTTTAATATTTTTCACCCTTAAAATCTTTATGCCGACTTCCTTTCCGGCAAACATTGCCATAACATCAGCATTCAGTGTAATAATATTATCATCTTCTGCATCCACTTCAAAGCTAGTCTCAATATCTTCGTACATAACAACTACAGTGATTGTTTCTTCAGAGGATTGTTTCTCTCCTGTAAATGAAATATTCAGTGTTTCTTCTCCTCTGTTCTTCTCTACCAATAGCTCACCCACATAAACAAGGGAATCCAACTTTATACTATGGGTAAACATACGTTTCTTAAAATCCACAAAATCTATAACAGCCTCGGGTACACGCGATTCAAACGTGAGACTATAAGGATACTCTGACTCTTCGTTGTATTCTACACAAAAACCTTCATTGACTTTCACGTATGCAGGAGGTAAAAGTTCAATCTTCTCACCTTTTTTACTACCAAGTCTAAAAACAGCATCTATAATTGTTTGATTGCTCCCCTCGTCATATTCAAACCTAAACCCCTGATATACATCTTCATTAAAAACATCGGTCTCCTCAGCGTTTTCACATGCAAAAGACATCATCAAAATAACAGACGCTAAAAATAATTTAATCATTCCTTCAAAATGTAATTTTCCCTATAACACAGACAAACAGAAACCCAATTACACGTATAAAAGCTCAAGGCTACCCGGTGGGCAATGAAGACAGAAGGACCGCCTTAAACCTCAAGCTTCGATCTTGAAAATTCCCCATTCAAACTTCTACTTCTAATTTTCTTTATCATGTCGTCTAACATTTTAAAAACATGGTGGTCCGGAGGTAGTACTTTACTGAATTGGGTATGGGATTTTTTAAACATCCTCACAGCTTTTTTCGGATTGCCTTCGAGGAAAAGCAATTTGCCGTAATGAAACCGCAGATTTCCGTTTGCCTCATGATTGTTCTTATACTCCTTTAGCAACGACTTAAAAAGACTTTCAAGTAATTCACCTTTACCCTCTTTCCTGAACATCTCCAACAACTCATCCGGAGCATCCGGATCTACAGGCGCTTGTTCAAAAATTGTTTTCGACAAAGCCAAAGCAGCCCCGTCCTCACCTAACTGAAGCTGGGAGCGCAAAAGAAACATCTGGTTAGGATGATACGCGGGCGACAACTTATCTGCATTCCAAAACATTTCAAGCGCTTTCTCCTTCATCCCCGATTTGTAATACATTATCCCGAGAAGCCTTGCCGCATCACCTTTTTTCAGAGAATCTTCAAATAAACCATAAGCCACCAGCATGGGCCTTATTCCATCAGCCGACTTCTTATTCAGCAAACAATTCACACCGTATCCGTAAACTGTTAAAGCGTTTTTAGTATCCAATTCCAGTGATTTTAGATACCACTCATCAGCAGCAGCATAATTTCCGAAAACGGAATTGTAAAAAGCCAGAGCATAACTACTTTCGGCATCGTACACTCCATGCTCATAAGCCGATTTGTAATAGTAATAATACTTCTCTAACAGTTGTCTGGCAGAAATAAACCACCTGTCGCCCATATTTTTATATGTATTGTAATAAAAATCGCCAAGTGCTTTTATCAGTCTGTAATTGGATGGGAGTTTTTGTGTTAGTTGCAACAATACAGTATCAGGTTTAAACTCAAAGTATGAGAAGTTCTCTTCTCTCAATGTTTCCCGCAATCTATCCAACTCCTCACCATCACGCAAATCAACAAATGCAAACAGATGGTTACGGATGTTTTTAACATTATAATTCAATGCTAAATCAACTTTTTTTAGAACGATATCAGGATTCTTATTTTCAACATCAATTTTTTGCAGGTAATCAAAAGCTGATAGGTACTGTTTTTTTTTAATTAACGAATCGCAGTGACTATTATCAAGTTGAGCAAGCACTCCCTGTAAACCAAAGAGTGTGAATATTAAGATGAAAATACCATTTCTGTTTTTCATGTGCTTTTAAATAACATATTCAATCATTACGAAAATCGTTAAAATAAGTTTGAAATAAAAATATTTTTCATCCACAAATTACACGAATTTGACGAATTCTTATAAAAAACCCGAAGAGGTTGTCCAAAAAGTCGTCATTCCGAGTGGAGCGAAGGAATCTCACAAAACTAAACTGCTGTAATTCTACAGATTGCTTCTTCGTTCCTCATCGCAATGACGTCAAGTTCTTTCTTTTTGGACAGCCTCTATTATTTGTGCTGATATTTAATGAGATACATTAGGACGTAGTTACAAACTACGCCCAGGTATTGGATCTCGGCTCAGACGAGAGACAGACAAGTTTTAGCCACAATTTCGCAATTCAACCATAGAACAATATATTTTTATTATTTTTGATTTCTAATGATTGACCTATCAAAAGATATTACATTTCTACCCGGTGTAGGACCTAAAAAAGCAGAGCTGTTGAAACAAGAATTAAATATTGTTTCGTACGAAGATCTGTTATCCTATTTCCCATATAAATATGTTGATCGCAGCAAATTTTATTCTATCAGGGAACTGAACCCAAATATGCCATATATTCAAGTCAAAGGAAAACTAAAATCTTTAAAAACAATAGGCAAAGGCAGACAATCAAGGATGACTGCTACATTTTCGGATGGAACCGGCATAATGGAACTGGTGTGGTTTAAAGGTCATAAATACATTAAGGATAACCTTGATGCTAATGCCGAATATATCGTTTTTGGTAAACCCTCACTTTTTAATGGTGTCATTAATGTTGTTCACCCTGAGATGGAAAAGGTGGAAATAGCAAAGCAGGTAATCAGGTCAAGCCTGCAAGCTTTTTACAACACTTCTGAAAAGATGAAGAAGGGTTATCTCAATTCAAAAGCCATTTTAAAACTCATACAAAACCTTTTTAAATCTTTTCAAAGTGATAGAATTCCGGAGACACTGCCTGCCTCACTCACTAAAAAACTAAAACTTATCCCTCTGAACGAAGCTCTTAAAACAGCACATTTCCCCAACAACACCAAACAACTTGAACAAGCGCAATTCAGACTCAAATTCGAGGAGCTGTTTTATCTTCAGTTAAACATCCTAAGAATAAAAGCACGCCGCAAACAAACCGTAAAAGGTCATGTGTTTAAAATTGTTGGAGAAAACCTGAATCAATTTTATAAAAACAACATACCGTTTGAACTTACAAACGCACAAAAACGTGTAATACGTGAGATAAGACAGGACATGGGCTCAGGGAAGCAGATGAATCGTCTGCTGCAGGGTGATGTTGGCTCAGGCAAAACACTTGTTGCACTTATGGTGATGCTTATTGCCATTGATAATAATTATCAGGCTTGTCTGATGGCTCCGACGGAGATTTTAGCTAATCAGCATTTCGAAACGATTAGCAGTATGCTTAATGGACTGAATGTTGAAATTGATATCCTTACCGGTTCAACTAAAAAATCAAAACGTGAAGAGCTACATGAAAAACTTCTTAACGGAAAACTCAATATTCTGATTGGCACTCATGCTCTGATAGAGGAAATCGTGCAATTCAAAAACCTCGGACTGGTAGTTATTGATGAACAACACCGCTTTGGAGTAGCTCAACGTGCTAAACTGTGGAAAAAAAACCTTCATCCTCCACACATGCTTGTAATGACTGCAACACCGATACCGCGAACTCTGGCAATGACCGTTTACGGCGATCTGGATGTTTCAGTAATTGATGAGCTGCCACCCGGTCGTAAACCCATTGAAACAGTACACTATTTTCATAACAAACGAAACAACCTGAACAGGTTTTTGCATGAAGAACTCAATAAAGGACGGCAAATATGTGTAGTTTACCCTCTCATTGAAGAATCGGAGAAGATAGATTTTAAAAATCTTACTGAAGGGTACGAATATATGCAACAAGCATTCTCCGGGTATAAAATAACCATGGTGCACGGAAAAATGCGATCGGCAGAGAAAGATGCAGCGATGCATGAATTTGTGTCCGGAGAATCGCATATACTGGTATCAACCACAGTTATTGAAGTAGGTGTTGATGTGCCCAATGCATCAGCTATGGTTATCGAAAGTGCTGAACGATTTGGCCTTTCGCAGCTTCACCAGCTTAGAGGACGTGTAGGCAGGGGTGCTGAACAAAGCTATTGCATACTTATGACAGACTACAAAATGTCGGACGAAACGAGAAAACGGATGAGCATAATGACACAAACCACCGACGGCTTTGAAATTGCAGAAGCTGACATGAAACTTCGTGGCCCCGGCGATTTGGAAGGAACACAACAATCCGGGTTGCCTTTTTCGCTTAAAATAGCCAGCCTGGGAAGAGACGGTCAGTTATTGCAATATGCCCGAAATATTGCAGATGGCATTTTAAAAGATGATCCACTGCTTGAAAATGATGAAAACCTGCTGTTGAAAAAACAAGTGACTAAGTTAACCGCAAAAAAAATGAACTGGAGCATGATTAGTTAAGGAAGCATTATAAAAGGGCTAAAGCCCTACCTATCGAAATTATCTTTTTATTCCCCGGCATAAATGCCGGAACAATTAATTGATAAATCTCCTCAGTTGCCCTGTCCTTCAGGGCAGGGATAACAAATCAGATAGGATAGATTAGGGCTTTAGCCCTTTTCAAAACCATATTTTGATATAAACTCATCATACTCCTCTGTCCATGTTTTTAAGGCATGATGCTTCTCCTGACCAATAATATAATTACGAACTCTCTCAATATGCGATTGGCTAACAGACACTGCAAAATATTCATCCTGCCATCCAAAATATGATGTTGTCAAATTATTTTTATTAATCCAATGTGAGCTTTCTCCTTTTATCAAATTCATTATTGTAGATATATTCTGGTCAGAGTTCAGGCTTACAAGCAGGTGCACATGTTCAATGTAACCATTAACACAATCGATGTAAATAGATTTAGATTCTCCATACTCTTTGATGTGCTTAAACACTTTCTTCCTGATATCTTTTATAAGGAAAGGAGTGCGATTTTTCGTCGCCCACACAAAGTGGACATAAATTTTAATGAATGGCATGATTTTAATTTTTAAATTGAAAATATCAAGTTAATAGATTTATTCAATTGATACAACTTAAAATCATTTTGTGTTGGGAAAGGGCTAAAAGCCCTAAACATCATATTTATCTTTTATATCCCTCGGCATAAATGCCGGAGCAATTGATTGAGGAAATTCATCTATTAAAAAAATGATTTCATTGCCCTGTCCTTCAAGATAGATAGAGCCAACAAGAACAATTAAAACATCAATTACCCTGTCCTTCAGTAGAAAAAGTTAGTTGATGTCTTTTCTTATAAGGAACAAAAAAATCCCTAACAATTTTTCATCATTTTTTAATTACATAACAAATGTATGTATTATTTAGAATAGAATCCCCATTACATTATGTATGTCATGTTTTTATAATTTAAAATCATTCTCAATAACAAACATAATGTTTTTTTTTACGACTTTAATCTTTTTATATTAATAATCTATCAAGATAACTCGCCCCTATGTTAACTCGTAACGCTCATCTATGGGAGTAGGATTAGTTAGTTTAAATTTTCTCTTTAACTACACCTCTCATTATTATTCAGGAATTATCCTATCATATAGATATTTAGATATCTTTATTGGTAATATCATTATTTATTCGTAAAAAAAAACAGATATATTAACAAATAAAATTAGATTAATTACTTTTGTCGCATTATTGACGATACAGTTATGTCTGACTTTGAATACGTAGAACATCAGGGGATAGTAGAAGAGATATTACCAAACCGGGTTAAAGTAAGAATCATAAACATTTCAGCGTGTGCTGCATGCCATGCTAAAGATGCTTGTAATGCATCTGACATGGAAGATAAACTGATTGATGTATATGAATCGCTACCTGACCTTTCCATTGGGCAACGAGTTTTGCTATTGGGTAAAAAGAACCTTGCTCCGCTGGCCGTAACTCTTGCTTATATCTTCCCGATAGTTTTAATTCTTGCAACTCTTTTCATTACAGTAAAAATAACAGATAATGAGCCTTTGGCTGCAGCACTCTCATTGGGGGTTCTTGTACCATATTTCACTATTATTCATTATCTAAAAGATAAACTTCAAAAAACATTTACGTTTACAATTAAACATCAAATCAACTGAATATGAATGTTGTTCTGATTACCATAATCACATTAAGTGCATTAGGAGCGTTAGCCGCCGTTATTCTATATTTTGTGGCTCAAAAATTCAAAGTCTTTGAAGACCCGAGAATAGATCAGGTAGAAGAAGTTTTACCGGCAGCAAACTGTGGAGGTTGTGGCTTCCCCGGATGTAGAGCTTTCGCAGAGGCTCTCGTAAAATCTGACGATATATCAAACCTTAACTGCCCTGTGGGAGGTGCTGACACAATGCAAGCTGCCGCCAAAATTGTTGGCAAGGAGGTAGGTGCTGCAGCCCCAATGGTTGCAGTAGTGAGGTGTAACGGCACATGCGATAACCGTCCACGCACTAATAATTATGACGGTGCGGAAAACTGTACTATTGCAGCAACTCTTTACGGAGGTGAGACAGGTTGTTCGTATGGATGCCTCGGACTTGGAGAGTGTGTGGATGCCTGTAATTTTGATGCCATGTACATGGACGATAAAACAGGCTTGCCTGTTGTGATAGAAGATAACTGTGTGGCTTGTGGTGCTTGCGTGGAAGCTTGTCCGAAAGATATAATGCAGATGCGTAATATCGGACCTAAGAGTCGACGTATATTTGTGTCGTGTGTTAATGAAGATAAAGGAGGACCTGCCAAGAAGGCCTGCTCAGTTGCTTGTATTGGTTGTGGTAAATGTGAACAGGTTTGTGCATTTGATGCTATTGTCATTAAAAACAATCTGGCCTACATCGATTACGAGAAATGTAAGTTATGTCGTAAGTGTGTTACTGTTTGTCCAACCAACGCAATCCATGAAATAAATTTCCCGGTAAGAAAGCCAAAGCCACCGGTTGAGAATAAGCCATTAACAAAAAAAGCTGATACAGCAAAGACAACTGAAGGAGTAGCTATAAAGTCTGCTTCGGAAGATAAGGAATAAACCCGAGAGTAAATAAATATATCTAATAAAAAATTGAATTAATATAAAATAGGAGGTTCAGCAGTGTTAAAAACATTCTCACTCGGAGGAATTCACCCGGCAGAAAACAAGTTTTCAGCGGGCAAAAAAATTGAAATCCTGCCCATACCCGCACAGGTATCAATTCCTATTGTACAACATATTGGTGCACCATCTACCCCGGTAGTTAAAAGAGGTGATAGTGTGAAAGTTGGTCAGCTTTTAGCCAAATCATCAGGATTTGTTTCTGCCAACATTCACTCTCCCGTTTCAGGTTCTGTATTTAAAATAGACAAAATAATGGATGCCAGCGGATACAAACGTCAGTCCATTATAATTAAGGTTGACGGTGATGAGTGGGATGAATCAATAGACCGTTCCACAACACTGAATAAAGAGATCACATTATCGGCAGAAGAGATTGTAAAAAAAGTTGGTGAAGCCGGTATTGTGGGATTAGGAGGTGCTACATTCCCGTCACACGTAAAGTTATCAGTTCCTCCGGGTAAAAAATGCGATGTTTTAATCCTCAATGGAGTAGAGTGCGAGCCATACCTTACTTCCGATCATCAGTTAATGATGGAAAAAGGGGAAGAGATACTGGTAGGCACTAAAATTCTCATGAAAGCCCTTAGGGTTGACAAAGCAATTATTGGTATTGAAAACAACAAGAAAGATGCTATTGAGCAGATTAGTAAGCTTGCTGAAAATCATGAGGGCATTTATGTTCAGGCACTGAAAGTTCAATATCCGCAAGGAGGAGAAAAACAACTTATCGATGCATGTATCGGGCGTGAGGTTCCATCCGGGAAACTGCCTATTGAGGTTGGGGCTATTGTGCAAAACGTTGGCACCACCTATGCTGTTTACGAGGCTGTGCAAAAAAATAAACCTCTGTTTGAAAGAGTTGTTACAGTTACCGGTAAGTCTGTTAAAAATCCGGGAAACTTCCTCACTCGCGTTGGAACTCCTGTTAAAGATTTGATTGAAGCTGCCGGAGGCATACCTGAAGATACCGGTAAAGTTATAGGCGGAGGCCCTATGATGGGTAAAGCATTAGCTTCTGTTGATGTACCCGTAACGAAAGGTAGTTCAGGTATTTTGTTAATGCCCGATGAGATTTCAAAAAGGGGCAAGACTGAGAGTTGTATTCGTTGTTCCAAATGCGTTTCTGTCTGTCCAATGGGGCTATCGCCATATTTATTAATGACACTGTCGGAAAAAGCCATTTGGGATCGTTCAGAAGAGGAGAGGGTAATGGATTGTATCGAATGTGGTTCATGTAGTTATACATGCCCGTCTAATCGTCCACTACTCGATTACATCCGCTTAGCCAAAGCTACAGTAGGACAAATTATGAGGTCAAGAACAAAATAAAAACGTTAATTAATAAAACAGTATGAATACGTTAACCATATCTCTATCCCCTCATGTTCACAGTGGCGACTCTGTGAAGAAGAACATGTACGGGGTGATTATTGCATTAATACCGGCCTTAGCCGTTTCACTATGGGTATTCGGTTTAGGAGCTCTGATAGTTACGGTAACAGCTATTGCCGCAAGTGTTCTTTTTGAATATCTGATTGAAAAATATCTTTTGAAAGTACCCTCAACTATTTCTGACGGGTCTGCTATCATTACCGGTTTATTGCTGGCTTTTAACATGCCATCCAATCTGCCAATATGGATTATCATTATTGGAGCTTTAGTAGCTATCGGCATTGGTAAAATGTCGTTTGGTGGATTGGGAAATAACCCTTTTAACCCTGCGCTTGTTGGTCGTGTATTTTTGCTCATCTCTTTTCCGGTACAGATGACCTCATGGCCTCTGCCTATGACAAACACAACATCATACCTTGATGCAACAACAGGTGCTACACCTCTTGGCATTGTCAAGGAAGGATTGGCAAATGGCACACCACTGTCGGAGTTAATGAGTCAGATTCCGTCATTTGTTGATATGTTACTCGGAAAGATGGGAGGCTCAGCCGGAGAGGTTGCTGCTCTAGCTATTTTATTAGGATTAGCATTTATGCTTTACCGTAAAATAATAACCTGGCATATACCAGTTAGTGTACTGGGAACAATAGCCGTATTTGCAGGCATCCTCAACTTCGCAAACCCTGAGGCTTATGCCAGACCTCTGTTCCACCTGTTAACCGGAGGTGCATTATTAGGTGCGGTGTTTATGGCTACCGATTATGTTACATCACCGATGACAAATAAAGGAATGATAATATTTGGTGTAGGTATAGGTATTATCACTGTTCTTATCAGAGTATTTGGTGCGTATCCTGAAGGTATGTCATTTGCTATACTAATAATGAACGCATTTGTACCTTTGATTGACAGATATGTTAAACCAAAGAGTTTTGGTGAAAAGATAAAATGATTCTATGGCTAAATGGTTAAACATCAACAGAACATATTAACAATAGAACCATAGAACAATATAACAATTTGAATATTATGGCAAAAACTGAATCTTCACTCAAAAACATGCTCCTGACACTATTGATAATCACAGCTATCTCGGGTACATCTTTGGGTTTTGTATATAAAATGACCAAAGAACCTATCGCTTTGGCAAAGGCAAAAAAACAACAGGAGGCCATTAAGATGGTTGTTCCAGAGTTTACCAACAATCCGGCTGAGGATGGTGTCGAGTTAACATCTAAAGAGGGATTTGCTATTAAAGTATTCCCTGCAAGAAAAGATGGACAACTGGTTGGAGTTGCTGTTAAAACAATTACAAACAAAGGTTTTGGTGGTGATGTAAAATTAATGGTTGGGTTCAAGCCCGATGGAACAATAGTCAACTATCAGGTATTGGAACACAAAGAGACTCCTGGACTGGGAACAAAGATGGATCCATGGTTCAAGACAGACAAAGGAAACCAGGATATTATCGGAAAGAACCCCGGAAGTAATAACCTTACAGTATCAAAAGACGGAGGTGAAGTTGATGCCATTACGGCTGCAACAATCAGTTCAAGAGCTTTTTTGGATGCAGTAAGAGTGGGATATGAAACATTTATGGAAAACAAAGATAAAATTGAGAAAGGAGATACCAAATGAACCAATGGAAAAACTTCTCTAAAGGCTTCTTCAAGGAAAATGCCGTATTCACTCTGTTGCTGGGAATGTGTCCCACACTGGGAGTAACATCATCGGCAATTAACGGATTAGGTATGGGGCTGGCCACCACATTCGTTCTTGTAATGGCAAACCTCGTGATCTCATTAATAAAAGATTTCATACCCGATAAGGTTCGGATACCTGCATTTATTGTTGTAATTGCAACCTTCGTTACAATCGTTGAGATGCTGATGCAGGCATACACTCCAGGCTTGTTCAATGCATTAGGGCTGTTCATTCCACTTATTGTTGTTAACTGTATAGTGTTAGGTAGAGCCGAAGCATTTGCATCTAAAAACAGTGTAGGTTCCTCCATAATTGATGGTCTGGGTATGGGTTTGGGATTTGCTATGGCACTGACCATGCTTGGGTCTGTTCGCGAACTGCTTGGTAGCGGAAAACTATTCGACATCTCAATCTATCCTGAAGACTATGGAATGTTAGTATTTGTATTGGCACCCGGAGCATTTATAGCCCTGGGTTACATGATAGCTATAATTGACAAAATGAAAAAAGCTTAAAAAATAAATATTATGGAATATGCACTAATTATAATATCTGCAATATTTGTAAACAATGTTGTATTAAGCCAATTCCTCGGAATATGTCCCTTTCTGGGAGTATCCAAAAAATTGTCAACCGGAATAGGAATGACCGGAGCAGTTACTTTTGTTATGATTATAGCAACAATAGTAACCTGGCTGGTACAGAAACTTGTGCTTGATCCTTTCAATATTGGTTTTTTGCAAACAATAACTTTTATCCTGATTATTGCTGCTTTAGTTCAGTTGGTAGAGATAGTACTTAAAAAAGTTAGTCCTCCGCTTTATCAGGCACTTGGAGTTTTCCTTCCTCTTATCACAACTAACTGTGCCATTCTGGGAGTAGCTATCATGACTATTCAAAAAGACTTTGGCCTTATTGAATCTGTTGTTTTTGCCACAGCAACTGCTGTAGGCTTTGGCTTGGCACTTGTTCTTTTTGCAGGGATACGCGAACAACTTGACTTGGTTGATGTGCCTAAAGGAATGAAAGGGACTCCAATAGCTCTTGTAGTTGCCGGCCTGTTAGCTCTTGCCTTTATGGGATTTGCAAACCTTGCATAACGATTGAATATTTATTCGGATTGCTGGTTTTTGGGCTATTATATGCACTGGTTTCTTTTCTTTTTAATCTATTTTTTGTTTTTATTTCGCAAGTTTTAATAAAGAAAGGCGTCCTACTATAGTAGAACATATAGGGAAAGAATATGCGAAGATTAGGATTATTAATTTTAGTGTTTTTATCATTTACTGCTTCAGGATTTTCTAATACACCCGTGTTGTCGCTTGGCGAAAAAGGTGTGGTAAAGGGTAAAGTTTTCGATAAAATATCTAATGCCCCCATAGAATATGCAACTGTAGTTATCTATAACGCAAAAGACAGCAGTGTAGTAACTGGTACTGTTACAGATATTAAAGGAGAATTTAGGATTTCTAATTTAGATTCAGGTGAATTTTACCTGGTAGTTTCATTTTTAGGATATAGAAATCAGCAGTTTGATAATGTGTTAGTGAAGCCTGGGCAGAGAATGTACGATATTGGTAAGATCTCATTATTTCCTTCAAAGGAGGTACTTGGTGAAGTTGAAGTTGTGGCAGAACGACACTCTATTGACTATCACATTGATAAAAAAGTAGTGTCCGTTGGTAAACAGATGACAGCTGCTTCGTTATCTGCAGTTGAAGTTTTGGAAAATGTTCCATCCGTAAGGGTAGATATTGAGGGTAATGTATCTCTGCGTGGTAGTTCCGGGTTTACAGTTCTAATTGATGGAAAACCTTCTATTCTGGATCCCAGTGATGCTCTGCGGCAAATACCTGCCAGTACTATTGATGTCATTGAGATCATTACTAATCCTTCTGTAAAATATCGTCCTGATGGTACAGCTGGAATCATTAATGTAATCACTAAAAAGAACCGGATACAAGGAGTGCAGGGATTGTTCAATACAAATGTAGGTACCTATGGACAATATGGTGGAGATTTTCTGTTAAACTGGAGACTGAAAAATACTAATTTATTTATTGGGGCTGATTATAATCAAAGAGCGCATCCCGGAACTCAGTTAAAAGAGAGAAATACATTCAGGAATGATTCTGTTTTCCACATAAAATCAGAGGGAGATGCTGAACGAAGTTATTCCACTTCAGGTCTGCGTGCTGGTTTTGACTGGGATATGACCGATAAAGATGCATTTTCGTTGGGCTTTCGCTATGGCGACAGAAGTTTTAAAAGTTCCACTGAAATGGATTTCTATGAATGGTCAACACCCGGAGATGGCATCACTAAATACTATAGTTTTGATGATTCTAAACGGGGAGGAGGTTATATGTCATTAACCGGAAACTACAAACACCAATTCGATGAAAAAGGGCATGAACTATCTGCACAAATTGACTACAGTCTCCGTAATGGTGATGAGAAATCACACAATGAGTTGTACACTCCTGAAGGGGAAATATCAGATGGTAAATTAAGTACTGAAAAGGGCCCCTCTAATCGAACTGAATTCAGATTGGATTATACACGTCCATTTAACCCTAAAAGTAAAATGGAACTCGGTTTTCAGGGACGCTTGAGTGATAGTCAGGATGAGACTGAATTGTTTGAGTATGATATCGAATCCGGAGATTATGTGTTTCAACCTGAATACAGCAATAATACGGAATATCTCCGTAACATTCTTTCAGTATATGGACTATATGCAGGATCTTCTGGTAACTTTGGCTATCAGGCAGGATTGCGTAGTGAATATACCAACAGGGAAATTACTACCCTTAAAGACAATGAATCTTTCCTGATAGATAGGATGGATTTTTTTCCAACGGTTCACTTATCGTATGATTTTGGTGAAGACAACCAGATGATGGGTAGCTATTCGCGCCGTATTGATCGTTCACGAGGCTATTATCTTGAACCATTTTTAACCTGGCAGGATGCCTATAATGTAAGAATGGGTAATCCTGACTTGTTGCCTGAATATATTGATTCTTATGAACTGGCTTACATCAATGAGTTTGAAAAGGTACAATTATCACTTGAAGGATATTACCGGATAACGCATAATAAAGTGGAGAGGGTGAGAAGCGTGTATTCCGAAAATGTATTTTTGCATACTTATGACAATGTGGGAAAAGATTACTCCTTAGGAGTGGAACTCATGGTTAATATGTTGCTGGTAAAATGGTGGGAAATGGATGTTATGGGTAATCTTTATAACTATAAAGTGGAAGGTGAATTATATGGAGATCCTTTTTCCAATTCCTCTTTAAACTGGAGCAGTCGATTTAACAACACTTTTAAAGCCACTAAAAGTTTGCAATTTCAGTTGAATTCCAGTTATAATAGTCCCTCGGTTACTGCACAAGGTAAATACGAAGGCTATTATACTTTTAACGCTGCTGTCAGGGCAGACTTTTTGAAACGGAAGTTGTCGGCAGTTGTTCAGGCAAGGGACATCTTTCAAACAGCCAATCGTGAAGGAACATCAAGTGGACCTGATTTCGATTACTACTACAAATATATAAGGAAATCTCCTTTTGTATCGCTTACCTTAAGTTACCGTCTTAATAACTTTAAACCCAAAAGACGTGATGGACGAGGAAGTGATGGAGAAGGAATGGGAGAAGAAGATTTTTAATCATCTCTGGTAACTATTAGTGCGGATTTCTTTATAAACATGTAAAACAGATGCTATCTTAATATCAAATTCAGGATCCTTTTTCTCAAGGTAATAACTAATCTTGTGTGGTTTAATATTGCTTTTGAACAAAACATTGTTTAGAAAACTTTTGCCCGGGGGCAGGAAATGTTTCAACATCCAGTTTCTCGTTGTGCATTGTGGCCAACATAAGAAGCTTCGCAGAGTACACAAGCTACATTGCGACAAAGTAAAGGAACCTGGTGTAATTCCTATCACCACTTTTTCTTCGACTAATAAATAAATATTACGAAATCATATTTTGAATTTTAAACATCTATATATCAATATCCTCCATTGTAATTCATTTCTCACAAAAAATATTAATAAAAAAAATACATATTTCCAACAACAATCTTAACAATATTACGTACTATTTATTAGACTTTTTTTTCAATGGGGATTGTAAAAATTATAACGTCTATAAATAACCATTACAAACGTAAAAAATGCTAAAAGCTAACACACATACTAAAATACTATCGTTATCATCTCTATTCATTGCTGTAGTTGTTGCAATTCAGTTATTCACATTCTCTTCAAGACCTGAAATTGAACCCACAAAAGATAATACAGCAGGCACATATGCAATCCATTCATTAAATATTCCTGACTCTATAACTTTTGCTAATGAAAGAGTGCCTGTTAAGCAATCTGACATAAAAGAGAGCCTGGATCGTGAATTACTTATTAACACGTACTGGCAATCGCAAACCATACTTTTCATTAAGCGAGCCAATCGTTTTTTCCCAATCATAGAACCAATACTAAAAGAGCAGGAAGTGCCAGAGGATTTCAAATATCTTGCACTTATTGAAAGTGGATTAATGTCTCGTTCAGTATCTCCTGCCGGAGCATCAGGCATTTGGCAATTCATGAGATCTACAGCAAGAGAATACGGTTTAGAGGTAACTAAAGAAGTTGATGAGCGATACCACATTGAGAAGGCAACGGTGGCGGCATGTAAATACTTTAAGAAAGCCTATAAACTTTATGGAAACTGGACTCTAGCTGCTGCTGCTTATAACGCCGGGAGAGCCGGCATTAACAAACAACTGTCCCGCCAACAAACCGATAATTATTACGATCTGCTATTGGGTGAAGAGACAGGACGATACGTTTTTCGTATTATTGCTATCAAAGAGATACTGTCAAGCCCTGAAAAATATGGTTTTCACGTAAAACAGGAAGACCTTTATCCTCCTCACAAAACAAAAGACTTTAAAATTACCGGATCTGTAAAAGACTTTGCCAGTTTTTCAAAGGAGCATAACATTTCTTACAAAACATTCAAGAATCTCAATCCATGGTTGCGTGAAACCAACCTTACTAATACCGCTAAAAAAACGTATGTGGTAAAGTTGCCGGAGTAATTTATTAAAATGAGTATCCGTATGAATACCTAATTGGGGTAAACGAATTGAGTTATTAAATATGTAAATTAAGCCCCTTTAGGGGTTTGGGGTAGTTAACCTTCACCCCTCAGTCCCCTAAAGGGGATGACTGTATGGTATTTTAATTCACCCCCATTGACTTCGCCTATCTTCGATTCCCCTAAAGGGGAGCTGATTAGCAACTTAGTATGTTATATTTTAAATAGAATCTGTTTAGTCAATTTGCTTCCGCTAGCTGGCGGATTGGGTAAACGAATTGATATTCAGGGTAAAATCCATAATCATAGGCATATATACGGATACTCATTTTTATTAAACACCTTTAGAACTGAAAATCTTTCCTTTCAAACTTGCAAATTATTGATATCCTATGTTTTTGGCTCTACTACCATTTTCGTGGATAGATATTTAATCATTCACTAAATTGACATATTTATTTAGTGAAATATATAAATCCTTATTCATCTTTCACCTCAACCCTAACCCTTCTCCTCACAGGAGAAGGGAAATTGAGGCTAAATAGTCATAACTGCTCCCTCTCCTATGAGGAGAGGGCCGGGGTGAGGTGTTTTAATAACAGTCATTTCGTACCCACAAAATTCGTAGTAGAACCATTTTTTTACAAAAAAACTTAACGCTTTTCTTGTCTTTTGTTATTTTTATTACAAATTCCACATACAGTATTTAATATTTTTTCGGATATTTTAACATAAAAAGGTCAGCATTTCTCACAAATACTGAAAATATCACTACTCTGCCACTTACAATTAACCCCAACCCGATAAATCATAATCTCCTCTTTATCTTGTCTTTATGTTTTCCACAAATCATTTTAACCCTACATTTATACTACTTCATGTTAACCCAATAAAAAGAGAAAGTATTTTTGACACAAATAATCATTAATAAAAATTCATTAACATTATGAAGTCAAAGATTTTTTGGATTGCATTTTTGCTTATGGTATTCATTAATATATCACAAGCTGAAGAAACACAATCGCCAAATGGAAACTTTTTATTGAAGTTTAACATAGATAACGGCACTCCCGTTTACCAACTGCTTTATAAAGGTAAATTAATAATAGATAAGAGCAAATTAGGATTTGAACTAAAAGACACAGAGTCCTTATTACATGATTTCGCCATAGCAGAAGTGAAAAAATCATCTTTTGATGAAACATGGAAGCCCGTTTGGGGTGAAGAAAAAGAGATACGCAATAATTATAATGAATTATTAGTTACTCTACACCAAAAATCCACTGATAGAAATCTGATTATCAGATTTCGACTTTTTGATACAGGTTTAGGATTTCGTTATGAATTTCCAGAACAAGACGACCTGACCTACTTCATCATTAAAGAGGAGCACACCCAGTTTGCCATGACAGGAGATCACACTGCTTACTGGATACCCGGCGATTACGATACACAAGAGTACAATTATCACACATCCAGACTGTCGGAGATTAGAGGCATTATGGAAGAAGAGACTTCCTCTAATGTTTCTTCCAGAACATTTTCAAATACCGGTGTTCAAACAGCACTTATGATGAAATGCGACGATGGTATGTATATTAATATACATGAAGCAGCACTTATTGAGTACCCATGTATGCACCTTGAATTAGACGACAAGAATATGGTATTCGTGTCACACTTAACACCCGATGCACAGGGAGATAAAGGCTATATGCAAGCTCCGCGACATACTCCCTGGCGTACTGTTATCGCAAGCGATAATGCTGCAGATGTGTTAATGTCTCGCATAACTTTAAATCTTAATGATCCTTGTGAATTTGATGATACCTCATGGATAAAACCAGTTAAATATATTGGCGTATGGTGGGAGATGATTACAGGGAAAAGTAGTTGGGCATATACAGACGACATTAACGGCGTGCAACTCGGAATAACAGATTTCTCTAAATTAAAAACAAATGGAAAACATGGTGCCAATAATACTCATGTAAAAGAATACATCGATTTTGCAGCTGAGAACGGATTTGATGCTGTGTTGGTGGAAGGTTGGAATGAAGGATGGGAAGACTGGTTTGGCAAATCAAAAGATTATGTGTTTGATTTTGTTACTCCATACCCTGATTTCGATGTGACTGAAATTAGAGAGTACGCAAAAAGCAAAGGGGTTAAAGTCATGATGCATCACGAAACCTCAGGTTCTGTACGTAACTACGAACGTCACATGGATGATGCTTATCAATTTATGGTTGATAATAATTACAACTCCGTTAAAAGCGGATACGTTGGAAGCATAATTCCCAGAGGTGAAACACATTACGGACAGTGGATGGTAAATCATTATCTGTATGCTGTGAAAAAAGCTGCCGATTATAAAATTATGGTTAATGCTCACGAAGCTGTACGACCAACAGGCTTATGCAGAACTTATCCAAACCTGATTGGAAACGAGTCAGCCAGAGGTGCCGAATATGAGTCTTTTGGTGGTAACAACCCTGATCATACCACGATATTGCCATTTACAAGGTTGATTGGCGGGCCAATGGATTACACACCCGGAATTTTTGAAACTAAAATCAGTGTTCTTAACCCTGATAATACATCTTATGTCAGATCTACCATAGCACGTCAATTAGCACTATATGTAACTATGTACAGTCCGTTACAAATGGCTGCTGATGTTATTGAATCGTACAAAAAACACATGGATGCTTTTCAATTTATCAAAGATGTAGCTATCGACTGGGACAAAACATTAGTGCTGGAAGCAGAACCGGGTGACTACATTACTTACGCCCGTAAAGCTAAAGGTGAAGACAACTGGTTTGTAGGCCGGACAAATGATGAAGAAAAAAGAACTTCAGATATTAAATTTGATTTCCTGACTCCCGGCATAAAATACATAGCAACTCTCTACAGTGATAAAAAAGATGCTCACTACAGAGATAATCCTCAGGCTTACCAAATAAAAAAATATGTAGTAACAAATAAATCCAAGCTGTCCCAATACTGTGCTCCCGGAGGAGGATATGCAATTAGTATTGTTGAGGCAAAAGATAAAAAGGAGACAAAAACTTTACCACGATTATAAAGCATTACAATTATCAATAACAATATTCATTTAATATTTAATTTTATAACAATGAAAAAAGTTCATCAAAAAGCAATTGCTTTAGTGTTTGCACTTGCCCTTGTTTCATTTGCAAACCTTATGGCACAGAAAGTGTCGGGTAAGGTAACGGATGAAAGTGGGAATCCCCTACCGGGCGCTGCAATAGTTATAGCAGGAACAACCTACGGAACTGTAACTGATGTCAATGGAGATTACTCCATTCAGATCAATGAAGACGAGATTGAGGGCAATCAGTACACTTTAAGTATCAATTTTATAGGGCTCCAAAGAATTGAGAAAGTGTTCACAAAAGGTTCAGATTACACCTGGAGTCCACAACTTGAACCGGATGTAGAGATACTTAAAGATGTGGTGATAATTGGTTACGGTACTGTGAAGAAAGAAGATGCCACAGGATCAGTAACTGCCATTTCTTCTAAAGATTTTAACCCCGGAGCAATTGCATCACCACAGGATTTGCTAAGAGGCAAAACATCAGGTGTACAAATCACTTCCGATGGAGGTGCCCCAGGGTCAGGATCCACCATCCGAATTCGTGGTGGCTCATCAATGTCTGCATCCAACGACCCGTTAATTATTATTGACGGAGTACCACTTGATAGCGAAGGCGTGGATGGAATGCGTAATCCGCTAAACACCATTAACCCTAATGACATTGAGACGTTCACTATTTTAAAAGATGCATCTGCAACAGCAATTTACGGTTCACGTGCATCGAATGGAGTAATCATCATCACAACAAAAAAAGGTAAAGCCGGAAAAACTAAGTTTTCTTATGTTGGCAACGTATCCGTTGCTTCACCTGCCGATAAAATCGATGTAATGAATGCTGATCAATACCGTTCATTTGTAACAGACATGTACGGCGAAGGAGGTACTGCTACCAATTTATTAGGAACAGCTAACACAGACTGGCAAGATGAAATATTCAGCACATCAATATCTACTGATCACAACTTCAGTGCATCGGGCGCTGTGGCCGAAAAAGTTCCATATAGGGCATCATTAGGTTATACTAATCAGAACGGTATCCTGAATACATCAAAACTTGAAAGATATACCGGTTCGTTAAATGTTAATCCATCATTCTTTGATGATTATCTGAAAGTTGCAGCTAATGCAAAAGTGATGAAGATAAAAAATCGATTTGCCAATGGAGGAGCAGTTGGTTCAGCCGTGGCTTTCGACCCTACTCAACCTGTATATACCGACTCGTATGGTGACAGGTCATACGGTGGATACACAACCTGGACTGATGTAAACGGATTACCAATTCCTATTGCTCCGTTTAACCCTGTTGCTATGCTAAATATGCATGATGACAATTCTGTTGTCAAGAGATATATATTAAGTGCAAAAGTGGATTATAAATTACATTTCCTGCCATCAGTAACAGCATCATTAAATATGGCTGTTGATGGTTCATCGTCTGAAGGTACTATTTATGAACCTGACACAGCACCCTGGACATACCAGGAAGAAGGGGATGATTTGGTTGGAGGAACCGACAATAAATATTCTCAGGACAAATCAAATAAACTGTTAGACTTTTATCTTACCTGGCAACCAAACATAGGAGTCAATAACACTCTTAAAGTCATGGGCGGTTACTCATGGCAACACTTTTACAGTAAAGGTTGGAGTAAAAACTCTAACTTGAAAGGTGACCCTGACCGCACAACAGAGACAAAATATAAGTCTGAAAACTATTTAGTTTCATTTATGGGAAGGGCTGAATATGGTTTGCTGAACAAATATCTTTTAACATTAACAATACGTCAGGATGGTTCCTCAAGATTTGTTGATGAGAATCAATGGGGTACATTCCCTGCGGCTGCTGTAGCCTGGAAAATCAACAACGAATCATTTCTCTCCGATATAGAAGTAATATCAGATATGAAACTTCGATTAGGATGGGGTATTACGGGACAGCAAAACATTACAGGTAGCGATTATCCTGCCATTGCATTATATACCAGATCACAAAATATTAATGCTCTGTATCCCTGGGGTAATCCAAACAACTGGTTATATACCATGCGACCTGAAGATTACGATCCAAACCTTAAATGGGAAGAAACATCAACTTATAACATTGGCCTCGATTTTGGTTTTTACAACCAACGAGTAACAGGTAGTGTTGATATATACAGTCGTGAAACAAAAAACCTTATAAATACAATCCCTTTGGCCGCCGGTGGACTTAAAAATATCAGGACTACAAATGTTGGTAACCTTACCAATAAAGGAATTGAAGTGGGATTAGATTTTAAGATTATTTCACAAAAAGATATGTTCTGGAGTGTTGGTGCGAACTATACATATAATAAGAATGAGATAACAAAACTTACCAATGTTGATGATCCTGATTATCTTGGTGTTGAGACAGGTGGTATTAGCGGAGGCGTAGGATCAAATATACAGATTCACTCTGTGGGATATCCTACACATTCATTCTTTGTTTATGAGCAAGTATATGATGATAACGGAAACCCATTAGAAGATGTTTATGTTGACAGAAACGAGGATGGAATTATCAACAACTTTGACAAATACAGATATAAGCAATCTGCACCATTGCACATGATTGGATTAAACACACGTTTCGAATATAAAAACTTTGATTTTAGTGCATCCGGCCGTGTACAACTTGGTAACTATGTTTACAACAACAATCAGTCAACAAACGGTGTAAGACAAAACACTTATACAAGTACCGGCTTCCTGTCAAACAGATTAGTAAGTGCTAACAGCCCTACCGGGTTTTATGATTATCAGTACTGGTCAGATATGTATGTTCAGAATGCCTCGTTCTTTAGAATGGATAATATGTCTGTTGGATATAACCTTAAGGACTTGGTAGGTGACAAGGTAAACTTAAGAGTTAGCCTGACAGGTCAAAACCTGTTTGTAATATCTGACTATACCGGACTTGACCCTGAAGTGGGCAATGGAATTGATAACAATTTTTACCCTCGACCAAGAACATTCGTTTTTGGAGTCAATCTTGGATTTTAACAACTAAACAATGAGAAAGATGAAAATTTTAAAAATGAAATACACGATATTAATTGCAATGATTGCAATGGTAGGTGTTACCTCATGTGTTAAAGACCTTGATGTAACTCCTCTTGACCCGAACTTACTGACACCAGAGGCAGTTTATAAAGATTATGCCGGATATGAGAGTGTAGTAGCAAAATTATATGCAGGATTTGCAATTACCGGTCAGGAGGGACCTGCCGGAAATGGTGATGTAGGTGGTGTTGATGAAGGATTCTCAGGATACGTTCGTATGCTTTGGAATCTTCAGGAACTTCCTACTGATGAAGCCATTTGTGCCTGGGGTGATTTTGGAATTCCTCAGTTAAATATGATGACCTATTCTGCACAAAACCCGTTTGTGGAAGGTTTGTATTACAGGATATACCACCAGGTAGCGATGTCAAATGAGTTTCTTCGTCAATCAACAGAAGATAAATTAGCCGATAGAGGACAGTCTGATTTGAAAGAGGAAGTTGAAATACTGAGAGCTGAAGCCCGTTTCATCAGAGCATTTGCATATGCTCATTCACTCGATCTGTTTGGCAATGTCCCTTTTGTTCTGGAAGATGATGATGTAGGGATAGAACTCCCAAAACAGATAAAACGTAAAGATCTTTTCACCTGGTTAGAAACTGAACTGAAAGAGATAGATCCATTAATGCTTTCTGCCGGAACATCTGAATACGGAAGAGTTGACAGAGGAGCTGCATGGATGTTACTGTCTCGTTTGTATCTGAATGCCGAAGTTTATACCGGTACTGCAAATTGGGCTGATGTGATTACTTATACTGAGAAGATCAATAACGCCTATACTTTTTATGCAGATGAATTTGAGAACATGTTCCTTGCCAATAATGACCAAATGGATTTCATCTTCACAGTACCTTACGATGGAACAAACATGCAGAACTGGGGTGGAACTCAATTTCTGATTCACTCCGCTACCGGAGGAGATATAGATGCTGTAGTAATTGGTATTATCGGAGGCTGGGGTGGAAATCGTGTTTTACGTGAGGCATACGCTCAATTTGGCTCAGGTGATAAAAGAGGTTTAACCGGAGACAAAAATAACCAGGTAGGCATGTTCTTTAATAGCGGTACTCTTGATGTTTCTGACCCTACTCAGTATGTTGAAGGTTATGGAGTAATGAAGTTTAAAAATATTGATCCTGATGATACGGAACTAAGAAAAGATTTTGTTTCAACTGATTATCCTATGATGCGACTTGCTGAATCATATTTAATGTATGCAGAGGCCTATGTAAAAGGTGGCAACGGAGACCAGGCAAAAGCTTTAGAATATGTGAATAAAATTAGAGAAAGAGCTTATGGTGATAATTCAGGCGAAATAAACACAGGTGGATTAACAGAGGATTTTATTCTTGCAGAAAGAGGAAGAGAGCTTTTTTGGGAATGTCAAAGACGCACCGACCTAATCAGGTTTAATAAGTATGTAACTTCTGATTACCTGTGGCAGTGGAAAGGTGGAGTAGAAAATGGATCTCCGGTAAATGCCAAATATAAACTATACCCTATTCCGGCAAAAGATATTGGAGCAAATCCTGGTCTTAAACAAAATTTAGGTTATTAACAAGAAGACGGCAAACAGCTAAAATTTTAGAAAATGAAAAAGATAACAATTATATTAAGTGCAATACTAGGCATGGCTACTCTTTTCTCTTGCGAAAGTGAAATAGAGAAACCAACATTAACAAAGGCTATGGCTCCGGTATTATTAAATCCTGACGGCACCAGAGAGTATGTGCTGACTAAGGAAAATGCAGTAAGCCCTTTTGAAACATTTATTTGGGAGGCCGCTGATTATGGCTTGCCCATAGTTACTAATTATACTGTTCAGATAGATGTAGCAGATGGTGATTTTTCTACTTCAGTAAATCTAAAAGAGAGTACAACTCAACTGTATCAGAATGCAACAGTGGAAGAGTTTAATCAACGTCTGTTAGACCTCGGATTGACCCCTGAAGAATCAGAAATGGTACAGGTAAGAGTTCTGGCTGGAAATAAAAACAGTTCTGTTGATACACTTGTATCTAATCCAATCACTCTAAGTGTTGTAAGTTATGATGCTGCTAAGGTGTATCCTAGGTTGTATGTTCCCGGCAACTATCAGGTTGCGGGCGGATATGGCGATGGAGATTGGGATCCATCAAATGAAAAATCTGTTATCTGGTCGGTAAACGAAAATGGCACATTTGAAGGATATATCAATTTTGGTGTTGATAATGCCGAGTGGAAGTTCTCAGAAGAACCATGCTGGTGTGAAGCTGACTGGGGTGACGGAAATAGTGACGGAAATCTTGACAAAGATGGAAACATAACAATGATTACAGAAGCCGGTTACTACAAACTCAATGTTGACTGGTATGCCGATCCTAAACCCTGGACTTTCCTTAAAACAGACTGGGGAGTTATTGGTTCAGCCACACCGGGAGGCTTGGATAGTGATACTGACATGACCTTTGATAAAGAGAATCTATATCTGACAGTAACAATGGATCTAATAGCCGGAGAAATTAAGTTCAGGGCTAATGATGATTGGGCTTTGAGCTATGGTAAATCTGACAAAGATGGTATTATAGGGGGCAATAATAATGATATTCCTATTGCTGAAGGCGGAAACTACACCATAATATTAGACTTAAGTCAGGCAGTGTATACATATAGCATTATAAAAAATTAAAATATTTGAACGATGAAAATAAAAACTATATTATTCGGAGTTTTGACAGGTCTTTTGGCTCTCTCTTCATGTGAAGAAGACATCATTGTACCTGCTAAAGACCCGGCTGCACCGGTTTTCACAAATCCAAGTGGTGCTGTAGAGTATGTACTTATTCCTGAAAATGACAAAGGTACTTTTGAAACATTTATGTGGGAAGCGGCATATTTTGAAGAAGATGTAGCCGTTAACTACACCATTCAGATTGATCAGGCATCAGGCGACTTCTCTAATCCTGTTGATGTAAAAGGGAGTACAACAGAGCTGTGGCAATCAATAGGTATCGAAGAGATGAACCTGAAACTGCGTGAAGTAGGCATCCCTCCTATAGAGAAGACTTCTGTTCAGGCACGTATCAAAGCTGAAGGAGGAGGAAAAACACTGATCTCGAATCCAATATCTTTTCTTACCACCAGGTATATTTATGATGATGAAATTCCTGTTTGGAATATTTTCGGAACTGCCACCGGCTCTGACAGTAATGTGCTGATGACTCATGATGAAGGTAACGACACATGGTCTGTTCGTTTTGACATGGTTGCAGGAACATATAAGTTTAGAGATTCATCAGCGCAGGGAACTGTTCTTGGCTCTGACGGAACAGATAATGGCCTTGTTAAAGATGGAGCTGACATTACTATTGATGCTGACGGCAATTACACCATAGTTCTTGATGCTAATGCAATGACCTACTCAGTTACTGCAAACCTGTTACCTTCTCAACTATATTTTGTTGGGTCTGTAAATGGCTGGAATGCTGATGCACCTTATTTCATAGGTGTTAAAGATGAAGGCAACGGCAATCATTGGGGCTTCCTTAATCTTGACGACAACTCTGAGGTTAAGATATTAACAGCAGTTGGTTCATGGGATGGTTACGGAGCAGGAGCTTCTGATGGTCTCATTACCGAAGGTGGCGGAAATATCGTCATGAAAAATCAGCCCGGTTATGATGGCTCTGCACAATACATTGTAAAACTGGATGTTAAAGCAGGAACTATCGAATTAGTTAAAATCACAAGCGTGGCTGTTGTTGGAGATGGAGCAAATGGAGGTTGGCCTGATGATTATCCGGGTGTTGAGTTAACATTTGACCCTGCCACATCATCTTACAAGGGAGATGTAACATTCAATGCAGCCGGCGAATGGAAAATCAGAATTAACCAGACATGGGATTATAATCTGGGAGGCGCAGCTGATAATATGACTTTTGACGGAGGTAACTTTGCGACTCCGGGTGCTGTGACAAAAAATATAAGCTTAAGTTTAATATCAGCAAGTCCGTTTAGTTATACACTAAACTAATATGATATTTATTGGGAGTACGACTCTATGTCGTACTCCCAATAAATATTTAGTGTCTGCAAGAAAACATGACACGGATCGTCATTGCGAGGACGATAGGACGAAGCAATCTATTGACATTCAACAGAGATTGCTTCACTCGTACCTCATTCGCAATGACGCAAACCTCCAAGTTTTATAGTTTTCTTGCAGAAACTATTTTAACAACCTATCCCCTGAACTCTTCTAACTTGGAGACAAAGGGGATTTGTGTTAACTTGAAAAATATTTAAGAAGACCTCTGTGTCTCAGTGCCTCTGTGTTAGTCATTTACTAAACTATAAACATATGAAAACGACCACTTCCATTCTATTCACCCTTTTTCTGTTGCTCAACACTCTTACAGCCCAAACATCTGAAGACATAACCATTACCCCATTCCCATTTACTGTCAACGATGAAATAACCATAACTATCAAATCGGACAATAGCTGTAACGATCTCAGTACCGAAAAGATGTATCTCCACTCAGGAGTTGGTTCTGAAGCCAGTCCATGGACGTATGCTGTAGGAAACTGGGGGCAGGATGACGAAATTGGAGTCATGACCAATAACGGCAACAGCACACACTCCATAACCTTAACTCCTAAAACATATTATTCTATTCCCAATGACCAGGAAGCAACCATTAAAAAGATGGGGATGGTATTCCGAAATAGTGATGGATCTAAGAAGTGGAAATATAAATTAAACAACTCATGTACTGATGCTGATTATTTTGTCGGCATTGGCAGTTTTCAGATAGCGTTAGTCTCTCCTGCTGTATCGAACGGAGGCATCATAAAAATGAATTCTGGTGATAATCTCAACATCAATGTAACTTCTACCGAGAATGCTGATTTCTCAATAAAAGAAAGTACAACTGAAATTGCAACAGCAACCAATGTACAGGAGATCAATTACAACAAAACCGTTACAGAAACAAACTCTTACAGAATCGATGTCAATAATGGTACTGAAGTGAAAACTATATCTTTTACTGTACTGGTAACTCCAACTCCAATTGTTGAGGCTCTGCCTGCGGGATTAAGAGACGGGATAAACTATTATGATGGTGATGACACCAAAGTAACCCTTGTTCTGCACGCACCTAACAAATCCTATGTTTACGTAAAAGGTGATTTCTCCGATTGGCTACTAAAGAATAATTACCTGTTGAAAGTCACTAATGCAGACTCTTCTAATCCCGAAACACGATACTGGATAACCATTAACGGGCTGGAACCGGATAAGGAGTATGCTTTTCAGTATGTAGTTGACGGAGAAAAAATAGTTGCTGATCCATACACTGAGAAAGTACTTGATCCATGGAATGATGAGTATATTCCAAGTGAGATTTACCCTGACTTAAAACCATATCCTAAAAATAAGACTGAAGGCATTGTAAGTATCTTCCAAACAGCACAACCGGAGTATGACTGGAAAACTACTAACTTTCAGAAACCTCCCAAAGAAAACCTGATAGTGTATGAACTGCTGGTTCGTGATTTCGTTAATAAACACTCTTATCAGTCAATTTTAGATTCACTGAACTATTTGCAGAGGCTAAATGTTAATGCCATTGAGCTGATGCCGATAAATGAATTTGAAGGCAACGAAAGCTGGGGATATAATCCATCATTTATGTTTGCTCCGGACAAATATTACGGTCCCAAAGACAAGTTAAAGGAATTTATTGACGAGGCACACAGTAGAGGTATCGCGGTTATTATCGATATCGTTATGAATCACTCCTTCGGACAGTCTCCTTTTGTTCAGCTTTATGACTGGCACGGGGGTGACGGGGAGATTGTTTTCGACGAACCTACCCCATGGTTTAATGCCAAATCACCAAATGAAACATATAAATGGGGAGCCGATTTTAATCACGAGAGTGTGTTTACTCAAGCTCTGCTTGACAGCATCAACCACTTCTGGATAAAAGAGTACAACGTTGACGGATTCAGGTTTGACTTCACTAAAGGTTTTACCAATACTCCCGGTGATGGCTGGGCTTATGATGCTCCCAGAATAGCTATCCTGAAAAGAATGTATGATCAGATTGTTGCTGTTAATCCCGATACTTATGTTATACTTGAACACCTCGCCGATAACAATGAAGAAAAGGAACTGGCTAATTATGGATTAATGCTTTGGGGAAATATGGTTCATAACTATTCCGAAGCGGCACTGGGCTGGAACGAAGGCGACAAATCAGACCTGGGCTGGGCTTCTCACACAAAAAGAGGATGGTCAGAACCACACCTTGTGGCATACTCCAGTTCACATGATGAAGAGAGAATAGCATACAAAAACATTCAGTACGGAAACTCATCAGGCGACTATAACATAAAAGAACACGCTACAAGCATGGAAAGGATGCAGTTACAGGCAATGTTTCTATATCCAATTCCCGGCCCGAAAATGATATGGCAGTTCGATGAATTAGGTTATGATGTAAGCATCGATGACCCATGCAGGGTCTGTAATAAACCTATCTTGTGGAAATACACAAAAGATACTGACAGGAGAAGGGTATATAACCTGCATCGGTATATGTTTAAACTAAAAAACAGTGAACCTGCATTCTCAACTACCAACTTCACACTCAATGTTGATAACGGATATAACAAATCAATAATTCTGGAGCATAGCGACATGAATGTTGTTATTGTTGGGAATTTTGATGTGATTGCCCATCCAAATTCTGTTACGTTCCCTTCTGTAGGTCTCTGGTATGAGTATTTTAGCGGTACTGAATTCAATGTATCTTCAAACCAACAAAATATAGAACTTAAACCCGGAGAGTATAAAATGTTCACAACAAAAGAATTCGATACCCCCAATTTAGATGAATACATTACAACATTCATCAAAGAGATACCGAATGACCGGGTTCACGGAAATGACAGAATGGTAATATATCCGATGCCGGCTAAAAACCATACAAACATTCAATACTCCATTGCTCAAACCGGTTCTGTGAATATTGATATATTCACTCTGCAAGGAGAAAAAATTGAAAATTTCAGGTTTGATAACCAACTAAAAGGAATTCATACTGTGACATGGAAGATCGGCAGCGGACAACCCAAAGGCATATACATCATAAGAGTTTCAACTCCTAAGGAAATATTCTCAGGGAAAGTTATCGTGATGTAAAGAAGCAGCCTCATCCCGACCATTAAATGCTAAAATTTCATTACTTTACAAAAAAGTATTAAAGATTCAACACACAACCTTCTAAATACTCCCCACCGCGGCAGGGAGTTAGAGGGGGCTTTAATTTTATCAACCATGAAAAACTTTACACTACTAACCATCATTCTGCTAATTACCCTTCCCGTTTCATCGCAAACAATAGAACGAGTAGACCCTCCAAACTGGTGGACAGGCATGAAATACAACAATGTAGAATTGTTGATTAAGAGTAAAAACATACGCAATGCAACATTCTCCACAAAAGAAAAAGATATCACTATCGATGACGTCATTTACCCCGAAAATCCGGATTATGTTTATGTTGATATTACCATCTCCAAAAATGCAACTCCCGGCGTCAAAAAGATAGATTATAAAATTGGCAAAAAAAATTATGTCCTCAAATATGAATTGAAAGAGAGACAACGCTCAGACAATATTCATCAGGGAATTAATACCTCGGATGTAATGTATCTTATCACACCCGACAGATTTGCAAACGGAGATGCCAAAAATGATGTAATAGAAAGTATGAAAGATCCGGCTTTTGACAGAGATGAAAATGACGCACGGCATGGTGGTGACCTCAGAGGAATAATTAACAAGCTGAATTACATCAAAAGTCTGGGAATGACAGCCACATGGCTCAACCCCATTGAGGAAAACGATATGGATGCTACTTCATATCATGGCTACGCTTTTACCGATCATTACAAGGTAGATGCGCGTTTTGGTACTAATGCCGACTATCTGGAGTATGTAGAAAAGAGTCACAACAAAAAGCTTAAAGTAATTAAAGACGTTGTTTACAATCACTTTGGCATAAACCATTACCTTATCAAAGAGCTACCTTCAAAAACATGGATACATAACTGGAACAAGTTCACCAGAACAAACTATCGTGCCAGTGTACTAATGGATCCACACGCATCAAAAGCCGACATAAAGCAAATGTCAGACGGATGGTTCGACACCTCAATGCCAGACATGAACCAGAATAATGTGCATGTTGCAAAATTTCTGATACAGAATTCTATCTGGTGGATAGAAAACTTTGGCATTGACGCATTCAGAGTAGACACCTATCCCTATTCCGACCAAAAATTTATGAGCAACCTCACAAAAACTATTTATGAAGAATATCCCGATTTTACAATTTTCGGTGAAGCGTGGGTTACCGGAGTAACTGCACAGGCATGGGTAACATCGGGCTTTCATCGCGGAAAAGATTTCACATCATATATGAACGGAATTACAGATTTCAGCCTGAAAGATGCAATAATTGCAACTGTGAAAGAGGATTTCGGATGGAGCACGGGAGTATCTAAAATATATTACACTCTTGTTTGGGATTACCTTTACAAAGACCCAAACGCAAATGTCATTTTTATTGACAACCACGACCTTGACAGATTTCTTGGTGTGGCAGACAGAGATATGAAAGATTACCGGATGGCTCTCGGTATTTTGTTTACAACACGCGGAATACCACAACTCTTTTACGGTGCTGAGATAAATATGGAAAGAGGCGGTGCACATGGTTATCTTCGTCAGGATTTTGAAGGGGGCTGGGAAGAAGATAAACTGGATAAATTTACCCGAGAAGGCAGAACTAAAGATGAGAATCAAACATGGGATTATATCTCAAAACTTGCGAATTGGCGACTTTCAAGCTCTGCCGTTAAGGAAGGAAAACTAATGCAGTTTGTGCCTGAAAACAGTATCTATGTATATTTCAGATATGATAATCTACAAACTATAATGGTTGTAGTAAATGCCGGACAAGAAGATGCTGATATTAATATTGGCCGTTTTGAAGAGATGACCTGTGGCTACTTAAAAGCCAGAGATATCATTTCCGACAAAACTTATGATATAAATGAAATTAAAGTTCAAAGCAGAACAACTTCAATTTTTGAATTAGGCAAATAACAACTCTTTCACTATGTTAGAAGTTTGCTTATCAAAGGGTTGAACCCGTAACTATTATTAGTTCCGTAGGAATGGTATATTATAGACAGGAGCGTAAGCTCCTGTAACACAATAAAAAGGTAATTTCAGTTCCGTAGAAACGGCATGTATTATTTTGTGTAGTGGTCTCAACAAAAAGCAGATCATTCATATGACCAAATAAATATATTTACATAATTCCTTTATTATTCACATTTTTTTTATAATATGCATGAAAATACAGAATTGAACTAAAACTATTAGGGTTAGTACCAAACATAAATGCTCTGAGAGCAACAAATAATTACTGGTATGAAAAGATTATTTATTCTACTCTTATTAATATCAACATTTGCAGAGGGGCAAAATAATTTAGATGAGATATTACATAGTCTGGATCAGATAATTCTAAAACGTGACTTCTATAACGGCAAGAGAGAACACAAAATTAGTTCGTTAAATGAACTTCTTGCTCAATCAACTGACGATCAAAACAGATATAACATATACAAAACCATAGCCAAAGAATACATCCCATACAATAGTGATTCGGCTCTTTACTACAGTACAAAAAGTATTCAAACTGCAACTTCTTTCTCCGATAAGAAGCCATTGATATCCGCTCAAATACAATTGGCAAGTATATATGTTATAAAAGGAATGTATTGTGAAGCTAATAAGTTACTTGACGAAATAAACAAACAACATATAACAAAAAATCAGAAAGTTGCTTATCTCATTACTCGTATTGAACTAAACAGATATAAGGCAGTCTCTTTTTCAAAATCTGAATCGTTACCCGATTACGGAAAGCTTAGGGCATTATATCAGGATTCGTTATTAATGGTAATTGATAGTAACACCGCAAGGTATGCCGTAACCAAAGCTGACAGGCTGATGGATAAGGCGGAATACGAAAAGATGAAAGAAGTAATGCTTGAGTCACTTAGTAAACAAAAGATAGAAGATAGGTCATACGGTTACACAGCATACACATTAGCAATTGCCTACGGCAAACTGGGGAATTTAGATAAAAAAGCTTTTTACCTTGCTAAATCTGCAATTTCAGACATAACATGTGGCGTACGGGAAAATGCCGCCTTACGCGAATTAGCTTTTCTCCTGTTTAAATCGGGCGATCTGAAACAAGCATATAAATATATTAAAATTGCAATGGAAGATGCTCTTTTCAGCAAAGCAAAATTAAGGAGTCACGAAGTGTTACAAATCCTTCCGTTGATAGACAGTGAATATAACGACATGAGAAACAGAAGGAGCAGGGACATGCTCTACTTTGGCTTGATTTTAAGTCTTCTTATTATAGTTTTGTTTATTTCTCTTCTGTATATTTCAAAACAAAAAAAGAAGCTGATTGATGCAATAAATAACAATGAGATCATAAACAAACAACTTTATGATTTGAATAAAAAATTAAGGAAGAGCAATGAGGAAGTTCTATTTGCAAATAAGAAACTTGAATCCCTTACCAATGTACAGAAAGAGTACATTGTTCATTATGTCAAACTAAGTTCAGAATATATAGGTAAGATTGATGATTACCGTAAGTCTCTTTACAAAAAGGCAATCTCAGAAGATAAAGATGAGATAATCAAAGACCTTCGCTCGATAGACTTTATCACCACCGAACTCAATCTGTTTTATGATGATTTCGACAAAGCGTTCCTCAACCTTTATCCTAATTTCATTGAACAATTCAACCAACTCTTAAAAGATGATGAACAGATAAAACTAAAACATGATGAGATTTTAAACTCAGAGTTACGTGTTTTTGCACTTATACGCCTGGGAATAACTGAAAGCGAGCAAATTGCAGAATTCCTGCGCTATTCCATCACTACCATATACAACTATCGGGTGAAGATGAGAAACAAAGCAAAAATCCCAAGAAATGAATTTAAAGAAGCTGTAACTAAAATCGGAAAATAAAATAACTGTAACTTAACAACCCCTCTTCATGTTAAGATAACAGGAAAAGGGGTTGAAGAAAACATTAGTATTTACGGCTAAAGATCGATTTATCTATATCATTTACTCCAGTCATTCCACGAACCGTCATAAACTTTCAACTTTGGGTATTTAAGAATTTCTTTCAATACAAAATAGGTTGCTCCGGCACGTAAACCTGTTTTACAGTATAGTATCACCTCTTTGTTTGGTGTTACACCTGCACTGTTAAACAGTGCCTGTAAAGCAGCTTTATCTTTAAAATTATCTGTCTCAGTAACCATCTCCTCATAAGGTATACTTACAGCATTTCCAATTTTACCGGCATTATAAAATTCAGGTTTTCTGGAATCGACAATAACAGTTGATGTGCTATTAAGCTTTGATTTTACATAAGCTTTATCTGTCAGGATACTTTTATTAACAACCGGTGTAAACGTTGCTTTTTTTATTGATGGTTTTACTTTTGTTATTGGCCCTCTTACAGCGCGCCATGCAGTCATTTGGCCATCTAAAACCTTAATGTTTTTGACACCGAGATAATCCAGCACCCAATAAACCCTTCCTGCTCTCATGCCTGTTTTACAATAAAGCACAACTTCTGAATCGTTACTAACCCCATTCTCGCCAAAAATAGCAGCCATCTCATCCACACTTTTCATGTATCCCTCATCAGTTTTTTCCAAACTGTTAGTGCTAATATTTACTGCACCCTTAATGTGTATTTTTGCATAATCAGAAGATTTTCTGGTATCAACAATAATAACTCCTTTTTTAGATTTGAGTTCTTTTGCTGTAATCAGTTTTTGAGCAAAAGCTGTTTGACTAACCAGCAATGATACAAGAACTACACTTATAACTAATTTCATATTTTTCATATTATTAAGATTTTAAAATTTAACTTGTAATTGCACCAAAATAGCATCATTTAATTTTTCGGCTCCCTTTTCAGCATTGTATAGATAGTTTACTTGTAATCTTGTCCAGTCGTTAAAGAAATAATTTAACCCATATGTCCAGGTATATAAATTGTTATTATCAATAGCATGGTCGGTATCAAAATACTCAAATTTCAAGATCGGCTGTATCATAAAAGGTGTCATATACATTGCCATAACATAAGCCCCGCTGCGTTTATCGCCGAAAGTCATCGGATCAGAACCACAACCGCCACCGGCAGCCCGGTTGTAATCACCTTCGTCATAAATATATTCAGCTTGAAGCAAGAAATTTCCTGCATCAACAGCTACTTCTCCCGCATAAGATTTGCGAATATCAGTATCATTATTAGGAAATCCATAACGGAAACTACCACCAACACTTAAAAAATCAAGTGGTTTGAAAACAACACGGCCAATAACGTCTTTCTTATTATTATTATCCTTTATAGTTACACCCCGCCCATTCATAACTGCCAGGCTATATTTGATTGCGGTTTCATTACTGCCACCCAGCATAATCAGACCCAAATCTCTTTGTGGAGAAACAAGCTGGTCCGACACCATTGATCTACGTATGGTATGCAGCTTATGACATGCAGTATTTACTTCTTGCCCAAATGGTTGCTTAAATTGACCTAATGAAAATTTGGCCCATTCATATCGATTGTATGAGATGAATGCATCAAGTAAAAGTGGATATCCTGTTGGGCTAACAAATGGGCTGGCTTCTAGTACTACGTAGTATGAAAAATCGTAAGGAATTTTCCCTGTTACTCCAATCCTTGCTCTCATGAACTTAAAAGTATTTGATGCCGGATCAGTCATGTGGTACTCATATTGTGGTTGTATAAAACCAAATACTTTTACCTTGCCATCATCACTCTCATCATCAGAAGGATCTTCGCAACCCTGTGCTTTTAATATTTGTGGTGTAAATATAAAAGCAACAGAAATTAAAATTAATAGTATTTTTTTCATTATTTAAGTTTTAAATTATTTTTCGTTCCAAATTGTATTTTATAAAAATTAGAAAATAATAAACCAATGAAAAACCACATTGGTTTACTATTGTAACAATAAAGTTTATTACTTAACCGTTGATAAATTTTTAGGGTTTGAATCCGCTCCCCATTGGTTTGATTTCCATGCATCATTACTGTTGTATAGGCCATTCATGCCAAACAATAAACTATAAGTATCGTATCCTAAAACATTCATATATGCAGCAATAACTGCTGAGGTTTGCCCTGTGTAACAATAAGTTACTACCTGCTTTGATGGATCTGCAAAATAAATTAAATCATCGGCAATTGACAGAGGTAATATTCGGGAAGCGCCGTCAATATGGCCAAAAGCAGTATAGTCACCATCAGAAAAATAATTGTTTATGAAATACTTAGACGGGCTTTCTAAAACATCAGAATTTTTAGCCGTTTTAAAACCTGAGGCAACAACAGCTTCTACACGTGCTCTCAATATCGCCGCACCGTCTATTGAGTTATCATTTAATATGGGAGAATCGTATTTTACGTTTGCTGGCGCTGATGAGTTTGACCAGTTTTCATGTCCTTCTGCAGGATTACTTCCAATTTGAGCATTCCATTTTGCAGCAAAGTCTTCATGCCAACCACACATACCCCATTTCAAAGCCTGTGCATCAGGATAACCATAAAGGCGGAGTAAAGAAGTTGCATAGCAAGCTGTTTGCCCGGTATAGCATACAACCAAAATCCTCTTATCGCCGGCTTTTACAGCTTCATTTAAAATATTACCAAAAGCAACATTATGGGCACCTGTAATATGACCGTTTCCAAAATCTTCAATACTTCTAATGTCAATGATGTATTTATTTCCTACAAAACCAGGGATATCAGCATCGGTAGCCGGTGGTGCCGTTACAAACTTAACATCGCCATTCGCGCCGTGATATTTTATGATATTCGGCAAGTCCATGTTGTTTGCCACTAAATACTTTGTTAAAGTATCAAATGTGGGTTCAACAACTTCTTTATCTTTACATCCTGTAAAAATAAATGTCGGCAGTACAAATAATAGAATTAAATAAATTGATAATTTTTTCATTTTAATTAAATTTAAGGTTTATGTTAGTATCATTAGCTTCGAACTTTTAATACTGATTAGTTACTTTTTTTAATGTTTATCTGCTATGCGACAGATCAGTTGTTTGTCTGTTTTACCGGCTCTTTTAATATTTTATCAAAACAGATAGCGAAAAACAAGCAAGCTCAATTTTGTTTTGCGATAGCAGCTTGTTTTAAACTTGAAAAATAAATAGCTAAAGGCCTATATGCCAAATGTGACCATTTAGAAAATGGAACCTCAATCATTAGCATAGGAACCAATACCATTAAATGAATAACATACGTATAATATGTAGCATAAGGTAGTCCTCCAATCCTGAAAAAATGGACTAAAATTCCTGTAAAAACCGTAAGTGATAATAAGATTAGAAATGTCCAGTCTGTATAATGAGAAAATTTGTTATTTTCTTTGTGTTTTTTAAACCTACCTATAAAAAAGAACATCAATCCTCCAGATAGCCCAATAGTTGCATAATAACCAAATAATCTTTGTGGATGCCACCATGGATGAATCAAATCAGTTTGAAACCAGTCAAGAAACAGAACAATCATTCCAAAAAGTAAAATATAACTGGACATCAAAAACCAGTGAGCTACCCAAAAAGGGCTAATTTTAAAAACTTTCTTTCCAATTTTTGTTGTATCATTACTTTCTTTAAACTTCCACTGTGTACCAAAATGAAAAATCAACTCCCATAAATGTGTAAAATACAGCTTGAATGGAACTTTAACATTATTCATTATTTTCATGTACATAACAAAAGCATTTGATAAAAGGAAAAACGCCAACACTCCTGCCATAATCGAGTCTGCAAAGTGAACCCATTCAGCAGGAGCAAAAGTGTTAAGTTTTACACCACCTTGTGTCGTTAGTTCTGTTTCCATAGGGCCTGCAAATAAGATGAACAGAACCAGAACAAAAACGGAAATCAAACTGAGAGCTGCCAATTCAATTGTTTTAGATGTATAAAATTTGCGTGATAATCCTGTCCAGTCATAAGAAGCTGTTAAATATCTTCTTAATATCATCATTAATTCACCGGGGTTTGCATCTCGAGGGCATGAACTGCTACATTCACCACAATAGTAGCATAACCAGGGATCGACCGATGCCTGAATATCTTTTTCCAGCCCTAAAACACTAGCACGTACCATTTTTCTTGGAAATGACTCATTCTCTGTCGATAAAGAACAAACAGCTGTACAAGTACCGCAATTATAACATGCGTTAAAATTTACAGATCCATATTTTTTTAGTTCTATTGCGAAATCGGGATTTATATTTGCCATTGCACTATACTTTTTGTTTAAGTTTATAAGAAAAATATTCATCCATATCGTCAATCTCTCCGGTTTCTACATCGCCATACTTTCTTAATGTCATTAAATGAAATGTAATAACATCAATTGACAGTTCAATCTCTTTAGCTAATTGAGGAATTGTTTTTGGTTCTGATTTCAAAGCCGTCAGTATTAGCTTCTTAATCCTGTTAAACTCTTTTCTTTTGTCCTTAACTTCTTCCGAAACCGTTCTGATTTTTTTTATATGCTCGATTGTTTTACTAGTTTTCATCTGTATATTATTTTAGCCACGAATGCACGAATGTTATTTTTTGTTATTGATACAAACATGCTCCAGTGTGTTATTTACTTATCCCTTGTACCTTATCCCTTTCTCCTTGCACCTTATTTAAATAAGTGCTTCAATCATGCTTTCAATTTCAATATCGGTATAACCTATTAACTGAATTGCATTTTCAGGACAAACAGAAATACACATCCCACAACCTTTGCAACTTGATTTATTAACTTCAGAAACAGTTTTTCCGTCGAGCTCAATTGTATTAATTGCACCAAAGGGGCAAGCCTTAATACAATTGCCTGATGAAGTACAAAGTGATGTGTCAATTACTGCAAGAGTTGGTTCAAGTTCAATTTCACCTTTGCTAATCAATGAATTTGCTTTAACTGCTGCTGATAGTGCAGATTTAACAGACTCAGTAATGTTTTTTGGAGATTGGCAAGCACCTGCGATATATACACCATCAATAACCGTTTCAACAGGTCGTAATTTTGGATGTATTTCATTATAAAACTTATCTCTTCCTATCGGAACTTTTAGTAAATTTGAAATACTTCTTTCAGCTCTTGGAACCATTCCAGTAACAAGGACTACTAAATCAAGATCTACTTCAATTTCCTTTCCATCTGTTAAAAAATCTTCAATTGTAATTTTAGACCCTTTACCATTTATTGAAACCGTAGGTGTAGAATCATTAAAAAATTGAAGGAAAATATCTCCGTTCTCTAATGATTCATGATAAAGAAGCTCTTGCTTTCCGTAAGTCCTTACACCTCTGTTAAAATGAAAATTTTGAATATTTTTATACTTTTCTCTAACGATTATACTGGTATGGATTGCCGATGTACAACAATATCTTGAACAATATTTGTTTTCACCGTCAACTTGCCGGCTACCTACACAATAAATATATCCTATTTTATTTATTTTCTTTCCGTTATAAACAAGCTCCTTATCGTTCAATTCAATTAATCTCTTCATTTGCTGAAGAGTAACAACCGAATCAATAGTTTTGTAACCAAACTCACCTTCTTTGGGTTCATATGGGTCAAAACCGGTAGTTAAAAGAATTGCTCCTGAATTTATATTTAAAGTTTCAACTTTCTGCTCAAAATCTATCTCAGGGCATAATTTGACACACTCACCACATCTGGTACAATTTTTATCGTCAATTGCCGGTATTTCAGGAAACTCACTTGGATAATTTTTATATATAGCCTTCCTCTTATTTAAGCCGAAATTAAAATCATCTTCAACTTCAACAGGACAAATATCGAGCACCTTATCAAAATTATCCATGTCAAGTTCACATTGTGGTTTTATATATCTCGGCGTAATTTTCACCTCAATATTAAAATCACCAACACTACCGGATTTAGAAACGACTTCGGCACCGGTAAATAGAGTTATGTTGGTATTGGATTTTATTTGTTTATACAGAGTTGAAATAACATCCCGCCCGGTTTCACCAGCTGTAAAGAGCTCGTTCCATTGCGATGTGCGGCCACCAACAAAATGTTCCCGCTCAATCAAATATACCTGCGAGCCCATGTTGGCTAACTCAATTGCCGATCGCATTCCTGCAATACCTGCTCCCACAACAATAACCGTGTTTTCAGAAGAAATTTTTAATTTTTCTAAAGCAACAGAATGTTTTACTTTTGCAATACCAGCCAAAACGAGTTTAATTGCTTTCTCAGTAGCATCTTTTGGCTTATCAGAATGTGCCCATGAACATTGCTCACGAATATTTACCTGAACATAGTTATATGGATTTAACCCTGCTCGAATAGCTACATTTCTAAATGTATCAAGATGCAATTTGGGTGAACAGGAAGCAACAACAAGCCCATCTAATTTTTGTTCTTTAATATCTGATGCAATTTCTACCTGAGTAGAATCCGCACAGGCAAACATCGTTGTCTTTGCCAATAATACAACATCTTCTGTTGATACAGCCTCTTTTACTTTTTCAACATCTACATAATCAGCAATGTTTGAACCACATAGGCAAACATAAACTCCTATTCTATTTTTCATTGTTAGCCCTCCTTAAATAACTTGCTGTTTCTGCTGAAGCTGCCCCTGCTGACAGTATTGAATCCGGGATATCCATAGGTCCGGAAGCTGTTCCGGCAACAAAAACACCACCAATACTAGTTCTTGCAGGACTGGACAAATCATTCACCTGTTTAACATAGTTAAAGTTATCAGGTTCCAGCTTAATATTTTTAAACATTGTTTGATAATCTTTATTGGCTAATATTCCGTTTGCAAGAACAACAAGATCGTGTTTTGCCTCTTTTACCTTACCGGATTCAATATCTTCATATCTAACAATTAAATCGCCATTTTCCGCCTCATCGATTTTACCAACTTTACCTTTAATAAATTCAACTCCCATTCCTTGTGTTTGGGTATAGAATTCACAGAAACCTTTTCCAAATGCTCTTATGTGGATATAATAAATAGTAACATCTGCCATTGGAAGTGAACCCATTAATAACTGGGCTTGTTTTGTTGAATACATACAGCATACTTGCGAGCAGATAGGATTCCCTACAGTAACGTCTCGTGAACCGGTGCATAAAACATAAGCAATATTGTCTGGCATTTTACCATCCTTTGGTCTTAATACAGAATTAAAAGGCCTGGTTGGAACCAATTGACGTTCCATCTGCATTGCAGTAACAACATTTTTAAACTTGCCAAAACCGAATCGGGTAATTATTGTTGGGTCAAAAAGTTCATAACCGGTAGCCATAACAACCGATTTAATATTTATCTGTGTACGTTTTGTTTCTTGGGTAAAATCTATATAATCTCCCGGACATACCTTTTCACATAAACCACATAGAATACAATTTTCGATATCAATTGCTGCAATTCTTGGATTAGCAATACTAAAAGGTATATAAATAGCTTTTCGACCTACTAAATCGTATTGAAATTGATCAACAACACTTACAGGGCAAGCATCTTCACATAACTGACAGCCTGTACAATCTTCAGTTACATATCTGGGTTTTTCGGTTAAAACTGCTGTAAAGTTATTGTCCGATATTTTTTCAATTTCACCAACTTCACTATAGGTAAAAATACTAATGTTTGGATGTCTTGCTGTTTCGGAAATCTTAGGTGTAGCAATGCAAGCCGCACAATCTAAGGTTGGAAAAACCTTACTTAAATGAATCATTTTCCCACCTATCGATAAATCTTTTTCTACCACTATAATTTTATATCCAATGTTAGCAAGATTTAAAGCGGTTTCTTCCCCGGCAATACCACCACCAACAACAAGAACATCGTAATTATTTGTTTGGTCCGACATTTTAATTAGATTTTATATTAGATAAATAAGTAGTAAAACTAATCATGTGCTTTACAAAAGGTTCGGCACAAACCGAACAAATTGCTGCCATTTTTAGTCTGGCTAACTCAATTCCTTTTTCTCCCATTTTTTTGTGAATCAAAGCCACAAGCTCAGAAGTTTTTTCTGTACAAGTTTCGCTATAAGAACAATCAGTTCCATCAGCTGCTATAAATACACCATCAAAACCTTTTTCAAAAGCATGCAAAACCCAACGTGGTTTTACTGCACTTGAACACGGAACATTTATTGTGTAAACTTTAGGAGGATAGTGCATTTTCAGTAGCCCGGCAAGATCTATTGCCGGATCTGAAATTTTTTCGGTAGAAAACACTAAAATTTTGGCCTCCTTTGTTGTAGTCATATCCTCCATTTGTATTTTATTTTATAAGATTTTATTTTTTCAGTTCACAGTCCTCAGACTAATTACTGAGGACTACAGACTGAAATCTGTTGACGGGATACTATCCTTTTTTCATATAAATTTTAAAATAACCTGCCTCTTCAACAGTACCCATATACTCGTGACCTTTTTTATTGGCCCATTTTGGTATGTCTTTCTTTGTACCTTCATCAGCCGAAAGGATTTCCATAATATCGCCGGAATTAATCTCGCTAATAGCTTTTTTAGCTGCTAATAATGGTCCCGGACAAGCTGTTCCTCTTGCATCTACACTCTTCTGTACAGTTAATGCTTTTAATTCTTCTGTTGTCATGATTATCGTTTTTAAGATTGTTATTAAATAATTTTATATAAAAAGGTGGACATCCGCCTCTTGTGCTGCTTCAATATATTCGCCAATACCGCAAATGTCATCAACCAAGTCAACAAAATCTTCCATTGTTTCACCACCCCATACCTTGCCTGCCAAACTGCAAACATGTATTTTGACGTTAGTCAGTTCTTTCGCCATTTCAAAAAACTCAATCCAGGTAGGTACGTTTAGCTTCTTTAATGACGCAATAAATTCTTCTTTTATTTCAGAATTCTCCGTCATTGGCAATTTTTCGTAATCGTCTGCAATCTCTTTTTTGAATGCTCGTGCTGCTTGCAGTAAAACAAAAACATCAACGTCCATGTCATCAGCTGCCGCTCCACTTATAATTACTCCGGCACCGGTTAGTCTGTCAAGGCTTCCGGAGTGAAGAGCCATACACATTTTTTTATTTTCTTCCATTGTTTATTCTTTTAATTACCATTTGCAATAACTATCCGCAGCCTCCACTCTCTTCTTCCGGCTCTGTTGTTTCTTTATCAGCGGAACCACTTCCTTCTTCAATTAATTCAGGAAAGCTTTCATGCCATTTATCCCAGCCTCCATCAATCATAAATACATGTTTGTATTTCAGTTTTTTTAATACCGCGGCACTAAGTAAAGCTCTTTGATTAGTTTGCGAATAGATGTACAATTTTGCTCTTCTGTCAGAAATCACTTTTGAAAACTCTAACAATCCTCGGGGTATATTCACAGCTCCGGGAATATGTCCTTTGATGAACTCTTTCTCTTCGCGGCAATCAATTATTGTTATATGAACCTCACTTTCAAGTTTTGCTTTGAAATCTTCAGTATTAATGGATGTAACTGCTTTATTTGCATCAGTAATCATAGCATCAACACTCTTATAAGGTTCAATTTTATTATTACAGGCTAAAGTGCTAAACATGACCAATAACAATATGTATAAAATTTTATCTTTCATATTTTGATTATTTTTATATTAAGTTTTTCAACCTCCACAACCTCCATCTTCTTCTACCTGTGTGTTTTTATCAGGGTTGGGATTAAAAGCCTCATATCCACCTTCAAGGTTCAACACATTTTTATAATTTAATTTCAATAACGCTTCTGTAGCCAAAACTCCGCGAAAACCTTTAGCACAATAAACTATTATAAGGGTAGTATCTGTAGGTGGGTATACATACTCTTCTTCCCAAAAGGCAACATCCCCAATTTTAAATTCCAAAATACCTCTTGGTACAGAATAAGAACCTTCAATATTTCCTTTTTTGAATTCTGAGTATTGACGAACATCTATTAACAAAAACTCTTCTTCTTGTTTTTCAACTTTTAATTTGAGCTCATCTACAGATATTTGTTCTATTCTCTTTTCTGCTTCTTTGGCTAACTCTTTTCCGTCTTCATATATTCCTGTACAATTAAATACAGTGAATAGTATTGCGACTAAAAAGATTAATTGACCTGTTTTATTCTTAATCATAATTCTTACTTATTTATAATTACTGTGAATTAATACGCACTGAATTTCCCTGTTTTTTCGTTCCACTTCACAAAAACATACCATGCAAGAATGATAACAAGTACAAGTACAAATGCTCCGGCATATCCTAAATAATCGGGCAAAAAGTTTTTAAACGCAGTACTATGAGGAAGCATTTTCACAAGCGGGGGAACAATAAATTCTTTTGAAAGAGGTGAGATAAGTAAGAAGCCTAATGCTGCAGCCCACAATTTAACCTGCCCTTCACCAACCCTCCAAAGAGTACCTACAGCACATCCTCCGGCTATGGTCATTCCTATACCAAAAATAAACCCTCCAATGATTGCTCGTAACCAAAAATGAGAAAATACCCATGTCATTTCCCGGGCTCGCAATGGAACATCGCCAGCACCAATGCCAAAATATTTAATAGCAGTAAACCCTATCAGACCAACTACTAACCCAGCCATAACACCAACGGAACCATCAGCCTCACCGGTCATAAAGGGATCGCGAAAAGCTTTAACAATACAAAACCTTGAACGCTGACAAATAAGCCCCATTAAAAGACCGATAATGATGAACCAGGCCATTATTGCATTGTTATCAGAATAGAAATAAGCCAGAATAAACATTGAAGCAGTGACAATCCAGCCTGCCCAAATTTGCCAATTTCCACCTTTACTTGTTACTGCAAGAAAAACAAAACTTTTACCTGACGAGAATCCAGGAAGTTCTTCCATTTCCCATATTAGATATTTTAAAGCAACAATAACACCAACAAAAAGCCCAACGGTAAAAACTATTGCTCCACCTGAAAGTGCAGGAACACCACTGAAAAATGATCCGATGGTACAACCAATGCCAATTGTAGCTCCAATACCCATTAAGCCTCCACCAATAAAACCCTTAATAAGTTCACCTTTTGGGGGGATACGAATAGCAAACTCTTTTGAAAACAGAGCACCTGCTAAAGCCCCAACAACAATAAGGAGACATAGCATACCGTATAAATTTGTATTGACAGATGCAGCACCTTCAAAATTTGATATTCCCAGAGTTTTATAAAAATTTTCGCCCCAGTTATTAATACCACCACTTGCACCCCAAGGGCTTTTGATTGCAAAAAGAAGTATATTTAAAATCCCTAAGGTTATTCCCCCAACCCAAACCGGCCAATGTTTCGCAAAGAATAGTTGAAACAGTTGGGCTAAAACTCCGGATTCTCTTTTTTCTTCTGACATTTGTTACCTCCTATTTTTTTAGAATAAGAAAACGAAATACACCACCATCAAGTTCATCTTCACGAATTATAGAATTTCCGGTTTTATTGCACCATTTAGGTAAATCAGATTTTGTTCCCGGGTCAGTTCCCAACATTTCCAGAACATCACCGGAGTTTAATCCTTTGAATGCTTTTGCTAATTTCATCATAGGCATAGGACATGATAATCCTTTGCAGTCTAAGGTTTGATCAATTTTATTTTCCATAACTTTTTTATTTAAGTATTAAGCAATTTCTACGGTACAAATATTTGAATAATGGAAGACTTTTTAAAGAAATTTGATATGCTCTATTTTGTACATTCTTATGATACTAAACCTGCCTAATATTGATGCAGATTTATTTCTTATTGATTCAAAATTCATTAAATATTGATACAGATCAGGTTTATTATTGATGTGTGAAAATGAATGCTTTCAAATGTATTGTTAATTAGAAGCTTAGATTTTCATAAATGATTTTATTCATAACCAGATGTCAAATAAATATTTACCTTTGCAACGAAAAGAGATAAAACGATTATGACACAAGGTTCTAGAATAAACAGTTGCACAGTTGGTTTAGAAAGATGTACTTGCTTTGATGTGCTTACTAAAGAACAAACAGAACTAATTGAAAACAATTTAGTTGAAGTTGAATTTAGCAAAGGAGAAAAAATCTGCAAACAAGGGACTTTTGCAACGCATGTTATATACTTAACTAAAGGACTTGTAAAGGTTCATATGGATGGAACGCAGGGTTCATTAATTTTGAAGATAATCCCGGATGAACATTTAATTGCGCTTACTGCTCTTTTTGACGGGAACAATGTTTTTCCATATTCCGTAACAGCATATGTTGACTCGAAGGTTAAATTGATTGATATTTCAGTATTCAGGAAGATATTAAATGAAAATGCAACATTTGCAACTGAAGTTATTAATACTCTTAACTCAAACACCCTTCAAACATTCGGGAGGTTTTATTGCTTAACTCTTAAGCAAGCTTATGGTAGATTAGCAGATACAATTTTATGCCTTTCGGAAAGAATATATAAACAACAAAATTTTGAATTACTCCTAACGAGAAAAGAACTTGCGGAACTTTCAGGTATGACTACGGAGAATGTTATTAGAATGCTTAAAAAATTCCGGGAAGATGGCTTAATTGAGATGAACGGGAAAACAATAAAAATAAAAAATATAAAACTATTAAGGAAGATAAGTGATTATGGGTAAGTAGTGTCTGCTAGAAAACCATATGGATATTCATCAAACGTCATTGCGAACGAAGTGAAGCAATCTGTAATTATGGAGATTGCTTCGTCGTTCCTCCTCGCAATGACGTACAAATATTTAGTTTTTTTGCAGAAACTTAATAAGAGTTTAAGAATGTAATATTAAATTGCAACAATGAATTAAATTAACCACAAACAACTTACCATTAACAACTACAAATACCTATCTTTGCACGTTCTAAAAAAAGAGCGAGGTGAAGGCATCAGCAAAAGAGATTACAGAAGGCGCAAAACTGTTTAAAGAGCAGGAACAGATTAATGTTTACGGGGCTCGTGTACACAATCTTCAAAACATAGACATATCAATACCACGAAACAAACTGGTAGTTATTACCGGATTGAGTGGTAGTGGTAAATCTTCATTAGCTTTTGATACTATTTATGCAGAAGGACAAAGACGCTACTTAGAAACTTTTTCGGCCTATGCCCGCCAATTTCTCGGAAACATGGAGCGACCTGATGTGGACAAGATAACAGGGTTGAGTCCGGTTATTTCGATAGAACAAAAAACCACCGGCAAAAACCCTCGCTCAACAGTTGGTACCATAACAGAGATATATGATTTTCTGAGACTTCTGTACGCTCGTGCCGGAGAAGCTTTTTCGTATGTAACAGGCGAAAAAATGGTGAAGTACACAGACGAACAGATACTGAACCTCATCATTGAAAATTTCGATGGCAAAAAGGTTTATATCTTATCACCTCTTGTAAAAGGAAGGAAAGGTCACTACAAAGAACTTTTTGAACAGGTACGCAGAAAAGGCTTCCTTCATGTGCGCGTTGATGGTGAGATAAAAGAGGTTGTTCACGGCATGAGAGTTGACAGGTATAAAAATCATTTCATTGAAATAGTCATCGATCGTGTTGCTGTAAAAAATAGTGACACAAAGAGGCTGAAAGAGTCAATCAATCTGGCCATGCAACACGGCAAAGGCATTATGATGCTGGTTGATAAAGAAACAGATGAAGTAAGGTATTTCAGCCGTCAGCTTATGTGTCCTACCTCAGGCATTTCGTACAACGAACCGGCCCCTCACTCTTTCTCTTTCAACTCACCGCAAGGCGCATGTAAAAAATGCAAAGGCCTGGGAAATGTCGATGAGATAGATTTTGACAAGATTATACCTGATACTTCGGCTAATATTAGGACAGGAGGTATTGCTCCCCTCGGGAAATACAAGAACAATCTTATCTTTTGGCAAATCGAAGCTATTGGAGAGAAGTACGGTTTTACTGTTAACATGGCAATAAAAAATATTCCGGAGGAGGCACTTGATGTTATCCTGCATGGCTCAAGTGAACCTATAACATTAAAAAATACCCCGCTTGGTATAACATCAAACTATTACCTCAGTTTCGATGGTGTTATTAAATACATTATCGACCAAAAGGCTAATGACACATCAATGAAAGCCAGGAAGTGGGCAAACCAGTTTATCAGACACACAACTTGTAGTGAATGTGAGGGCCAGAGGTTGAATAAAGAAGCATTGCATTTCAAAATTGACAACACAAATATTGCCATACTGGCAAACATGGATCTGCGTCAACTGAATATGTGGCTAACAAACCTTGAAGAGAGACTGACAGAGAAGCAAAAAAAGATTGGCAAAGAAGTACTGAAAGAGATACGAAGCAGACTGAACTTCCTGCTTGATATGGGACTGGACTACCTGTCCCTTAACCGACCATCTATGAGTCTGTCGGGTGGAGAGAGTCAGCGCATCAGACTGGCTACACAGATAGGCTCACAGCTTATTAATGTGTTGTATATTCTTGATGAACCCAGCATAGGGTTACACCACCGCGACAACCATAAACTTATAAACTCTCTGAAACAACTGCGCGATACGGGAAATTCTGTTCTAGTGGTTGAACACGACAGGGACATGATGATGTCAGCCGATCAGGTTATTGACATGGGACCCTTTGCAGGCCGTCATGGTGGCGAAGTAGTTGCACAAGGCACTCCGTTAGAACTACTACAACAGAATTCGCTGACGGCAAAATATCTTAATCGAAAGAAGCGTATTAAAATACCGGAAAACCGCAGAAAAGGTTCAGGCAAGAAACTTACCATAACCGGTGCTACCGGTCATAACCTTAAAAATGTTACTGTATCATTCCCATTAGGAAAGCTTATTTGTGTTACCGGAGTGTCAGGTAGTGGTAAATCAACGCTGGTAAACGAAACTTTATATCCCATTCTGAACCAAAGCTTTTACCATGCCGTTAAAGATCCTCTTCCTTATAAAAATGTAAAAGGGCTTGAGCATATTGATAAAGTTGTGGATGTTGACCAGTCACCTTTGGGTAGAACTCCTCGTTCAAACCCCGCAACATACACAAAGATATTTGACGAGATAAGAAAACTTTTTGCAGAACTGCCTGAAGCAAAGATCAGAGCCTACAAGCCCGGAAGATTCTCCTTCAATGTGGTTGGTGGACGATGTGAAACATGCAAAGGAGGAGGTGTACAGATTATTGAAATGAATTTTCTGCCTGATGTGATGGTAAAATGCCCTGAATGCCATGGGAAAAGGTATAATCGTGAAACACTGGAAGTGCGGTTTAAAGGAAAATCTATTAGCGATGTACTTAATATGACAATTAATCAGGCAGTGGCGTTTTTCAACTCATTCCCTTCAATTCACCGCAAGTTAAATACGCTTCAGGATGTTGGATTAGGCTATGTCACTTTAGGCCAGCCATCCACAACGCTATCGGGAGGTGAGAGTCAGCGTGTCAAACTGGCCGCAGAACTGGCTAAAAAAGATACCGGTAAAACCATCTACATACTTGATGAGCCTACCACCGGTCTTCATTTCGAAGATATTCGGGTTTTACTTGGTGTGCTAAATAGTTTAGTTGATAAAGGCAATACGGTAATTATCATTGAACACAACATGGATGTTATCAAAACTGCTGATCACATTATTGATATTGGAAAAGAAGGTGGTACGCTTGGAGGAGAGATTATTTGCGAAGGAACACCCGAAAAGGTAGCGTTGTGTAAAGATAGCTATACAGCTAAATACTTGCAGGAAGAGTTGGGGGTATAACATGCAGATAATATTAATATTCCAATAGCTCAACAAATATGTAATTTTGTCGTATATACTCGCCATTTATACGTATATTTGGCGATTACGATCACCATAATTACAATTAATGATAAAAAGAACTCTTCACTTAGTTATTGATAAATATCTTTTCACAGGAAAAACTATTCTTTTACTTGGCCCAAGACAAGTTGGTAAAACAACCCTGTTGAAAGAAATCTCAAAACAAAGAAACAATGAAGTTATTTGGCTAAATGGCGATGATGTTGACGACCGTACTTTTCTAAACGGAATAAGCAGTCTTAAAGCCAAAACTCTTTTCCCTACCAGTTCTTTTATAATTATTGACGAAGCTCAAAGATTGGAAAATGCAGGGTTAACGTTAAAAATAATCCATGACTCATGTGAAAACATCCAGCTAATAGCCACCGGCTCAAGCTCTTTTGAGCTGACTGACAAAATCAAAGAATCAATGACAGGACGAAAATGGAGTCTCAAACTCTATCCTATTTCCTTAGAAGAACTGATTGAACACTCCGGACTTATAGATGTTATCAGAACTCTTGAAACAAGAATGATTTATGGTTCATATCCTGAAGTAATAAACAATCCTTCACATGAGAATGAAATATTAACAGAGTTAGTAACCGACTATCTCTATAAAGATGTATTTACCTTAAAAGATGTAAGGAAACCTGATGTGTTAGAAAAACTAGTACAAGCCCTTGCTTTTCAAATCGGGAATCAGGTTTCATCCCGTGAACTTGCCAATTTGATAAAAATTGATAAAGAAACTGTTGACAGATATATTTATTTGCTGGAGGAGGCCTATATTATTTTCAGACTGAATTCATTTTCGCGAAATTTAAGAAACGAGTTAAAACGTTCAAAAAAAATATACTTTTATGACACAGGGATAAGAAATGCTGTCATCAACCAGTTTAACCCTTTGTCATTAAGAAATGATACCGGCGCATTGTGGGAAAATTTCATGATCTCTGAACGGATAAAAGCACTTGAATATGGTCAACATTACAGAAACAGATATTTCTGGCGGACTTCAAGGCAACAGGAAATAGATTATATTGAGGAGTATGACGGGAAAATATTAGCTTATGAGTTTAAATGGAATGCAGATAAAAAAGTAAGAGTTCCTTTGCCTTTCAAAAAAGCTTACCCCGAGGCTTCGTATACAATAGTGAATAAAGACAATTTTTACGAGTTTGTAAAAATAGCTCAACCAACTAAAAGCTGATAAACATGAAACATATCCTTATAAAATGCCTTAACACAAACGAAATAAAAGAGTTTAAAAGAGGAACTACACTTCTTGAAATAGCTGATGTCTTTAACATTAAGTTACCCAACCCTATTTTGGGAGCGATGGTTAATAATAATCTGGCAGAACTCTCTTTTGAAGTTTATCATCCAAAAAATATTGAATTCATTGACATTACTCATCCTGACGGGATGCGCATGTATTTGAGAAGCCTGACTTTTGTGCTTTACAAAGCTGTTGAAGAGATTTTGCCGGGAGCAAAATTACGGGTAGAGCACTCCATATCGAAAGGTATATTTTGTAAGTTGACTAATGTTGAAGAGGAACCTTCGATACGGGATATTTTTAGAATAGGAAACCGCATGAGAGATATTATTGAAAATGATCTGCCATTTATTAGAAAGGAAAAAGAAACCGGTGAGGTGATTAAGATACTGGAAAAACATGGTGTGCATGATAAAACGTCACTTGTAAAAGACAGAGGTCAGGTTTATTCTTCCTATTATAAACTCGATGGACATATAGATATGTTTTACGGATACCTTGTTCCATCTACCGGTTACCTTCAGGTGTTCGACTTGAATAAATATTACAACGGTATGTTGTTGCAACTTCCCAAAAAAAATAACCCTAAAGGAGTAGAAGATCTTATAATTCAGGATAAGATGTTTGAGATATTCCAGGAATTTGCCGAGTGGAACAAGGTATTGAATATCACAAACCTGAGCGATCTTAATGAGGCTTCGCGTAACGGTAATGCCGAAACATTGATTAAAGTTTCAGAAGCATTACATGAAAAAAAGATAGCCCAAATAGCTGATATAATTAATTCAAAAAAAGAAGACATTAAGATTGTACTTGTCAGCGGTCCCTCATCAAGTGGAAAAACCACTTTCAGTAAGCGATTGGCTATCCAGATGTTGGTATCAGGCATTAGGCCCCTTACATTGTCACTTGACAACTATTTTGTTGACAGGGAGAAAACTCCTCTGGACGAAGATGGGGAATATGATTTTGAAACTCTGGAAGCACTTGATGTCGTTCAGTTTAACGAAGACCTTAACAGGTTACTGGCAGGCGAAAAAGTTGATGTTCCTAAATTCTCCTTTGAAACAGGGAAAAGATTTTACGATGGCGAAACAATGCAAATGTCGCCTGAAAACATATTAGTCATAGAGGGTATTCACGGATTAAACCCTAAGCTGACATATCTCATTCCACAGGAGGCAAAATTTAAAATATATGTTTCGGCACTTACATCTGTAAATATGGATGACCACAACCGTATACCTTCTACCGATAACAGGTTAGTGCGTCGGATAGTACGTGATTACAAATACCGGAAATATTCTGCTGAAAACACAATTGGCCGCTGGCCTAGTGTAAGACGCGGTGAGGAGAAGCATATCTTCCCATTTCAGGAAGAGGCAGATATAATGTTTAACACAGCTCTGTTATACGAACTGGCTGTTCTGAAACCCGTGGCCGAACATATCCTGTTGGAAGTAAGACCCGACTCGAAACAACATGCCGAAGCAACACGCCTGTTGAATTTTTTCAGCTACTTTAAACCGATAAACGACAAAGAGATACCACCAACCTCTATTGTTAGAGAGTTTCTGGGTGGCAGTAGTTTTGTTTACTAAATGCAGATAGTTCGTTATTTCATAACTCCTACTGCATAAGTCGGGTTCAACAGTATGTAAAAATTCCTATCAAAAAAATATTTTGGCTCTATGTTGAATATAGTGGATAAATTCATGTTTAAGATTTTATTTGTCCGCGAATTACACTAATTAATGCGAATTCTAAATTAGTTGTTATGTTATTTATCGAAAATAAGGCACAACTTTTATTACCCACCATATTCAACATAGACCCAATATTTTCCAATGAAAGAGAACCAAAAAATTAAGACAATCCGTCGGCTGACGGATTAGCTCGCTCTTAACAATTGCAGAAATAATACAAAAATATTATTGCATATACGGTTGCCAATTAATAATTAACACTTTTTCATTATCAATTTCAAAATAGCCATACTCATAGCAAAATTTATAAACATTATCATTTTTTGTTTTGAAAGTATGGGTGTGATACCTAAAGTCGAAACCTGATTTTACAAGATATTCTTTACGGATAGTTGTTTTTCCTTCCGGATTAAACTGTTTTAAGATTTTGCGATTTTTCCTAAGAGTCTTATTAATATCGAGCATTAACTTCTCATGTTCTCTTTTTATTTGATTATTGAATAAACTCCTACATTGATCACCACAGAATTTTTTATCCGATCTGCCAATAAATTCTTCTCCACAATTCAGGCATTTTTGTTTCATAATTTAAAATATTAGTCTGCAAATATACCCAAAATGAATCAATTTAATATACGGTTATATTCGGGTATACCCGGTTATTAATATAGTTAAAAATATTATACACCTTATATTTGTTAAAAATATTTACTATGAAATCTCAGATAGAATTACCGTATTTATTTTTAAACCGAGTTAAGTTAAATGGAGAACAATGTATTAAGCTCTATTTTCGTCGAAATGAACAAATAGCTGTAAGGATCAGAAATAATGATTGGTTAACCTATAGCATAGAATTAGGAGCCTATTATACGCCTGAGTATAAGCAAACCGTTTCGATTTTGCAGGATTTATTTGAAGATATTACAAAAGTAAATATTTCGAAATTAGATTGGAAACGTTTAAAGGTAACACCTGGTAAAATAGGCAGTTCTGCCTATGACCAAACGGCTTTGATAAGTAATCCAAAGAGAGAAACAATTACTCTGTTTTCCTTTGGTAAGAAAGGAGGAACTATAATAGGTTTCAAGCATTTTTTCAAAGGAAATTTGTATCATGAAGCATTAAACAACAATCTATTTAATTATAATGGTAAAAACAGTATCTGGGAGATTTCAACAAATAGTTTCAATTTAAAAAAGAGTATAGAATTTTTGATAAAAAGCTATAGGGTAAAATTAAATTCCGACTTGCAAATAAGTGACTTAGAAATAAAGCGACTTCTTTTAGAGCAATCGTATGTAAAAGATTCGCAATACACTAGCTGCCCGATAGAATTTTTAAAGTTTATGCAGAGTCGTAACTATAGTGAAAATACTATAATTACTTATCACAATTTGGTAATAAGATTCTTGAATGCATTTAAGGGACAACCCATAGAAACGATTAATAGATTTAGTATTAAGGACATTAATACCTATCACGAAGTATGGAATCAGCGAAGTGCTCCATCTTCGTCATTGGTTAATCAGTCGATAAATGCGCTTAAATTATATTATAAAGTGGTTGGACAAAGGGAACTTGAATTTGAACAAATAAATAGACCAATGCGCAATAAAACACTCCCTACAGTATATAGCCAGGCTGAAGTACAAAATATAATGGCAAGTATAAAAAACACAAAACATCGAACTATACTGTTTTTAATATACTCGGCAGGTTTACGTGTAAGCGAGCTAATAAATTTAAAAGTGGAAGATATATTATTTGATAGAAAATTGGTTTTTGTAAGAAAAAGCAAATGTAGAAAAGATAGATATACAACTTTTGCAGATTCAGCAATAAAGCTAGTGAAAGAATATTTAGAGATTTATAAACCAACGAATTATCTGTTTGAGGGACAGTATGGAAGTAGGTATTCCGATACAAGTATTCGCAATATATTGAACGCTGCTAAAAAACATGCCGGGGTAAAAACAGTTGGTTCGGTACATACATTAAGACATTCATTCGCAACACATCTATTGGAGAATGGTACTGATTTACGATATATTCAGGTATTATTAGGGCACTCAAGCAGCAGAACTACCGAAATATACACACATGTTAGTACATTAAACCTATCAAATATTACCAGCCCGGGAGACTTAATTAAATTATAAATTTGCAATAAGTAGAGAAAAATATATATCTTTATTCCTTAGCTAATCACTATATTTATTATGAACCAAACAAAACAAAAAAACAGAGCGCCTAAACCATAGACACTTAGTATACCTTATTACGAAGCACAAAGAAGAAATAAATGGCATAGGGTTGCGTTTAGCAAGTAGTTAGGCCATATATAAGACTGTTACGCAGGAAAGACTTGGCAAAACAAAAAGAACAGAATAGAAAACCAATAGTGCGTATTGGAATTTATGAATTCAGATTATTTATATATTTGTTAATGATTAAAAACTCAAGCAGCAGGAGAACTGAAAACAAAAAAAATATTCGATTATTAATGAGTTTTACTTTTGATACGAGAACAATATATACATGGCCTAACACGCGGTTATACATCATAGGCTTGCCGCAGGCGCAACACAAGCCTACGCTGCATACCGCCAAACGTTACCTGCAAGCAACGCAAGAATGAATATCAGTACAAATTTGTACC
>CBDUZZ010000017.1:0-67878 GCA_965371855.1 uncultured bacterium
ATATTTAAAAACTCAATTCGTTTACCCCAATTAGGTATTCATACGGATACTCATTATAAGTTAAATAAAAGGTGCGCTTTATAAACACGCACTAACTTGGGATTTATAGCGAGGGTGTCACTTAAAGTGACGCCCTCGCTTGTTTTGTAACTTTAACTTTAACTTAGAAAGCTGCAATAATTCCGTGAAAATCTTCTGCTTTAAGAGCTGCTCCACCAATCAGTCCGCCGTCAACATCAGGATTTGAGAATAGTTCTTTGGCATTAGAAGGTTTGCAACTACCACCGTAAAGAATAGATGTGTTTTCAGCAACTTCATTACCATACTTTTCACTAACAGTTTTACGGATAAAAGCGTGTATCTCCTGAGCTTGTTCAGGTGAAGCTGTTTTACCGGTACCTATCGCCCAAACAGGTTCGTATGCTACTACCACCTTCGAGAACTCCTCAGCAGGCAGGTGAAATAATCCATCAGTAATCTGAGTCTTAACAACATCAAAGTGTTTCTCAGCCTCACGCTCTTCCAACACTTCACCAATACAGAAAATAGGGGTGAGGTCATTCTCAAGAACCAGATTTACTTTCTCTTTCAGGATAGCGTCAGTTTCGCCATAATAGGCTCTTCTCTCACTATGCCCGAGGATTACGTAGTCGGCTCCGGTAGATTTAACCATGGCGGCAGAAATCTCACCAGTGTAGGCTCCACTTACCTTATCTGCACAGTTTTGAGCTGAAACGCCGATGATATTTTTATCAACGGTTTTAGCAACCTCTGCAAGGTGAATGTAAGGAGTGCCAATAACTACATCGCAGTTAGGCTTATTTTCAGACAGGATAGCTGTTAACTCTTTTGCCAGTTCAATACCTTCAGTTAAGGTTTTGTTCATTTTCCAGTTTCCTGCAACAATGTTCTTTCTCATAATTATCTATTTTAAAATGTATATTATTCTCTTTTATAAAATATCAGTGTTGATATGATAATCAGCAATGCTGTAATTAATACAGCATATTTTTCTGTTTGCCTGTTTTTCTCCTGCAAAATATATGATACAGGATTTTCAACTATTTTTAACGAAGGGGTATTTAGGTAGTTATATTTTGCAAGTATTGTTCCTTTATCTATAATAACCAGCCCCGGATTGCCTCTTATAATTGTTTCAAGCAACACTTCATCAGCAAAAAGATAGTTGAACATAGGCTGATTTGTCATTTCAAATTTTAGTATCTCATCATATAGTGAACTTGTTACGCAGTAAAAACTGATGTCTCTTCTCCTGCATTCATCATTCAATTTCGATAATCCGACTAATTGTTCCGGTTTAATTTTTGATATGTCAAGTGCAATCATCATAAATACAGGCTTACTGCTATTAAGAATCTTGTCAGTAACTTCATCACCCTGTCTGTTTGAGATGTAAAAATCGGTAACAGGTGGTTGAAAGCCTTCTTTAATCAGTTCTGTTTTACTATCAATAAATACCCAGGTTGTATCTGCGTACGGGTAGTTGTTTTCATCAAATTCCTTTTTTATACCACTCTTTTCAAGTATAAAAGTTGTTTTGTATTCCGGCTTTTGAGCACCTTCAGGAATCTTCATTGCTTCAGGAATATTAGTTCCCGCTTTAAACGGGCGAAAATCCATTATAGGCAGATATCTGTAACTATAAACAGAGATGCCAACAGCAAAAATTACTGATATCAACGACAGGCTGTTAATTCTCCATCCGGTAAGCAATTCCTCGTGTTGCTTTCTATGCCGGAATATTATCCAGGCAAACGGTAGTGTAATCAAGTTCTTAAAAAATGTTTCCCAGTTAGAGAGAACAATGACATCACCAAAGCATCCGCAATCGGATACCGGATTGTAAATTGCTAAAATAAATGTTAAGGCAGTAAAAAACAGCATAAGAAAAAATACGGTTGATGCTATCTGTTTTATGCGTATGCCAATTAGGAGGTGAAAACCAAGGATGAATTCAATAGAAGAAAGAAGTATTGACAGGGGTAAGGCTATGTCGTTGAAAAATTCTAGTCCAAAAGCATCAAAATAATCTTTAAATTTAATTGCTCCACCAACAGGATCAACAGCCTTAACAAACCCTGAAAAGAGAAAAAGCAATCCTATTATTATGCGGCTTATATATCTTAACATGTTGTCTTATTCGGTTTTTGTTTCTTCAGGAAATTCAATCTTGATAAGTGCAAAAATGGCATAGTTGATAATATCCAGATAGTTTGCCTCTATACCTTCTGATATAAGCGTTTGCCCCTTATTATCCTCTATTTGTTTTGTTCTGTGAAGTTTCATTAAGATAAGGTCAGTAAACGAACTAATTCTCATTTTACGCCAAGCTTCGTCATAGTCATGATTTTTGTCCGACATAAGATTCTTGGCTGAATATATCTTATCAAGGTATAGTTTAAGTGCCTCTTCATGGTTCATTTCAGGCTTATCGGCAGGTTCAAGTTCAAGCTGTATTATGCCCATTGCAGCATAATTTATTATTCCTATAAATTCGGAACGTATACCTTCATCAACTTTAGTTACTCTTTTGGTTTCAATACTTCTGATGCGCTGAGCTTTAATGAAGATCTGATCAGTCATGGAACTGGGGCGCAAAATACGCCAGGAAGTTCCGTAATCATTCATCTTTTTTACGAATATATCTTTACATATAGCAATTACATGCTCAAATTGTTGATCAGTTTTGTTCACATTTATGTTTTTTAGTTGACACGCAAAAATACCAAAAAACTTTTTATTCAGGGTATAATCAAGAAATTAATAGTTGAGTATTTGAGTAATTGAGTAATTGATGAAAAATGCAATAGAAATGTTTAAAACAGCCACGAATGCACGAATAAATAGCTGAGGAGCGAGATTATGTCACAAAAATATACATTCGTGCATTCGGCAATTTTAAACACATAAATTGTGCGATAGTTATTTTTTCTTTGAAGATTTTTTGAATACAAGTACGCCACCAACAACTACTATAATGGCAACTCCAATCCAAATAATTGTACTTGATGATTCACATCCTTCTACTTCTTCCGCTTCTTCTTCAGGATTATACAAAACAGGGTCCATATCGTCAATTGACAATGTGTCTGCAGCAGCAGGATCCTGGGCTCTTACAATGCTGTTAAAAGGTACTGCTAAAGACAGTAACATTCCGATAACGATGATTAATGCTAACTTTTTCATGATTCAATAATTATTAATGTTTATTTGATTTCTTTTAATTTCTCAATAGCTTTTTTGTATTTAGGTTTTACCTTCAGACATTTGTTCAGAATATCTATAGCTTCCTGGTCTTTATCCAAAGCTTGGTAATAATCTGCTAAATTAATATAAGCTAGTAAATATTTAGAATTTATAGCCAATAATTTTTTGAGAGTTTGAATTGCAACTTTTTTATCTCCGACTTTAAATTGTGTTTCAGCAAGATAGTAATACGCAGGTTCATAACCGGGTAATACTTTCAAGCAGTGCTCAAATGTTCTTTCTGCTAACAGATATCTTTCCGTTTTCAGATATATTTTTCCTAATTCAAGATAAGCTGTTTCATTTTCAGGAAATTTATAAATTACATTTTGAAGTAAAACAACAGCACTGTCAAGTTGACCCTCTTTGATGAACTGAATAGCTTTCCAGTCATCTTTTGTTTGACGCTTCAATACTGCACATATCGGCACTTCGTCTACATCAATTGTAATGATAGTGTTTTCAGGAGGCCATTTCCCCGATTGCAGAGAAAATGGAGTCATATATGCGGCTGTGATAATATTGTAATCCCACTCTTTACTGTTTTTGTAGTAATATGGTGTATAAATATTATCCGTTACTGCCTGGTAATTTCTGAAAAACCACTCAGTCTCAAAATTGCCGGCAACAATGATATTGTCTTCCTCATGAGTTTGGATATATTTTTTTAGCTTTCTTGCAGCTTCACGAGTTGAGTGATAGTAATAATCCATTTCAAAATTGCCTCTGGCTCCTTTGATTCCGCCAATCAGCGGATTGAAATAGACAATCTCGTAAGGATGATTCCTTGCCATGAAGAGTGCCGGTTCAGATAAAAGTAACAAAGCGATTCCTGCAACCAGATATTTTGCAATGCGGTTTTTTAATTTATCAGACAGCCATTTGTAGCCTAAGGCCGAAACGATTACGAGAGGAGGGTATATAAACAATACATGCCTCCATCCACCATAAACATTAGACGATTTAAGGAGTATGAAAATTAAAGGGAAGAGCATAAAAAAAAGTAGAATGCTGAGATATAGAGATGTGGACTTTTTAAACAAGTTGGCTCTGAAATACATTATGCTAAGTGTAACTCCTGCAATAACGGCAACAGGAATAGTAATAGAGATGTATTTGATAAGGTAGTACCATGGCAGTTGGTCAGACCAATATAGCGTACCTTCAAACAATTGGCGAATAGTGATGTAGTAATCAGTCATTACAATGGTAGACTGGATGGGGTGCCAGATTGGATTTTCAAGTGCATAAGGCCAGAACAGTAGACCTGCAAAGTAGCCTGTAACAGAGATAAAAAGAAGTGGCATTGCTTCCTGCCATATCTCTTTAAGGTTGAGTTTCTGAAGCTGCAGCATGCGTATTCCTGCAAACACCCATAGATAAATAATTATCAGTAACCCTGCAGGTCTGATACTTATGGTAAAAGCAATAGTTGCCATAACTCCGACTTTAACATAATTGGGTGAGTCTTTCAGGTTTTTCAGGTATTTAAGTATGAAAAACAGCGATGCAATGAAACCTAATGCAAAAGGAATATCTTTCAGGTTATTGAATGAGTGACCGATAAAGCGAGGGGAGAGGAGTAGCAAGATGACAGCAAAGACTGCAGTTTTTCTGTTGCTCAGTTCACGCGCTGTCAGATAGGTAAACAGAACGACCAACCATGCTGCAATAGCATTTAAAATATGTCGTAAGGTAAAAATATCATCTATATTAAAAACCTTACTTATAAGAGTTGCTGCGTTATCGAATGACTGACCATAGTATTTCAGAAATGTTTTGGGAGTGTGCAGGGCAGACCTGTCATTGCCAAATGTTTTGTAATAATCGATAACATCATACGAATGTCTTAAGTGAAGATATTCATCACCAGAAATCCCTGCATCAAGGCTTAAACGAATGAAGACTCCAAGAAGAAGCAACCAGAAGAGATATGACAGGCCTTTTTGTCTCATACGAATATTAATAAAATTGATAGATTTCTTACTAATAATTAATTGTCATATGTTGTTAAAAATGTTTGCAAATACAAATCTCAAATATTCAATCATCAATCAATTCATTCAAAAATATCTTTTATAAAATACAATGGTCTGTTTTGTGATTCTTTATAAATACGGAACAGATATTCGCCTAGTACTCCAAGAAACGTGAGTTGAATGGATCCCAGAAAATAGATACTTATCAAGGTTGATGACCACCCGATAGGTGCCCAGCCGGCAACTTTTGAAACAATGACATAAACACCAACCAGAAGGAATATTGCAACTCCCGATAGACCCAAGATAAGACAGAAGCGAACGGGTATTCGTGAAAAAGCAAACATGGCATCGGCAGCCAGACGAATAAGATGTTTGAGTTTCATCTTCGATTCTCCTGCTGAGCGTGCCTGTCTTGTATATTCAACTTTAACCTGACGGAAACCGATAAAACTTCTCAATCCGGGAAGATACCTCGTCTTCTCATTCATCGACAGAAGTGCTTTAAGTGCTTTTCTGTTCATCATGGAGTAATGACCCGTATGCTCGATGTCATCAAGGTTGCTGATACGGCTGAAGATGTAGTGAAAGATTCTTGTCATCAGACGACGATTTTTATTTTCATCGTTACGCTCTTTTCTGTAGCCTATTGAAACATCATGTTTACCGGTGCTTAAATAATTGTACATTTCAGCCATCAGTTCGGGTGGATCTTGCAGGTCGCCGTCAAGAATAGCGATATAATCACCGTGGGCATACTCCAGGCCGGCAGTCAAAGCTGCCTGATGACCAAAGTTTCTTGAAAGAGATATAATCTTAATATTGTTGTTTTTTTGTTTTTTCTCCAGCAGACTGTTTACTGACCCGTCATTGCTTCCGTCATCAACAAAGATTATTTCATACTCTTGGCCAATGCCAGCTAACGTATCGGTAACACGGCTGACCAACTCATCAATCACCTTCTCTTCGTTGTATATGGGAATTACTACTGATAACATCTTTGCTAATTATTAATTATTAATTGTTAATTATCAATGATTAAATTATTTGTTTTCATTAACCACTAATAATTAACAATTAACCATTATAAATTTGTCCAACTATTTCCGTTTTTATTCGATTTAACCACACCGGATACGAATTTCATACCCCTAACACCATCGTAAACAGTAGGGAACTCTCCATCGAAAGTGTTTTCACCTTTGATAGCTTTAGCTACTCCTTTATAGATATTTCCCAAGGCTTCATAAATACCTTCGGGATGGCCTGATGGCATAACGTGGCTTGCCTCTGCAAAGTCGGAATTGTAAGTGTGTGCAGGTTTGTAAACTGTTGTCGGCTCTGTATCGCTTATCAGATATAGGTAGTTCGGATTTTCCTGCTCCCATTTCAGGGATGCTTTTGAACCATAAACAGCAATATTGAGGTTATTCTCTTCTCCGGATGCTACCTGAGTTGCACGGATAACACCTTTCAGGTTGTTTTCAAATCTGAGAAGAACTGTTCCGTCAAGATCCAATTCAACATCATCTTTTATCGAGTTAAGGTCTGAAAGAACTTTTTCGACCTTTAAACCCGTGGTGTATTCGATGAGGTTGAATGCATGAACGCCAATATCACCCATACAACTGCTCATACCTGCAAACTCAGGTTTAAGTCGCCAAACACCTGTGATGCGACTTTCATTACCATGAATCAGGCTGTTTATCCACCCCTGATAATATTGAGCGTCCACACGCTGAATATTACCGAGAATACCTGACTTGATAAGCTCTTTCATCTGACGTACCATCGGGTAACCTGTATAGGTGTGGGTGAGTGCAAAGACTATCTTTTTCTCTTCCACGAGGCGGGCAAGATCTTCAGCTTCATCAACGGTGAGAGTCATTGGTTTTTCACAAATGACATTAAACCCGTTTTCTATAAGTTTCTTCGCAAACCGATAGTGCAGGAAGTTTGGTGTTACTATCGATACAACTTCAATACGTTTATCTTTTGGCAGTGCTAACTCACCCGCAACAAACTTATCTATATCAGAATAGCACCTGTCGAGAGATATCTCTTCTTGTGTAGCAAACTCTTTGCTACGTTCGTAATCAACATCAAAAACGCCACCAAGAAGTGTAAATTCGTTACTTATTCTTGAAGCACGACGGTGAGCATCACCAATAAATGCTCCTATTCCGCCACCTATCATTCCTAATTTTAGTCTTTTCATTTTATTTACGCTTTTTCAATAGTTCTCAACCAAAATATTCAATAATCAATATTCAATCAACCAAGGCTAACCGGTTTTTTGTTTTTGTAAATGGTATAGAGAACAGCAAACCCAACGATTAAAACTATCGGCAGAGCCCCAACACTTTGCAGTGCCGCTTTCTCACCGTGTTCTTCCATTATTTTACCCATCACAGGCAGGAACATAGCTACAGATACCATACCTGCTCCTCCAAGGAGTGACAGCCCCAAAGCCCCACTGTGTGGAATGTATTCGGCAACAAATCCGAGCATGGTAGGCCAGAAATAACAAACACCGATAGCAAACAGTACAGAGGCAAGAATTGTCATCGCTGAACCGGATACGAAACTTAACATGTAAATTCCAATTGCAGAAAATATTGCAGATAGCAGTAGAACACCAACAGAATTGAGGCGATGAACAAGGTTGCCAGCAAAAAACCTACCTACTGCCATAATGCCTGTTATAAGGGCAAGTATCAGCATCTGGCTAACACCAACTTCTACTAACAGCGCATTAATCCATTGTGTTGTAACCAGCTCAGTGGATGCGGTTAGCAGCATGAATGTGAACATAAAGGGAAAGATGATACTTGCTTTTCGTATCAGCCGTGCCTCAACAATTGCTATTACAAGAAAAGCACCTATGAGAGTCAGATACATCCAACCTTCAGGCAATTTAAGAACTTCAATAGCCAGCAGAAGCATAACAGCCATGGAGGTAATTATGGTAATCGGTGCTCCAATGGCGTTAAGCATTCCTTTGTAAGATATACCACTGGCAACACGTTCTGTTTCCGGAATTTTTTGCCCCCAAAACAAAACTCCGTAAAGAGCAAGAGGGATAAACAGAACCCCGATATATATTTGCCAGTTAATTCCAATAGTATCCATCATCAGCCAGGCCAGAAGGCTTCCTATTACAATACCACCGGGAAACCAAACATGGAAACGGTTAAGCATTTTTGTTTTATTGTCAGGATAGAGAGTTGCTACCAAAGGATTAAAAGCTGCCTCAACAAAGCCATTGCCCAAACCAATAAATACATTGGCAATAAATAGTGAAATTTTGTCATCGGCCATAATGAAACTGACAGCACCAATAAGGTGCAAAATGAAGGCAGCCCAAATAATGCTCTTGGTTTTTACGATATCAATAATGAAACCTCCTATTACCATTGCTATTGTGAAGCCCCAAAAGGCCGGTCCAAAAGCCCAGCCGATAGTCTCTTTTGATAATCCAAAAATACCGCCGGTTTCAACAGGACCAAAAATCTCTTCTATTTTAGCCCTCATGGCAAAAGTTAGTGATGTAACCAGCAGTGCAAGACAGCTGGCAAGGAAAATACGTGATCTGTTAATAGTTACGTTCATTAGTGATTAGTTTATTATGTTTATAAAGTTTGTCAAGTTTATCAAGACTAAAGTTTATAAAGTTTGTCGGGCAGGAATATACCAATTCCCCAATTGTTCAAATATATGTAAACCGCTTACTTTGCTTTTAGCCCATGAAAATAATAAAATATTCCGGTAATTCCTGAAAAAACAATAGTATCTTCTCTTACATTTACTTTTATAATTAGTTCTGCTAACCCGTCCGAAGGTTGAATCTCGTGGTATTCGGCACTACTGGGTTATTTCGTACTTGGTTCATGGTATTGGTTTTCTGACCAAACAATTGTACAACGTTCATTGGCTTCGAAAACAGAATACGATGCTAAAATCGGCCCTAAGAGGATTGCTGTAAGAGTAATTAAAGGCCACCAATACGACCATACAATCAGGTTAGAGAGATTTGTATTTCGTAGTATTTTGGCAAAATCAGGGTCGTTTGTGGTAATTCCGATTGCGCCATATATAAGTAAAACAAATACAGTTAAAGTTAAAAATTGAATGCTCGTTAAAAAATATCTGTTTTTAAATAATTTGTTAATCATTCTTTAACTGTATAAGGCTCACAATACAAGCCTGTTTTTGATTCTGATTAATATTAATCTTCTACCAACTACCTCAGCAATTGTTAAGGTAATTATTATACTACACTGGTGAAAAAGATTTTAAATTATTATATATCAAAAAATCCCTCATTAATAAAATGAGGGATTCCTAATTATTTAACGAAGTTATCCGTTTTATACTATTGTTTATTAAAATTTCATGGATACACCAATTGATGAACCGAATCCTGTTCCTCCTCCAAATTCAAGGTTAAGTGCCCATTTTTCACTCCAATACCATCTACCACCAAGATGTACATTAAGGTGAAAACCGCTTCCATTTTCATTGAAACCTATATCACCTCCAAGATTTAATCCTGTATAAAAATCCCAGTTGCTTGGAATTCCCATTAGTCTGTTCCAGTGATAATCTCCTCTGGCAGTTATAGTCATATAGTCGAAACCATCAAGATTAAAGGCTAAATTGCCACCAACGGTAACATCGTTGTGAACGGCAAAATCAATACCACCGTATACAGGAAATCCATTATTGGAAAGTCCCAAACCAAAATTCAACTGTTTTTCCCCTATGGAGAGAGGTGCTTTTCCTTCTTGAGCAAACATGAAACCCGTAAACATTAAAGCTGTTAATACAATACTAATTCGTTTCATAAAATTGAGTTTTTAATTACTAATTATTTGATTATTATAAAAATTTGCATTCAAGTTATTGAATTTATATTTGTAAACAAAATATTTAATTGATTGTTCAGTTGAGATTAATAAATATTATTTTTTTTTAATCAAACTCTGAAGTAAAATGAAATTCAATACTTGAAAATTTTTCCTGTGCCATTTGTAGCATATATGATGAGTCAGCCAAAAAAACATCTCTACCATATTTGTCTTTTGCCATATATTGAGTTTTACGTTTCTTAAAATCAGCAAGCTGTTCCTTGTCGTTCGATTTCATCCAGCAGGCCTTATGGAGACGGATAGGTTCGTAACGACATTTGGCATTGTATTCATGCTCCAACCGGTACTGGATAACTTCAAACTGTAGTGCTCCAACTGTTCCTATTATTTTTCTTCCGTTATACTGGCTGATGAAAAGCTGTGCAACTCCTTCATCCATTAACTGGTCAACACCTTTAGCCAGTTGCTTTGATTTCATCGGGTCGGCATTTTCAATATATTGAAACAGTTCAGGCGAAAAGCTGGGCAAGCCTTTAAAATTTAGTTTTTCACCTTGAGAAAGTGAATCGCCTATTTTGAAACTTCCTGAATCGGGAAGACCAATAATATCTCCGGGCCAGGCCTCATCAACAATAGATTTCTTCTGAGCCATAAAAGCTGTTGGACTTGAAAATTTTATGTTTTTACCCATTCCCACATGCAGATAGTTCGTGTTACGCTCAAATTTGCCTGAACAAATTCTTAAAAAAGCAATACGGTTTCTGTGGTTTGGATCCATGTTTGCGTGTATTTTAAACACGAAACCACTGAATTTTTCCTCATCAGGATTTACCATTCTGATATCTGATTTTGAGGGCAATGGGGAAGGCGCAATTTCAAGGAAACAGTGCAATAGTTCTCTAACACCAAAGTTATTCAAAGCACTTCCGAAAAATACGGGAGCTAGTGTGGCGTTTAGGTAGTCTTCTGAATTAAATTCGTCGTACACTCCTTCTACTATATCTATATCCTCATGAAGAGTTTTAGCTGCATCATTACCAATGTATTCTTTTATTTCATGAGCATTTACATTTGAGAAACTCAAACCGGATTCAAGGACTTGCTTACCTGGTGTAAACAGATAAAGATTTTGTTCATACAGATTATAAACTCCTCTGAATTCTGTTCCGTCACCGATAGGCCAGCTTAACGGACGAACTTTTATTTGCAACTGTTCTTCAATTTCGTCTAACAGGTCGAAATAATCTTTACTTGGGCGATCCATTTTATTGACGAAAACCATTACAGGAGTTTTTCGCATACGGCATACTTCCATAAGTTTTTTTGTTTGAGCCTCTACACCCTTTGCCGCATCAACAACAATAATAACACTATCAACAGCAGTTAAGGTACGGAATGTATCTTCGGCAAAATCCTGGTGACCCGGAGTATCGAGGATATTTACTTTATACCCTTTATACTCAAAACCCATAACCGAAGTGGCCACCGATATACCTCTCTGCTTCTCTATTTCCATGAAATCGGAAGTGGCTGTTTTCTTTATCTTGTTCGATTTAACAGCTCCTGCCTCGTGGATAGCTCCTCCAAAGAGCAACAGCTTCTCGGTAAGAGTTGTTTTTCCTGCATCAGGGTGGCTGATAATTCCAAATGTACGTCTTCTTGCTATTTCTTCTTTTAATCCCATGCTGATTTTTTAAGGCTGCAAAGATAGTTGTTAATGGTTAATTGTCAATGATAAAAATTTATAAAACTTGATGAACTATATAAACTTTATAACTTTGCGAACTTTATTACTTTATAACTATTACCATGCGTTGGAGAAATTATCACGGACATTGTAACTTTTGTGATGGCAGAGGAACTATTGAAGAGTTTATATTAAAGGCTATTGAGCTTAATATGGCTGCAATAGGAATTTCGTCTCATGCACCGGTTCCCTTTAAAACAGCTTGGACTATGCCGGAGGATAAACTCGATGATTATATAAAAGAGGTAAAGTTTTTAAAAGAGAAGTACAAGGATGATATTGATGTGTTGTTATCGCTAGAGGTGGATTATATACCAGGTGTTGCTGGTCCGGGTAGTAACTTGATAAAATCCTGCGGGTTAGATTATGTTATAGGTTCAATTCATTTTATGGGTATGTTGAACGATGGAGTGTACTGGGCAATAGATGGTGCATATTCGGAATTGGAACGAGGGTTAAATGAAGTTTATGGAGGCGATTCAAAAAGGGTGGTTACAGAATATTACAGGTTGCAGCGTGAAATGATACAGAATTCAGCACCTGACATCATTGGGCATATGGATAAGATAAAGATGCATAATAAGACTAATCTGTTTTTTGATGAGTCTGCTAACTGGTATCGTGATGAGCTGAGGCATACTTTTGAGGTGATAAAAGAACACGGAACAATTGTTGAGATAAATACAAAATCACTGTTCCGAAGCGATGCGCTTTTCCCCGGCAAAGAGTATTTTAAGTGGTTGAAAGAGATGGATATTCCTGTAACCATAAACAGTGATGCTCATCAACCCGACTTATTACTTGTAGGTTTTGAGGAAGTTTCAGCCATGCTTAAAGATGCAGGAATAAAATATCTGCATGAGTTTATTGGCGGGAAGTGGAAACCGATGCAAATTACGAATTACGAATTATGAATTATGAATTGTGATTGTCTTTATATTCAAGATCCTTTGTAATAAGACATATTTTGTGTTATATTTGTAAGTGAATTACAAATTCAAACATAAAATACAGATGATAATAAATTTTTCAGTTGAAAACTTCTACTCTATAAAAGATAAAGTCACACTCTCTTTTGAAGCAACAAATTCAAAAGATTTAGAAGAGTATTATATAGTTGATTCCCATAAAAGTTTAAGAATACTTAAACTTGGAATTATTTATGGCGCAAATGCATCTGGGAAAACGACTATTCTTAAAGCACTTTCCTTTTTGCGGGATATGGTTCTAAATCCTTTTGTAAGGAAAGTTGATAGGTTTAATTATTCTCCTTTTCTTTTTGTTGATGATGTTTCAAATAAAACCTCAATTTTTACAATTGAGTTTATTCAGAATACTACAAAGTATTTGTATCAGGTAGAATTTAATGTAAATGCTGTAATAAGTGAGAATTTACATTATTTTAATCCTAATAAGGCATTAGTTTATAAAAGGACAACAAATGTCGAAAAACAACTTACAGAAATTGAATTTGGATCAAAAATTAAAGTTTCAAAGGAGAGTAGAGTAGCCTTAACCGGAAATACTTTGTGGAACAATACTGTTGTTGCCGGATATTTAAAAACAAATTTTGAGTCTTTTGAATTACAGGAAGTTGTAAGTTGGTTTAAAAACAAACTGAAATCCGTTGTTTATCCTCATACCGATTTAGTGGTGGATATTTCAACTAAACTTGAAGAAGGTGAATTGTCAAAAGCAAGTATTATAGACATTTTGCGTAAAGCTGATTTTGGCATTTCCGACATTACAATTGAAAAAACAGGAAATAGTAAAGATGTATTATACAAAAATGAAATCAGGAGATTTCGAGAAAGAATAATTAGATTTCAGCATTCAGTAGGAGGAGAACAGTATTCATTAGATTATAATAGTGAATCAGCTGGAACAAAGAGATATTATCAGTATAGTGGATTGTTGAATCTTCTGTTTAATAATGAATGGATACTTCCAATTGATGAATTGGAATCATCTTTACACCCAGATTTACTTAAACATTTTCTTTTAACTTTTTTGGCAAACTCAACAAAATCTCAATTAATTGCAACTACTCACCATAGGGAATTGCTTATGGAAAAGGATATTTTTAGGAATGATGTTATATGGTTTACAGAGAAAAAAAAAGATGGTTCTACTGACTTGTTTTCTCTGTCTGATTTTGATTCTTCTGTTATTAGAAACACCAGCTCCGTTTATAATGCCTATAAGATAGGTAAGCTTGGAGCTGTTCCCAATTTAAGTGATTACTATATTGATTTGGAGGATGGCAAGAAATAATAAAAGAAAAATAAGAGGGACGTTATCATATTCCATTATTGTTGATGGCAAAACAGAGGTGTGGTATTTTCAGATGATGAAAAAGTATGAGTTGTTGCCAAGGATTGATATTGTACCTGAGATACCGAAGAAAAAGAGTTTAAGAGAACAATATGAGACGGTAAGGGAAAAGGCAAAAATATATGATAAAGTATTTTGGATTATTGATTTAGATATAGTTATTAAAGAGGATAAAGAAAGGAAAAAAGGAAGTATATCTTTATTTGATAGATTAAGAAAATATAAGAAAAACTTAATTGATAATTTTTATGGAATAGTTGAGGTTATTATAAATAATCCGTGTTTAGAATTTTGGTATCTGTTGCACTATCATGAAACAAGCAAACACTTTGCTAACTGTGATAAGGTTACTAAAGAGTTGAAACAGAATCATCTTACAGATTACGAAAAGACAGAACGATATTATAAAAAGAAGAATGACGATATTTATAAACGATTAAAACCATATCAGCCAACCGCAAAAGTCAATGCAGCTAAACTTGGTCGTTTTAGTTTTGATGAACCTGAAAAGGCTATATCAGAAATGAATAAAGTACTGGATTTGTTAAGTGTATAATAATAGTATATGAAATTATTTGATTTACTAATAAAAAACTCAAAGATGAATGAACGGATATTAAAAGACATTTTAAATTATGTTGAAACGATTGAAAGAAAAATTCCAAACGATATTGGTCTTGGAAGTATTGAATCTAAGTTAGACGAAGTAATTGAACAAATGAAGGATCTTAATGGTAATTTTGCCCATCTGGTTCAAAAGCTTGATCAAATTTATAGTGAAATGCCTGAAAAAGATTAAGCTCATATTTGTGATTTTTTTTTTAGATAGAATATATGGAGATGAAATTTATTTAAAGTATTATCTTTGCTCCTGCTGTTGAGTTGAAAATGAATTAGGGAAAAGTATTACTATAAATACCCTGCGACATGCAAACTTTCAACTTTTAACTTTATAACTTGATAAACTAATTTCATGGAATATATTGTATCGGCTCGTAAATACAGGCCTACTACTTTTCAAACGGTTGTAGGGCAATCAAATATTACTACAACACTTAAAAACGCCATCAAAAATAATCAGTTGGCACATGCCTACCTGTTTTGTGGTCCACGGGGAGTGGGTAAAACAACGTGTGCCCGTATTTTTGCTAAGACAATAAATTGTAGTAATGTTAGTGAAGATTTTGATGCATGTAACGTTTGTGAGTCTTGCCAGTCGTTTAACGAGAATCGGTCGTACAACATTCATGAGCTTGATGCAGCTAGTAACAACTCTGTTGAGGATATCCGTAATCTGACCGATAAAGTACGTGTTCCGCCACAAATGGGGAGTTATTCGGTATATATCATTGATGAGGTTCACATGTTGTCGCAGTCTGCTTTTAATGCTTTTCTTAAAACACTTGAAGAGCCGCCTAAGCATGCCATATTTATTCTTGCCACAACTGAGAAGCATAAGATATTGCCTACCATTCTTTCGCGTTGTCAGATATTTGATTTTAACCGTATCTCTATTCAGGATGCCGTTAATCACTTAAAATATGTAGCACAAAAAGAAAATGTAACGGCTGAGGAGGAGGCACTTAATGTAATTGCCCAAAAAGCTGACGGTGCAATGCGTGATGCTTTGAGCATTTTCGATCAGGTGATAGCTTTTTCGGGTAAGAATATAACTTACGAACAGGTTATTGAAAACCTTAATGTTCTTGATTACGATTTTTATTTCAAAATCACAGATGCATTGCTTGCAGAAGATCATAAGCAGGCACTTCTTATTTTTGACGAGATATTAAAAAAGGGTTTTGATGCGCAACATTTTATTTCCGGTCTTGCAAGTCATTTCCGCGATTTGCTTGTTTGTCAGGATCAGGCAACCATAAAACTGATGGAGGTGGGAGAATCTACCAAACAGCGATATGCCCAGCAGGCTACTTCTTGTTCTGTTGATTTTCTATACGAAGCACTTGGTATTGCCACAGAGTGTGACTTTCAGTACCGTTTGGCAAAAAATAAGCGTCTGCATGTAGAGTTTGCCCTGATAAAGATGTCGCGCATCTTATTAAAAAAAAAAGCCTGATTGAATCCGGTAACGAACCGGGATTACAAGACACAAACTCACATCAGGAAACAAATAAAACTTCAACAACAGCTACGCAAGGCAGCACACCACAAGAAGGTGTAACTTCTGGATATTCAGGCCGGACAACCATAAACCAGAATTTTACCGGTAACGATAAACTCACAGAAAAAAAACCGCCTCCTAAATCGATATCAATTAAAGATCTCTCAGAAGAGTTTGATAGTACTGGCGGAAAAACACAGTCTGTGGTTGAAGAACCGGCTGAAGGCCTTGTTGGAGAACCTGAGTTGAATAATCCATTTATACAAGATGATCTTTTAAATGCCTGGGATAAATATCTTAAGTCTATTGAGAAATCTAATCCAAGACTGTACTCTATTCTGTATAATCATCCACCAAAGGATAAGGAGGGAAATGTTGTGGAGATAAACCTGTTAATAACACAAAAAGCAGAGGTTGAGAAGGAGCGAGGGCATTTAATTGGTTTTTTAAGGAATGAGCTGAAAAATAGCTCAGTGACTCTATATATTGAAGTTATTCAAAAAGAAGAAGGTCCACAGAAAGCATTTACAGCATCCGACAAATTTAAAAAGATGGTTGAGAAAAACCCGGTTCTTGGTGATATGAAGAAGAAATTTGGTTTGGATATAGACTAAGGGATTTACAATTTACGATGTAAAAGTGATGATTTAATTATTAGTGACTATGAAATATTCTACTTCTTTTATTACAGCGTTAATTCTGTTAATTACAGTTTTTAATGTTTCAGGCCAGAAAAAGCCGGACAATCTTTTTTTCAAAGACCGCCTGCAACCTATTTCAAAAGACAATATCTTCAAAACCGAAGGATACTACAATTGGGGAGCATCAATAATTAAAGGCGAAGATGGTAAATATCATCTTTTTTATTCAAGATGGAAAAAAGAGTATCGTTTTACCGGTTGGTTACTCTTCTCGGAGGTGGCTCATGCTGTTTCAAATAGTCCTGCCGGGCCATGGAAATATAAAGCAACCGTATTGCAAGGAAGGGGAAAAGGATACCGGGATGGGATTACTGCACACAATCCAAAAATTAAATATTATGATGGCAAATATTACCTCTACTATGTCTCCACCAATTTAGGGGATAAAGATTATACAGAGGAGGATCTGATAGAAACAGCCAGGACAGGATACAGCCATTCCAATTGGAAGATTCTTCGTCCGAATCAGAGAACCTTTGTTGCTGTGTCAGAATCATTAAACGGCCCATGGGAAAGGCCTGAAAGGCCTCTGATAGAGCCTTCAGTACCAATAACAACTCTTACAGTAAATCCTGCAATTGCACAAGGCAAAGATGGTAGGTATTATCTGATAGTAAAAGGGGATAAGCCAAACGAAAAACGTTATATTCGTAATCAGGCTATGGCAATATCAGATTCACCAGCAGGTCCATTTGAAATTCAAGAGAAGCCGGTTATTGATTATATAGATACGGAAGATATGTCGATGTGGTACGACAAAGAAAGGGAGCGTTTCTACGGCGTTTTCCATGCACATACTTTTATTGGTATGGTAAGTTCTTTTAATGGGATTAATTGGAAGAAAGCAACTGAGTATGCATTAATGCAAAAACAGGTGCCTATGGCTGATGGAACTATGCTAAAGCCTGACAGGCTTGAACGACCGTTTGTTTATACTGAAGGTGGAGAGCCAAAGGTTATAAGTATGGCAGTAAAAAAAGGAGATGATTCATATACTATTTTTTTGCCAGTGAAAGAAAATAAAATCCCTGTACCCAATAAGCGACAGATAGCATGGCAGGAGGCGGAGCTTGGAGTAGTTTTTCATTACGATCTTCATGTGTTCGACGGAAAGAGGTATGGACAGGGAGGTAACAGGATAGCACCATTCCCGGATTATCAGCTTTTTAAGCCTGATAGTTTAAATACAGATCAGTGGATAAAAGCATCGAAAGATGCCGGTGCAACATTTGCACTGCTGACGGCAACGCATGAAACGGGTTTTGCTCTTTACCAGTCGGATGTAAACCCATACTGCATGAAAGCTCTTAAATGGAGAGATGGCAAGGGTGATATAGTACGTGATTTTGTGAATTCTTGTCGAAAATATGGTGTTAAGCCGGGTATTTATTTAGGCATTCGCTGGAACTCCTTTTTTGGCGTTCATGACTTTAAGGTTAACGGAGAGGGTAAGTTCAGGGATTTGAGACAGGCCTACTATAATAAAATGGTTGAAGGAATGGTAAAAGAGTTGTGTACAAACTATGGTGAGCTTTTTGAGATATGGTTCGACGGAGGCGCTGACCATCCTGATAATGGAGCTCCTGATGTGTTGCCCATAGTTCAGCAGTATCAACCCAATTGCTTATTTTATCACAATTCGCAATTGGCAGAAGCTCGTTGGGGAGGCTCCGAATCAGGTACGGTGGGATATCCCTGTTGGGCAACATTTCCGTATTATTCAACCGGAGCCGGTGAGTCTGCCCACAAGGCAATTGCTAAAAACAATTTCCAACTTCTGAAAGAAGGTAACAAAGATGGCAAATACTGGATGCCTGCCATGTCAGATGCACCTCTCCGCGGAATTAATCACCGGCATGAGTGGTTTTGGGAACCCGGTGATGAGGAAAACCTTTTTTCGGTGGAACAGTTGGTTGAAATGTATTACAAGTCGGTTGGACGTAACTCAACGCTAATTCTCGGACTCACCCCGGATCCTCACGGATTGATGCCTGAAGGTGATGTGAAAAGGTTAAAGGCATTTGGTGATGAGATCAAAAGAAGGTTTTCTAATCCCGTTGCTTCTGCTTCAGGAGAAGGAACTAAGCTAATGATTAAATTGTCGAAAAAGCAGAGTGTCAATCATGTTATTATCGAAGAAGATATAAAGTTTGGCGAACGTATTAGGAGCTACAAAGTTGAAGCATTAGTTGACAGTAAGTGGATGCTGGTGTGTGATGGAGAATCAATAGGAAATAAACGAATTCAACAGTTTGACACGGTAACTACAGACAGGCTGAGATTGGTAAGTGATAAATATATAGATAAGCCGTTGATTAAAAATTTTAGTGTATATATGGTAAAATAGGGACTTCGCTTTTCGTTTGTATCTGGAAAAAAGTGAGCGGGTGACTATTAGTCACGCGCTCACTATGATCTTCACTAATCTGAGCGCAATTTATTCTGCCCTCGGGTTTAAAGAACGACCTTTCGTGAGAAAATCAAATGTAGTGACCCAACCGCAAGAATAAAAAAATAACCAGCTGTTAACCAGAGGTTTTGCTTTCTGTATTTTCAAGTTGGGTTAATTCAATAAAAACATCCTTGAGTCATCGCTTAGGGGTGTTTTATATTTTCATCAGACACAAGAGTATGAATATACAGAATTGACAACCAACATTTTGTTGATGTAAGGAACAAAAAGGGCTCCGGAGTGTTTTTTCAAATATCATAAGCTCATCACAATGGATAACTAATTTATTTATTCGTCGAACCTAAATGATACTTTAATTTTAGCACGGTATGTTTCAATCTTTCCGTCTTTAATATGCATGTCGAGTTTTGATACTTCTGCAATCCGAAGGTCACGCAAGCTCTTGGATGCTTTAGTTATAGCTGCCTCGGCAGCTTTTCCCCATGATTCACTGCTGGTACCTACCAGTTCAATGATTTTGTAAACGCTATCTGCCATAATTTCAATGTTTAGATATTGTGAATGATGTAAGTCCTCCTTTTTCAAACTTGTTTGATATAAAGTTACAACAGAACAACTGTATTGTCAATAGTTTGAAAGGAATTGTTATATCTTTAACTTAAAGAGTGGGTTTTAGGTTTGGGATTTGTATCTTAACCCGCATTATTCATTTTAATTCTAATCAGTTTGGTATACGGCTGTTCAAACAAAAACTCAAAAAAAAGGAGCCAGTTTAACTGACTCCTACAATTGGTGGCTGTAAGAAAATTTGTTTATTCATCATTTAACGTCATTGCGAACCGTCAACTGACGGAGAAGCAATCTGTAACCTATAAAGATTGCTTCGTCATCCTTCCTTGCAATGACGATATTTACTTAGTCTTCTTACAGTCACTAATTAATATGAACAAATTCTACATAGTTATTCTATTTCTAACTTTTTTGATTTGCTTAAATATAGCAACCACCTCTTTTGCCTGATATAGTTCCGCTGGTTCTAATTTCAAAAGAGTCTCATTCTTTTCTCCAATATCTTTATAATTCTTTATTAATTCTTTAATATCATCAAGCACCACAACCTCAGATGAATTATCAATATGATTAGATAAGATAGCTAATAGTTTTTCTAATGGCTCACTTTGCTTACCGATTAACAGAAGTAGATTTCTTTTTAGCATATAATTTACTTCGTCGGGAATATCTTTATTATTTGGTTTTTCAATTAAGCTTGAAACGATATAAAGTTTTTCAATATAATTCCCTAAAATCATATAAGTATAAAACTCAGATTTATCACTTTTCGACAATTTCTTCTCACTATTGTCTAATGCATTCTGTAGCATTATTAACACTGAATCGACAGAAACATCTTCATTTTCATACCTTTCGATTATAAGTTTTGGAAATTCATCTGTTAAACCGAAATTTTTGGCCAGTTCCATTACAGCTCCATAGATTGGGTACGCATCTTCTCTTTTCCCGGATGTGGTCATTGCATACAACATATCACCTAAATAAACACCAATATTGGTAGCAATTTTTTTATTGCCAACATAATTAAGAGCATTGGTTGGCTTATTGATAATTTCATGATAATAGACTACATCTGCCATTTCAAATATAGCTTTTATGTCTGAAATAGTATGTGTCTTCGGTTGAATAACAAGTGCCTCTTCAATCAAAACATCATCTTTTTTATCTTCACTCTTTTTAGTTTTTTGGGTATTACAAGAAGTAGATAAAATAAAAATCGAAATAAAAAGTAATAATAGTTTCTGTTTCATAATTCTAAATGTTAGTTTTTATAAAAGTAGTTACTTTATTTAAGAAAAAGAAATGTAATATGCCTGATGCATTTTCAATTCAAGAAACACGATAAGATAACCGATTAAATAACCTCTCCATAAAGGTCATAATCTTCTGCACCGGTAATTTTAACGTTGTAAAACTCTCCGGTTTGCAGATCACTCTCAAGGGGGATAAGCACTTCCTGATCAACTTCGGGGGAGTCGTACTCAGTGCGCCCGATGTAATGTTCTCCGTCCTGCTTGTCGATGATTATTTTCAGTGTCTGGCCTATTTTTAATTGGTTTTGCTCATACGAGATGGTATTTTGAATCTCCATAATTTTATCGGCTCTTGCCTTCTTTACTTCATTAGGAATGTCATCTTTATAGCTTTTGTAGGCGAAAGTGTCTTCTTCATGAGAGTATGGAAATACACCAAGGCGTTCGAATTTCATCTTTTCAACAAACCTTATTAACTCCTGAAAGTCTTGTTCTGTTTCACCCGGGTGGCCTGTAATGAATGTTGTACGCAGATGTATGTCTGGTACTTGTGTGCGTATTTGTTCAAGAAGCTTGTATGTTTGCACTTTGTTTACACCGCGGTGCATTAGTTTAAGCATATTATCGCTAATGTGTTGCAACGCTATATCAGCATAATTGCACACCTTGGGGTTTTCATTCATCACTTTCAGTATGTCCATGGGAAAACCGGCAGGGTAGAAGTAGTGCAGTCTGATCCACTCAATTCCGTTTATCTTTGACAGTTCATCAATAAGATAAGGTAACTGAAGTTTATTGTTGATATCATATCCATAGTATGACAGATCCTGTGCAATGACTTGTAGTTCCTTCACACCTTTATCAGCAAGTTTTTCAGCTTCATACAGCAGATCTTCTATAGGTTTGCTTTTATGTTTGCCTGTGATGATTGGGATGGCGCAATAAGAGCATTTACGGTTACAGCCTTCGGATATTTTAAGGTAAGCGTAGTGGTTTGGAGTAGTGATTGAGCGTTCAAGCATTAAATCTCTACGGTATGATGCACCAATCTCAGAAACAATATTCTGCCAGTCAAATTTTCCATAAAACTTATCAACTTCAGGAAGTTCTTCTTTAAGCTGGTTAAAGTACCGCTCCGACAAACAACCCATTACATAAAGTTTCTTTATCTCTCCACGTTTCTTTGCCTGAGCAAAATCAAGAATTTTTTCTATCGATTCTTCTTTGGCATCACCGATAAACCCACAGGTGTTAATAATTACAACTTCCCCATTAGGATTTGAAGGGTCGTGATCTACCTTTAGTCCGTTAGCTTCAAACTGTTTTATCAGAAACTCACTATCTACAAGGTTTTTGGAACAACCCATAGTAATTACATCAACTTTTTTCACCTGTTTATAATTTATTAAGTGGCTAACACAGAGACACTGAGGCACAGAGTTTCTGTTTCTTTTATTCGCGCATTCGCGGCAAAATAATCATTTATGGTTGGTGACTAATTTATTGGTCATGGGTATTTCATGTTATAGTTTTAATATGTCAATGAGTGAATGAATTGCACAATGATAAATGAATAATAATTAAGGTGTTAAACAAATAAACAAATCACCGACTAACCAAATCATCACATTATCACATTAGCACATCATCACATTAGCTTTTTATGGCAAACTATTGCTTAAACAGGGAATCAACAAACTCTTCTTTGTTAAATAGTTGCAGATCATCTATCCCTTCACCTATACCTATGTATTTAACCGGTATTTTAAATTGGTCGGAAATGCCGATAACAACTCCGCCTTTTGCTGTTCCGTCGAGTTTGGTGATAGCCAGGGCTGATACATCGGTGGTTGTGGAGAATTGTTTTGCCTGTTCAAATGCATTTTGTCCGGTAGAGCCATCGAGGATAAGAAGTATTTCGTGCGGTGCATCCGGAACGACCTTTTGCATCACTTTTTTTATTTTCGAAAGTTCGTTCATAAGGTTCACCTTGTTGTGCAATCTTCCGGCCGTATCTATAATTACCACATCAATATTCTGTTTTTTGGCGGAAGTAAGTGTGTCAAAAGCCACAGAAGCAGGATCAGAGCCCATTTTTTGTTTTATTAGCGGAACCTGAACCCTGTCTGCCCAAATATTCAACTGATCAATGGCAGCAGCTCTGAAGGTATCTGCCGCACCGAGAACAACAGATTTGCCGGCCTGTTTGAATTTATGGGCAAGTTTGCCTATAGTAGTGGTTTTACCAACGCCATTCACACCAACAACCATAATGACATATGGATTATCTGAAGGGAGTATGTCGAAGTCAGAAGTTGTACTGCTATCATTTTCTGATAGGAGAGAGGATATCTCTTCACGTAAGATTTTATTTAGTTCAGAAGTGCTTAGATACTTATCCTCGGCAACCCTTTTTTCTATTCGGCCAATAATTTTTAATGTTGTATCAACACCAACATCAGAAGTGATAAGAACCTCTTCAAGTTCATCAAGTACGTCTTCATCAACGGTAGATTTACCTACCACCACACGTGTGAGTTTTTTTAGAACGCTCTCTTTTGTTTTGGCTAACCCTTTATCAAGATTCTCTTTCTTATTTTTGTTAAAGCCACCAAATAATCCCATAATATTAGTTTTCAGTCATCAGTCATAAGTTAACAGTCATAAGTTAACAGTACGAATATGTAATATGCTAGAGCACAAAAATTTAAAAATAAAAAAAGCTTCCTAATTTACTAAATCAGAAAGCTTTGAAAATATTGTTTAGTAAAGAATTATTTTCTGTTAAAAAATTCTTTGGTCTGTTCATTAGGTATAATCTCCTCACGGAATGAATAAGCTCCTGTTTTGGGTGATTTTACCATTTTTATCACTTTAGTGTGACCTTTACCTTCTCCTTTTTGCAAAGATGCAACTGATTTCTTAGCCATGATTCAATTATTTTATTTCACGATGAATTGTATATCGCTTCAATATTGGATTAAACTTTTTGAGTTCCATTCTGTCAGGAGTATTTTTCCTGCTTTTAACGGTTATATACCTGGATGTTCCTGGCATTCCGCTTGTTTTATGCTCTGTACACTCCAGTATTACCTGAACACGGTTACCTTTTCCTTTAGCCATTATACTGCTCTATTAATATTTATTAATAAATCCTTTTTCTTTTGCGCTTTTCAAAGCGGCAACTACACCTATTTTGTTAATCAGTCTCAGGCCTGAAGCTGAAACTTTAATACTTACCCAACGATCTTCCTCGGGCAGATAGAACTTTTTAGTAAACAGGTTTGGGAAAAATTTCCGCCTTGTTCTTCTCTTTGAGTGAGATACGTTATTTCCCACCATGACCTTCTTACCTGTTATTTCACAAACTCTTGACATCGCTCTATTAATTTTTTCTTATACGTTTTTTTAACAGAGCGCAAAATACGCTATTTTTATTCAAAAAAACAAATAGTATCAGCATAATTATTGTGCTTTTTTATAAAATTTTCCTGTCTGAAGATATTTTATCAAAAGAACCAATCCGTACTCAGCGCTTCTTTGTATGTTTCGTTCTCTTATTGTACCAAACGAGAACTTAATGCTCCACACTTTATCCGGAGTTGCTATACCAATCCAAACAGTACCTATCGGTTTTCCTTCGATTATTATTGGGTGAGTTCCCGAATGCTTTGATGAACACCTGCTGTAAATTACTTTTTCTTTTATACTACCTGTTGGGCCTGCTATTCCTGATGTAGCTATTGCATAATCTGTTTTTAGCAGTTTTTGCACTTTGGCAGCCATTTGCTCAACAACATCAGAACTTACAGCACCCTTACGCTCAATAACATCAGCATCAACACCTAAAACTTCTGTTTTTATACTATTTGCATAAGCAACAACACTACCCTTGTAATATTCAGAGCAGCCCGGTATGGAAGTAATAAAATGACCTATGGTACCACCGGTACAACTTTCGGCTGTTGCTATGGTAGCATTTTTTTCTTTCAGCAGGCGGCCTAATATTGCAGCAGGAGTTTCATCGGAGTAACCATAAATATTATCGCCTATTTCATTATTCAGTTTTTCTACCTCTTTGTCTATTTGTTTTTGCAGATATTGACTGTCATTGCCATGTGCAGTAAGTCTTAACCTTATTCTTCCGGGAGAGGGAAGATATGCAAGTGATATTTCTTCCGGTAGTTGTTCTTCCCAGTCTTGCAGACGCTCAGCCAGTTCAGCTTCAGGATAGTCGAAAACCAAAACCGTTTGATGAATAATTACTGAGGAGATGAAATTCTTTTTCAATCGTGGAATGATCTCCTCCTGCATGGCTGTTTTCATCTCCAATGGTACACCCGGCATCGAAACAACAACTTTGTTATCCCTGCTAAACCACATAATTGGTGCAGTTCCTACTTTATTCACAATGGGGTTACATGCCTCAGGTATCATTGCTTGTGCTCTGTTAAGTTCATTAAGTATTTTAAGTCCCCTGCCTTTCAAAAAGCGTTTTACATTCTTGAACATCTCCTCATTGAAAACCAATTTTGTGTCAAACAGTTCGCATAGAGTGGTTTTAGTAATGTCGTCTTTAGTAGGCCCCAAACCACCGGTTATTAAAACTATATCAACCCTTTTTAAAGCATCCGTAACAGCACTTTTTATCTCGTTAGCATTGTCGGATATGGATGTTATCCGGTTAATGGTAAAACCTTCATTATTCAACTGTTCACCCATCCATGCAGAATTAGTGTCAATTACCTGACCTATCAAAAGTTCGTTACCTATGGTTATTATTTCTACTTGCATATGTAGTATGTTCGATTTATCTTTTCCTCAAATTTAATTTCTCAATCAAAAAAAGCATCTTTACCCGGGTAGTAGTATTTTTTTTCTGCTATTGATTTAGGGAAAAGAAAATACTCAACAATGGCTGATGAGCATACCTGCCCTTTATCGTTAATCAGTTCTGTTTCGATAATTGCTTTTTTCTCTTCCTGTATTTTTATAACAGCTTTAATAGTGATTTTTTCACTAGATATATATACCGGACGATGATATGTAACATTCAAATTACTGGTTACACCTGCAGTATTACATTGGGTGTAAACAGCCCAACTGGCTATCTCATCATGCATTAAAGCCTGTATACCGCCATGTAACACATTATGATAACCTTCAAAATCCTTATTGGGTTTCCATTCGGCCATTGTAATCCCGTCTTTCTCAAAAAAGTTAAGGTTCAATCCTATTTTATTATGAGGAGAGCATCCAAAACAGTGGTAGTTTTTGCCATAAGTCTCAATAAAAGGATTTTTTATTTTACGCATATTTTTAGTTTATCAAGTTTTTAAAGTTAAAGTCTGTTTTTATTATCTTCAGATTAATTTAACTAAAAAATCTACTTCCTCCGGTGTAAATAAGCCATATTGCAAATGCAGTTAGAAAAAAAGCACAAGACCCGACCAATATTCTATAAATTCTATTTGTGAATAAGTTTCGACCTTTACCAATGGCAAAAGAGATACCTGAGTACCAAACCAAATCACCAAGTATGTGGCCAATGAAAAACAATATAATACCTAACGCACCAAATTTAATAGAGTGCATAATATATCCTAGACCAATTGTTGCCCACCAAATAATCCAGTACGGGTTTGCCAGACTCATTAATATGCCTGACAAATAGATGTTACTTTGTTTTGACGTATGTATATCACTATTTATTTCCAGGTGTGAAAGAGACCTAAACATACTCCATGCCATCCAAATCATTATTCCACCACCAACTAAGGCTATAATAATAAAAAATATCTCATCCTGAAGTAAAGGAGCCAATCCCAGTAACACACCTATTATCAGTATAATCTCCAGCACTGCATGACCGGCAATGATTTTCGGCCCAACCCAACCTCCTTGTCTGGCACTCTCACTTATTGTTACAGTCAGTAACGGACCGGGCATCATTGCTCCGCTGAATGCGATAATGAATGAAGTGAAGAATATTGTTAATAGTGGTATCATATTCAACTAATAATTAATCGTTAAATTTATAAAAAATAAAAGAACAACTTCGATAAATATTATATTGCTACTATTTATCGTTGGAAATAGGAATTTTGTATTTGTTTGAATTTATTTAAATGCTATTTTTGAAATTTCTTATATCTTACGATGAACAATAAATAGTACTTATTGTTTCAATATTATATTCATTAATAAAGATTGATAATTAAAAAGTAAATTACAAAAATGGGAAATAACAAAGAGAAGTATTGTTTGGTATGTCAGAGAGACGATGAACAAATACCATTAATTGAATTAAGTTTCAGGGGAGATAAGTACTATATTTGTCCACAACACATTCCGGTTCTTATTCATGAACCTAATAAGCTTGCCGGTATGTTGCCTGATGCTGAAAATATGGAGGCAGGTTAAAAAACCGTTTCTTTTTTTATCTTGTTTAAGATTTAAAAATTACAGACATGAAATTTTATTATTTTATGTCTGTTTTCATTAATTTAACCAGATAAGTTTATGTTTAAAAGACTCTACGATTATGGCAGTCGTTACATTGATTATAAAATGGGCGTTTTGGGTGTAATTGTGATGGCCTCAATAGTTTATAGTATAAATTATAGCACAGATTCTTTAAATGGTTCGATAACTGCTGCTCTGAAACAGGGGACATTTACATTCTTTTTTGGTGGTATAATAATGAAAGGCAGTGAACGCCTTGCAATAACAATAACAAAACGGAACCTTGCTCTTATTGCGGCCTGTGTTATCCCTTCTGCGGTATCGCTTGTGTTAACATTTGGTTTGCATAGTCTGAAAGGTACTCCTAAACCTTTTGAATCAACTATTCCCACTGCCATTTTTGTTATACCATCTACTGCAGTTTGGGGTTATATAAAACGTAAGAAGATGGAGGAGTTGTGATGATTTGTTAATGTGATAATGTGATGAGATTCTGGTCAATTCTCAAATAGATATCTACGTGATCTCCACAAGCACCGGTATAGCTGCCCACTATATCTGGATTATCCTTTAAAGAATCATCTGGGAGCAAAAAATTCTTTCTGTATCTAAAAAAAATCAAGAGCCTTTTCTGAAAAACCTCCTTCTCTTAACCCTGCTATTACTGATTGCTCAACCAGTTTCAGTCTTTTGAGTTCTTCTAATTCTTCTTTGCTTACCACAGGCATTTTTTATCTCCTTTCTTAAATAATAATGGATATAGGGTATGCTCACATCCAATAGCATTTACTTCATATGTATTCCATTTCCATCTAACATCAAATATTCTGCTTTTGAACATTCTAAGCAATAATTATTACCGGATTTTTCATTAGTCCTTGATTTCATAACACTCTCTTTGCAAGAAGCACAAATAACACTTTCGTCAATTTTTGCATATTCCGGTATATGAATATCAATTTGTTGTACGGAGAACATATCATTAAATTCAATTTGCAAAGTCCCAAATGCCCTTTCAAGAGATACCTTTTTAAATTTAGATACGTATTCAGGATTATGATCCTGTTCCACAACGACTTTTTGATAATATTCACCAAACACAGGAAATGCTTCTCGTATCAACTGTTGCGATTCATGTTTTGAACATATCCTGATCCCTTTCCCATTACGCTTTGTGAGTGTTAAAGCTGTTTTTCCAAAATCTTTGTAAATCAGGCCATTATTACCAAATGAACAACCTGTAACAAATTGCACACCATCAGAAAAGCAATTATTGGTTTCGGTTATGGCCAATAAATCTTCCATGCCATCTGAATCAGCTTTCAATTCATTCATGGCAAAGGTTGCCGCCATAACACCCATTGCTAATCCCGGACAGTAATGTCCATGTAATTGACTTGCTTTGAGTAAAAGCGAATCTAAATCTCTTTTTGCAATTAAATTATTAATTTCAATCCTGGGATTCGATTTTAACATGGAAGCATGAACCGGATTAGTTTCATTTTCTGATTCAAAAATTGATGTATCACAACATTTAATATCCAGAACAGGTGAATTGTTAAGAGCATCCAGGCCTATTACCCTCAGGGTATTTCCTTTGACCTCCAATAATTTTACAGTCGTAACAGCAATGGAACTTGGACGATCCGGTTTTCGGGTGGCAAATGCACCTTTGTAATCGCCATGCAAAGTAGTACCCTTCATTTCATATTTCAAAGATCTGTCGAATACAAAAATGATATCAATATATTCATGCTCATCTATCCGGTACAATCCTTCCAGGAATTCATCTTTCAGAACAATCAGGCTTTCATGTCTTTTTATTTCATGGGGATGATCTCTCTCTTCGAATTTATTTTTTACACTGCCTATTTCTGTGAATCTTGTCATAACTTTCAATTTAATTTGGCATTTGGCACGATAAAGCAATTCCCATTTTGCCTTATGATATCAACTTTTATTCCATAAAGCAGTTCGATATTTTCATGTGAAATGATCTCCTTTCCTCCACTTGAAAAAATCTCCCCATTATTTAAAAGAATAAATTGATCACAGTATTGCAGGGCAAGATTCAGGTCATGAATAGCAATAATCACAGTTATACCTTTTTTGGATAAATTTTTTAGAATTTTCAAGACTTCAAGTTGATGTTTGAGATCGAGATTAGCAGTGGGTTCATCCATCAATAAAACTTGCGGTTCCTGGGCAAGTGCACGTGCAATAAAAACACGTTGTCTTTGTCCTCCGCTTAATTTATTGATATATTTTAAAGAGATATCATTAAGGTCGAGCAATTGGATTACTTCTGAAACAATTTCAAAGTCTCTTTTAGAGGGTGACCAATTGATATGAGGTTTTCTACCCATTAAAATTGTATCAAAAACCGTAGAGGGAAAGGTATTGCTTTCAGTTTGGGGGACATAAGCAATAATTTTCGCAATTTCTTCAGCCTTCATTGAGGAGAGATTAACCCCATCCAAAAATATTTCACCCTCTTTATATTTCAACAACCCGTCAAGGCACTTAATCAATGTGCTTTTTCCTGATCCGTTTGGTCCAACAATACTTATCAACTCACCTTTATTAAAAGTATGATTTAGGTTTTTTAAAACTAATCCGCCATTGTAGGCAAAAGAGAGGTTTTTAATCTCTATTTTGACCATAATCCCCCCTTTCTGCCTCTAATCAATAAATAGATAAATAGCGGAGCCCCAATAAAAGAGGTTAAAATACCTACAGGTAAAACCATGGGTGAGATAATTGTTCTGGCAATAATATCCGATCCCAAAAGAAATACTCCTCCGAAAAGAGCCGAAGCAGGAATCAGAAACCGTTCATCGCAACCAATCATCCTACGTACAATATGTGGTACTACTAATCCTACAAACGCAATAATACCAAAGAAGGAAACTGATACTGCAGTAGCAATTGAAGCAGTAAGCATGACCTTAACCCTTAGTTTTTCAACATTTACACCCAGGCTTTTTGCTGTTTCATCACCACTGTTAAGAACACTAATGTTCCATCGATTGTAAATGAAATATATTAAACTTGGGATTATTACAATAGATAAAATAAAGAACTCAGTCCATGATGCCCGGCCAAGATCTCCGAATGTCCAAAAGACAATAGAAGCCAGTTGTACTTCCTCCGCAAAATATTCAAGTCCTGTAGTTGCAGCCATAAACAGAGACCCTAATATAATTCCTGTTAGTATTAGCGTTTCAGGAGTTGCATCCCTGAATTTAGCCATCGTCAATATAATGATTGTACTCACGAGGCTCCATAAAAAGGCAGATATGGTGATCAGGTACGGATTGTTGAATATTACGGCATCATTCGCACTGCTTTGTGTGCTTCCTGCTCCCAGGACAATAACGGCGAAAGCTGCACCAAAAGCTGCAGCATTGGATATTCCCAATGTAAAGGGTGAGCCCAAAGGATTTCGTAAAATACTTTGCATAACAGTTCCTGAAACTGCCAACGCAGTTCCGGCAAGGATAGCCGATAAAATCCTTGGTAAGCGGATATTTAGAACGATTTGCCTATTCACTACATCACCTTCGCCAAAAAGAATTTCAATTAATTGGATAAACGAAATATCCGAAGCACCCAATGTAATGCCCACAACCAGAGTAAGTAATAATATGACTGTTGTAAGCAGGATGAAAACCCTCTTATGTGAAGTGTAATTTTTATATTGCTCTATTATTGCGTGCTTCATTTATTCTTCAATATATTTTCTGCAACCTCCGGTTAATTCTTTCATTTCGCTAAAAACAGATTTTCCTAAAAACTGAGTATATATTTCCTCTGTTTTTTGAGTTATATCAATATCATGAAAAACTTCAGGAAATAACACCTTACCAATAAACCATGAATTAATCAGAATATTCTCATAATTGATAGTGTACCAGTTATGGGGTAAAACGATATAAACATCTTTGTTCTGCAAAGCAGATAAGAGTTTGTGTAAAATAGATTCGCAATGCAAATCCATTTTCATGAGTTCAAAGCCCGATACATCTAAAAATATTTTATCCGGATTCCATTTTATAAGCTGTTCTTTATCAACAAAAGCGTTTTCGAGCCATGCTTTTGGTGAACTGGTAACTTCTCCCAATCCTGAAGCTACATTGCGGGCGTTTACTAACCGGAAAGATGCATAATTGGGCTCAGTAGAGTTTATCCCATGCGACCCCCTGTAAGATATCCCCCCAACATAAACTGTGTGATTTGACGATCTTGATGCTTCAATAGTTCTCTCATCCAATTCCCTGATCGTGCTTCGAATATAAGATATCAATTCATTTGCCCGTTCTTGTTTATGAAACAACTCCCCCAAAAAAAGTAAAGCTTTATAGAAAGTCTCAGTGTTCTGATTGAAATCACCATAATTGATATTGATAACCGGGACTCCTGTTTTGTTTTGTAATGCGTTTGCTTCACCTGCCGTATAATAAGTGCAAATGATCAGATCGGGGCGAAGCGAAGCGATCAATTCCGGCTCAGGAGCATTTCCTGACCCAATAATTGGAAGCTTTTGCAATTCAGGATTTGCAAATAAGTATGGGGCTTTCCGCCTGCGCTCATTTTCTTCAATCCCGATTACCAGCTCAGTGGCTTTCAGGTAACTGACAAGACGCAATGCTCCCGCGCGCAATGCAATTATTTTATTGACCTTTTCAGGGACAATAACTTTTCTTCCCGACATATCAGTTATCTCTTTCATCCCTTTTGGGATATCCTTATCTTTAGTCACTGCATTATTACAGGAACTAAAAACTAAAAACATTAATATGCCGGCAAAAAACGTTTTCATCATATACATACTGCAATTTTAAAATTTATTACTCTGCCCGGTGATAAATATAGATTAGTTTCCATTTGTTGATTGTCAAACATATCCAAAATGCTTAAACTTATCCTGTAATGATCTTTGAATTCTTTTACTATTTGAAAATCAAAAGTTATATATTCATCCAAAACACTGGTATTCTCATCATTACTGTATTGTTCGCCTTTATAGATTGCACTTAAATTTGAACTGAAAAACCTGTTGTTCCAGAAAACCCCTGCTTTGGCCTGGTGTTTTGGTGTATATCTTAGATACTTATTTTCAATAGCAATGTTCTCCTCAAATTTTCCAATTTTCGAACTGTTAAAAGTATAGTTAGAAACAATACTCAACTGTTTTGAAACAGCATAATTTACATCACATTCAAACCCATAAATATCAACTTTAGTTACATTCTGACGTTGAAAAATTGGTCGTTTCCCCCAAAGCAGATCACCCGTTTGAACATAATAAAGAAAATCGTTTCCTTCAGCATAGAAAAGTGTCGGGCTTATTTTGATTTTTTCATTTGTTTTAATAGTTGCCCCAATCTCATAATTAAATATGTTTTCCGGACCTAATTCCGGATTTGCTATTTTAGGGCCAATCCACATCCAACCCGAACGACAAAGATCATCAAGGATTGAAGCCCTGAAGCCTTTAGCAACGGAAATATATAGTTTGTATGACTTTACCGGTTCGTAACTTATGGCAACTTTCGGGCTAATTGCATTCCATTGATGTTCCTCCAAAGGTGGTAAATACGGAGTCCATGCCCCATCGGTACTCTCATACATACCATCATAAAATTTTACCATATCATATCTCAGTCCGGCCTGTATCCTGATTTTATTATCTGCCAGTGCAATCTCATCCTGGATATAAAAAGCGACATCCTGCATTTTTCCACTATTGATGATCGAATCATCTGAAGTAACATAATAATCTCCTCCATTTACACTACTTAATTTCATTTCACCACCAAACGAAAAAATATGTTCTTTTGTGAAATGGTTACTGAGATTAAGATTTACACCCTTATCAATACGATCGGAATTAACATCAAAGCGTTGATAATTTTCTCCTCTAAGCCTTTCATCAAGTTTAAAATAGTTTTCTTTTTGATAAAAGATATTGAAGTCATAGCTTAATGATGAGATATGACCGTTCAACCTACCTCTGAGAAAATTGGTATTAAAATGACGATATTCTCCTTCCGAAGCCTGGATTTTTTCTCCTTCCCCTCTTTTATCTTCAAAATAATCATATTGAATTTCCAGCTTTAGGGCATTGTTGAATTCGTACCCTGCCTTTGCACTTATACCTTTTTCTTCCAGAAAACGTGCAATGCTATAATCAGGGTCATCTTTAAGACTGTCGGGTATTAGGTTGTACCCATCGCTACCAGTCATAAATCCTGAAATATTTATGTATGCAGCATCATTCAGCCTGCTTCCAATTGAGGCTTTTGCCTGCTTTGTATTATAAGTACCATAAGATACTGATGCATGACCTTCAAGTGATTTTTTCGGCTTACGTGTGATAATATTAATTACACCCCCCATGGCATTATTGCCATATAGTGACGAACCCGGGCCTTTGTAGATTTCAATTCTTTCAATCTGGTCGGAATCAAGGCGATTCCAGTTAACCCCTCCAGTATCCCCTTTATTTAAAGGCACACCATCTACCAGTACTAATGTTCTTCCCTGTTCATCACCGGATAGTCCGCGCAGTGTTACAGTAGGTCGCATTGAAAATAAACCGGCGCTTCGCGAAACATTTACCCCCGAAATATGCTTAATGATATCATCGATTTTTTGAGCAGGTATTTGGTCAATTTCTTTTCGGGTGATAACTTCAATTCTCCCCGGAACTTCATTAAAATTTCTTTTTGAACGGGTTGCTGTAACAACTACCAAATCGTTTTCATAAATTTTTGGTTCAAGATAAATTGAATTTTGAATTTCTCTGTTTTTTGCTTTTATATTAATGGAATATTCTTCAAATGAGACATGAGAAATACTTAATTCATACGATTTCTCCGAAAGTCCCCTGATGATAAAATATCCGCTCTCATTTGAAACAACAGATTGACCTTCGGCTTTTATTTGTATATGGACATCCTTAACAAACTCATTATTTACGGCATTATAAATTCTTCCCTTAATACTAGCTATTTGTGCCTGCACCACCATTGAACAGGCCAATAAAATTCCAATTATCAATACTTGTCTTCTCATTTTCGTGTCAATAAAATTAATATCGTGCTACCCTATACTTAAATTTTTTTTATTTAGTTGTACTCATTACTAATTGTCCATGCTTAATACCTTTAATAGAGATTAAATCATTGGATAATTTGATTAGATCTTTTGCTTTTCCTTTAACAGTGATTGTTTCCAGACAGTTATCATGATTCAGATGAACATGCTGTACGGAAATAATTAAATGATGAAAATTATGCTGAACTTCGGTAGATATTTTTTGAAGGCCTCGTTTATGGTGATCATAAGCCAATACAATGGCACCGGCTACTTCTTCATTACCTTCCCATTCGTCTTCAACCAGGTTTTTCTTGATCAAATACCTGATAGCCTGAGAACGGTTTGGAAAATTTTGCAGCATTACCAGTTGATCCAAATCGTTTAATAAGTCTTCTTCTAATGAAACCCCAAAACGTTTTACTTTCATCGTGTTACTATTTTTACAAAGATGTCACAAATATATATGTTTTTTTTGGTTCTACTACGAATTTTGTGGGTACGAAAAGACTGTTATTAAAACACCTCAATTTCCCTTCTCCTGTGAGGAGAAGGGTTAGGGTTGAGGTGAAAGATGAATAAGGATTTATATATTTCACTAAATAAATATGTCAATTTAGTGAATGATTAAATATCTATCCACGAAAATGATAGTAGAGCCTTAAAATCATACAAACAACATTATGTTCAGTACCCACAAAATTGGTAGTAGAACCTTTATTTTAAAATATTCTTTATTCATTACCATTTATCTGTAGTTCTCTAAAATGCCACACAGCCTTTATGTGTAAACGGAACAAAGTTCCTGATATTTTGCTTATATCTTTAACAAAACTAACGATTTAATCTAACTTAAAGGGGAAAATCAAATTTGAAACATACAAAAAACCCACATGATGCAATCGTGCAGGAGCTGGTATTTTATTGTTCTTCTTTATGGTTGCTGGTTATAAAATAAACGGTATAATAGCTTTCCTTGATTTTGGGTAGTGTTCAAACTTATCCTTGTACCATATATGGTGGTTAAGAGCACGAGGAACAAGGTTTACGATTGTCCAGATGATGAATGACAGTGCCGGTAGGCTCCAGCATATTATTGCAAATCCTGACCATTGAATAATTTCGCCTAAGTAGTTGGGACATGAAATATATTTGAATAATCCTCCTGATGGTATTTTATAACCGGTGTTGAATCTGCGTAGCTGTATTAAAATCGAATCGTGGTACTGATTAATTAAAAAGCCTACAATAAAAACATCAATGCCCATAATAAAGCGGGGAGAGTTTAATAAATCAACTGAGATAGTTGGTGCAAGGTAGGCTAACCAGTAACCGTTTAGTCCGGCATTAATAATATTAAACAACATACCCGATAATAGTATTAACAACGGCATTTTCTTAGATTTTGTTCTTAGTCTTAAAGGAAAAATAAATGTACGGTTGAAGTAATGTATTATCCATAAAATAAAAGCAGCCAGTACTATTTTATTCTCATAGTTAGTGGTATTCCATAAAAACCATATAATAATGACGAATGAGGGTATCTCCATAAAGAACCAGCTCAATCTATTATTCACCATCAACCCCCAGGATGAATTGCTGTATCTTCCGTATGGAGGGTTTATTTTTAAAAGAACCGGAAACAGTATGAGTGCTATTGCAATCCATCCTAACGTTAAATGATTAAACGTGTTTTTAGGGATTGTATTTATTAAGAAATTCAGTCTCAATAGCATGAAGCTTATTTTTCAGGGTTTTCTAATATTTTATCAATTAATTGATCTAATGATACAGTAGCAATTTTGGATGCATAATCCGATACCGCATAAGGAATAATCAAGGTGTTATCATGTAAATATGTACCACAGGTATATACAACATTTGGTACATATCCTTCACGCTCTTCTTCGGTAGGGATAAGTAACGGCTCTTCAAGTCGACCTATTATTTTGGTGGGGTCTTCAAGGTTAAGCAAATAAGCACCCAGGCAATATTTACGCATAGGACCAACGCCATGAGTAATCAACAGCCAGCCATGTGGTGTTTTTATGGGGCTGCCTCCGTTACCTATCTGAACCAGCTCCCAGTAATATTCGGGTCGTAAAAGTATTTGTGCTTCTTCATTCCAATAGCTAATAGAATCAGAAAACATAATAAATGTATTTACTCCATCTATACGGCTAATCATTGCATATCTTCCGTTAATTTTTTCCGGAAATAGTGCAAGATTTTTATCTACGGCATATTTTCCATGAATAGGACGAATATTGAAGTGATAAAAATCTTTTGTTTCCAGAAGTTTAGGCATTATTGAATATCCGTCATAAGCTGTATATGTAGCATAATAGGTAAAGGTTCCGTCTTCATTGTAAAATTTCACAAAGCGGGCATCTTCAATACCTTTCATTTCATATTTCGACAGTGGGAAAATAACTCTTTCGGAGATGTCTGTATCTAAAGAGAATTTTATATTAGTAAATGATTTTGCCAGCCAACGCATTTCATCAATTGATTTTTTTTCTTCGAAAGAGAGGTTGTTTTTTTTGAAAAAAATTGAAATTAGCGGGTTTAAATCGGAATACGAGAAAGTTTCGGGTAATTCATTCAGAATAGGATTATATAATGAAAAGTTAATATTCATCTGTTTTAAAATTCTTTCAAACTCTTCTTTATGTAATGTAGCTCCTTTAATTACTTCTGCTTCATCAATAAAAACCCCTGTAGGTAATAGTTTAAGGTTATCTCCGTCGAGTAATATCCTTCTGAATATCAATGAGGAGAGATGACCTTCACCTGTTGCGCGAAAACTTATTATAAGTCTTTTTTGCCCTTCTGATAAACCGATTTGATTAGGGTCTTCAACTATTGAAGGGTTGAAAACGGCAGCTGATTCAATGGAGTATTCCATAGTAAAATATGCTCCAATTAATAGTTTTCGCCATTCCGATATTTCATCGGGGTCAAGTTCAAGTTTTTCAATGATGTATTTTACTTTGTTGTAATGTTTCAGAAAAAGATTTGATATGCGCCTGTGGCGTCTGGAAAAATTACGTAAAATATCATTTACAATGACTTCAACCCCGGTTTCAGGTTCATCAAGTACTTTTTGGATAATGCCTATTGCCCGTTCTTCTCCATAAAAGAAATAGCGTGCAAAAACACGTTTGGAGTCTGGTGTAACAAGGATAGGAGTTCTGTTTATTGATAATTCCATTTTTCAGATGTTTTTTTGTGAAATGAATTACCAGTAAAATTAGTAAAAGTTAATTGAAAAAAAAATCCTCCCTTGTGGGGAGGATTTTATAAGAATCGTATAATAATTTAGATTCTCTTTTCTTTAATTCTGGCTTTCTTACCAGTAAGTGCACGAAGATAGTATATTCTTGCTCTTCTAACTTTTCCGGCACGATTAACTTCAATCTTATCAATAAAAGGTGAATTTATAGGGAAAATTCTTTCTGTACCAACATTGTTGGACATTTTCCGCACTGTAAACCGTTTGTTGTTTCCGTGCCCTTTGATTTGAATAACAACACCTTTAAATACTTGTATTCTCTCTTTGTTCCCCTCTTTAATTTTGTAGTGTACAGAAATAGTATCACCAGGGCTAAACTTAGGCATCTCAATGCCACTCTCAAATGCTGATTCAGCTACTTTTATTAAATCCATTATTATATTTTTATCGGATTAAACTTATCTACGCAATATTACATGACTCCTGCGTTCAGTAAGAGATTACGTAAAATCGGCTGCAAAATTAGTGTTTTATGCTTAATTAAAAAAGGATTACGTGAGTTTTATTTGATTTTTTTGTCAATGCAATGATTGCTGAATCGTTGCCCTAACATCAACAAATCAGCTCATCATCATATCCTACACCATTACTCTATTTTATGGTTTTCCTTATCTTTTGTTTCTATTCCCATCTTCTGACGTAATTTTTTAAACCATCCTGCTACCATGTTTCTTACACTTATAAACATTGGGTCGACAACATTACTTAGCAATAGGTTGTAAAGCACCTTTTCAAGGCTCAGGTGTGTTTTTATATTGAATATTGTAAGGTCCAGTTTTTTTTCAGCTAGCTGTATGTTATAGTATAACTGAACTCTTTCCATTTTAAAGTCTTTGAATGACTCAATGTGACTATATTGATTTTTATTACTCATTATTTCTTGTTTTCATAGTTTGATTCAGGCGGAAAGAATATTTCTATCATAGACTGTATGATAGGTTTTTCAATTAATTTATGTCGAAGTAACCAAAAAACAAAAATAAAAAGCAGATAAAATCCAGCTACAATAATGAATCCTATTCCCGGATAGTCATATACTGTATTTAACCAACCGGCAACGCCTAATGATATAAACAATAAGGCAAAAGAGAGTACGAAAAGTATAACTGCTTTTATAACAAAGCCTGAAAGAACTTTTGAAAAGTTTTCAGCCATATTCAACCTTAAAAGGTCAAAACGTGCATTCAAATATTTATGAAGGTCGTCTTTGCCGTTGTTTAGCTCTTTTTTTAAAGAATTATCCATACATCATATTTTAAAGAAATTTGAGGTTGCCGGAAATGACGGGCAGCCTCAAAAAAATGTTTAATGCAAATCACTGTAAATTTATAAATTATTTGCATTTATTGTAATACCCACGTAATCTAAATAACCATCAGGCTTCATTCTGTTTCGAGTTTATTAAAACAAAACAGCCTCTTGCCATCTCATTTTAGCCTGGGAAAGTAAGACCTGATAAAACGGGATTACTTAGCTTCCGCTTGTGGTTTAGCTTCTTCTTTTATTTTATTTGCAGAAAGCGTTTTTTTGTATTCAATGAGAAGGTTCTCGATGTTTTTCTCAATGTCGTTCATTTTCTTTTTCAGGTCTCCTTTTAATTCACCACCTTTTTCCATAACCCTTTTGCTCATTTCATCCAAATCTTTTTCAAGATCATTCATTTTTTCTTTTAACTGTTCTCTTGTCTCAGTTCCTGTTTGAGGTGCAAAAAGTAAAGCTAATGCAGCACCAAGTGCAGCACCGGTTATTAGTCCTCCTAAAAATAATCCTGTATCTTTCATGGCTTATAATTTATAGGTTGTTAATAATTGTGTTTATTTAATAAATCATTAATATAGAAAGTAAAATATACAAAAAAAAAATTGACTTGTCAACTTATTTAAAAACAAAAACAATACTAATGTTATGTTGGATGCATTATAAATTTAACTCATGTCATTTTGACGTTTCAATAAAATGAAATAAAAATATTTTTTTTGTTATTGTAATCGGTTTAAATACTTTAAATATATAACACATAATATGTCAGTTTGTTTTTGGTCAGAGTCGTTTGATTTGTAAGGTATGATTTTTGTTTTCGATGTTAATCAAAATGGTTAAATTGTAAAAGTAAATGTAATATCGTAAATTTATTGCTTGTGCATCCGGTAAAATAAAGTATGTATGAAATCAATAACAGACAATGAGAAAAAAGAGATTGTTGACAGATACAGGTATTTGTTAACAATTAGCAGGAATATACTTAATACTGAAGATGTAAAACTTATCAGACAGGCAGTTGAGGTTGCATCAATGCAAAATGAGGAAATGGTGAGAAGACCGTCAGGAATTTTGGCTGTTATACACGCTCTTGATGTAGCACGAATTGTTGTTGAAGAGATAGGACTTGGTCGAACTTCTCTTATTGGTGCATTGCTTTATGATGCAATTCAATCATCTCGTGTTCCTTTAGAACGGATAAATTTTATATTTGGTGAGAAAGTAGCCAATATCACACAAGGGCTGATAAAAGTTGTTGAGCTTTATAATCAGAATACATCTATTGAGAGTGATAACTTCAGAAAATTACTGCTGACTTTTGCCAGAGATGTAAGGGTTATTCTTATAATTATTGCTGACAGATTACATACTATGCGAACTCTTGATCTGTATAATAAAGATAGTCGTCAGAATATAAGTGCTGAAGTTTCATATTTGTATGCTCCATTGGCTCACCGTATGGGACTATACAATATTAAATCGGAAATGGAAGATTTGGTTATGAAATTTACTAATAATAAGACGTATAAGTTTATAGCCAAAAAGCTTAATGAAAGCAAGAGAGCACGCGAAAAATATATTTATGAATTTATTGAGCCGGTAAAAATTGAGCTTGAAAAACACGATCTTAACTTTGAGATAAAAGGACGGACAAAAACAATAAACTCCATATATATTAAGATGAAAAAGCAAAATGTGGAGTTTGAACAGGTATATGATCTTTTTGCCATTCGTATTATTATTGACAATATTAAACAAAATGAAAAGTCAGATTGCTGGAAAGCATATTCTGTAGTAACTGATAAATATCAACCTAATCCAAGCCGGTTAAGAGATTGGTTGTCTGTCCCTAAATCCAACGGATATGAGTCGCTTCATACTACAGTGCTGGGGCCGGATAATAAGTGGGTAGAAGTTCAGATACGTACTAAAAGAATGAATGAGATTGCTGAAAAGGGTTTGGCTGCTCACTGGCGTTACAAGGGTATTAAAGGAGAGGCGGGAATGGATAAGTGGCTATCAAATATGCGAGAGATACTTGATAATCTCGAACGTAATGCTGTGGATTTCTTCGACGATTTTAAACTTAATTTATACGATAAAGAAGTTTTTGTTTTTACTCCTAAAGGAGAGTTGAGAAGACTTCCCAAAGGTTCAACAGTTCTGGATTTTGCATTTGATATACATACCGAAGTTGGTAAAAAGTGCGTCGGAGCCAAAGTTAATCAGCGGAATGTGCCCATTAAATATGTATTGCAGAACGGTGACCATGTGGAGATAAACACCTCAAAACATCAGGGGCCAACGCAGGACTGGTTGAAAATTGTTATTACTTCAAGGGCAAAAACAAAGCTTAAGCAGGCCCTTAGGGAGTTTAAGTATAAAGAGGCCGATGTAGGAAAGGAGATACTTGTAAGGAGGTTTAAAAACTGGAAATACGAACTTACTGATACACTGCTTCGTCAGCTGATAAAAAGATATAAATCGAAGACTGTACCTGATTTTTATCTGGATATTGCTTTGGGAAAGATTGATATGATTGATGTCAAAGAGTTTCTGAATGAACAAGAGAGAAAAGACAACGAAGCTGAAAAATCTGATAGTGATGCTCAGAGGAGTGCCGAAAATTTTGTTCAGAAATCTGAAGTGATTGATAGCAGTGATGATATCCTTGTTATCGATAAAAATCTGTCACAGATTGATTATAAGTTTGCAAAGTGTTGTAATCCTATTCTTGGGGATGAGATTTTTGGGTTTGTTTCGGTAACCGGCGGAATAAAAATTCATAGACAAAACTGCCCTAATGCTACTGAAATGCGAAGAAGATTTGGGTATCGTATTGTGTCGGCACGTTGGTCGGGTGGGGCAGATGCCAACTTTCAAACTACTCTGAAAATTACCGGTAATGACGATATTGGTATTGTTACTAATATTTCGCAAGTTATCTCTAATGAGATGAAAGTGAAAATGCGGTCAATATCCATTGACTCTCACGAGGGAACTTTTGAAGGTACAGTAACGGTTTTTGTACATAACTTAAGAGACCTAGACTTACTGATAAAGAAGATTAAAGATGTGAAGGGTGTATTTGGCGTTTCAAGGATTGATAGTGTATTGTAAAGAGGTTGTGGATCTCATATCTGTAATTTGAATAGAGAGTTTACTTGCTTTTTTCTAATAAATTGCTTAATTTCATAAGCACAATTTAAACTACTATGTCATGGAAAATAAAATTGTAACTCTTGTGGTCTTATCTTATGAAAAAGCTCAAATGCTTAAACTTCTGCTTAAAAATGAGGGGATAGAGTGTTTTATGGAGCATCAAAATCTTATTCAGGGAGCAGTATCAATGGGTGTGAATGTGAAAATCAAAGAGGAGGATTTTTCAAAAGCTTTGCCTGTATTGGAGGATCTGTTGCATGAAAAGCTGGAGAAAAAGGCTGTTGTTAAAGAAGAAGAGGAAGTTTTAGCACGGATTTTATTGCCGGTTGATTTTTCGGACTATTCGCGTAAAGCCGCTGATTTTGCTATTGATATGGCTCAAAAAGTAGATGCAGAGATTACTGTTTTTCATACTTTTTATGATCCTATGATCAATTCATTACCTTTTCCTGATACTTTCATGTATAATATGGATACCGAAGATTTGGTAATTGAGATTCAGAATAAGGCTACAAAGGGTATGGAAGAGTTCAAGAAATATATTGAAGAGAAAATTAGTAAACAAGGTAATAAAAAGTTAACTGTTGAATTTAAAATGACAAAAGGCATTGCCGAAGAGGAGATTATCAGTTTTAGTAAAGAGTATAACCCGTGGCTAATTATTATGGGGACTCGCGGAAAGGACAGAAAATCAATTGATTTGATTGGTAGCGTGACTGCCGAGGTCATCGATATGTCAAAATTTCCTGTATTGGTTATCCCGGAAGATTTTAATTATACAGGTCTGAAAAATATTAAGAAGGTTCTTTATACAACCAGTTTCGATGAGTCTGATTTTATGTCGCTTGATAAATTAGAGAAGTTCCTGCGTCCATTGAATGTTAAAATTGTATGTGTCCATGTTGAACCAAAAAAACATTCTCAGTGGGATGAAGTTAGGATGGACGGTCTTAATGGTTATATGAAAAAAACATACAACAATACTGATGTGGTGTGTGACCTGATTGATAGCGAGGATTTTCTTGAGGGTATAGAACAGTATGTAAAAGAACACAATATTGACTTCATATCATTAACTACAAAGAGAAGAAGTTATATTTCCAGAATGTTTAATCCGAGTATTACCAGAAAGATGTTATTCCATTCAACAACACCAATGTTGGTTTTTCATGCTTAATTGTTATTTTTAAAGCATGAATAACTAAAATATGAGGTTATATTTTATAAGAAACATATCACTCTTACTTCTATTTTCAGTATTACTGCCGGGCATATTTTGTTATGGGCAAGAAGTGTACTTTGTTAATGGTAAGGTGTTAATTGAGGCTAATGAATTTAATAATGTCACTGTTACCCTGACAGATAACACTACCTTTAAAAACCTGTCGGTTACTCCTTCGTGTTCGTTTTCTGCAAAGTTGCAATGGAACAATAAGTATTATTTCAAGTTTCAAAAGCCTGGTTATGTTACAAAAATCATCGAGTTTTCTACACACATACCTAATGATTATTCTCATAGGATTGAGCCATATCTATTGAATGTGAGGTTATTTCCTTTGTTCAGGGGTGTAGATACAGTTTTTTTTAAAAAGCCGGTAGCAAAAGTTTACTTTGATAATAATATTAATGATTTCACCGATGACCGTGATTATGCTCTTCAGGTAATATATGCCATAGAGCAGATGAGGAAGAGGGCTAAAGATGGCTTCTCAACCAAGAAAGATAACAGAAATATCTACACATTAAATAATATCAAAAAAACAGATAATGAAAAGATAATAGTTAGTAACAGTCTGCCATTAAAAGACAGTAAAGATCCGCATGCGAATAAATTAATAGATGTTGAAATTAAACAAAAAGTATATGGTAAGTGCCTGTTGCCTCCATTGAAAAAAAACTATGTAAAAAAGAAAACTGTTGAGGAATTTAGTTTTGAAGATAAACATATAACAAGGGTGATAATCAGGAACGGTAACGAGTATAATGTGTATTTCAGGGTAAAGCACAACTGGGGGGGAGTTTATCACTTTATTGATGAATCTCCTTTGGGTGTTTTTTCCATTACTGAAAATCTGTTTGAACGCAGAACTAAAGAACCAGTAATCAGTAAACAGTGACCAGTGATCAGTAATCAGTATGTCCTTTGTAAACGGTAAGCAGTAAGTAGTAAGTAGTAAGTAGTAAGTAGTAAGCAGTAAGTAGTAAGCAGTATTATAAATCTAAAGTTTAGGTAAATTAAATAAAGATTTGAAATTCAATAGAACATGACTAATGTAAGAGGTTTTGCAAGTGACAACAATTCAGGTGTTCATTCTGATATTATGGATGCTATGTTGCATGTGAATAGGGGGCATGCTGTGGGTTATGGTGATGATGAATATACCGCAGAGGCAATAAAAAAGATTAAAGATATACTGGGCAGTGAGGTAGAGGTGCTGTTTGTATATAATGGTACGGGTGCTAATGTAATTGCCATTCAGGCATTGGCAAGGCCTTTTAATTCTGTTATCTGTAGCAATTTATCACATATAAATATGGATGAGTGTGGTGCGCCTGAAAAACAATCGGGGTGTAAACTGCTTCCTGTCAATATTTCAGATGCTAAACTTACGGTGGATTTAATTAAACAGTATATGCATGGATTTGGCTTTGAACATCATTCCCAACCCGGAATGGTATCAATAACTCAGGCTACCGAGATGGGTACTGTTTATTCTATTGCCGAAATAAAGGAGATTGCAGATTATGTGCATGAACAGGGACTTTATCTGCACATGGACGGTGCAAGAATTTCAAATGCTGCTGTTTCGTTGGGATGTACACTTAAAGAGATGACTTTTGATGCAGGCGTGGATGTACTCTCTTTTGGTGGAACAAAAAACGGAATGATGTTCGGTGAGGCTGTTGTTTTTGCAAATGCCGGACTGGCACAGAATGTTAAATATATTCGTAAGCAGACTACACAATTACACTCTAAGATGCGGTATATAGGAGCACAATTCAGCACATTGTTAACTGATGATTTATGGAAGAGAAATGCTTTGCATGCTAACAAAATGGCCGGGCTACTTGCCGAAAAGATATCTGAAATACCGGAAATCAGAATAACACAAAAGGTGCAGGCTAACGGAGTGTTTTGCATTGTTCCTGAGAAGTTAATAAAACCATTACAGCAGGAGTTTTTCTTTTATGTATGGGATGAAAAACAGAATGAAGTACGCTGGATGACATCTTTTGATACTACGGAAGAGGATATAGAAAATTTTGTGTATGCCATAAAGAAATTATTAAAGTGATAAAAGAAAAGAAAATAATTACAGCAAAGAAGCATTTTATCTATAGTCTGCTTATTCCTTTGTTATTTGTTTTTGTGGCATTTTCAGTTAAGCTTATTGAAACACTTGAAGGTATAAGTTTTGTTGCTTTCGGGATAAAGCCATTGTCTTTTGAGGGATTGTCGGGAATACTGTTTTCCCCACTCATTCATGGTGATTGGGATCATCTGTTTGCCAACACTGTACCTATTCTGGTATTGGGCACTGCACTTTTCTATTTTTATAAAGACATTAGTCTGAAAGTTTTTATTTTGATTTATCTTTTTACCGGTGCCTGGGTATGGATTGGTGGCCGTGATGCTTGGCATATAGGAGCAAGCGGAGTAATTTATGGGTTAGGATCTTTTCTTTTTTTCAGTGGTTTGTTGCGAAACTATATTCCATTAATAGCTATATCACTTATTGTGGTGTTTTTGTACGGTAGTTTGGCGTGGGGTGTGATACCAATTAAGTGGGATTTGCCTTATTCATGGGAATCACATCTTTATGGAGGTATTTCAGGATTGGTGCTGGCAATTATTTATAGGAAGGAAGGTCCGCTGAAACCTGAATATGTATGGCCTGAAGAGGAGGAGGATGATGATGGCAATCCGTTTTGGGAGGAGAGCTGAAAGGTAGCTTAGTGAGCGGGTGACTCTAAGTCACCCGCTCACTTTCCTTCACACCAAGGGTTTTCTTCAAGTGAAGCCCTCGGATTTTTCTTAAGTCATCCGATGACTACCAAGTATCGGCAAACAGTCATCCTATGACTATACTACAAAAAAAAGACTTCGTATTAATTCGTGAAATTTGTGGACAAAAAAGCACCACTGTCAGAGTTTGCGAAAAGCTTTTTTTAAACCTGTAAATAGTGAATAGTAATCTATTTTGTATATTTTTAAATTTTTTAAATAAATCATTAAACATGAAACGAGTAAGTATTCCAATTAAAGTAGTTCTGTTTACGTTAACTGTAATCCTTTTTAGCTCCTGTTCAACAGGAAGTAGTAGTAAAGAGTTTACAGAACATTTTCCGGATGGTATTAAAAGGGTATGGGTTGGGTCTGAGTATTGGGCAAACCGTTTGCAGGACTGGCAGGTGAATAATGGCCGGTTAGAGTGTGTCACATCACAGGTTAACCGTAATATCAATGTGCTTACCTGGCGTCTGAAGAAAGAGTCCGGCACATTTGTAATTTCTGTGAATACAGGATTGTTAACTGATAATCTCGCAGGAAATGATAAAAATTGGATGGGCTTGAAAATTGGTGCTCGTGGGCAATTCGATGATTACCGTGATGATGCTATTTACGGAAAAGGACTAAATGCCGGAATAACGGCAGCAGGAGACCTCTTTATCGGTGCTTTACCTGTAAAAGCTAATGGAAATGCCAAAGCGTTAATTCCATACTTGAAAACCGGCATGGAGTTAAAGTATGAACTTAATTATAAAGGTGAAAAATATATCCTGAAGCTTTCTGCTCTGGATCCTGATACAAAAAAGGAGTTAGCATCAGTAGAGGAGATAGATGTACCATCACAGCAGTTGTATGGCAGTATAGCTTTGGTTAGTAATTTTAATAAAAAACCCAGAAGTAATGAAATTCCTAGTTGTTGGTTTGACAATTGGACAATGAAAGGCAGTAAACTGTCACATTATCCTGAACGTGCGTTTGGACCGGTACTATTTTCACAATATACGCTTAGTAGAAATATTTTAAAACTGACTGCTCAGATGCCTCCTATAGGTGAATCAGACGGACAGGAGGTTGATTTACAGATACAGGAAAATGGTAAATGGAAAAGTATTCAAAAAGCACCTATAGATAAAGATGCACGTACAGCTACTTTTAAGGTTGAAAAATGGGATGATACTAAAGATGTTCCTTACCGTTTGTCATATACATTAGCTGTTGGTAGTAGTAAAATGAAGGATTATTTCCGCAAAGGAACTTTTAGAAAGAATCCTGTTGGAAAGGACAAGTTTATGTTAGCAGCTTTTACCGGAAATAACGATTTGGGATTTCCAAACAGCGATGTTTTTGAATCAATTAAGAAACTTGATCCTGACATGTTGTTCTTTTCGGGTGATCAAATATATGAAGGCGTAGCCGGATTTGGTGTTCAGAGGGCACCTGTGGAGAAAGCAATACTTGATTATTTAAGAAAATGGTACTTGTATGGATGGGAGTATGGTGATCTGTTCCGCGACAGGCCTTCAATAAGTATTCCCGACGATCATGATGTGTACCACGGAAATATTTGGGGCTGTGGTGGAAAGGCTGTTCCTGAGGGTTTGGGAGCCGGGTATAACGCTCAGGATGCCGGTGGTTTTAAAATGCCTGCACGTTGGGTTAAAATGGTTGACCGTACACAAACATCAAGTTTACCTGATCCTTACGACCCAACACCCATTGAACAAGGCATAGGTGTATATTATACAGACATTAATTATGGTGGCATAAGCTTTGCAATCACTGAAGACCGTAAATTTAAATCTGCACCTAAGGCACTTTTGCCGGATGCTCAAGTGAAAAACGGCTGGGCACAAAACAAAAATTGGAATGCAGCAAAAGATGGAGATGCCCCGGGTGCGGTTCTTTTGGGCGACAGACAATTAGATTTTCTTGAACATTGGGTAGCCGACTGGTCATATGGTGCAAAAATGAAAGTATTGCTTTCTGCCACTATCTTAGCTAATGTGGCTACTATCCCTGAAAAAGAGATGATAGATGAGATTGTTCCGAGTCTCAGGGTTTTAAGTGAAGGAGAGTATGCACCTGATGATAAACCTGTTTCCGATATGGATTCTAATGGCTGGCCTCAAACAGGCAGAAACAAAGCAGTTAAGGTATTACGTAAAGGTTATGCATTTCATGTTGCCGGCGACCAGCATTTAGGCAGTTTTACAAAATATGGTGTTGATGAATGGGGCGATGGCAGCTATGCTTTTTGTGTTCCTGCTATATCTAATGTATGGCCACGAAGATGGTATCCTTTTACACCGGGATTAAATAGGGCAGGGGGTGCACCTAAATACACAGGAGATTTTCTTGATGGATTTGGTAATAAAGTTTCTGTATATGCAGTTTCAAACCCTGTTTATACAGGTAAGAAACCGGCAAGATTATATGATCGTGCAACAGGCTATGGAATAATTGATTTTCATAAGGACACCAGAGATATTGATGTTCATTGCTGGCCAAGATTTGAAGACCCTACAGCACCTGAATCAAAAGAGTATCCCGGATGGCCTGTAACCATTAATCAGATGGATAACTATAACCGTAAAGCATACAGATGGCTGCCAACAGTAACTACGAGCATTTCTGATCCTGTAATTAAAGTGTATAACGAAACTACCGGTGAATTGGTTTATGCAGTTCGTATCAAAGGCAACTCATTTAATCCTCCGGTATATGAAGAAGGTAGTTACAGAATAGAAGCAGGAGATGCAGATAGTTTTAAAATTTTCAAAAATCAAAACCCGGTAAAAGAAAAAGGCAAAACAACCATTAAAGTGGAGCTTTAGTAATCTATTTGGTGTGATTTGAAGTTTTAAACCTGGAAGGTTTGATAATATATTTTGGAATCCTCGTAAATTGTATTTTTGAATATTAGAATTAATTGGCGAATTATTGATATAAAATTCATATGGAAGAAACTTTTATAAACTATCCTTTTCTTTTCGGATTATTTGCAGCAATTCTGCATGTATTATCCGGGCCTGATCACTTGGCAGCTATTGGGCCAATTGCATTAAGCAGTGACCTGAAATCGTGGCTTGTGGGTTTTTTATGGGCTATTGGCCACATAACAGGAATGTTAATTATAGGAGTTCTCTTTATCTATTTTAAAGAGTATATACCAGTTGAGGTGATCTCACAAAATAGTGAAAAACTTGTTGGTGTAATGCTTGTTTTAATTGGTGTTTGGGCTTTTTACCGCCTATGGAAAATGAATAAAGATACTAACCATAAGCATGAGCATATTCACATTTCTCCTGGTGGTGATACCTATATCCATAAACACACTCATTCTCACGAGGTGAGTAAACAACATGCACATACTCATAAAGAAAAACAGAATCAAACATACTGGGCGACTTTAAGCATAGGTATTCTTCACGGCCTGGCCGGTGTTTCACATTTTTTAGGAATATTACCAACCCTTGCGTTCAGAACAACATTCCAATCAGCACTCTATTTAGTTGGTTTTTCGGCAGGTACTATTATTGCTATGGTTACTTTTTCTGTTTTATTGGGATTTATTAATAATTATGCTGAAGAACAAAATAAAGTAAAGATATCCAAATGGATTAACGGTATTGCAGGTCTGTTTGCTCTGTTTATTGGAATTTTTTGGATGTTTCAGAATTAAACAAAATGAGAAGAGGCTGCCTTATGAGGTAGCCTCTTCTTATTTTATATTTTCAGTTATATTATCTGATGACAATAAGTTTCTTTATTGATACAGCACCGATTATCACTGGAAATAATTATGTGTATTTTAGCTGTATGTTGCCCCTGTAAAAATTAATTTTTTATTACCGAGCCATTTGTAATTTTGGTTTTTATATTTTACCATTTACATCTAATGCTAAATTGTTTTAGCAAAATCATTAATCTGGCTGATAATTTCCTTCCTTTTATCTGAAATTTTCAACCAGTAGTTATGCTCCTTACCCGTTGAAAGCTGACAAAGAACAGAAGATACCGGTTTTTCAACTTCCCACAGGTGTGCTTAACACCGTATATATATTTATAAATTCATAGAATTATTCATACCTCAAAGCTTCAATAGGATTTCTGAGTGCTGCCTTAAATGTTTGCCAGCTTACCGTTATTAATGCTATAAAAAAAACTATAATTCCTGAAAGAGCAAAAAACCACCAACTCAATTCAATTTTATATGCAAAGCTTTGTAACCACCTATTCATTATGTACCAAGCAATAGGAACAGCAATAACAAAAGCAATTGCTACCCATTTTATGAATTTGTAGTTTAGCATTTTTACTATTTCAAAAACGGTAGCTCCATTTACTTTGCGGATACCAATTTCTTTAACTTTACTGTTCATTAATAAAAATGTAATTCCAAATAAGCCCAGTATTGATATTAGTATAGAGATGAAAGAAAATAGGAGCAAAATAGTTGCTGTTTGTTTTATCTCGCCATACAAACTTTCAAATTTTGTATTCATAAACGAATAATTGAAAGGTACATCTGGCAATATTTTATTCCATAAACTTTTTATTTGTTCTATAGTTTCCTGTGTTTTACCTGGTATTAATGCTATTGATAAGGAATAAAAACTTTCGTTCCATTCTTTTGAGATTACTAGAGGAGGTATTTCATTGTAAATTAATCCTACATGGAAATCTTTTACTACTCCAATAATTTCATGGTTAACTTCTCTAAACAAATATTTCCCAACAGCATTATCCCAATTCAACTGTTTTGCTAGCGTTTCGTTTATAATAAACTCTTTTGTATAGCTATTAGCACCTTCTCTAAAATTTCTGCCTTCAAGAAGTTTCAAGTTAAAAGTTTCAAAAAAATTATCATCAACATAAATAGCACTAAACAATTGCCATTGTTCTGCTCCTTCAGGTTTATATCCATTAGCAGTAGTTTCCAAGCCAGGAATTCCAAAACTAGCCGATGCATTTGCCACGCCGGGTAATTTATTAATTTCGTTTATAAGCACTTTTTGTTTGGCTCCAATTGAACCGTGCGAAATATTTATGATATTCTCTACAGTAAAACCTAAATCTTTATGTAAAGCATAATTTAATTGCTTATAAATAATAATTATAGAAGAGATAAGACCTATTGAGATACAAAACTGAAGGGTGGAAATGTACACTAATTTCTTTTTTAAGAAAGGTTGTGAAAAAGAGCTTATACCTGAAGCGTTTACTACCTTTCTTTTGTAAGTAGCAAATTGAATAAAACTTGTAATGCTACTTATTATAAAAATTATAATTAACAATAAAAATATATTTTTATTTAACTGAAAGGAAAGAAATTCAGCATTAAATAATTGAGCAATAGTGGTTTTCAACTCGAATAGTATTATAACTGAAGCAATTCCTGCAATAATGAACAGAAGTAGTGATTCAACAAATATCTGTTTTGCAATACCGGATTCTCCAAATCCAAAATAATTTTTAATACTAAATTCCTTCAATCGAAGTGTTAATGTACCATTGGATATAAAAAGATAATTAATAATAGCAATCAGTAAAATTAAACTTCCGATGAATAACAATAGTATAACATATTTCCCCTCCTTGCTATTGCTGTCCCAATCTACTTTCGAAAATAGATGTATTTGACCCAAAGGTTCCAAATAAAATTCAGTAAAAAAACCAGTATCTTTATTCTTTTTGTTGACTTTCTCCCATAAAAAATCTGGCAATTTTTCTTCTACATTTGTTTCTAATTTACTTGAGAAAAGCTTGACAAAAGTAGTTGCAGATATTCCTCCATCCCAGCCAATAAATACATCGGGTGAATTGATTAATGTTTCCATCGGAAAAACAGCATCAAACTGAATGTGAGAATTTAATGGAATATCTGCTGCAATTCCGGTTATTATATAGGAATTGTTGTCGTACTCAACTAGTTTGCCTAATGGATTTTCGTTACCAAATAGTCGTTCAGAAATTTTTTGTGTAAGTACAATACTATTCTTGCCAGTTAATAGTTGGCTATTTTTTCCATATATTATATTAAATGAGAAAAAGCTGAATAAATTACTATCAGCAAAAACTGCTTTTTCAAGGGTGATTACTTTATCATTAAATTTTAATGTATTTACATGCCAGTTATTCTTTAACCTAACAACATCTTCTATCTCAGAAAGTTCGTTTTTTAAAGCAGGACCATAAGGCATTCTAACAGCAGGGTTAATTGTTTTGTTTTTAGGGCTTGTAGATATTTCATTTACACGAAAAATGCGCTCTTTATCCTTATGAAAATTATCGTAAGAAAATTCAAAACTTACAAACAAAAAAATAACAGTTGAACAGGTTAAGCCCAATACTAATCCAAATAGATTTATGGAAGTGTATATCTTAAAGTTGTAAAAACTTTGAAAGGCAGATTTAATTAAATTTATCATTGTCAATTAATTTTTTAGATTCATAAGGATTACTCATACCTCAATGCCTCCACCGGATTTTTGCGTGCTGCTATAAATGTTTGCCAACTTACAGTTAGTAATACTATAACTATGGTAATAAACCCTGCCAAAGCAAATATCCACCAACTTAATTCGGTTTTGTAAGCAAAGTTTTGCAGCCAATTTTTTATTGCATACAGGGCTATAGGTGTGGCTATTACAAAAGCTATTGCTATCCATTTTATAAAATAATTATTTAGCATTTTTATTATCTCATAAACTGTTGCACCGTTTACTTTCCGGAGACCTATTTCTTTAGTGCGTTTCTCTATCATAAAAAGCGAGACTCCTATTAAACCCAAACAAGCAATAATAATGGCTAACACCGAAAATGAATTAATCAGTTTTAATAGGCTTTGTTCAGAGCGATATTGATTATTTAATTGCTCATCAAGAAACTGATAGTTAAAGGATTGTCCGGGATATATTTCAAACATTTTCTTTTCAATTTCCTTAAGTAAAACCTGACTTTCCGATTGGTTAATTCTGGCAATCAAAAAGCGAAAGTATCTTGAACCGGAATTGGGAATAAAAAAGGCAAAATTCTCAATATTCGAATGTAAAGAGGCATAATGAAAATCACTCATTACTCCCAGCAATTCAAATTTTTGATAGTTTTCATCGTGTGTCTGGTTCGTATTCTCAGGGAAATTACTTGTTGCTATTTGCTCTTCACTATACGTTGCTTTTAACTTATTATAGAAAGTTTCATTGATATACCATCCATTTTTGGCCTTTTCTTTTGTAGTTGTAAAATATTTAAGGATATTAATATTAAGCGTTTTAATAGCATCTTGCTCAATACGTCCAAACTTAAATGGAAATACATTATCACCGTTTGAGAAATTCATGTCCTGAAGACGGTAACCCGGATAATGCTGTGCAGTTGCTGCACATAAAACACCCGGAAGTTTCAATAATTCATCTTTAAAAGTATTGATTTTTGAATTTCTTTGATGGATTTCAATAATTAGAACATTTTCACTTGAATAGCCTAATTCTTTTTGGTTTATGAAATGCATCTGTTTGTTAATCATAATAGTAAATCCGATTAAGGCAATTACTAAAACAAATTGAAAAATAACAAGGGGAACTGACAGATTATTTTTTTGAAAGAAGCTTCTCCTTTTAATAAATATTGTTGAGCAAAACAACGACACCAACAGGGCTACAACTACAAACAAACTTGATGTAACTAGCATAATTTCATGGTTTTGGAATAAAACATTTTGGTCTATAAAAAAGTGATTCGTAAGCGGTTTGCCAAAAACAACTAAAAATACGATGGCTATTAAAAAACTAACAGTTACCGAAAGAAGCACTTCAATAAAAATATTAGTAAAAAGATGCTTTTTACTGCCACCAAGAAATTCTATTATTTTTGATTGTTTACGATGAAACGATGCTCGCGCAATATTAATATTTATAAAGTTTATGGTGGCTATGGCAAAAACTAATAAGCCTACCAATAAGAGGATGTACAAGCTTGACCGTCGCACCGTTGGACGCATTTCGCTTGTTGTATCGGTTGAAAAATGAATGTCGTAAATAGCCTGTAACCGGTGGTTAAATGCTTCTGGTGGTGGCCCATGAACTCCTTTCAATATGGGCTCAACTTTTTGAGTAATGCTTTGCTCCAATGTTCCAATATTTGTGTTGGGAAATAGTTTTACATAAACTGCGCCGGCAAATACTTTTCTGGCTTTTACGATTTCTACAGTTGGGCTAAAATGCCCTTTTTGCGATAGTAGTATTTCATAGCCTAAATGTGAAGTTTCGGGTAAGGGAGCAATAATTCCGGTTATTGTAAAACCAATTAAACTATCGCGGTTAGCGGTAAATGATTTTACAAATACAGTTTGATTTATTGCCTCTTTATCAGGGAAGAGTTTTTTTGCCATATCAGGCGTAACAAACATTGTATTAGGTTGATTGATGGATTGTTTATCACCCTCTATCATTTGTGCTGAGAAAAAATCTAAAAATGAAACATTGGCAAAAATCAGTTCCTTACATTTTATTTTATCATCGCCAACATATACCTCCCCAACATTATGACTATTAAAAGCAATAGTATGTGATACAACTTCCGGGCAATCATTTAATATATCATTAAAACAAGCAAAAGTATTGGAATTATACGTGCCATCGGTATAGCGTGAAATAATACGGTAACTGTTTTCGCCATCTGTTACGAAATTGTCAAAACTAAAATGATAACTGGTGAATAAAAGTATAGCTAAACAAACGGCAATTGCAATACCAAAACCCACTATGTTTATTAAAGAATAATCTTTAAAAGTTAAATAGCGTTTTAAACCTATATCTATGTATTGCTTAATCATTATCTGAATATTTTTAATTCTAAAAATTATATTAATTATTTTACCAAACTATTCATAGCGCAGAGCTTCTACAGGATTTCTTGTTGCCGCCCTCCAGCTTTGCCAACTAACCGTTAACAATGCAATTCCCAAAGCCAATAATCCAGCCAGAGCAAAAATCCACCAGCTTAAAGTTGTTTTGTAGGCAAAGTTTTCAAGCCATTTATTCATGGCATAGTAAGCAATGGGAGTTGCAATAATAAATGCTATGGTTACCCATTTTACAAAATCTTTAATGAGCATTTGCATGAGTTCTGATACTTTGGCACCGTTAACTTTGCGGATACCAATTTCTTTTGTTTTTTGTTGGATATAAAATAGCGACATGGCAAAAATTCCCATGGCTGCAATAACAATTGTTAATAAGGCAAAATAGCCTACAATTTTGGCAGTTCTTCTTTCTTTCTCGTACCAATTATTTATTTCTGTATTCATAAAACCATAATCGAAAGGCATCCCGCCAGTAAAATTATTATAAGCTGTTTTAATTTTCTCAAGAGTTGCTAGAGCTGTGGTTCCTTCAATTTGTATCAAAATATTCCAGGGGTAATCATTAACGTCCATCTGTTGGATCATTGCGGAACCAATATTTTTATGTAGCGAGCCAAAATTAAAATCATTAATAATACCTAGAACAGGGACATCAGTACCATATCGTTTGAACGTTTTAGGCAAAGAATCGAGAGCTAATGTTTTAATGGCGGTCTGGTTTAACCAGATAGCATCTTTAGAATAAGCAATACCTGTTGGGGTAATTTTCATTTTCAACATCGAAAAGAATGAAGTATCAACAATAAACTCCTGAAAACTAACTGGTTTGTCGTTGTAATTAAATGACTGGTTATTTCCGCCATCCATAGGACTTCCGGTAACAAATGATACTGCTTTTACGCCAGGAATCTTTAATAACTCGTTTTTCAAGCCATCATTTTGTTTAGGATTAATGGTATAATCGAACCATACAATATTTTCAGTATTAAAGCCTAAATTATGATGCTGCATAAATGTGGTTTGCTTTGATATTAGAAAAGTGGATATTAAAAGGACAATTACTACAATATATTGAAATCCAATAAGCATGCGTGAATACATTCTTTTGCTTTTTTGTCTGAAATCGCCTTTTATTATATCAATAGCATTTAATTTTGTTATTGTAAAAGCAGGGATTATACCTGAAATGAATCCAATAAGACTTACCATCAATAGTGATAAAATGAGCAACTTGAAAGTTATTTTATCTGCCAAATTCAAGTCTGTTTTTAATAGATTATTCAATAATGGCTCAGTAAAAAAGCTAAAAATTACAGCCAACAAGAATGCTACAAAACAGAGGATAATAGATTCGTTTATATATTGAAAAATGAGTCTTTTTCTAGAACTCCCCATCAGTTTTTTTATGGTGGTTTCTTTAACTCTTAATCCTGATTGAGCAATGGTTAAATTCATGTAATTGATAATAGCCAGTACCAAGATCAATATTACAATGGCTGATAATATAAAGAGTAATGTTTTGCTGTTTCGTTCCACGCCGCTTCCAGGAATTGGACTGAAATAAGTGTCGGCAAGTGGTTCAAAAACAACAGTTTTGGTTCGTCCATCTTGATACATCCAAAAGTCTTTTTTGAACATTTCTAAAACCAAAGGTGCCTTAAGAGGCAAATTGGTATTTTTTTTAGCTAAAAAATATAGGCCAAAAGAGTTATTGCCAAAACTGGTTAATAGTTCATTCCATCCCCATATATCGGCCAAGCAGCGGAAATTTATAATAGCATCACATTTAGTAAAGTTTGAATTTTTTGAGATGTCGTCAACAACTCCGGTTACTACACAAGGCACATGTTTATCTAATACTATTTGCTGGCCAATGGGCGATTCGTTTCCAAATAGTTTGTGTGCAAATTTTTTGGAAAGTACTACGGAATTTTTAGTTTTTAATGCGGTCTCCTTATTTCCTTCAATAAGGCTAAATGTGAAAATGTTGAAGAATGTAGAATCCGCCATGAGAAACTCAAGTTTTAACTTAACCTTATTGTCATTCTCAACAATTGCACTCGATTCATAAATTCGGGTATAGCTCTCAATTTCTGGGATTTCATTTTTCAACCATTCTGCAATTGGAGGTGCATAGCCAGCATAGTCTTCATTAATCAACCGAAAAATTCGATGACTGTTTATATGGATGCTGTTTACTGCAAGTTCATTTTTAATATATACACTTAATAAGATTGCAAATGTTAGCGAAATTGCAAACCCCAACACTGTTACAATTGTATAAACTTTGTTATTTTGTAAATGATTTACAAAAGTTTTTAGATTTCGTTGCCACATTGCTTTAATAAATTTATGTGAATCTTGCTTATTTAACTATTAAATATATTTATTTCTGACATCTGGTTGCAGTTTCCGTTTTTCCGCTTTTAACTTAGTTCTCATTCACCTTCTCCATAATCACTTGACCATCTAACAGATTAATAGTTCGGTGCGCAAAACCGGCATCTCGTTCCGAGTGTGTTACCATTATTATGGTGGCACCTTCTTGGTTTAGTTCTGATAAAAGATTCATCACCTCAATACCATTTTTTGAGTCGAGGTTACCCGTTGGCTCATCGGCAAGAATTAATTTTGGTTTTGCAACCACTGCTCTGGCAATTGCTACACGCTGCTGCTGTCCGCCTGAAAGTTGCTGAGGAAAATGCTTAGTACGATGTCCTATTTTCATGCGTTTTAATACAGCCTCTACTCTTTCGCGTCTTTCACTGGCCTTCATCTTAAGGTATAGTAAAGGTAGTTCCACATTTTCGTACACACTAAGTTCGTCAATTAGGTTAAAACTTTGAAAAATGAAACCGATTTTTCCTTTACGAAACTGTGTTCGGTTTTTTTCTTTTAGTTTAGATACATTATTTCCATTGAATACATACTCCCCTTCGGTAGGATTATCCAACAAACCAATAATATTGAGCAAAGTTGATTTGCCACAACCCGATGGTCCCATAACAGCCACAAACTCATTTTCTTTCACATGAAGGTCAACGCCATTTAGCGCATAAGTCTCTACCTCTTCGGTACGAAACACTTTTCCTAATTTTTCTGTTTTTATCATATCAGTATTTATTAATTAATTATTTTTCCAATCATTTTATTTTTTATCTTCAAGCCTTCGAACTCTACAAACCTTTCTCCTTACTCATATCTCAACGCCTCAATCGGATTCTTCCGTGCTGCCCTATATGTTTGCCAGCTTACGGTTATTAGTGCAATAAGCAGTGCGATAAATCCAGACAAGGCAAAAATCCACCAGCTGAGAGTAATTTTATAGGCGAAATTTTGCAGCCACCTATTCATGGCATAATAGGCTATGGGGCAGGCGAGAACAAAAGCTATACCTACCAATTTTATAAAATCTTTGTTAAGCATGATTAATAATTCATAGATTGTGGCACCGTTTACTTTTCGAATGCCTATTTCTTTGGTTTTTTGCTTGCTAATATTTGAGGACAGATTCAGAAACCCCATTGATGAAATAATAATACTAACCAAAGTAAACAATTGCATCAAAGTATTTTTCTTCAGGTCATTTTCATATAGCATTGCAACTCTTTGATCCAAAAAATGGTATTCAAACGGCACATCCGGAAAGAAAGAAACCCAGCTTTCTTTTATGAAACTTATAGCTTCCTCAATATTAGACGTTTTCAGTTTAACATTTATATATCCTTTTGAATCATCATTTAATATAAATAGTACGGGTTCAGTCTGTGTATGAAGTGAATTGAAACATGCATTTTTTAATACCCCTATTATTTTTATGTTGTTAATCTTGGTATCAACGACATTGTCATTAAACCCACAATAATCAATAAACGCCTCGTTTATAATTATCGATTGTTTATCATCTGTTTTATACTCCGGGTTAAAATTACGTCCTTCCTTAATTTCCATCCCCATTAATGAAATATAGTCGTAATCAATATGCATTGAATTCACTATTTTAGTCACAGTTTTGCCATCTCTGTTTAGTTGAAAGTTGATGCTCCCTAATATATCACCCGGGGCATGGCTTGAAATTGCAGTCTGCAAAATAAGTGGGGATGTTTTGAGTTGATTTTTTAATGCATTTGCTTTTGAAAGAGTAGTTTGCACCTTTGGTAAGTTTACTAAAACAACATTATTCTTGTCAAAACCCATATCACTATCAATAAGAAATCGCAATTGTTTTGTTATTGTAATAGAAGCCATTATTAGGATTAGTGATAAGGAAAATTGAATTACGACCACTAACTTACCAAATCGGAGTCCTTTAATTTTACTATGGCTTGTGTTTTTCAAATTTATAAGAGAAACATCTTGCTTACCGTATTGATTAATGAATGGAATTAAAGATGTGCTAAATGCTGTAACTAATACTAACATAGCAGATAACAGCAATATGCCGTTTCCTTTAAAAAACTCTTCCGGTGGTAAGTCCGTAATTGTTTCCGAAAATGGAAGAGTTAGTTTAAATACCGACAACGCTATTACAACAGAGGTAGATACAAAAAGTAAAGAATTAATCAGAAACTGTAAAAAAAGACTAAAGCTCGATGCTCCGAATATTTTCTTTATCCCGGTATCTTTAGAATTCGTTATGCACTGAAAAACTAATAGGTTGCCATAATTTAGCAATGCTATTAAAAAGATAAACAATGCCACTAAAGTTAAAATATAAGTGTATAATTTATTACCTTTAGGATAGTCATAACTCATATGTTCGGAGAAATGTAAATCTTTTAAAGTAGTTGCTATAGGATTAAATTTTGAATTAAGTTGTTCCCCAAAAGCTACCATGTACTTATTAAAAAACGGCTCAAAATTTTCTGTTATTGCAGCAATATTACAGTTGGATTTTAACAGAATAAATGTATATGTTGAAGGCATCCAGTATCCTTCTGAACGTTTAATAGCGTTTGATTCATTAGAATTAAAGTCCGGTTGTGAAAACAAAACATTCAGTTTATGATGAACATTTTCGGGAGAATCTTTTATTACACCTTTAATGGTCAATACTTTTTTATTGTGCTTCAGTGTTTTTCCAACAGGGTTCTTATTGCCAAAAATCTTCTGAGAAAGACTTTGGTTAATAACAATTTGATCCGGTGCGATAAGAGCCTTATGTTTATCGCCAAAGACAAATTCAAGTGAGAAGATATCGAATACACTATGATCCGCCATATAAGCTTCTTTTACATTAAAATTTTCTTGATTATATTCAAGCAAAACAATCTGACGAAAAGATGTTAGGCGGGTAAACTCTTCTACTTCTGGGAATTCATCTTTTAAGCCCTGACCCATAAAAGACCCCAATTTAGCATGTGTCATTGTATTTTCAGCAGCAACAATTTCCCCGCTTATACGATATATTCTATCTGTTTTTTCATATTTTGAATCATAGCCAAGCTCAAATGATACATATGAGTATATATAAAATATGGAGATGAATGCAATACTAAAACCAACCATACTAAGTAATGAAGTATTTGTTTTACTAGAAACATTCTTCAAAGCAGTTTTTATTAAGTGTGATATCATATTTCAGTTATTATTTTATTTATTATACTTTCCAACCGTCTAACCATTCCAAACCTTTCCCCCTACTTAAACTCCAATCTTTCATTTTCTCCAAAACTATCATAGCCCGAAATAATTACTTTCTCGCCCGGTTTTAAACCTTCAAGTAATTCATAATATTTAGGATTTTGCCTTCCGATTTTAATAAAGCGTTTTGAGGCTGATTTGCCATCGGCGGACAGTACAAATATCCATTGTCCACCCGTTTCCTGAAAAAAGTTACCACGGGGCAATAGCAATGATTCTTTGGGATTTCCCAATTGTAAGCGTGTATAATAGGTTTGGCCGGTTCGCATATTCTCAGGCATTTCTGAGTCAAAAATCATCTCCACAGTAAATCTACCTTCTCTAACATCGGGGAGTACCTTTCTTATTTTTAACTTAAATTCCTGGCCTTGTCTTTCTAAAATAGCAGTTAAGCCAACACGTACTTTGTCAATATAATGTTCATCAATTTGGGCCATAACTTTAAAAGAAGTAAGTATATGTATTTGCCCAATACGACCCCCTTTGGGTATGGATTGTCCAATTTCTGCATCAAGTATAGTTAACTGTCCGTCAACGGGAGATGTTACGTGCAGATTATACTGTCGCTGTCGTACCAGTTTTAGGTTTAGATTCATTTTTGCTAAATTGTCTTCCATTTGTGTTACCTGTATTGAACGATAAATAGAGTCTTGTCTTTGACGTTCTATGTAAAGATCGTAACTGCGTTTAGCAAACTGATAATCTTCTTCCGACACTAAAAATACTTCCTTTGAAATTAAGTCATCGGCATACAGTGCGTTGTTTTGTTCAAAAGCTCTTTTTTTACGTTTAATGTCAAATTCCAAATTGAGTAATTCGCGTTTTATTTGCAGTTTTTCTTGCTCCATTGTAACCATAGTATTCCGCAAAAAATTGCTTTTCTCGGCCAACTGCGCTTCGCTGTTTAATATGCTTAAACTTAAATCGGGGTTACTCAATCGTAAAATAATATCACCTTTTTTGAGTATCTCACCCTCTTCAATTACTTTTTCTTCCACACGCCCACCTTCTCTGGCATCAAGATAAATGGTTGCAATTGGCTCCACATTTCCGGTTACAGTAATAAAATCATGAAAAGTGGCCTGGCTAACAGTTTCAATACTTAGTTTTTCAGCATCTACAACATAAGTTGAAACATGTTCTGTAAAAAACGACTGATAAATGAGCCATAAAAATGCAAGCATAGCCAAGCCAATGTAAATGTGCTTTTTCTTAATTCCTTTTTTCTTTTCTATTGGTCTGTCCATCTTGTATTTTTAATTATTAATTAAATCCAAATGATTCCAGCTACCTGTTTTGTAGAACTCCAATATTTGAATATACATTATATAAGTTAATTTTGCTTTTAATATCTCTACTTCGGCTAATACTAAGCGTTGTTTAGCTATTTCAAAATCGCTTGTCCCAGCCAATCCTTTTTCGAGTTTTTTACTTGTGTTTTGCAACGATAGTTTACTAAACCTGTGCAGCTCTAATGAGGTTTTATATTCCTTCTCTGCCGATTCTACATTATCCATTATATTCCATATTTCAGAATATACTTTCTCTTTATTTTTTTCAATTTGAAGCTCCTGATTATTAATAGCTATCCTTTTTCGCTTAATACTACTGTATGTTGATGCTCCATTAAAAATAGGTATAACTAAGCCTAGTATAACTTGCTGATTTTGATTGTTTTTTATCTGACTAGAGAATGCTAAATTATCACCATCGAAATAATTAGAACCCATTCCTGCAGATAAATACAGGTTTGGCGAAATTTTTCCTTTTGAAACCAACAAATCTTTCTCTGAAGCATTTAATAAAAATTCTTGTTGTTTAATTTCAGGAAGAAAACTTACGGCATTATTAAAAATGCTATCAATAATCGGTAATTCAGTAATTACTAATGGCGTTTTATTTAAAGTATCAATAAAAAAATCAGAATTAGCATCGAGCCTTAATAATTGTTTTAACTCAAGTATTTTGCTGCTTTTTTGGTTCTGAGCTTTTGTTAGATTTAATTTATCGGCAACCCATTGGCTTTTTAAATCTTGTACAGTTAATGGAGATTCTTTACCTACATCTACCAATTTTTGCATTCGCATATATTGCATTTCTGATAAATCTACCTGGCTTTTTGCAACATTTTCTAAACCAGCACTATAAAGAGAAATATAGTATGACGTAATTACATCAAAAATTAATTTGTTTTTTATTAATTCACTTTCTTCTTTATTTGCCGATAACATAAACTTGTTAAAACTAATTGTATTTTGTTTAACCAGCCCTTGAAAAATATCTATCGACGAACTAATCCAATAATTATTAGAGATAGTTTGATTGTAAGTTATGTTGTTTGTATTACCATCGATATTTCTTCCATAATTAACACTTAAATTACTTCCTAAGTTTAAATCAGGAAATAGATTTGCCTTGCTTTTTAATAAATTAATTTCTTGATTTATTACTTGATTTCGTTTAATATTTAAATCAATATTATTTTCTATCGCATAGTCAATACATTTTGTAAGTCCCCAAATTTCTTGCGATTTTACAGTTGAGTTCTGGATATGAATAAAAAACACAAGCATAAACATAATACCCATTTTAATGCCTGTGTAATTCTCAATATTTCGATTTGTAATCTTAATTTTTGTCATTATTAATCAATATTTATACAAACCACTTTCCAATTGCTGTGCCGTAAGTTGTATATTATTGAAGTTAAGTATGTTATGTATGTTATGTTTGGTTTGAAACATAAATAATTGTCAAAATATTTTACACTGTCTGTGTAATATATTTACATTTTAATACTTTTGTGTTAGTAAAAATACTTAACTGTAGAGTAATATATCTATTATAATAAAGTATGAGTAACAATATTTTAATAGTTGATGATAAAAAAAGTGTGCTAACAGCTCTGGAAATGTTAATACAAACAGAGTTTGATGAAGTTATTACTTTAAATAACCCTAAAAGTTTAATTTCTACTATTGAACAAAATAATGTAGATATTGTGCTTTTAGATATGAATTTTACAGCTGGTATTAATAATGGAAATGAGGGCATTTTTTGGTTAAATGAGATATTAAAATTTGATTCATCAATAATTGTAATAATGATAACTGCTTATGGCGATGTTGAATTGGCGGTAAAGGCGGTTAAAAAAGGGGCTTTTGATTTTATTTTAAAACCTTGGGACAACAACAAACTAATTAGTACTCTTCATGCTTCGCTTAAACTTCGCAAAAGCAAGTTGAAAACAACATCACTACAAAAAACCACTAATAATTTAAAACGAGAGATAAATCCTTCTAATTATAGATTAATAGGGCAAAGTAACGCAATGCTTAAGGTAATGGAAATGGTAAAAAAAGTTGCTGTAACCGATGCCAATATTCTTATTACAGGCGAAAATGGAACAGGAAAAGAATTAATAGCAAGAGAGATTCATAAATACTCTAAACTGCAAAATGAAATATTATTAAGTGTTGATATGGGAGCTATTAGTGAAACTCTATTTGAGAGTGAGCTATTTGGTCATAAAAAAGGTTCGTTTACCGATGCAAAAGAAGAGAGAATAGGGAAATTTGAAACTGCAAATAATGGAACAATATTTCTCGATGAAATTGGAAATTTATCCTTGCAATTACAAGCAAAAATACTTACTGTTTTACAAAACCGAAAAGTTACAAAATTAGGAGATAACCTTGCAATACCAATAAAAATAAGACTAATATCAGCAACCAATAAAGATATTGATACAATGATAGTTGATGGCTTATTTAGAGAAGACCTTTTGTATAGAATAAATACAATACATATTGAATTGCCTCCATTAAGAGAACGAGAAAACGATGTTATTTTACTTGCTGAATTTTATTTAGATAAATATTCTAGAAAATATGACAAAGGAAGATTGAAAATTAGCGAAAAAGCAAAACGTAAATTATTGAAATACAAATGGCCTGGCAATGTTAGAGAGTTACAACATAGTATCGAAAAAGCTGTAATTTTATCTGACAATTCTATTTTAAACGAAGATAGTTTTTCGTTAAATCAAAACACAAGTAATCAAAAAAATAATCTTGAGAATCTAACCATTGAAGAGATGGAAAAAGAATTAATTATTAACTGTATTGAAACAGAAAAGGGAAATATGAGTATTGTTTCTAAAAAACTTGGTATTACAAGACAAACACTTTATAATAAATTAAAAAAATACAATTTGTAGGTAATTATTCCGATACGTTTTTAGTAATTGTATTACTTCGTAAGCTCATACTGCAAAACTAAAAGTCTTTCGGAATATATCTCTTACAATTTTCAAAGTGGGTTAGTATAAATCGGATAAAATGAAATACAAACATTTTTACATAGCAATAATAACAAGGTTATTAATAATAATTTCTCTTGCAATTATAGGTACATACTTATTTTTAGACAGACAGGATTACATAATAACGGTAATATTGTGTGTTTTTATATTATTAGCATCGCTTAATTTAATACGTTATTTTAATAAAATTAATAGATGGATTTCATTTTTTCTGATGGGAATTGAAAATGAAGATACAAGTTTAAAAATTCCAACTAAAACAGGAAACAAGGCTATTGATGCTGTTTTTAGAGGAATGAGGAATCTTAACGAACTTTTTAAACAAACAAAAATTAAGGTTTCAACTCAAGAGCAATATTATAATACAATAATTAATCAATCGGCAACAGGCTTATTTTCTGTAAACGAAAAAGGAAGAGTTATTAATATCAATCCATCTGCAATAAAACTAATTGACATTCAGGAATATCAGCATATCAATTCGCTTAAGCGAATTGATAAAGCACTTCCGAAATTTATACAGCAAGAAGAATGTTCTACACCTAAACAATCTGCAATATTTGAGAATAAATATGGTCAGAAAATATTATTTAAATTATCGAAACTTAATATTGCGAAAGAAAAAATAAATTTAATTGCAGTAAGCGATATTACAAAAGAATTAGACAATAGAGAAGTAGATGCTTGGGTGAAATTAGCAAGAACATTATCTCACGAAATAATGAATAATATAACGCCAATTACAACTCTGTCACAGGTTATTTCGGGTTATTTTATTAAAGATAAAAAAACAATAGAACTATCAGATATAAACAATAAAATAATAGAAAATACGGTAAAAGGTCTTGATATTATTGAAGAAAGAAGCCGTGGATTAATGAATTTTGTGAGCAATTACAGAAAGTTTACAAAATTACCTGAACCTCAGTTTAACAAAACAAATTTATCAGATTTAATAGAAAATAATATAATTGCATCTAAGGCATATTCTGGTTTCGAAAGTATTAATCTTGTAAAAAATATACCTGAAAATATTTATTTTAATACCGATGCCGAACTCCTAGCACAAGTAATAACTAATATTCTAAAAAATGCTTTGGAAGCATTAATTCAAGGAAAAACTACAAATCCTAAAATTGAAATCAACCTAAGTGAAGCTACCAATTCAGCAAGAATTGAGATTAAAAATAATGGCCCAGAGATTTCATCAGAAATTATTGAACAGATTTTTGTGCCTTTTTACACTACAAAAGAAAATGGTTCGGGTATTGGGTTAAGTTTAAGTAAGCAGATTCTATTAACAATGGGTGGCGATATTTTATTAAAAAGCGATGTGAAACAAGCTGTTGTTTTTAGTATTATTTTGAATTGAAAGCAAATGCGCCTAATCAAATGGAAGGCATGCCTATGGGACAAGCACCAATGGGAATGCATGAGGGAAAACCTGATGTTGCAAAAAAAGAGATTAAGGTAGAGCCAGCTAAAGGTGGAATTACTATATCGGAACTGTTTTCTAATTTGAAAAAATATAATGGGAAGAAAGTTATTATAAGAGGAAAAATTGCAAAAGCAAACTTTGAAATTATGAATAAAAACTGGTTTCATATCCAGGATGGCACATCAGCCAATGGTGGTTTTGATTTAACAATTACTTCATTAGAGAATGAAGTGAAGTTAATGGATATCTGTATTGGCAAAAGACCAATAAAAAGACCTTAAAAAGGATTAATGACTTACTGAAAAATATTTCTCGGGAACCTTTCACCGGTATTGGGAAACCAGAACCTTTAAAGCATAAATATAAAGGATTCTGGTCACGGAGAATTGACGGTGAACATAGGCTAATTTATAAAGTCAAAGACAATGAAATACATATAGCAAAATGTAGATTTCATTATGATTGAATATAAATAATAAATAGGACTCTGGGTGGTCTGCAATGCCTGTGCCGAAGTTTTGCGGCAACCCGGTGATGAGTCCCGGTTGAACTACATTTCGGCAAGCTCAATACAGTGCATTCCGGCCAAATTGCTATGTACTTATTGAGGGATTTGAATTTTTTCTCAATGATTTTATGGGAGGGGTGGTTAAGAGAAAAGTGCTGATATTTCACTTTTTACAAGTAGCGATACACAAAACAAAAGACTGTTTTATATATGTTACTTAACACATACTGAATTATAAATATGTTCCATTTTACCAAAAAAAATCTGTAGTCCTACCTACAGAAATTTTCAAAAAGAACTCATCTTAAAATCAGAAAGTTATAACTTGTTATCTGCAATATGGGTTGAATCTTGCAATAGATTTGAAGTTATACCTATATATTTTTTGTTGAACTTTTTCCGAGAATAACATGTAAATCACAAATTCAACATTGTAAAAATAAGAAAAGCCATTGATTATTCAATGGCTTTTCTTATGTAGCGGGGGCAGGACTCGAACCTACGACCTTTGGGTTATGAGCCCAACGAGCTACCAACTGCTCCA
>CBDUZZ010000018.1:0-63699 GCA_965371855.1 uncultured bacterium
ATTTCACTAAATAAATATGTCAATTTAGTGAATGATTAAATATCTATCCACGAAACTCGTAGTAGAGCCAACTTTTTAATACTTTGACAAACTTTTAACTTTTTAGTCCACTTCGAAAAGTCAAAAACGGCGTCACTGCGAGGAATCGAAGCAGTCTATTACCTTATTTATAGGAGTATGAGATTGCTTCACTTCGTTCGCAATGACGAAACAAGACTTTTCGGAGTTGACTAACTTTTTAAACTTTCAACTTGATAAACTTTATAAACTTGACAAGCTTTCAATTTTAAACTATTAAATTTGTAGCTCAATTTATAATTTAAAGAAGCATATTCCATGTTCCTATTTTTTGAAAAGAAATCAAATCAAGTTATTGCATTAAGCAGCAGTAAAAATTTATCTGTTGAAGATATAAATAAGTTAGAGTGGCTGTTTGGTGAGGCACAAAAATCAGACAGAGATGTAATTGATGGTTTCTTTGTTGGGCCGCGCAAGGAGATGATTACTCCCTGGAGTACAAATGCAGTTGAAATTACTCAGAATATGGGTATTTCCGGGATAGTACGAATAGAAGAGTTCTTCGAAGTGAATGATGAGAATGCTTCGCATGACCCAATGCTTCAGGTTTTATATAAAGGGTTGAATCAGGATATCTTCACTATCAACAAAAAACCGGATCCAATAATTTATATTGACGATATTACCGCATATAGTACACAGGAAGGGTTGGCTTTAAGTGCAGAAGAGGTAAGTTACCTTGATAGTGTGAGTGAACGTTTGGGAAGGAAACTTTCAGATAGTGAAGTTTACGGTTTTGCACAGGTAAACTCTGAGCATTGCCGTCATAAAATATTTAACGGCTCCTTCATAATTAATGGGAAAGAGATGGAGAGTTCCCTTTTTCAATTGATTAAACGTACTTCAAGAGAGAATCCTAACTTTTTGGTTTCAGCATATAAAGATAATGTTGCATTTTTTGAAGGGCCTAAAGTATGGCAGTTTGCTCCTGCTACACAGGATAAGCCTGATTTTTTCAATCTGAAAAGGATAGATACTGTTTTGTCACTCAAAGCGGAGACTCATAATTTTCCTACCACCGTTGAGCCGTTTAACGGTGCAGCTACCGGATCGGGAGGTGAGATTCGCGACCGTATGGCGGGGGGGAAGGGCTCTCTTCCTTTGGCCGGAACAGCCGTTTACATGACATCATATTCACGATTGGAGGATAACAGAGAGTGGGAAAAGGATATGGAGGAGCGTCCCTGGTTATATCAAACACCTGAGCAGATACTGATAAAGGCGTCGAACGGAGCAAGCGATTTCGGAAATAAATTTGGTCAGCCATTAATTTGTGGTTCTGTATTGACATTTGAGCATGCTGAGCATTACAAAAAATTTGCCTTTGATAAGGTGATTATGTTAGCCGGTGGTGTTGGGTTTGGTAAAATGGCTGACAGTTTGAAAGACGAACCGGATAAAGGAGACAAAGTTATTGTTCTTGGAGGAGATAACTACCGTATTGGAATGGGGGGAGGCGCTGTCTCTTCTGTTGCTACCGGTGAATTTGATAATGCAATTGAACTGAATGCTGTTCAGCGTTCGAATCCTGAGATGCAGAAAAGAGCTATGAATGCTATCAGAGGATTGGTAGAACAAGACGAGACACCTATCGTGTCAATCCATGACCACGGAGCAGGAGGGCATTTGAACTGTCTTTCCGAGCTGGTTGAGACAACTGGTGGCGTTATTCATATCGATAAGTTGCCTGTTGGTGATCTAACCTTGTCGGCTAAGGAGATTATTGGTAATGAGTCGCAGGAGAGGATGGGGCTTGTTATGAAAGAAAAAGATATAGAAAATCTGAAAAAAATTGCCGAAAGGGAACGCAGCCCGATGTATGTGGTTGGTGAAACAACGGGTGATATGCAGTTTAAATTTGTTGATAAGGATGGCTCTGCACCAATGGATATACAGTTGGCCGACCTGTTTGGTAATCCGCCCAAAACTGTTTTAACAGATGAAACAGATGATTTGGAGTTTGCCCCTGTTGCTTATGATAGTAGTAAGATTGAAGAGTATCTGAAACAGGTGTTGCAGTTAGAGGCTGTTGCTTGTAAAGACTGGTTAACCAATAAGGTTGACCGTTCGGTAACAGGTAAGGTAGCCAAACAGCAGTGTGCCGGTGAGTTGCAGCTTCCGATGAATGATGTTGGTGTAATGGCTATCGACTATGTTACAAAGAGAGGTATTGCAACTTCTATTGGTCATGCACCGGGTGTAGGGTTAATCGATCCTGTTGCAGGTTCTTATATTTCTATTGCTGAATCTTTAACAAATCTTGTTTGGGCTCCTTTAGCTCATGGGTTAAAAGGGGTTTCTTTAAGTGCAAACTGGATGTGGCCGGCAAAAAATCCGGGTGAAAATTCTCGTTTGTACAGAGCTGTTGAGGCTATTAGTGATTTTGCCTGTGACCTCGGAATAAATATTCCCACAGGAAAAGACTCCATGTCCATGACACAAAAATATAAAGATGGGGATGTTGTATACAGTCCGGGAACTGTAATAATATCAGCAGCAGGAGAGGTTGATGATATTACCGGAGTTGTAGAGCCTGTGTTGGTTAAGGATGAAGATACAAATTTGTTATACATCAACTTGTCGAAAAGTGATTTAAGTCTGGGAGGTAGTAGTTTTGCTCAGGTAGTTAATAAATTGGGTGATAATGCCCCAACAATATCGGATACAAGCTATTTCAAGAGTGGTTTTGAAATAATTCAGGAGATGATTAAAAAAGGATTGGTTTTGGCAGGTCACGATATTTCAGCGGGAGGATTGATAACTACTCTGCTTGAAATGAATTTTCCTAATACTTCTTTTGGTTTGGATGTTGATTTATCAGGTGTTAGTGAAAAGGATACAGTTAAACTACTGTTTAGTGAGAATCCGGGAGTAGTTATTCAGATTAGAGAGACTGATATTGTTGCTGAGATGTTGGACAGTGCCGGTATCGAATATCATCTGATTGGTAAGCCTGTGGACAACAGAGTGCTTGCAATTAATCGGGAAAATCAAAAACTAACTCTTGATATTGATGCACTAAGAGATGTATGGTACAAAACATCATACCTTTTAGACCGAAAACAATCCGGTGCGCAAAAAGCTAAAGAGCGTTTTGAAAATTATAAAGGACTGAAACTTTCATATAATTTCTCCAATTCATTTACCGGACAGCTAAGTCAGTTTAATCTTAAAAAGGACAGGACAGAAAAAACCGGTGTGAAAGCTGCCATCATCAGGGAGAAAGGTGTAAATGGAGATCGTGAGATGGCTTACTCAATGTATCTCGCAGGTTTTGATACAAAGGATGTTCACATGACTGACCTTATCGCTGGCAGAGAGACTCTTGAAGGTGTTAACTTCATTGTTTTTGTAGGGGGCTTTTCCAACTCAGATGTGTTAGGTTCTGCAAAAGGCTGGGCAGGAGCATTTCTTTATAATGAGAAAGCGAAGAAAGCATTAGAAGATTTTTACAAACGGCCTGACACTTTGAGTTTGGGGATTTGTAACGGTTGTCAGTTGATGAATGAGCTTGAGCTGATATACCCGGATCATGAGAAGCATCCTAAATTACAACATAACGACTCTCACAAATTTGAATCGAACTTCCTGAATATTGATATCCCGGAAAACAGTTCTGTAATGTTTAAGTCATTGGCAGGTTCACGACTTGGAGTGTGGGTCGCACATGGAGAGGGTAAGTTTGACATGCCTATGCCTGAAGAGAACTATCACATTGCAGGAAAGTATTCTTATTCTGAGTATCCCGGTAATCCTAATGGAAGTGCATTCAATACAGCGGCTATCTGCTCAAAAGACGGACGTCATCTTGCCATGATGCCTCATCTTGAAAGAGCAATATTCCCATGGCAGTGGGCCAACTATCCTGCCGGTAGAGCCTCTGATGAGGTGTCTCCATGGATAGAGGCATTCGTAAATGCACGTAAGTGGGTTGAAAAGAGTGTTTAGAGTATACATCCCATCAGGCATGAAGTTTAATCTTTTATTGAATTGCCGGATAATATGCTTATATTTGTTATTAATACCGATATTGGCAGTAGAATAATATGTTCTACTTTTTTCAAAATATGGTAGTAGATAAATCATGAAGCAGAGACATTTCACAATAATTATTCTATTTGTTTTAGCAGCAGTTAATTTATCAGGTCAATCTAAACCTTTGCGAATCGAATTAGGGGACTTAGTGCTGACAATCCCAGATATTGCTATCGACCTACATTACTATCTTTCAGTAGAAGATTTATCTGCTGATTCTGTACTGATATCACTTGAATTAGGGGATACTCCTTTAGGTTACATGTTAGTTTTTCATTCGCAAGTATCAACCATTTCAAGCGTCAAACAAAGATATGAGACTAGTATTACTGTAATGGATGAAGGTCCTCATCTCGATTTAATAAACTGGAAGCATTACTTTTCTCCGTGGGTGACATTGAAAATGGTTTCCACTAATCAGTACCAAGCAATTGGTTATTCCCAAGCCCAGAGCGAGATGTTTCCAGAGGTGAATATAGAGGAGGTAAGGAGGGTTGTAAAGAAGCTCGGAGGTGAAAGATGGTTAAAGCATATAGAGGACTCGGAAGATATTCATACCTATCCTCTTGGTATTGGAATTAGCAAGGTAGAATTTGTGATTGAATACGAAGTGTTGGGCAAGCTGAATCAGAAAGTTTTAATTTTCGATATTCCTTTAGGGTGCTAAAGTCAAAGTATAACAAATCACTAAAGCAGACCAACCGTTCGGTTTTTCAAGCACAAGTCTCGTATGATTTCTAAGCCAGAAAAAGAGGCAGGTGGCACGGTTTGCAACTTAGTTCCGCCGTTAGCAATCAATAAAAAGCCAAATAAATAAAGCCAAAAAAGATATGAAAACCGGTAAGCAGGAAATCGCAATTGAGATCTATCGACAGAAATATGAGATTTTTCGTCATTTAGACAGGTTGAGATGGCAACTACCAACAATTGCACTGCCAGCTGGTGGTGCCGTCCTCGGCCTCGCAAGTAATGGTGAAGGATGGCCAAACTGGTGGGCTCTCCTGTTGTTCGGATTCATGTCAGGTCTTGTTGGTTTCGCAATTCGAAAGATTCGACTTGGGATTCATAAGAATCACGTATTTCTGACTGATATTGCCGCCGAGATAGGGGATTTTTCAATCCCTGAGCCTAAAAAAAGATTTGGTGCAACTTGGTGGTTCGCTTGGTTTATGGTATTTCTTGGGATCATTTCGGTCGGACTGAGCATATGGAGAGGAATTGTATCTCTGAATGCTTGCTAACAAATCACTAAAGCAGACAAACCGTTTGGGTTTTCAGGCGCAAGTATCGTCTGAATGCTATGCTAATATTAGATGCAGCTGGTACGGTTTGCCGCTTAGCTCCCCGTTAAATAAGAAAGTATTAGGACATAAAAAAATACAAGCACTAAAGTTGGAATAATCAGCCTATGGGCAAGTATTGCGGAGATTGTGATTCCCATCTTTATTGCCTTTATTGTGTGTGTTGAATCAGTGTATGACATATATCTTTTCAGTTATTTCTAAACTAAAAACTCAAGGAAATTGTCCGGTGTAACCAGGCTGAATTTTGAGTTGGGATAGGCATTCTGCCACTGTTTAGGAACTTTAACTTTTTTGCTTCCATATTTAAACTCAAATGCATAAAGCCTCCCTCCCCTGTCTTCAATCAAGTCAATTTCCTTTTGATCATAAGTCCTCCAGAAATAATTGTTTGAAAATATGCGCTGATATTCCTGTTTTTTCAGTCTTTCCATAACCATAAAATTTTCCCAAAGCATTCCGATATCATTTCTGCTCCCAACAGGGTTAAAATTGTTTATTATCGCATTTCTCACACCATTATCCAAAAAATAATACCGGGAAGATTTGGTTATTTCATTTCTCAGGTTTCTGGAAAAACCGCCTAAACGTTTCACTATAAATGCTTTTTCAAGTAGTGAAATATATCGCTCAACACTTTGCTTTCATTCCATAAGATTTATTCAAATATAAGATATTATGCTTAATTAGGCAAGTAAACTTGCCCAATTAAGCATAATTGGGCAAGCTGCGAAATGTACTATATTTTATGTTGCCTTCTGTTTGCAGGGGTTGAACTTGTTGCACTAGTGACATGTCAAGCCTCAAGTTTCGGGTAAAGATTGCCTGCCTGGCAGTAGGCAGGCGCTAAAGGGGATTTCTACAGTGTATCCTTTTAGCTTCTCTTTCAGGGGACTGAGGGGTGATTTTTTATCTGAACTTTAAACAAACAGGCTCACTGATTCCCTTAGTGATACCGGAATAAATCAGCTTCCCTGTTTCAACATCCCGCTTGAAAACTGTTATGCTGTTTGAGTGTTGGTTTGCAACGAGCAGGAATTTGTCTGAAGGATCAATGGTGAAATTTCTGGGCCACTCTATCTCCTTTGTCTCCCATTGCACCGGTGTTAACTCTCCGTTGTTAAAACTGAAAACAACAATACTGTTGTGTCCCCTGTTTGATGAGTAGAGAAATTTTCCATCCTGTGAAAAATGAATATCGGCAGAGTAACTATCTCCGGCGAAATTATCAGGTAGAGTGGTAAATACTTTACCTTTCACAGTGAAACAACCTGACGAATCTTTAGAGAATAGCGTTATTGTATTACTCAGTTCCCCCACAACTGCCATTGTGCTGCCATCAGGACTGAAATCCAAGTGTCTTGGACCTGTTCCGGGAGCAAGAGGAATACCTGTGTGCAGTACAAATTCTCTGTTTTCTTTTTTGAAAGCAAACACCCGGTCGGCTCCAAGGTCAGCACCATAAATGTATTTTCCCATAGGTCCGGGAACAAGGGAGTGGGCGTGGGGTGCTTTTTGTCTTGTTGTATCAATGTTTGAGCCAACTCCCGGCTTAAGTATTTTTACTGAAACAATATTTTTTGCATTATCCAGTTTTATAAATGAAAAATTACCGGAACCATAGTTAGCTACAAAAAGGTACTCTTCATCTTTATCGGAGCTGACATAGCATGCTCCATTTCCTTCTGTTGGTTCAGAATAAGCAGGTAACAGGATACTCTTGTCAGTAATAGTTTTAAAAATTGATATTTTAGAATTGTTCTTTTCTGAAATAGTATATAAGTAATTTCTGTCCTGAGAAAAAGCCAGAAAGCTTGGGTTATTCATTTTAGCAGCAAGTCCTTGCTGTTGCAAACCGCCGGTTTTTGTGTTAAAGCTGTAAGTCATAATCCCTTCACCACCCTTGTTAGTGTATGTTCCAACAAAAAGAGTTTTGTTACTATTTTCAGGTTGCTTACATGAAATTGCTAACAGAATAACTGATAAGAAAATAAGAGTGAGTTTTTTCATCGTTAGATTGTTTAGTTTTTGAAATGCAAGGTACGAACATTTTTTTATTCAGGTGGCAAAATAATATTTAGCCAAATTTACTCACTTTTATTAAATCATCTGTCACCACTGCTAAAGCAAGCCTACTTGATTATATTTTTTCCTTTTAGAGTTTTAGCAATATCTTCCATTTCTTCGTAAAAAGCTTTTCCATACCTTCTTACAATAGGCTCTTTAAGGAACAGATACACAGCAATATCTAACTTTCCACCAAATTCGCGAGCCGAAAAACAAATAGGCCATACATGATAATTTAATGCCTCATATGTAGGGTACTTAGTGACTCGTATAGGATATAAATGGCAAGATATAGGTTTTATAAAGTCACTTTTACCCTCTAAATATAACTTCTCAATAGCACATTTACATATGCCATTATCATCAAAATAGGTATAAACACACTCCTTTCCATCAATTATAGGAGTTACTTTGTCACCATCAGCATCAATGACCCATGCACCCTCTTTTTCAATTACCTTGATTGCTTTTTCTGACAAAAGGGGTTTTAACAATGGGTATAACCTTTCAATAATTTCTAACTCATCATCTTCCAGCGGTGCCCCTGATTCCCCTTCAACACAACAATCACCATGACACTTAGCTAAATCACAAACAAATCGTCTCTCAAAAACATCCAGGCTGATTAATTTATCATCTATCTGAACCATAAAACAAAATCATTACAAAATAGCTGTATTAGTCGAAAGTAATTAATGAATTACCTGTCATATCTTCAGGCTGTTCAATATCTATAAGCTTTAATATTGATGGTGCTACATCCGCCAATACACCATTTTCCACTTTACCGGTTCTTTTCTTCGAAACCCACACAAAAGGAACAGGATTCAATGAATGAGCCGTATTGGGTGAGCCATCAGCATTAACAGCATTATCGGCATTACCATGATCAGCAATAATTATTGTGTCATAATTATTTGCTTTAGCTGCTTCCACAATTACTTTCAAACACTCATCTACTGTTTTAACCGCTTTTTCGATAGCCTCATAAATGCCGGTATGTCCAACCATGTCACCATTAGCAAAGTTCAGGCATATAAAATCATATTTCTTAGCGTTCAATTCTGCTACAACCTTATCTTTAACTTCATAAGCACTCATTTCAGGTTGAAGATCATAGGTTGCAACCTTTGGCGAATTAACAAGAATACGGTCTTCTCCTTCAAAAACATCCTCGCGACCTCCGGAGAAGAAAAATGTAACGTGAGCATATTTTTCTGTTTCGGCAATGCGTAACTGCCTTAATCCATTTTTAGAAACGACCTCTCCCAAAGTCTTTTCAACATTATCCTTATCAAAAAGGATATGCAATCCCTGAAACTTTGCATCGTAAGGAACCATAGTACAATAATACAACGGCAATGTTTTCATTCCGTGTTCAGACAGGTCTTTTTGTGTTAATGCAATAGTAAGCTCTTTTGCCCTGTCGTTACGAAAGTTAAAGAAAACAATCACATCACCCTCTTCAATTTTTGCAACCGGATTTCCTTCACTATCAACCTGAATAATTGGTCTGATGAATTCATCTGTTACATCATTATCGTACGACTTTTGAATTGACTCAAGCAGGTTAGTTGAAATCTCTCCTTTTCCTTCTGTCAACGAATCGTATGCCTCTTTGACACGCTCCCAGCGGTTATCCCTGTCCATAGCATAGTACCGACCTGTAACGGTAGCGACTTTCCCGGTACTTGATTTCATATGTTCTAACAATTCGCTGAGAAAACCCAAACCACTTTTAGGATCAGTATCTCGTCCGTCCATAAAAGCATGAACAAACACATCTGTCAATCCATTAGCTTTGGCCACATCAATAAGTTTATAGATATGTTCCTGGCTACTATGAACTCCACCTTTGGAAACAAGCCCCAGAAGATGAACCTTTTTGTTATTCTCTTTTGCATATTTATAAGTCTTCACCAACTCCTTGTTTTCAAAGATTGATCCGCTTTCACAAGCCTTATTGATTTTCACAAGATCTTGATAAACAACTCTTCCTGCACCAATATTCAAATGCCCAACCTCAGAATTCCCCATCTGTCCTGCAGGTAAACCTACATCTTCTCCCGAAGCACTTAATTGTGAATGAGGGTACTTTGAAAGTAAACCATCCCAATATGGAGTATCAACCTGAGAAATCACATCAGCTATTGACTTATTACCACATCCCCACCCGTCAAGAATCACTAATATTGCTTTTTTTCTATCCATGATATTTATTTTTATTAGAATTAGCTGTTAGCTATTAGCCTTTAGCTGTTAGCTCTTTTTATTCCTGCAAAAATACTTCAATTATCTGCCTTTTGAAAAGTATATTTAAATTTATTGAAACTCTTTACAAAAATTAACCAAATGAGGGTGAGGACTAAATGTCTAACGTTGGCGGTATGGACAGTTGACAACTTTACCGCACTCCGTTTATCAATTTTCAGTTTGCTTAATTTAATCTCATAACTTTCTCAATAGCACTTAACCGCCAATTGGCTATGACCGTGTGTTTAGGAGTTAGGAGGGGGGCCGTTTAAAAAACAGATGATAAACTACTTTTGCCAGAATCAGACTTCCGAAAACAGCACCAATAGTTAATAACACTGCTTGTAACCCTATTTTTGAAAAATCCTCTATTATTTTATTATTTATCCCTACTGATATTCCCAGTAAAAACAGCAACGCATATATGGCTACTGTTACAAGGATATCAATTCTTTTCTTAGCCTTATTCTTGTTTCTAAACAACAGGCCTGCAACAATACCTGCAATGAATAACAAAATAACAATTAATGATGTCATACCTTGACTCCCTTGATAAACTTTATACTTTAAACTAATTCCTAGGCACTCTCTCTTCCGGGAATCGTTTCTTATACTCTACCCAGAAATTTTTAACCTCTGTTTTTACTTCTTTATGAAGAAGAAGTATTCCAAACAAGTTAGGGATTGTCATTAAAGCAATGGTTATACCGCTCAGTGTCCATATTATGGTAGTATCGACAAAAGAAGCAATGAAAAATCCCACAACATATATCATGTGGTATAATATCACGTATTTTGGTCCCCAAAGAAAAGTAACTGCTCTGTCGCCATAATAGGACCATGATATGGCCGTTGAGAATGCAAACATCAGTAATCCCAAAGAAACGATATATTTACCCCAGTCACCAAACCAGCTTTTGGTAAATGCAAGTGTCGTAAGAGGAGCGCTGTGCATAAGTGAAACTCCTTCAAAATATATTCCATCCGTGCTTTCGCCGGTAAACAATCCTTTTATCCAATCTTGCCACGACTCTCTTTCACCTTTTGAAGAAGGGAGGTACAACTGACCATTTTGCACAGGTATAAATCCTGTGAATAGATTACTATTTTGATGAATTTTCACATTCTCTGCTAACGAACGTGCATGCAGTATGGTAACCGGTGAAGAAATTGTCCCATTCTTAATTTCAATTTCTCCGGAAAAAAGAGGTAGTGTTTTTTCTTTTGTTATATGTTGACTTAAAAGTGTTCTTCCTGCATCGGTTATATCTTCATAATTTTTCCCTGCCAGAACTTCAATGTCAGCAACTTGAAAACGGTTCTCATGTTTGGTGTTCCAAACACCTGAAGATAAAAGGACGAAACCTGTAAGTGAACAAATAATAATTGTATCAATAAAAGGTTCCAGCAGAGCAACCAAACCCTCAGAAACAGGTTCGTGTGCACGGGCTGCAGCATGTGCAATAGGTGCAGAGCCCTGACCTGCTTCATTTGAAAATAGTCCTCGGTTTACTCCCCTGTTAAAAGCAAATGCAATGGTAGCTCCCAGAAAACCACCGGTTGCAGCAGTACCGGTAAATACATGTCCAAAAACGGCTTGTAACGAAGGCCATATATTTTGATAATTGTAAAGTATAACAGCTATGGCTCCTACAAAATATAAAAGCGCCATTGCAGGAACAAGTTTTGAAGTTACTTTAGCAATACGTTTAATTCCCCCAATAATTACAAATCCCAACAGTACAGCAAGAACCAGACCTGTTACAAAATGAGGTAATTTAAAGGTTGTGAACAAAGAGTTAGCTATACTGTTTATCTGCGGAAGGTTTCCCGTTCCAAAAGAAGACAGGATTGTAGCAAAGGCAAATATTACAGCAATCCAGGAACCTGTTTTAATTACTTTCCCGGATGAGGTTTTTATATTTAGTCTCTTTTTCATGTAATACATCGGCCCTCCGGCAAATGAACCATCAGGTAACTTATCTCTGTATTTATGAGAAAGTGTTACTTCAACAAATTTGGTAGTCATACCAAACAATGCAGTAACCAACATCCAGAACAGTGCTGCAGGCCCACCCAGATGAACAGCAAGGGCAACCCCGGCAATATTCCCCGTACCTACGGTACCGGAAAGGGCTGTTGTTAATGCCTGAAAGTGTGAGGTATCGCCTTCGTCTCCTTTTTTATCATATTTACCCATTACTATTTTCAAGGAGTATTTTAAATACCGGAACTGTGGAAAAAACAGGTACAGACTGAAAAATATTCCGGTACCTAAAAGAAAATAGACAAACCAGGGACTACTACCAATATAGGAATCAATTTTAATAAGAAAATCGTTTATTGCCTGCATAAAATCAGATTAATGTGCCAATTGTTTAGAGTTGAAAACAAATATAGATTTATCTTATCAGAAAAAAAAGCTTTTATTCATTCACCCACATGTCAAAAAAAATTATATTTGTATGGAAACCAATAATATTTGACATTGATAACAGGTCGTTTTAGCTTTTTCTTTAAAGAAGATGCCAAGTGGGGTGAACAGGAAATCATCAAATTCCGTTGGATGCTGATTGTTGTAGTTCTCTTGTTTATCGGGTATCGTTATCAAGCTGGTATGAAGGCCTGGGCAGCGATGGCTTTTTCCATAGCATTGATTTTTGTTTTTTATAATTTGATGCTAAACATTTTTATAAGGAAGTTTAAAAGTTCTTTATGGATAAGTTATCTGTCAACTACATTAGATATTTCAATATTATCATTTTACATATATTATTATGCTAATTATTATAATAATACTGCAATTTCTACTTCTGCTACAATTTTACTTTATCCGATACTGATTATGTTTTCCGTTTTACGTTACAATGGACGTTTGGTTGTTTACTCAACAGTATTAGCTATTGTTGCTTATAACATTGTATATACTCATGTAAAACCTGGATTATCTGATGACATGCTAAATCAGGTTGCTTCGATGGATTGGGATGGTCAGGTTTTTAGAAGTGCTTATCTTGCATTGATGGGGTATTTCATGTTTAGTATCCCCGTAATGGTAAACAGGTTGGTAAGCAGGCAGATGGATATTGTTAAAGAACGTAACGATACTGAGACAGAACTGGCTTTGGAAAAACAAAAAAAGAAGCTGGCTATGTCACAGTTAGATAGGGAAAGAACGCTTAATGAGAAACTAAATGAACAATCCTGTTTAATAAAAGAACAAAAAGAGAAGTTAGAGGTTGCTAATGCTACAAAAGACAGAATATTCTCCATAGTAGGGCATGATCTGCGTTCACCTTTCTCTGCACAGTGTTCCCTTACAGAATTATTGTCTGTTGATTATGATAAATTATCCAAGGAGGAAGTGTTGGAGATTGTAGAAGCAATAAATAAGTCAGCTCATCAGGGAATAGGGTTATTATCAAACCTGCTTGATTGGGCTACATCTCAAACCGGCACTGAAAATTTCATACCGGAGCCTGTCAGAATAAAGAGGGTTGTTGATGAGACAATAGCCCTGTTTTATAACAATGCAAAACATAAAAATATTCAGATTTCTGCTTCATTAGAAGACAATTTAACTATTTGTGCAGATACCAATATGTTAGAAACAATTATCCGGAATCTATTGTCGAATGCTATAAAATTTTCACACAAAGGAAAAGATGTAGAAATTAAAGCGGTGAAAAGTGGCTCAGATATCTTAATTTCTGTTAAGGATAACGGGATAGGCATGAGCAAAGAACAAATAGATAATTTATTTAAGGTTGGCAAAACATCATTATCCGGTACTGAAGGTGAACCAGGTACAGGATTGGGGTTGGTGCTTTGCAAAGAACTGACTGAGAAAAATAATGGTTCTATTGATGTGCAAAGTGAACTTGATAAAGGGTCTGTTATTATTATTAAGCTACCGGTGTTCTCACAGACTTCTATGAGTTAAAGTCATTTAACTGAAATTCAGATTAAAAAAGTTTTTTTGTAAAGTTGTTGATGAAATAATTTTCTTTCAATAAGAAAAAGTGATAACTTGTTGGTGTCTTTTATCAATATTATGTAGATATGAGTTTTAAGCACCTTAACCTGAAAAATGCCAGGGGGTTCCTTGTCTCTTCCCATTTGGCAAAACCACAATCATCTGGCAGAAGAAGATTCATGAAAGCTCTGGGATTAGGAACACTTGTGTGGAGTCCTTTACTGAGTTCAATTGCCTCTATCACCAACAAATCATTTGAGATAAAGCATAGTAAAGATATGTTTGCGGTTTATCGCAAGGGTAAAAAAGTATGGATAATAGACAAGAAAACTTTTGGTAAAGAAGTATCCATTAATGTAACAGACCGAGGAGATGTGATTCTGCTAAAGGCCAAACGACTACGTATACTTAATACAAATTGGAATTTTGATCTTAATGCTGCCATAACAAAAGATATACTTGGCTGGAAGTTGAAAGTTAAAGTACCACAATTTAATATTGATGATGATGTAAGTTTTACTGACTGGCTAGATGGGTTTGTGGAAATCATTTCAAAACGTGACATTAATGAAGAGCTTGTGTCCCTGGGTCGTTATGATAAAATAGTATTGAATGGAGATTTCGATATCAGGATAAATAATGAATGGGAAATATCCTTAAAGAACAAGAGAGGTGTTGTTTCATTGCTGAATAATAAAAAATACTTTTCAGACAATATTGTGATTTCTCCCAAGGCTAATATTAATGCCCCGTTAGTTAGTTTAAAAACAGAAAATACGCTTAGGATTACATTAGGCGGAGAAAATTGTTGGAATGAACTTGTTTCTGACATTAAATTTGCCGGTAACGAAAAGGTATCATTAGGAACAGGTTCGCCAGAAATTGATATCATTACCGGAACTACACGAACCGGCAAGAAAGTTAGTGCCTTATGGGTATCTGAAAATGATGGGTTGCTTAATTTTAATGCGGAAGGTTTTAAAAACGGGGGACTGGGTTTCAATAAATATATCTTTTTGACGGAGTATACCAGCGGACGACATGCTGAGTTTCATCTCATGGCTAAAATGTCCGAGAAAGGCCAATGGATAGCAAATGATCTGGGTGCATTTAAATTTGCAGCAATTGATGACAAACCGGAACTTGAAATAAGGGGAACAGGAAACAAGGCGGAAGAAGTATTTCTGGAGCCGGGTCTTAAAGCATTTCAGCCTATTATTATAGATGCTATTTCACTACCGGTTGCTCAGGATACAATAAAAACACGTGTAAAAACAGGTAAAGTCCTGATAAAACCAAAGAACAGATCTTCCAATAAAGATGTAATAATAAAAAAAGATAAAACAGGGGAAAGTAGATATCAGCCTTCAATAAACAGGTCTGTAAAAAATGTTTCAACTCTGGATGTTCAATTTGACAGAGTTAAATTCAGACCTAAAAAAGCTTTGAAAATACGAGTGTTAAGGCCGGAGGATTTGCTGTGGCTCGATTTTGAGTTTCATAATTTTGTATTTACCAATAAAGGGCAGGGGCATTTTGTCGAACTAAATAATCCTAAAAAGAAAGGGATTGTAATTATTTATTTCCCTTCACAACATACTATAGAAGAAGCATTTTATGAAACAAATGTTAACTTATCAAGTGGGGGATCAAATGATGAAATAAAGCTGCCTGCAAAACATTTGCGTGCACGTAAAAGCCGACTTGTTTATGAATTACCTGCCGGTCATAACGGATTTCCGTTAACAATGTCTGAACTTCTGGACTGGTCGAAGTTCTCATTGCGTGTTCACCCAAGAGCCTGGATATATTATTTCAATTATATTTCATTAACCAAACCGCGTTTAATTATTCCGAAAGGGGTTTTTGATGAAAAACGTGGAAATAACATAAGTACTAAATACCTTGATTACAACGAAAAAACTTATGCAATAAAACTTGCTGAAAAAAATAAGAATGTAGCATTGAAGGATGAGGTTTATAATCAACAGTCGTTAGGTAAGGTGTTGAAAAAGGAGAGTATCCAAAGTCTAAAACCATCATTCAACATTTCAAAATTATCAAAGATAAAGCCAAAACCGGAACCTGTAGATAAAATGAGCACATGCATTGAGGCTCCGTCGTTACTATATATCTCACCTAATCAAACAAATGACTTTTATCACAAAATAACACCCGAATTCAGAGATGTAAATACTAAGAAGGTCAATAAGCTGGTGCACAGTTCTAAGTCAAGGATATATGACCCATTAAATATAGCTACCGGCAAGGTTACTGAATTATGGCATACAACTTTAGGAGTGAAACTTAAGAACGGCAAAACAACCACCGGGCTTTCAAATTTAAAAACTATCAGGGCTTTATGGGCACACGATGCAACCGAAGACTATAAAACTCAGGGAAAACGGAATGCTCCTTTTCGTACGGCACTGGATGCCAATAACAGGCAAAAGTTGGTTCATACAACATCAAATTACAGTATTAAAAATTATACACCAACTCCTGTACCGGTAAAAAATCTGATGTTAACCTCTCTCGGTGCTTATCTTGATTGGCATGCTTTTTTTGATGTGCCGGCACCGGCCGACACATATCTTAATATTATTGAGTGGCAACATATAGCAACATTAGGACGCGATCATTACGTGAAGATTGTTGAAGAGGGATATCTTTTTCCGTTCGGACATCGTGCGGCTATAGTAACCGTTACCGAACGAAAATTTGACAAGAAAACTAAATCGGCAGCAAACCGACAGCGTAAATATATAGTAGTTCTGCAAAAAGAGGTTTTGTATCAGCGTAACGACCCTGATAATAATTTCATAAAATTCCCGTTTCAGCAAGCTCGTATCGAAACGGAAACAACACCCAATATTGACAAACCCGAATTGTCAACGTTGCTAAATTCTCTATCGTCATATAATTTCCTGATAAATGTTGGAGGTAAAGGATTTTTATTTGATATCTTCTTAACCGATAAAGATGGTAAAGAACATCATGTGCGTATGCCTTTAGGTTTTATGGAGAATATAATTGCCCGTGACAGAAATGTAATGAACCAGGTGATAGAAGAGTACCATAAAAGTGTTTACAATGCCTATACAGATATTAATTTCACAGGACAGGAGGTCGCTTATGCCACTAATTTTGTAGATGGAGATACCGCTTTTGAAACTGAATCCCTGCTTTTTGGAGCGCAGGAGTATCCGGCAAAAGGAAACGCTAGCATTAAGTATCACCCTTTAATGCGGTCGTCAAAAATTTACATAAAACAGGTTGATGAGATGACCGGAGCCCATAATCCGGCTACTATCACATTGGTTGATGACATTAACAAGGGAATGGTGTTTGCGGAGGTTGAGGATGCTGTAATTGATTTTTCAGGCAATTCGGATAAGGCGGGTGGCTTTTTGTCACCTAACATGGCTATTACGGCATTGAGTAAATTGCAGGGGCCTGTGGGAGGTGACGTTTCAAAAATGAAAGATCTTATTTTTGATCCTGAAGATTTCTTTAAAGCTATCGAAAGCTTTCCTGCTGCTAAAATTTTCGGAGTTATAAAAATATTTGATCTATTACTCACAGGTACTGACCTAGGAAATGTTTTTGATGATCTGATTGCTTCAATAGAGATGATAAGGATTGAGATAGAAGAGATAAAAAACAATATCCTGTATCTCGAAAATCAAGTAAAAGAGGGTGTCACCGATGCTGTTAGTGAATTAGCTATTTTGAAATCGGATTTAGCCGGTAAAGTTGAAGAACTATTGTCAGCACTAAACGGAAATATACCTAAAATACCGAATTTCAAGTCATATGTTACTGAAACAGCTTTTTATGCCGAATATAAATGGCAACCTGAATTTAAAAGCAATCCTATAAAAGTAATACCCGGCTTATTGCAGGTAAATGTAGATGATCCGCAAAAAGCATTAACAATAACCACAAAGATTGAGAAACCGTTTGATGCCTCTAAATCTGCCGGGATGAGTGGTATCGCAAGGTTTGAGAAATTCGGTGTTGATATCGTTCCTCTTCTGGCAGTCAACTTTAATTATCTTGAATTTAAAACCGGTTCATCGATAAAAACAGAGGTGAAAGTTGACATAAATGCAGATAATCCTATCGAGTTTAAAGGAGTACTCAGTTTTGTTAATAACCTGCAAAGTATAATCCCAAGTACCGGTTTCTCTGATGACGGTCCTTATATCGAGATAAAACCAACGGGAGTTAAAGCCGGGTTCGATATAAGTATTCCTAATGTGGAAGTAGGTATTTGTATGATTTCAAATATCAGCCTTGGTGCTTTTGTAATGCTTCCATTTACCGGAGCTCCACTGTCTATTGGTTTTAATTTCTGTAAGCGTGAAAATCCTTTTATGCTTACTATTTCCTGTTTTGGAGGTGGCGGATTCTTTATGCTGGTAAGTACTCTTGAAGGCATTCAATCTATTGAAGCTGCTTTTGAGTTTGGAGCTGCCCTGTCGCTTAATGTGGGTGTCGCTTCAGGAGGAGTCTCTGCAATGGGAGGAATCTATTACAAAATGGAACTTGTGAATGATGAGGATAGTGGAGATGTGGTAACTGAAACAACATTAACCGGTTATTTGAGGATAAACGGTCATTTGTCAATCCTTGGAATTATTACCCTGTCAATGGAATTCTATCTGGCTTTTATAGCCGTGATTACTGATGGGAAAGTACAGAAACTGGAAGGAATGGCAAGGGTTAAGGTGAAGATTGAAATACTGTTCTTCAGCAAAACCGTTACTGTTACCGTACGCCGTGAACTGAAAGGTGCTGATGCTGATCCAAAATTTGCTGAGATGATTGATATGGACGACTGGGGCGAGTACTGTCTGGCTTTTGCAAGTTAGAGAAGCCTCACCCCCGCACTTCCGAGAATGAAGAATTCAGAAGTAATAACTATATAATCCCTGCCTTACATCAGGCAGATAAACTCTAAACCAAAAAAAGATATGTCACAGGAAATAATATTCACCACTTTGCCTCACAGGCGGGAAGAAATCAACGGGAAAGAGTTTTTGAAACTTTCGGTATTTATTTCTATTAAGTTGAATACTCCTAATGATACAACGTTAAATAAATTCAAGGATATTCTAAACTGGCCTGCAATAATAAAAGAAGGCGGATTCAAATTCAGACTGAAAGACGGATCTCTCTTAGATGCTGAATTTAACCATGATCAGATTGATGAAGAGCTGTATGGAAATCTTTTTCACGAAGACATCCGGGTTGATGATTTTAAAGATGAAAATCTATCGAAAAAAAGAATATTCTCAGTTCCGGTTAAGCATATAAAAGATTTTATTCTGAACAACTATAAAGTTGCAGCTATCGAGAGTCCCCGGCAACTACTTACGGCTGAGAAGTTTGTTGACACAAAGAGATATGGGGCAATATCACGGTATAAACTAAAAGAAACGAATATCCAGAGAGTCTCTTCTATATCGTCACGTAAGAAAAAAATTCCTCCATTAAAGGTATCAGATCTGTTGTTTAAGGATGATAAGGAAGATATGGAATTAAAGAATACTTTAAGGAGGAGTAAATTCAGGCGATTTGAAAAACAGATGAATCCTAAAAGTGATTTTGTACAACTAAGGCAATTTCATCGTATGGACAACAAGATTCGTGAAGGGATAACCATTAAAATTAACAAGCCTGAGTTTGAATTTCATGATATAACGGCTGTGGTGAACAGTTATCCTCAGATCATGAGGAAGCTGGGCTTTATTCTTGATTTTGTTATTCCTTACGATTCATCTATTGCTTCATCCGGTTCTATTAAATTAGTCCCTGAATCATTAGGACTTGATGAAAAAGACACAACAGTCTCTTTGCCGGTTACGGCATATAAAATTACACAAAAAGGTTTTTATGTTGCTGATAAATCTGATTCTGTTTTCAAACAGGGGTTTGTGAAAATTAACAGTGATGAATTTTCTGTTGTTCAGGTTGATGTTGATGGTGCAGCTCTGAAAACAAACAACATGGCTGAAAACAAAGTGCAACAAATCGCAAAGTTTTATGAAACCAGAGCTGAGTTGGCAAACAGCTTGACTCTTAAAAGGATGAATTTGCAGTTTGTTGAACCTCCGGAAGATGAGGGATTACCCTATATGCGCTCAGCAGGAATTGCCGTTGTGAAAAATGGAATGGCTGAATATTTGATTGCAAGTATTGATACTAACTATAAGTTGAAAAATAAGTTTCTGAATACTAAATCTCAAAAAATAAAAATACAAAAAAGAGCTATTCAGGGAAAAACTCCGGTGATGGCTCAGCTAACTATAAAAGAGCCTGAGATCTTACTGTACACCACAGATGTTGTTCAAGGATACCGTATGGATATTGCTTATGAAGATGAACCTGAAAAATGGTATTCACTGCATCAACGACAGGATGAATATATCTGGTATGATAAACAAAGTAATTCGTTTGCCATTAACGGGATAGTGCCGGATGAAGGATTTATACAGCTTGGCATGGCTGAAGACCCTGATGATCCGGATGATGTGTTTGTTTCCGAAACTCTTGCCAGATGGGAAGGTTGGAGTTTATCAGTTCGTAAACCGGGATATGCAATTAATGAAGCGGAAGATTATGAGTTGAAAGACGGTGAAACAGAGAAACGTGATTTTGTGCATAAATCAAAAATGCTGGAGAAAAAGAAGTATGCTTTCGATCCTGATCTGGAGTTTCGTCTAAATGCTCAGTCAAAAATAGTTCCGGGAACATTACCAAAACTACGCTTTGGGAAAAATTACCGGGTTAGGGTGCGTACCGTTGACCTGGCAGGCAATAGTGTGTCTTTGGATTCTCAGGCTGACTCACCACTTGAAACAACACGGTGGAATATTCGCTACATGCGTTATGAACCTCTTGCCAGTCCTATCATGCTGGTTGGTAATGAACTTAAAGACGGAGAATTTTTGGAAAGAATGGTTGTAAGGAGTAACTACGATCAGTCAGTTTCAGAATATGAAAACAGCTATCCGGTACAAAGTTATGTTTTTGATGATTTTTCAAGAAGGTATCTGCTACCACCTAAAAACAGCCAGCTGATGGCTGAAACTCATGGTATGTTTGAGAAGGCTTTTGGTAATAATCCGCAAGCAGCAAAAGAGATATACAATATCATTACAAGCTACGAAGGACTTTACGCACAGGATGAAAAAAACAAAGAGAAGATTTATCAACCTTCGGATATAGAGATTATCTACCTGCCCGATCCTATGGCAGCAGGTGTCTCTCTGTTTGTTGCTGAAGGGCATGAGAATACACACACACAGGACTTCAAACCACGGATGTTCGGTTTCTTTACAAAGAAAGAGGTTCTGCCGCAAAATACAAATGTCAACATTCCTGATGATTGGTATAATGCAGGAGTGGTTACTATAAAACTTGAGGAAGGAGATTATGATAGCAAGTGGGATGAGAGTAGCAGGACTTTCACAGTATCATTGCCTAAAGGTCATCGAACAAGAATCAAATTCAGCACATTTTGGCGTGAGGAGGATATGAAGCAATTGTCTGCAGTATGGGAGATGGTTAAAGATGAATCTCCCGGAAACTTGAAAGAGATAGAAGAGCTTGCAGTAAAAGGTCAGCATTGGATGGTTAGTCCGTCCCGTGAAATTGAACTGGTTCATGCAGTACAACAGCCGGTTGAACAGCCTGTAATAATGGCTCTTTTACCCGATAGAGATTTTGATAAGACATTTGTAGATATTAATACCAGATTCGATATACATGGGCAAAGTACTGAAAAAGTGGAGTTTCAGGCTAAATGGACAGACCCGCATGATGACGGCATTTCAGTAACTATTAAGGAGAAACAGGGACGAAACAGCATTTCGGATATAGAGATTAATTATCATGACGATAAGGTAACTAAAGGAACGATACCTGAACCTGTTCATTTGATTGATCCTAAAAAAGTTCAGTTGCAAATAAAACCACATGCCGCTTTTAAAAAACGGACTCAGGCAACTTTTGTTAAAGAACCGCAACCGGGCGCAAGCAAAATAAACAACTTGTATAAGCCACAAGTAGTGAAATACAAGCAGATTGAAAAGAAAAAATCAATGTCTAATTTGAGTGTGGTTGAAAACCTTAAGATGGACATTGAACTGTATAAATTATCGTTTGTTCAGTTTGTAAACTTTCGGATTAAACCCTTAGAACATAATTTTGGAGACACAAAACACAGGTGGGTGGATTACAAGCTTATTTCTACATCACGATATGGTGAGTGTTTTGATAAAGTATTGAAAGAGAATCCTGAGTTAAATACAAACCGCGAGAGTGAGTGGGTTGAAAAGGTGAATATTTTAAGTTCTTCACGACCTAAACCACCGGAAATAGATTACGTTATTCCCATTTTTGAGTGGCGCAAAACACAAAATGAAAAGACTTTTATTCATTACCGTAAAGGAGGAGGGTTACGTATATTTCTTAAACGTCCCTGGTACTCAACCGGAGCAGATGAAAAGCTGGCAGTAGTCCTGCCTCATAAACAAGACAATCTGTTATCGATATCAGTATTGCCCGTAGGATATACAAACTATTATACGCATTGGGGTATTGATCCGTTATTATTCTCAAACAAACCTAAAGGATTTAGTCCGGCAGTTAATGATTTTAGTATGAATCCTAATATTGATGAGGATTTGGAATATCCCGATCGTAAAGGGGCAAAAGTTACTGCGGTAGCATATCCGGTGCATTTTGATGAAGACCGTCAGTTATGGTTCTGTGATTTGGCAATTTCACCGGGAACAATGTATTTCCCCTTTGTAAAACTGGCATTGGCCAGATATCAGGAACACTCAGTCAGAAAGAGTGGTTCGGATGTATGTCTGTCTCCTGTTGTTATGTCAAACATGATGCAGCTTATGCCTGATAGAAAAACCTCTTTGACTTTTAAAAAAGAGGATAGAAATTCTAAGCTTACAATCACCGTTGAAGGGACAATCTATAACGAGAGATATGCAAAATACGGTAATTATAACTCTATTCATATTTCATTTTTGGATACACGAATTGTACAGCCTATAACAGGAATTGTTGATGATGGTACTACTGAAAAGAGCCTGATGAATGAGGCTTTTGTGGTTAATATAACTCAGCGAAATGTTATTAATAATATGTTTAAAGTTTCAAAAGAGTTCCGCCTGCCGGGTAAGTATAAAAGGGATCCTTTCCAGGTTGTAATTGAGGAGTATGAACATGGCCCGAAAAAAATGGCAATGAAACCCGGCTACAACGACCGTCTGGAACAGTCGGAGGAGACTGATAGGCTGATATATGCTGATGTGTTTAAGATAAATGAGGTGGAAAAGTGATGAATGATCCTAATTATACCATATAAGCCACATAAGTCCACCTAAAAAACAGACAAAATGCCACTATTAAAAATTCAAACAAACGTAGAAGTTTCAGACAAGAAAATTATCATGAAAGATGCAACAGAACTGTTGAGTAAAGTGCTGCATAAGCCAATTCAGTACATTATGATAATTATTGAAACAGATATTGATATGTTGTTTGCCGGAAATGATGAACCGCTTGCTTATGTTGAACTGAAAAGCATCAATTTACCGGAACATGAAACGACATATATCTCGGCTGAGTTATGCGGTTTTTTGGAAGACAAACTTAATCTGTCCAAAAACAGAATTTACATTGAGTTCTCCAATGCCCAACGAAATATGTTCGGCTGGAACGGAGGGACGTTTTAATGAGTTGAAAGTTTATAAAGTAGAAAGCTCATAAAGGCTGCTTGTCTCTAAAGTTTGTTAGTCACGGGGTGACTTCAAATAGTTTTAACAAGTCACCCCGTGACTTTACAGATGCTGGTGCGCGATTGTATCGCGTTCCTTTAAGGAAAAGTCATCAGATGACTACAAGTACCGGTAAACAGTCATCCGATGACTACACTTTCACCTCACCCCCCAACCCCCTCTCCTTGCTGGCGAGGGGTAGTCCATAATTAGTGACGGGGTGACTTCGGTAAATATTAATAAGTCACCCCGTCACTCTGTATCGGAACTGGGAGACTCCTAATAGTTTTTAATGAGTATCCGTATATATACCTATGATTATGAATTTTACCCTGAATATCAATTCGTTTACCCATCCGCCAGCTGGCGGAAGCAAATTGACTAAACAGTATCTATAAAATATAACATGCTAAGTTGCTAATCAGCTCCTATTTAGGGGAATCGAAGATAGGTGTAAGCAGTAACTTGCAATCCTCAATTGGGGGTGAATTAAAATACCATACAGTCATCCCCTTTAGGGGACTGAGGGGTGAAGGTTAACTACCCCAAACCCCTAAAGGGGCTTAATTTACATATTTAAAAACTCAATTCGTTTACCCCAATTAGGTATTCATACGGATACTCATTTAAATTTTTAATCGTAACATATAATTATTTCTTCGTGAAACTTCGTTTATTCTTTGAGATTCTTTGTGTAATAGCTAATCTATCTAGAATGATATGACGAGTCGGCTTTTGCACAAACTAAAAAAAAACACTATTTTAATACCATAAAAGCTATTGTTATGAATTCAAAAGTTCACAAATTAGACCAGATTGCCGTCAGTGTAAAGTCACATGTCCTTTTAAAACAACTACTTAAGGAGAATCCTTTTTTAGAAGAGATAATGCGAAATGCAAAGAATTCAACCGAAGCACTTGTTGGAGTAAGAAATTGGGTAATAACTGAATTACAAAAAAATCCTGAAGCTTATAAGTTCTACAAAAGAGAAAACAAAGGACGTAAGGCTTTTGAAAAACTCACATGGGTTAATTTTGCCGCAATCAGAATTCTTGATTACATTGATAATGCCGGCCATGAGTATAACGACCTAAACCTTCGTGGCGAGATAGCCGTAAGTAATCCCATAAAACTGATATGGCTGGCTGTTACAGACGGAACAGGAGGAGCAAAACCATATTTTTTTAGTGATATGTTGTTCCTTTTTCGTCAATTCAGTGGAAAGTATAAACGTAAAACCCCCTCTACAAAACAGGTTGAACAATGGATGGAACGATGGAGTACAGGTCTTGACCCACGAATAATTAAATTACGTGAAGAGAACCGTGAACGAATCATAAAAACACTTATTGAGAAAATTGATTCAGGTGAAATAAAAAGTAAAAAATACTCTTTTGAACCAAACCTGAGTCAGGAACAAAAATATTTAAAAATGCTTGAATGGTGGAATGACTACATGTTCCATCTGAGTTTTGCCGTAAAAACTCCTGACTTACTGAATGAACTTCTGGGCAATTCTCTCGACCCCGATACAATGAAACTTCTATATAAAGCCGAAAGTAAAGGGATTCCTTTTTTTGTAAACCCTTATTACCTGTCTCTGTTACATGTAAGAGCTCCCTATTTTGCCATTGGTGCCGATCTGGGTATCAGACACTATGTTTTATACAGCGAACAACTGATTGATGAATACGGCAATATTGTAGCATGGGAAAAAGAGGATATTGTAGAACCGGGAAAACCTAACGCCGCAGGTTGGATTCTACCATCGCACCACAATGTTCACAGACGGTATCCTGAAGTGGCCATACTCATTCCCGATACTATGGGACGTGCATGCGGCGGCCTTTGTGCATCATGTCAGAGAATGTATGATTTTCAGGGAGGATACCTAAATTTCAATCTTGACAAGCTAAAGCCAAAAGAGTCATGGAATGACAAATTGCAACGTCTGCTCGAATATTTTGAAAACGATTCCCAACTGCGCGACATTCTGATAACAGGCGGCGATGCATTTATGAGTTCTGATAAATCGATGAAAAACATTCTGGATGCCGTTTATGATATGGCCAACCGTAAAAAACAAGCGAACGAAAAGAGAAAAGAGGGTGAAAAGTATGCTGAAATCATACGAGTACGCTTAGGTTCCCGTCTGCCGGTATATATCCCGCAAAGGATAACAACAAGCTTCATCAACATACTCAAAGAATTCAAACAAAAAGCATCGAAATTAGGAGTAAAACAGTTTATCGTTCAAACACATTTTGAATCGCCGATGGAAGTAACCCCTGAGGCACGTGAATCTATAAGGCTTCTTCATCAATCAGGATGGACTGTTACTAACCAACTGGTTTTCACTGCAGCTGCATCACGCCGTGGGCACTCAGCTCAACTTCGCAAAACACTAAATGAGATAGGTGTTCTTAACTACTATACTTTTAGTGTAAAAGGATACATGGAAAACAGCTTTAATTTTGCAACCAACGAACGTGCTGTTCAGGAACAGATGGAAGAAAAGGTTATAGGCAATATCCCCTCTAAATATTATGATCAAATACGCGATTTTCCAAATAATGCCGAAGTACTGACCGATAATATCCACAAATTAATGCGAAAATCAAGACTGCCGTTTTTAGGAACTGACAGGATTGTACTTAATCTTCCGGGTGTTGGAAAAAGCCTAACCTTCCGTACTATTGGAATTACCCGCTACGGACGTAGAATTCTGGAATTTGAACTTGACCATACCCGGAATCACAGTCCGATTATGAAAAATATGGACAAAGTAATCATCATTGAATCAAAATCAATAAGCGAATATTTACAACAGTTGGAGGATATGGGTGAAGATGATTCTGATTATGAAAGCATCTGGGGATATTCGATAGGCGAAACAGAACCCAGAATGTCAATTTATGAGTATCCTGAGTACAACTTTAAAATCACAAATAAATTTACCAACATAGAAGAGATTTAAACAGGCTGTTTTTTTAACCCCATTTTTTCTTTGTGAAACTTTGCCTTGATTTATAAAGATCTCAGCGGCTCTTTGTGTAATAGCGATATTTCTAATGCATAGTTTGGGTTAAAACCCACAGCACCTCAAAAACTAGTCTGCCTTAGCATGATAAGATTTAGTCACATTAGTCTAATCAAACCAAAGCTTTTTACTGCTCACCACAACAAAAAGGCTGCCTAAAGTGTTTATATTAAAAAATAATAAATTATGAGAACATTAATTATTTCCTTTCTTTTAATAGTTTCAATTACAAAAATTAATGCACAAGAGTGGCAAACAGACATTAATAAAGCCAAGGAACTTGCGGCCACCAAAAATTGTAATATTATTTTAGTTTTTCAAGGTACCGACTGGTGTGCTCCATGTATCAAGCTGGAAAATGAAATCTGGAATTCGGAAGAGTTCAAAAACTATGCGAAAGATAATTTCGTATTGCTTAAAGCAGAATTTCCGAGAAAAAAGAAGAACAAACTACTAGAAGAACAGCAGGAAAAAAACAATCAACTTGCAGAAAAATACAACAAACAAGGCTATTTCCCTTTAGTTGTTGTGTTAGATAAAAACGGTAATGTTTTAGGAACAGACGGGTATAAAAAAGTTACACCAACAGAATACATTAAAATATTAACCTCTTTTTGAACTCTGCTAAATGTTAAAGTACATAGGCTATACAATATTCATGTGTTTATTTACTACACTTCAGGCTCAACAAGTTTTTCATAAAAAACTAAAGTTGATGGGAAGTCGGTTTGACATTTATGTAGTTGCCTCAGATTCTTTAACTGCAGATAAGTACATTAAAACTGCAATAACAGAAATAATAAGAATTGAGAATTTAATATCATCCTGGGATTCAACCTCAGAAACTTCAAAAATAAACAGAGATGCAGGCATCAGACCTGTCAAGGTAAGTAAGTATCTTTATAACTTAATAGAGAGATCTTTAGTGATATCGAAACTAACCGATGGAGCATTTGACATCACTTATGCATCTATGGACAAGATTTGGAGATTTGACGGATCAATGAAAGAGTTTCCCACAAAAGAAGCTATTAGGAATTCAATATCTAAAGTGGGTTACCAAAACATAATTTTAAATAAGGAAAATCAATCTGTTTTTTTATCTAAAAAAGGGATGAAAATCGCATTTGGTGCAATTGGAAAAGGATATGCAGCAGATAGAGCAAAAGAGTTACTCATGGCAGAAGGTGCAATAGCAGGTATAATAAATGCTTCGGGAGATATGAACACTTGGGGAAAACAACCGGATGGTAAAGAATGGAAGGTAGCTATTACAAATCCATTGAATAGAAATAAGGCATTTGCACTATTACCAATAACGAATGGTGCAGTTGTAACCTCTGGTAATTACGAAAAGTCCGTCACTTTTCATGGCAAGCGATACTCTCACATAATTAATCCTAAAACCGGATATCCGGCATTTGGAATTATTAGTGCTACCATTTTTGCACCAAGTGCTGAATTAGCAGATGCACTGGCAACCTCAACATTTGTTATGGGTATTGAAGTTGGAATAGACAGAATAAATCAGTTACCTAATATTGAATGTGTAATTATTGATGATAAAGGAAACATTTACACCTCAGAGAATATAAATATCAACAAAGATGAAAAATAAAATAATCATAACCACACTCATATTCATCAGCTTATCGTCATGTGTAGCAGTAAAGGAATATGAAAAAGTATACATTAATGATTCGGACATGGTTTTAAAAGCAAGAAAATCAAAAAAATTTGAAACAAGTTTTCAGGTTTACAGAGAAGGAGCTTCCGGTGCAAATGGTGGTAAATCAGGTGGTGGTTGTGGCTGTAACTAAATATAGGTATCAAATGAAAAACATTTTAATATATATTCTGCTATTATTCCCTGTACTGACTCTTGCTCAAAGGAAACAAGATGCCACTGAAAATAATCATAACTCTTCTGTTATTTACAAAAAACGTGTATTGGAAAATACTGAAATTGATCTATTATCAAGTTTCTATACTCAGAATGGTAGTAACGCTGCTGTTACAGGTGGGATAGGAACTGAAGAGTTAAATAATTTTGCAACAAATATCGCCATATCAATTCCTCTTAACGATGATGATATTCTTACCATTGATGCTACCATTTCAGCATATAGTTCTGCCTCATCGAGCAACCTAAATCCTTTTTCAAGTGCTTCTTCGGGTGACGACGATGATGATGATGACGACGATGATGATGATTTTTTGCAAGCAACAGGACCCACTACAGGAACTCCATGGTTAGCATCTTCAGGAGCGTCATTAAAAGATGTTTGGGCTAATGGCATTGTAGGCTATAGCCACTCATCAGATGATAGAAATAATATCCTTAGTGCAAACTTGAGCTTTGCAACGGAATATGACTATACTTCATTTGGTGCTGGAGTAGGATATGCAAAACTATTTAATCAGAAAAACACAGAGCTTGGAATAACTGCAAATGTATATTTAGACACCTGGAATCCGCAATACCCAACAGAAATAAAAACATATATTGAGCATGACGGTAATCTGAATGGTGGATTTTTTAATGGTGTAGACATATTAGATGGTAACGGAGTTCCTATTGATAAAAATAGTGACGTTGTATGGAAACCGGTGAACAACGTACTTGTTGATAATAAAAACAGGAATACCTTCTCCATATCATTAAGTTTTTCACAAATTTTGAGTAAAAGACTGCAATTTTCTATCTTCTCAGATGTTGTTATTCAACAAGGCTGGTTGGCAAACCCAATGCAAAGAGTCTATTTTGCTGACAAAGACAACTATTACATAGGTAATGCATCCAGTATTCCTATTTACACATCTCCCACTAACAAAGATGTATTTCAATTGGCCGATGACATTGAACGGCTTCCTGACAACAGATTTAAAATACCTGTCGGCATACGGTTTAATTATTACATCAATGAATTTATGGTTCTCCGAACATATTACCGTTACTATTTTGATGATTGGGGTGTAAACTCGCACACAGCTAACATTGAACTGCCAATAAAAATTGGTGGAAATTTCACAGTATATCCAACTTATAGATTTTATAATCAAACAGCAGCTGACTATTTTGCACCTTTTGAGCAGCACCAGTCAAATGAAAATTATTACACTTCTGATTTTGACCTGTCCAAATTCACTTCAAATCAATATGGTTTTGGGGTACAATACGCCGATTTGCTGACAAGCAGTCATGCTTGGAAAATAAGCCTTAAAAACATCAACCTGAATTATAATTATTACAGTAGAGACACAGGGCTTGACGCACAGATCATCTCTTTTGGTATAAAGCTCGTGATTGATTAATATTTCTCTCTTAACCAATAAAAGACTTACTTGTAATGTATTTCAAATATCTTCAAGTTAACTACCATATGAAATTTATAATCAATCTAAGTAAGCCATTTTGAAAACAAACTTTGTATACATTTCTTAAAACAACTAATCTCTTATTTACAGATTGATAATTAATTATAGAAATATGTAGATTTTTAGATTCTACTTAGCATCATAAGTTATCATATTTTCGCCATTTTCACGAAACAAATTTATGGTTTATTATCTATACTCTTTCCTATGTTTTTCTTACATTTATAATTCTAAAGCTATTCCGAATACATTTAAAACAGTAAATCATGGATTTGTCAGTCAATTATTTAGGACTTAAATTAAAATCACCGATTGTGGTAGGTAGTTCTGGCCTCACCTTTTCAATAGACAGATTAAAACAAATTGAACAAGCAGGTGCAGGAGCTGTAGTTCTCAAATCCATTTTTGAAGAAGAGATTCAACACGAGTTGAATCAAGTTTTGGAGCAGGAGTACAGAGAAGATGATGCAAATCTTGAATACCTTGATTATTACGATTACAAAATAAAAGAGGATAATGTAAACAGATATATCGACTTCATCAAAGCGGCAAAAAAAGAGTTAAACATACCTGTTATAGCTAGTATCAACTGCAAGTCTTCGCACGAGTGGGCATTCTTTGCAAAGAAACTTCAGGATGCCGGTGCCGATGCATTAGAAGTTAATTTGTTTATTCTCCCTTCTGATTTTTCGCTCACTTGCGAAAAGGTAGAACAGACATATGTTGATGTAATAAAAAAGGTTAAAGAACAAGTTACAATACCTGTTGCTGTAAAGATAAGCTGTCATTTTGCCGATATGGCATCCTTCGTCAAACGTCTTTCTCAAACGGGTGTTGACGGTATCGTTCTTTTCAATCGCTTTTTCCAGCCTGATTTTGATATTGATAATTTTAAAGTAATACCAACTAATGTATTAAGTAATCCTTCAGATGTTGCACATACGCTACGCTGGATGTCAATTTTTTATGGTCGCCTGGATTGTAATCTGATTGCGTCCTCAGGTGTACATAACGGTACTTCAGTTATTAAAACACTTCTGGCCGGTGCTGATGCTGTTCAGGTTGTTTCAACGCTTTACAAAAACGGTATAAAACATATTAGTACTATGCTTAATGAGCTGGAAGAGTGGATGAAAAAGCATGGATTCCAAAACATTGATGAGTACAGAGGAAAGATGAGTCAGAAGAATAGTCCTAATCCGGCAGAGTACGAGAGAGTTCAATTCATGAAATACTTTCAGGATAAAAAATATGATCTGGACTAAAAGATTGATGATTTATAATTGATTATTAAATATTTGTTGATTGAATTAAATAATCAATAAAAGATATAAACTAAAATATGAAAAGCCTCACAGCAAGAAAAAAAATATCCCGATTCTTTATTAACTGGCTCTTTTTAATGATTGTGTGGATTGCTTTCACCACATCTTTTGCTACACAGGAAATCATCACCGGCCTGGTTGTAACAATGCTAATTTCATTGTTTACAATTTCGCTATTCACCTGTTGCACAATTAAGATATTAGCACCAAAGCGGATTTTTTATATGGTATATTACCTGATAATTTTTATTCGTGAACTTATAAAATCAAACTTCAATGTGGCATACATAGTATTAACACCATCATTGCCCATTAATCCAGGTATTGTAAAATTCAAATCAAAACTGAAGACCGATTACGCTAAGATGATTCTGGCCAACAGTATTACTCTTACTCCTGGAACTTTATCTATAGATATTATTGACGATACTTTCTATATTCACTGGATGAATGTAAAAACAACCGATCCGGAAAAAGTATTTACTGAAATTGCTGAAACATTTGAAAAAACATTATTAAAAATATTTGTGTGATGATCTATATATTTTACATAACAATTGTTCTGATTGCATTGGGAATATCATTTTCCATAATACGCTTTATTAAAGGGCCTACAGCCGGTGATCGTGCTGTTGCTCTTGATACTATGACTACCCTTATGGTAGCGGCGTTGGTGATTATGGCCGCTGTTTTCGACCGTTTTATATATGTTGATGTTGCTCTGATATACGGGGTCCTCGGATTTATTGGTGTTATTGTAATTGCCAGATATTTGGAGGGCGCATTATGAGTATATATGAAATTGTCGGAAGCATACTTATTCTTATCGGTGCCATATTTCTTTTCCTTGGGGGATTGGGAATTTTACGAATGCCTGATGTGTACAACAGGCTGCAGGCCGGAACAAAAGCTACTACTATGGGAGCTATGAGTTTGATACTTGGTGTTGGCATAGTTAAAATGGAGGATAGTTGGACATGGATAGTTAAAATGGCAATTATCATTATCTTTATTACCTTCTCCAATCCAATCAGCTCACATGCTTTGGCAAGAGCTATGTACCGCCGCAAAAAGTATCCTTACATAAAAAGTTCCGATAAAAATATGGATGCTTACCGGGAAGCTGTTGAACAAGAAGAAGAGAAAAATAGTGGTAAGTGATGAATTACAATTAGTGGTTTAATAAATAAATCATCACACAAAATTAATAACTAATAATGAACAATTAACTAAATGAGCTATTTAGCATTTACTATAGGATTCCTGCTTCTGGTACTAATAGGAGCCGCCATTTATGCCGTTTATCAGCGTGATCTGTTGATTGCAGTTATAGCAACAGGAGTAATCAGCCTGATACTTACGGCACTGTTCCTGATTTTGCAAGCACCCGACGTGGCACTTACCGAAGCAGCTATTGGCGTGGCATTAACAACCATCATTTTTATCATTACTATTCGTAACACGGTAAGATATGAAGATGAAAAAGATAAAAAGTGAAAATGAAAATTTGAGGATTTGAGTAACTGAAGAATCGTTTATTAGATAAAAAAACAAAATACAATTAAGACTCCCTCCCCCTCCAGGGGGAGAAGGAGGGGGCTGATAAAGCTAATTGAATATGAAAAAAGCTATTATAATATTTCTTCTTGCAGTACTTGGATATTTTTTGGCAATAACATTGCTCGATCCGGAATTTGAGGCCGGCAGAAATCATGACGGTGTAAAAGATGTATATCTCGATAAAACCGTTTCGAAACTTAAAACAGCCAATACAGTTACTGCTATCGTTGTTAATTTCAGGGGCTTTGATACTCTTGGAGAAATTACTGTTCTGTTTTTGGCAGCCACAGCACTCGGCAGTATATTGCACAAGAAAAGACATCATATCGGTGATCGTACTATACTGTTGCCTGCCAGTTCGATAGTTGGTGCAGGTTCAAAACTGTTATTCCCGGCTATCATACTACTTGGCGTATATGTATTTATTCACGGTCATCTAACTCCGGGGGGTGGTTTTCAGGGGGGTACTATCATTGCAACCGGTTTTCTGCTAATGTTAATTGCTTATCGCGATTTTTCGATTAGTCATAATATTTTATCGATAATAGAGTCTCTTGCCGGAATTTTCTTTGTTGTTTTCGGGCTGTTAGGTTTTATGAACGGAGGTACTTTTTTGCAAAATTTCCTTCCATCCGGCATCCTGAACGATTTGTTTAGCGGTGGAATAATCCCGATCATTTATATATTGGTTGGTTTCAAAGTAGCCGCAGAGCTAACCGGTTTAATTTACACTATGTTACACGAAAAAGGGTAACTAAGTACAAAGTTTGTAAAGTTCATAAAGTAAAAAGTTAGATGAACTTGACAAACTTGATGAACTTGATAAACTTTATGAACTAATAATATGGAAGATACTGAACTTATTCGAATGGGTGTTTATACTGCATCTATCCTATTAATCCTAATTGGCCTGTATGCTGTTTTAACAAAAAAATCTTTAATAAAGATTGTTATAGGTCTGTCTATTATTGATGGTGGCATTCATTTACTGTTAATAGGAATAGGATATATAAAAGATGGTACAGCTCCGATATTTTCTCCCGGGTCGGAAAATGTGGCAGCACGTATGGTAGACCCCGTTCCACAAGCGTTGGTACTAACAGCTATTGTAATCGGCTTTGGAGTTACGGCAGTTGCACTTTCATTGATTATCAGATTATACAGACATCACAATACATTGAAAATTGACGAAATAAAGAACTTAAAATGGTAGGAAGTCCCGTATTATTAATAGCCATTCCCTTATTAGCAGCTTTTTTGATTCCGCTGCTTGGATTGTTATGGAAAGAGCTGGTAAGAATTATCCCGGGTCTGGTTCTCGGTTATATGATGATTTTGTCAATAAGTTTATATATTGATGTTTTAAACTCAGGTACTATAGTGGAAACTCTTGCCGGATGGAAAGCTCCATGGGGAATAAATCTGGTGTTTAGTCCGCTGACAGGATTTCTTACATCGTTAATGACCTTTATTGGTTTTATTATTTGGCTGTACAGCTACCGGTTCAAACAAAATGTTGAATTTGAAGCGGCCAAGAAATATTTTATTTTCTTAATGTTGCTGGTAGCCGGTTCTGTAGGCATTGTTATTACCGGTGATATTTTTAACCAATTTGTATTTATTGAGATAACAGGTATCTCGGCTTATGCTCTTACCGCCTTTTATACTGGTCGTAACTCAGCTGAAGCAGCCTTTAAGTATTTAATCATGGGATCCTTGTCTGCATCAGCACTTTTAATAGCGATAATAATTATTTATTCGCAGTTAGGAACACTGAATATGGCAGAGATAGCAGCAAATGTTCATAACATGGCTCCTCATCTCAGAGTTATGGCAATGATATTCTTCATTATTGGGATAGGTGTTGAAGCAGAGATATTCCCACTTAACGGATGGGCTCCTGATGCTTATACCGAAGCTCCCGGCCCTATCGGCGGTGCTTTTTCCGGCATTGTGGTGAAGGCAGGTATTTATGCAATGGTTCGAATGATGTTTACTCTTTTTAACATATCCGGACCAATGCAAATATTGATAGTAATCGGGATGATAACTCTTATCGTTGCCGAAACATCTGCATTGCGTCAGGATAAACTAAAGAGGATGTTGGCTTATTCCAGTATCGGTCAAATGGGGTTGGTACTTGTAGCTTTTGGAATGGGTACAAAAGCAGGTGTATTTGCAGCTCTTTTCCTTATGCTAAACCATGCAATTATTAAACCTTTACTTTTCCTTAGTGGCAGTTATCTGGCATTCAACACAACAGATAAATACATTAAAGAGATAACAGGAATGGCTAAGAAGATGCCGGTAGTTTCAGTACTGTTTGCACTTGGGGCATTGGCAATTTCCGGCCTGCCACCTTTTTCCGGATTTTGGAGTAAGCTGTCGGTTCTTACTGCAGCAGCTGATGAGAATATGATGCTGATAATTGCTCTGGTTCTTATTATTAGCATTGTAGAAATCGTTTATTATTTCCGCGTAATAAATCGTCTGTTTTTCTTTGAGTATGATAAGAAGATATCTGTTGATCCGCACAAACCGAGTTTCAATGGGATATTAGCTCTTTTCATCTTGGCAGGTCTGATACTGATGATCGGATTTTATCCTGCCTCAGTTACCGGCTTCCTTGACCTTGCTGCCGATGACCTGATGAATACACATGAATACATTGAAAAAGTACTAGGCATGGCACATTGAGAATTATGAATTACGAATTAGGAATTACGAATTAGGAATTACGAATTATGACAAACATATTCAGAACTTTTAACTTGATAAACTTTACAAACTTGATAAACTCGATATACTTGATATACTTTACAAACTTTATAAACTTAATATACTTGATAAACTTTCAACTTACGTAAATGGAAACAATATATATCATACTATTAATATTTCTAACAGGTACCATTGCCACCTTTTTTCTCGGTAAGGTCAACGGCATCCTGCGTAATCTGGCATTCATTGCTACACTAATAATTCCTTCCTTGCTATTCTTTACCGGAATATCAATGGATGCAACTGTTGATCTTCAGGTATCCGGCATTTCATTAAGCTGGGGAATGACTCCTTTTGCATATATTTTTGCACTTATCGTATTGGGCTTGTCCATATTATCCGGCATATATGCTATTAAAGCAATGGAAGGACAAAAGAACCTCAATTTCTTTTTTGCCAACTTCCTACTTACTACAATGGCGATGATGGGTATTCTGTTTTCCCGCGACTTAATATCGTTTTTTATTTTCTGGGAAATAATGACCTGGTCATCATATTTCATGGTGGTATTTAACGGTAAAAAAGTTCAAAAGGTTGGCATCAGATATATTGTTTTTAGTGCCATAGGTGCTTATGCAATGCTTATGGCAATTGTTTACATATATTCTTTTACCGGAAGTGTAATGATTGATGATTTTATTTCAGGATTTCACTCATTTACTCCTGAAATGCAATGGTTAATTCCGATACTTTTATTAATTGGATTTGCTGTTAAGAGTGCCCTGATGCCACTGCACGTATGGGCTTCAGGTGCATACAGCAGTGCTCCAATGGCATACACAAGTATATTTTCAGGCGCATTATCAAAGATGGGAATCTACGGAATGGTGATAGTTCTGGTAACCATCGTTCAACAAATCCCTAACGGATTCTGGATAAAAGAGGTTATTGCCTGGCTTGGCGGTATTACTGCCGTGTTAGGTACTCTTTGGGCTATCAAACAGGATGATGCTAAAAAACTTCTGGCCTATTCATCAGTAGCCCAGCTTGGATATATTATTGTTGGTGTTGCAATAGGCACTCCGTTGGCTATGCTTTCCGGTCTTTACCTTGCAGTAATGCACGGATTATTCAAAAGCGCACTATTCATGGCTGTTGGTGCTATCGAGCGACAAACAGGAACAACAAATCTTACCGAAGTAACCGGATTGATACGTAAAATGCCATGGACTTTTCTTATTACAATGATGTCGATAATTGCTCTTGCCGGCATTCCACCTCTTGGCGGTTTCATTGGGAAATGGATGTTATATGAATCTCTTATGGGCAGTAACCATTACCTTCTGGTAATAGTTGTATTCTTCTCCAGTACTGCTGCTTTTTTATATTGTTATAAAATATTGTTTGGTTTTTTCCTCGGACAGGAAGAGAAAGAGTGGAGCCATGTAAAAGAAGCCCCTGTTATAATGATTATCCCTATGCTGATATTGGCAGGGGGAACATTAATTCTGGGTGTTTTTCCGGGACTAATTCTGAAACTCATAAATGAGGGTATGCAGTTTATTGGTTATGCCTCTACCGAAAACCGTTTTTGGGAGCTGTCAGTTATATTTAACGATTGGGGTAATCAAATGGCTATGCAACCTATCTTTTATTCCATAATGGGAATATTCCTGTTTTTCATGATCTTTCTTACCATTAAAGGTTATAAAACTACGCGATACGTTACTACAAAAGACATCAGTTCATCAGGCGAAGTACCCAAAGAACATGAGAACCTTACTTTCTCGATTAATTTCATGCAACCGTTTTTACGTGCTGTTGAACCGCTTATGCGAAGAAAAATAAACACATACTATAAAAGTTTCGGAAAAGGACTGGAAGCCTTATTTGATTTCACAAGAAGAATATATAACGGTAACGGGCAGACTTACGCACTCTATCTTGTGATTTTTATAATAGTGTTGCTATTATTTAAGGATAGCTTGTTTTGATTGAAAATTGAGTATTGCAGTTACTTACCAAATGTGAAGAGGACAATATTCATTATAAAATAATAAATATAAAATTTAAATGGAATCTCTTGGTTATAACATTTTAGGTGCGGTTATTACGATAGTAGTTGCATTTGTAGTAGGATTAACCTACATGGGGCTTAGCCGTAAAATTACGGCCAGAGTACAGAACCGTAAAGGGCCACCAATATATCAAAACTTTATTGATGCATTAAAGTTGGCATCAAAAACATCAGCTATACATCATGGTTTTATGCAACATGTGGGGCCTGCATTTATGATGGTTACATCAATCATGTCGGTATTGGTTATCCCCGTTCTTACGAATGACCAATGGTTTTCAAATTTGAATTTCAGGGGCGACTTGTTATTCATTATGTATATCATGTTTTTTGGTCCGTTAGGAATGGCCTTGGGCGCAGGACAAACAGGTAACCCTAATTCAGCAATTGGTGTAACCCGTGGATTGAGTCAAATGGCAGGATTTGAGGTTCCCTGGGTGATGGCACTGGTTGCACTGATGATGCAACATCATACAACATCATTAGTCGACCTAATGGATATACAGGCAGAGCAAGGTGTCTGGATGATGTTTTCATCTCCATTTGCATTCATTGCTGCCATTCTGGCTATGTTTGGAATGTTCCGTTATTCGCCTTTTGACATTGTTGGTGCACCTACTGAACTTGCATCAGGTCCGGTTTCAGAGAACGGAGGAAAATACCTGTTTACACTTATGTCGTCAAATTCAATATTTGCCTTTGCCAAGCTCACCCTATATGTTAATCTGTTTCTGGGTGGAGCCGATAATTTAATTATACTTTTATTAAAAACATTTGCAATATATCTTATACCTATGTTATACGGAATGGTTAGTCCGAGGTACAGAACAGAACAAGCAATACGATATTTTTGGGGATGGCCTCTGTTTTTTGGCTTTTTAGCATTAATTCACGCTTTGGCGTTTTAGTTGAAAGTTTATAAAGTGAAAAGTTCATAAAGCAGGAATGGCAAACTGAATAACTTTAAAAAAATGAAGATAGAAAAATTTGAAGATATTATTTCATGGCAAAAAGCTAAAACGTTAGCTGTTGGTGTTTACGAAGTTTTTAATTCAAGTAAAGATTTTGGTTTTAAAAGCCAGATAGAAAGAGCAGCGGTATCTGTCATGAACAATATTGCAGAAGGATACGAAAGGCAATCAAATAAAGAGTTCAAACAATTTTTATATATAGCTAAAGGTTCCTGTGGCGAAGTACGCTCAATGTTACATTTAGCAATAGAGTTAAACAAAATAGATAAAATCAATTATAATAAACTATATGATTTATCAATTGAAATATCAAAATTATTATCAGGATTAATAAAAACACTATAAGTTAAAAAGTGAATACTCTTGACAACTTGATAACTTGACAACTTGATAACTTGACAACTTGATAAACTTGATAAACTAACACTATGATAAACGATAAGAATTCACAAAAGATATCAGACTTCATTCAGAATTGGGCTCGCAAGCACTCCATCTGGGTACTTGCTTATGGTACAGGTTGTGGTGCAATTGAGATCCCTCCCACCATGACTTCCCGTTATGATGCCGAGCGTTTAGGTGTACGGGGGGCAGCTACACCACGCCAGGCTGATGTACTGTTAATAACCGGCTACCTGACAACTAAAACAATAAAAAGAGTTATCAGAGTTTATGAACAGATGCAAGATCCTAAATATGTTATAGGTTTTGGCTCGTGTACTATAAACGGCGGAATGTATTACGATTCATACAATACCATAAAGGTTCTGGACAAGTACCTGCCTGTTGATGTTTATATCAATGGTTGCATGCCACGCCCCGAATCAGTTCTTGCAGGTTTCGGAAAGTTACAGAATCTTATTGCCGAAGGAAAAGCTAACGGCGCTAAAGAATACAAAGATAACCTTGAATGGTACAGGGCTAACCAGAAAAAGATAATTACTAACTGGGTAATGCCTGAATATAACTGGTAGGGGTAGTTGTTAGTTGTTAATGATTAATGGTTAATGGTTATTGGTTATTGGTTAATGGTTAATGATAAAAAGCCTCACCCCTCTCCATCTCGTATGAGTCGAGACAGGCATGGCGAGGAAAGAAGAATGAATGAGAAAGTGAAGTGACACTAAAAAATAAGTCTCAAAGTGGCGAAAAGAACTAGAATAGGGAGATGCCCTATTGCCCCAAAGGGGTAAAATATTTATAGCCCCGGGTTTTAACCCGGGGAAATAGAAAAAAATAACAACCATTTTGGCGGGATTTTTTGCGAATGCAAAAATCATGACAAAACACAAAATGAAATTATGATTGAAAACAAAAGATTATGAAAGACATAAAAGATAATCTCACAGCAAAAATAAAAACCGCATTCGATAATGTGTCAGAGAAAGACTATGACGATAACCGTCTGGACTTTCATGTTGATACCAATATCATCCCTCAAATATTAACCTACCTGAAAGTGAATCTGGGGTATATTCACCTGACACATATCTCCTGTGTCGATTGGCTTGAAGAGGGTGAGTTTGAAATAATATATATTCTTTGGTCACCCAAAGAGAAATTAAAAGTTTTTGTCAGAACAAGAATAAACAGGGATAAACCTGTTTTACCGAATATTGATATGATATGGCGTCAGGCCAACACTTACGAACGTGAATTGCGTGAAATGTTCGGAATAGAGATAGACGGACTTGTTGCACCGGATGAATTCCTTTTGGAAGACTGGCAGGAGATGCCTCCCATGCGACGTGACTTCAATACTGAAGAATATGCTGACAACACATTCTGGAGCCGAGAAGGGCGTGAAGATGCAGTTGATGTTCGTGAAGAGATTATTAAACGTTCGAGAGAAGAGATACCTGATTTTGCTAAAAAACATTCAAGATAATGCGAGAAAAAGCTACAACGTTATATTTTGGCCCTCAGCATCCCGGCATTACCGGAAATATGATGGTGCGTTTGAAAGTTGAAGGGGATACTATTATTAAGGCTACTACCGAAGTAGGATACCTTCACAGGGCATTTGAAAAGTTGCAGGAGAAACGTAACTGGTTACAGAGTTTTACCATGATGTGCCGTTTCTGTGTTCCTGAAACCGACCCTATGGAGGAGCTTTATGCCAGGGCAGTAGAAACTATTGAAGGACGCGAAGTTCCTGAAAGGGCTAAATACATTCGGGTTATGGTTCTTGAACTTGCACGCCTGGCCTCTTTCATGCTTTGGTACGGTGGGCAGAACGGTAGTCTGGGACTTTACACTATGGGACAGTGGAGTGTAGGTGACAGAAACTATATTCTCGATCTGTTTGAAGAGTTAACAGGTGGTCGTATATACCACATGTATATCTGGCCGGGAGGCGTTCGTCGTGACCTGCCAAAAGGATTTGAACAGAAGGTGCTGAAAACTCTTGATTATATTGAAAAGAGATTGGATGATTATGACGATTTGATGTTTGACAACGCCATCTTTAAAAAACGTACTCAGGGAGTCGGAATAGTTGATAAAGCAAAGGCTGTAGAGCATGGTGTTGTAGGCCCGGTTTTACGAGGATGCGGTATTAAAAGTGATATACGCATTGATGATCCTTACGAGATTTATGACAAGCTTGATTTCGAAGTACCAACGGCTGAAGGAGCAGATATCTGGGCACGGGCTTTGGTAAGACGCCGGGAAGCACGTCAGTCAATTCACATCATTCGTCAGGTTATTGACATGATGCCGGGAGGAGCTTTTTATAATAAAATTCCTAATCCACAAAAATGGAAATTACCCAAAGGTGATGCGTATGTAAGAGTTGAATCGGTTAGAGGAGAAATAGGATTGTATGTTGTAAGTGACGGTGGTACTATGCCCAGACGTGTGCATCTGAAAGGAGCAGCTTATGTGCATGGCATTACTCTGCTTGAGAATGTGCTGATTGGCGAAAATATTGCTGATGTATCAGCAATCATGAACAGCCTCGGAACTTGTCCCCCGGAAATTGAGCGGTAATACTGGCGATTTGTTTATTTGTTTATTCGGTGAGTTGAGGAATTGTTTGTATTTAAATAAGATAGATAACCTGTTAAACGTATGGCCAAATAAACGAATAAACGAATAAACAGATAAACAATATTTAAATGAGACTTTACTCTTTTGAAAAACTTGAAGTATGGAATCTGAGCAGGAAACTCACAAAAGATATTTACATAATAAGTAAAGGGTTTCCTGAAGATGAAAGATTTGGATTAACATCACCGATAAGACGATCAGTAATTTCTGTTTCATCAAATATTGCAGAAGGAACAGCTCGTAAATCAGGTAAAGAACAATGCCGATTTACAGAAATTGCATTTGGAAGTTTAATGGAAGTTCTTAGTCAGATAATTATTTCAGTTGATTTAGGGTATTGCGATAAGGAAAGTATTGAAAACATAAGAGCGTTGATTGAAGAGATTGGTAATAAATTAAATAAACTGAGTAGCACTCAATTAAGCAGATATAATCAAAACAAACAGATAAACAGATAAACGAATAAACAATAATAGCAAATGAGTTTCTTTGATTTAAAAGGCACACTAAAACCACTAACTGCGTTAAAACAGTTTGGTAAGAAACCGCATACAATAGATTATCCGAATGAGACAACGGAGGCTGCTGAACGGTATCGCGGATTCCATTACAACGACCTTGAGGAGTGCATCGGTTGTGGTAACTGTTCTATCATTTGCCAGAACAAGGCAATAGACATGATTCATATAGAAGGCATTGAAGGCTCGAATGGCGACAGTGGATTGCGCCCCAGGGTTGATAACGGAAGATGTTGTTGGTGTGCATTGTGTGTGGAGGTTTGTCCTACGGGAAGTTTAAGTTTAACCAGGGATTACATGTATGTAAGTGATGACCCAAACTCATTTCTCTTTATTCCGGGTAAAGACAATCCTGAAGGAAAAGACAACCTCTCGTTCACTACAGCAGATGGTATTTCGCTTAATGTGTTTAACCGCGTTCCTATGCCGGAACTGGAAGGTATGGAGCGTGTAAAATCCTTTGCCGAAGTTGTTTTGGGTTATAACGAGGAGATGGCAAGAGAGGAAGCATCACGTTGTATCAGTTGCGGACTTTGTACCGAGGCGTGTCCTGAGCACATGCACATCCCTGAATATATCAATGCTATTGCCTCAGGTAATGATGCCGATGCCGTAAGGATTATCTACGACAACAACCCATTGCCCGAGATGTGTGGTAAGGTGTGTACACGTCGTTGTGAAGATGTTTGCGCTATCGCTGTCAGAGGTGAAGCTGTTGCAATTCGCTGGTTGAAAGGGTATGCAACCGAAACAGCCCAAACAGCCGATATTACCAGAGAGATTGTTAATCCTGAGATAAAGGAACCAAACGGATATAAAGTAAGTATTGTTGGCGCAGGACCATCTGGCTTAACTGCCGGATACTATCTCGCTCTACGAGGTTACGATGTAACAATTTATGAGGCTAATGCCAAAGCCGGCGGTATGACAATGTACGGAATACCTAAATACCGTTTCCCGATGGATAGTTTGGATAAGCAGATTGAGTATATCGAAAAAATTGGCGTAAAAATAAAATATAATACCAAAGTAGGTAAAGATATCTCTTTTGAGAAATTATATAAAGAGGCAGATGCCGTGTTTATGGGTGTAGGTTTTCCTCAACCCTGGACAATCGGCATTGATGGTGAAGAAGCCAAAGGCTCTATGCAGGCCGTAAACTTCCTGCATGAAATTAATGCCGGAGAGAAAATTGATGTAGGTGAAAAAGTGGCCGTAATAGGTGGTGGTAACGTTGCTATTGATGCTGCCAGAGTAAGTGCCCGATTGGGTGCTGAAGTTACAATTCTTTACCGTCGTCGTGTTCAGGATATGCCGGCCGACTGGGAAGAGATTGAGGGAGCTGAACAAGAAGGTATAAATATTGTTCCACAAACAATTCCGATTAAAATACTTACCAACGAAAGCAACAAGGTAACAGCTATTGAATATCTTATGGCAGAAATGGTTCCTGATGAGCATGGCGGTCGTCCTAAGCCGGTAGCTATTGAAGGTAGTAATAATATTCTCGAGATTGATTCTATTATGGGAGCTATAGGCCAGCAAGGCGATTACAGTTTCCTTGAAGGTGAGTTTGCAGAAAAGATAAAAGTAGAAAAAGGACGTTTTGTTGTGGATGAAAATCAGCAAACAACCGATCCGAAAGTATATGCCGGTGGTGATGCTGTTAACCACACTGCCGATGCTATCAGTGCCATTGCTGACGGATTCAGAGCTTGTAAAGCTATTGATGCTGCTTTGGCAGGTAAGAAATAAAAACATCTTTATTTTGAAGTGACGGGGTGACTTTAGGAATTATCAAGAAGTCACCCCGTCACTATTTTACATATAGTGAGCGGGTGACTAATCAGAGATCATAGTGAGCGGGTGACTATTAGTCACCCGCTCACTTATCTAATAAAACGTATTTTCCTACTTTATACCAATCTTCTTTTTTATCTCCTTTGAAAGAGCATCTTTATGAACCATTATATTCATCGTTTTATACAACACAAATGATTCTGACGCGTAGAAATAGCCCTTATATTTACTATTTGTAGCCCAGGAATTCTTAACCTTATAATAAATTTTACCATTCTGATCTTTTACCATTCCGGTAATGTGCAATCCATGATCATCGGTTGTTTTATAATTATCAAAATCTACTTGTCTCATTTCCTGTGTTATCACTTTTTCTTTCACAGGCTTATCAAAACTGTACAATTCTTTCTTTTTCTCTGATTTTGAAAGTTTCTCCCACTTGGAACGTTCACTATCCGACATATCTTCTTCATCAGTTTCCGGTACAATAGCTATACCTTTACTATGAGAAAATCCTTTTTCGCTGACATCAGCACCCCAGGCAATTGTATAACCCTCTTTGAGTGCATGTTGAAACACCTGATTCAATTCATCTAATGGTAAGTTATACACCTCTTCCCATAACCAGTTATCAGGAACTTCAATTACAAATGCCTTATAAAATGGATGATGAGTATATGATGTAAACTGAACATAATCATCTGCATTTAATCCAACAATCTCCGAAGCATAAGTTTTAGGTGTATATGTTTTACCATTAACCTCAAACTCTTCGGGTAGCTCTCCATAATATGCATCCAAAATACCTTCAAAACCATTATGCCACGCTGTAGATAACTCTTTGTTCTTATTTTTCACTACACCATCAACATAATCTTTTAAAACCTCGTCCACCTCTCCATGAACATGATTGTCCTGGCCATAATTCAATCCCTTATATACTGATTCAGGAACTAGTCCGTAATTTTTTAACACATATGTAACATCACCAAAAGCACCGCCACCGGCAAAATTCAACGAGCCATGCAAACGTACATATTTGGTCGCCTTATCAGAATAGCAGTGACGAACAACAAACATTTCAGATAAATTAACGGAGTCTTTACCCATTCTTAACATTTCAGACTCTAAAAAAGAGAGTGTTGAGAAACTCCAGCAAGTTCCAGAACGATACTGATTTTTTACTGATGTAGCAGGTAAATCTACAATTGTGGTAAACTTATACCCCTCCTCTTTTACATCTTCCTTATCCTGAGCCATCAGAGAAACAGAAAAAAGAAAAACAAACAACGATATTACAAATCTCATTTTCATTTTATTATACTATTTAATTACACATATTTAATGTTGCAAATAAACAATAAAAATTAAAACCTCTTATGATTTCTTTCATGTATAAGATTTTTTAACTCCTTCCTCTTTATTTTTCCTGTTTCGGTACAAGGAAGTTCTTCGAAAAACATTAAACTTCCCGGAATTTCATAAAACTCCAAACTCTTTAATTTCGCCTGCAACTCACTAACATCAAATGCATCACCTTCAATGACCAACACCACTTTTTCTCCCAGTTTTTCATCAGACACAGAACTGACAACAAAAGAACGGTCTATCCACTGCCCTATTTTCTTCTCCACATCAACAGGCATGATTTTTATTCCTCCTGTATTTATAACATCATCTACTCTACCCTTTATTTTGAATTGCTTTTGTTCATCAAATTCTACGATATCACTGGTTATTAAAGGATCTCGGGTAATACCATCAACTTCTACTACAAGACAATCATTGCTGTTTTTCTCCACCTTAACACCCGGAAGTGAAGAAAACCAATCCGACCTTGCATCACCATTAAGTTTTTTCAATGCAACATGAGTTAAAGTTTCTGTCATGCCATAAGTTTCCCAAATTTTTGTTGAAATGGTTTGTAATCTTTCTTTTAATAAATCAGGCACTTCTCCACCGCCAATTATAAGCGTTTTCAATCTGTTAAAAGCATCCGGGTTTGTTTGCATCTGTTTAGATACCTGCATTGGTACCATAGTAGCAAAATCAATATTTTCATTAATGCCTTGCAAAGGTGTACTTACTGGCTGTGTAAGAATCAGATTAAGCTTACCGGCAAAAGCACGAACGATCATCAATTTTCCGGCAATATACCGGGGTGATAAACACAACAAAGCAGAATCACCCGGTTTAAGTTGAAAGAAGTCTAAAGTTTTACGGGCTGAAATAATCATAGATTTTTTTGATACAAGGTACTTTCGTGGTTCACCGGTTGTCCCTGATGTTTGAACCTCTATTGTTTCGGTGTCATCAAGCCATTGACTAATAAAAATAAAAATATCCCTTTCCCATGGCAATATTTTACCTGTATTCAATTTTTGCATTGCCAGTTTCTCCAACTCTTTTTCCTGGTAATGCTTACCGTTTATTGTCAGTGACTTGTATTTCGAACACATAATTAAAATTCTTTATCAAATGGATTTTCCCATTCAATACCAAGGACATAATGTAACCTACCCTTTTGTATTCTCATAGGCGAACCTATATTGTTAGCAAAAACCTGACCAGTCCCCAATCCTTGTGGTAATGGATTATTCAAGGTATATGTCCACTGGGCAATAGCATTAAGCCCAATATTACCCTCCAGAGCAGAAGTAACCCACCATCCTGCATCATTCTCCTCCGCAATCTCAATCCACTCCTCACTCATCTCAATCCCTCCCAGTAAACTCGGTTTTAAAATAATATACTGAGGCTTAATAAACTCTATCAACTCCGCCTTTTTCTCCTCATCAATTACACCAGTTAACTCCTCATCAAGAGCTATCGGCAAAGGAGAATTGCGGCAAATCTCCTGCATAAGTTCATAGTTACCTGCTTTCACCGGTTGCTCAATGGAATGAATCTTTAGCTTTGCCAGTTCATCAAGCTTATACCACACATCATCAGAATTAAAAGCACCATTGGCATCCACTCGCAGCTCAATAACTTTTTCGCCATATCTTTTTCTGATTTTTTTCAGGATATTTAATTCTGATTCAAAATCTACTGCCCCTATTTTTAGTTTTATACAATTAAACCCGGAAGCTATTTTATCCTCTATCTGTTGCCACATAAATTCAGGAGTACCCATCCAGATAAGGCCATTTATGGATATTGAATCTTCACCCTCGGTAAATTCAGAGGGGAATAGTTCTTTTGTTCCACCCGAATGAAAATCCATCATTGCAGTTTCCAGCCCGAAATATATTGACGGATACTCATCGAGTCCTACAAATAATACTTCGCCTGTTTCATTTATTTCATCAACCAAACTTTGTAGTTTTTTCTCATAATCAGGTCGATCGTCATAACTCAACCCTTTTATAATAGAGCATTCACCAACACCCTTCAGTGCCGGTTTTTCATCATCCCATAATGAGATATACCAACTATCTTTTGTATGCAAAACGCCTCGCGAAGTTCCACCGGGGGTTTTAAATAGAAATATATGCTTCTTAAAGTCTGCTTTAAGCATTGGATAGTTTTGTAATACTACTTCTTCCACAACACGTAAACAAAGAAAACAAAATATATTCATTTTTTATCATCATTATTATTGAATAAAAAGAGAATAGCGGCCACCCTACTACATATCTACATATCTCAATAACTTGATACTCAGTGAATTTATCTTCTTTTTGACATATAAAATATATATTTGCCATTGATATACACCTAAATTATATTTTATGAATAAGGAAAATAACTATCACATTAGTTTTTTTAGGCCTACTACTGATAGATCCAGATACAACCGAAATCTGGTTCTTTGGTTAATAAGCATTTGGGCCGTTGCCATTTTTGGCTTTCATTTTCTATTACGAGCCATTGAAAAACCAACCCCCGAACCTCAATTAGAAACTTTTAACGAAGTATGGGGCAGTGTTAAATCAGGAAATGCAACTGCTGATGAAATTTCCAAATTTGCTAAATCAACTTTACATGTTGCCGGAAAAGTATTTATATCTACCGAACACAGGGCTGCTTTAGATAATGGCATTACATGGGCTACAATGCAACTTGCCGATTCCGCACAAAAGGTTGCCATCTCAACTGCATTAGTGAATTTTGAAAAAACAGCAGAAAATGCCAAATCACTGACTGACAAGAACTACGTCGAAGATAGAAACAGACTCGGTGCACTATCGCAATCCGTTTTAGGTCTTAATCCCAATAATATACTAGCAAAGATTCTTCCACTCGAACTAAGATCATCGGGAATGGATATTTTAACCGAGGATAATAAGGTAATAATTGAGCAGTGTATGCCTCATTATACCATTCATAACCGTTCTGTTTTAACCGATACAAAATTCCTGGGTTTTCCGTTTCACTATTTCTATTCGGCTGTATTCTTACTGGTTCTGTTTATCGGACTATGTTGGCTCTATTGCTATAGAGTAGATAAATACAATGAAAAAATAGGACTAGTTGAATAATCAAATAATAAGAAGAAAAAGATTAAACAACAAATACTTAACTACAAATAGAACTTATGAAAAAAATAATATCTTCACTTATAATTCTTGGCTTACCGGGCATATTAAAAGCAGCAACAGCAGCTACTGAACTTGAAGGCGGTTTTAAAGTTGGTCCGGCTATTATTCTTATCACTATCCTTTGCCTTTTTGTAATGGTTGGCATTTTATTTCGTGCCAAAGACACTAATGACTATTATGCTGCCGGTCGTAGTATCTCAAGAACCGGATCAGGTATGGCTATAGCTTCAAACTGGATGAGTGCTGCCTCCTTTCTTGGAATGGCTGCCTTAATGTATGGTTCAGGTTATCACGGGCTGGCATATGTTGTAGGTTGGACAGGAGGTTATGTTCTTCTGTTAATTCTAATGGCAGGTCAAATTAGAAAATATGGAAAATACACTGCGGCTGATTTTATTGGCGATCGATTCTATTCACAATCGTTACGTGCTACCGGTGCTATAATTGCCATTCTCATTTCAATTTCGTATTGCGTTGGGCAATTTGCCGGAATTGGTCTTATGTTTCAATGGATATTAGGCATTGATTATTTATGGGCCGTAATTATAGGGGGTTCTGTAGTTTTAACATATACTCTTATTTCAGGTATGTTGGGTGTTACTAAAAACATGCAGATTCAATATGTAATTATAATTATTTCATTTTTAATCCCACTTTTCATACTTACATTTAAGTTTGATTATTTTTGGATATTACCTCAAATAGGGTATGGTTCAGTAGTATCCGATATTACTACAGGAATTCCATCAGCCGAAATCTCACAACTTGTGAATTCTTTGGGAAATGATTTTGCCATAACTGCATCACCGGAATATTCAATGCCCTGGGATATTGCAACCGGAAAAACATTTTTTCAATGGATGGCTATCGCATTCTCATTAATGATTGGCACAGCCGGATTACCACACGTAATTCAACGTTTTTATGTTGTTCCTAAGGCGAGTGATGCCCGTTGGTCAGTAGTTTGGGGATTATTCTTTATTTGTATTCTTTATTGGAGTGCACCTGTCTATTCTGCTTTCGGTAAAATACTATCTGCCAACCCTGAAGTAGGTAAACTTTCAAAGGATGCGATTGTAGTTTACACAGCTCAATTGGGTAATGTTCATCCGTTAATTGTAGGTTTACTTGCTGCCGGAGGTGTTTCCGCTGCATTCTCAACCGTTTCAGGTTTATTGGTTGCCGGCGCTTCAGCATTTTCACACGATTTATATGTTAAAGTACTAAATCCACAAGCCTCACCAAGTAAACAACTAATGATGGCACGTATAGGAACTATTATAATGGCTATTATTGTAACAATGATTGCTATGCTAAAATTGGCTTTAATTAGTCAGTTAGTTGCTGTAGCTTTCTCTTTAGCAGGCTGTACAATATTCCCATTATTCCTGTTAGGAATATGGTGGAGCGGATCAAACCGCCAGGGTGCCACTGCCGGATTAATAGCCGGCGGATTAGTTTCTCTTATTTCAATTACCTATTTTGTTGCAGGCAAACAAGGTGTTACACTACCATACCACGAATTTATCAGCTACTATTTGGGCGCTTGGTATTTTGCATGGATTGGTGCTCCATTAGCAATTTTAACCAATATTATAGTTTCAAAATTCACTCCTGAAACACCTGTTGAAATACGCAAATTTTTAATTGAAAAGGTACACAGTTAAAATGAATCTATCAAAAAATCCAACAAGAGCACTCATTATAATAATGGGAGCTCTTGTTTTAATTGGTTTTGGCATAGCCAATTTTTATTACAGTTTTCAAAACAGTTCTGTTGATACACGAATACTTAAAGCCAGGGAGCTTTATAGCAAGTATGACAGCTACACAGAAAGTAATAACTACACAGGAATCTTCAACTTACTCGACTCTATTGAAGACATTTACAATTCAATTAATCATTACAGCAACTCTTTTGAAGTAGGTGTACTAAATAACAACAGGGCGGCTACATATTTAACAATGGCCATAAGTTTTGATAATAATAGTTTAAGTCTCGATGGAAAAACTACACTTTCAAAAGATACACTGCTTATTTTAAGTGAAACTGCAGCATTGAGAAGCATAAAAATTTATGAAAAATGGATAGAAGAATATTCAACTTTGACAAAAACTGATATTAAAAACAATATTCAGAATAACTTTCTAATTGGCCTTGAAAGCAATACGGATAAAGAAAAAGAACGTTTTAATAAAAAAAGAGTATCTGAAATTGTAGATGCTCAACTTGAAACACCAAGGCGCTTGTCAGTTGCTTATACCAATTTGGGTACCATTAAACGTCATCAGGAAAACTATGAACACGCCATAATTTATTATAAAAAAGCCATTACCCTTTGGGATAGAAACCTGACAGCCGAAAACAATTTAAATAAGCTTTTAGGCAGACCCATAAAAAAACAAAATATCTTGCAAAAAATATTTCCACCCGAAAAAGATAAATAAAAACAAACCTCTTCTTCAATGAAATATGCCATTATTGCCGATATTCACGAAGATATTGTAAATCTGAAATTCGCATTTAGAAAAATTGAAAAACTTAATTGCGATGAAATAATTTGTCTGGGCGACATTTCAGGTTTTAGTGTGCCACACTACAACTATTTTGATACTCGTAATGCGCATGAATGCTTAACCCTAATACGCAAAAACTGTAAAATCGTAGTTGCAGGCAACCACGATCTACACGCAGCCGGTAGATTTCCCACAATCAATCCGGTTTTTACATATCCTGAATCATGGTACAAAATGGACTATAACGAACGATTAAATGAATCGGCCGGCAAGGTTTGGTTATACGACGATAATGAGCTTGATCCGTTGTATACCAATTCTGACATTGATTTTTTGCATACCTTACCGGAGTATCATATTCTTGAAACAAATAATCATAAAGTCTTGCTTTCTCACTATTTTTATCCAAACCTAACCGGATCATCTCGTGAGTTTTATTCGTCTGTCGAAGACTTTGAGTCTCATAAAGAGTATATGTCAGGTGTAAATTGCCACTTTGGTTTTGCAGGTCATCGACATTATGTAGGACTATTGGTTGCATCAGATAACAAGCTAATTAAAAAAAGATACAACAGCCAATACACTCCAAAAGTTAATGACTGCATATTAGTACCGCCAGTAACAGGTTCAAGGATTAGTAAAGGATTTTGTATATTTGATGTAGAGAATTTCACAATTAAAGCACAACGCTTTTAATGAAAAAGACTTAAAACTTATGCCGAAAAAGAACTCACATAAATTCTTTTTACACATTGTTGTTCCATCAATACTGGCAATTGCTTTGTTTATAATATCTTTTTTTGCAGTAATTATACCCAAGTTTCAGAAAAATATGATTGACAGTAAAAAGGTAATGATCAGGGAACTTACAAATACTGTATGGAGTATAGTTAAAGCACATGAATTAGAGTATGAGAATGGACTTGTTTCATTAGAGGATGCAAAAAAAAATGCAACTAAGCAGATAGAACAAATACGCTATGGCTCGGAAGATAAAGACTACTTTTGGATTATTGACTATACACCTCGTATGGTAATGCACCCTTATCGAAAAGAATTAATCGGAACCAATCTTTCAAACTATAGAGACACACACGAAAAAAAATTATTTGTTGATGCAGCAAATCTGGTAAAAGAAGATGGCGAAGGATTTATTGATTATTATTGGCAATGGAAAGATGACACCTCGCGGGTTGTTCCTAAATTATCGTTTGTTAAGGGTTACAAAAACTGGCAATGGATTATAGGTACAGGCATATATCTTGACGATGTGAAAAAAGAGAGTGCGCATTTGAAAAACCGTCTGTTTGCGATTTCAGCAATTATAATACTAATAATAATTATCACACTGGTGTATGTTATCAGGCAAAGTTTAAATATTGAAAACAATCGCAGGAGTGCTGAACAAAAGCTTTTGCTTTCGAAACAAAAGTATGAAACACTGGTTGAGGCATCAACTGAAGGTACACTAATGCTTGTGAACAACAAGATTACTTTTAACAATCTTAAATTTGCCAGGATGTTGGATTGTCCGACAATAACGCTGACTGGCAAAATATTCAACGACATTTTTGATATAGATTGGAATGATGTTTTAAATCTGTTTACTGATCCTCAAAAATCAGTTACAACAGAAACATTTTTAAAATGTAACGGAAAAACAAAAAAAGAGGTGGTTATTTCAGTTTCACGCATCAATAATTTAGATCAGGAAACATATATTGTTATTACAAAAGATATTACCAGACAAGAGCAGTTGGGTAAAAGTTCTCATAAGCTTTCACAAGAATTGCAAACATCATTGTTATTAATGCAGCAACCCATAAAATCGTTTATACACGAGATACTGACATGTACACTTGACACTACTATAAAAGAGACAGCAACATTGATGTCTGTAAAGAACAGAAATATTATTTTTGTAACTAGTGGTCAAACAATGATTGGGACTGTTAATGATACCGATTTGAAAAAAAGGGTAATTGCATGCGACATTAGTTTATCATCACCTGTATCAGAGATTATGAGTTCACCGGTAGAACACATCTCAGAAAATGCACTCATATATGAAGCCATTTTGAAATTTAAACGCAAAAAAGTTTCGCATTTATTGGTTAAAAACTCACAAAATAAAATATTAGGAGCCATAAGTAATACAGATACTCTTGAGATGCAACGTAATTCTTTAAGTTGTTTAATTCAAGAGATTGAGACTTGCAACCATATATACGAAATAAAACATATCTACCACCGGCTTCCTGTTCTTATAAATGCAATTATTTCTAATAGCAATAATGCGCAAAACATTACTCGAATTATTACTTCAATTGCCGACACCATAACAAATCGCGTAATTAATTTAGCATTAGAAAGCATTAGTCCTCCGCCTTGCCCATTTGCTTTTATGGCTATGGGAAGTGAAGGCAGACAGGAACAGACACTTAAAACAGATCAGGATAATGCCATAATAATTTCTGATTCAAATAATACGAAAGAGAATACTGAATATTTTCTTAATCTGGCCAAAGTCATAAATAAAAACCTTCATTTTATAGGTTACAACTACTGTAAAGGCGAAATTATGGCAAGTAATAAAAAGTGGTGCCAGCCATTAAACAAATGGAAAAAACAGTTTACCTATTGGATACAATCACCCGACCCTCAAAATGTACTTGACAGTAGTATCTTTTTTGATTTCAGATACATCTATGGCGAAAAATCACTGGTTAATGAGTTAAGAAAACATGTTAACCAAGAAACAAAACAACAGGAATTATTCTTCTACCATATGGCAGACTCAATAATTAAATATAAACCTGATTTCAATTCCGAAATTGTTGACTTTAAAAAATTACTTCTTCCTCTCATTGGATTTGTCAGGGTACTTTCTCTGCACAATCAACTTAATCAGACAAATACAATTGAAAGGCTTGAAGTACTTGAAAAAAACCGGGTTTTTTCATCACAACGCAAAAATGAACTTATCCAAATTTACAATTTCATAATGCAATTGCGTTTAAAACAACAAGTAACTCTGCTTCTTGATAATGAGGCTCCGGTAAATACTATTAAATATGACAAGCTTTCTATTCTTGAGCAAAATGCATTAAAAAAATCACACGCTGAAATTCATCAACTGCAACTACAGTTAAGTTTAGATTTTAAGAGAATGTAATATTTAGTAAATGCCTAACACAGAGGCACGGAGACACAGAGTGTTTTTTTATTCGTGCATTTTTGAAATTAACCAAGAAATTTAACATCAAACATCGCTCAAGAATTAATAAAAGAGTTAGTAATAAGTGGGTAAAAGTGGTCAACCCTATTCAGGCATTAACATGCATTAACCATTAACCACTTTCAACTAATTTTCTACCTTTGCAACAAATCAATATATTTTGAATCTGGAACTTTTCATTGCACGAAAAATCAGAAGCGGTGGCTTATCGGGTAAAAAGCTGGCCGGTCCTGTTACAAAAGTTGCCACTCTGGGAATAATTCTTGGTATGGTAGTTATGATTTTATCCCTTGCCATTGGGTTTGGTTTTAAAAAAGAGATCAGACAAAAAATTATCGGTTTCGGTTCTCACATTCAAATAATGAATTACGATTATAACCAGTCGTACGAAACAAATCCAATCTCACCTGACTCTGGCCTTTTAAAAACATTAAAAAATATTACAGGTGTAAAACACATTCAGAAATTCGCCACAAAGCCGGGAATGATAAAAACTGACAACGCCATTCAGGGCATTGTTTTAAAAGGTGTTGCAGAAGACTTTAACTGGAATTTCTTCAAGAATATTTTAGTTGAGGGTGACAAATTACAAATAAATGATTCTGTACGTTCAAACGGAATTCTGATATCGCGAAAACTCGCGCAATTGCTTCACTTGTCCATTGGAGATGATTTGCGGATGTTCTTTCTTCAAAAAGATAATATAGCTCCCCGGCGTCGTAAGTTTTCCATCGAAGGCATATTCGACTCTAACCTGCCTGAATTTGACATGATATATGCACTAGTTGACATTAAACAGGTACAACGCCTTAACAACTGGGATAAAACACAGATATCAGGGCTGGAGGTACAAATAGATGATTTTAAGAATATTGACAAAACCGGAATGGAGGTAAGCTCTGTTGCCACCTCATTTATTGATGAAAATGGCATATTGCTTCGTACTCGTACCATCCTTGATTTGCAACCCCAAATATTTGGCTGGCTCGATCTTTTGGATATGAATGTACTTGTAATACTTGTTCTGATAATAATAGTTGCAGGATTCAATATGGTCTCAGGCCTCTTAATACTGATCCTTGAACGTACAAATATGATAGGGATATTAAAAGCTCTTGGAATCCAAAACAAATCGTTACGAACTGTATTTTTATACCTGGCAACTTTTATTGTAGGAAGAGGCCTTATTTGGGGTAATTTTCTTGGTGTTACGTTCTGTCTTGTGCAAAAATATACAGGAATGATTAAGCTTGACCCTGATAATTACTATTTAGAAACTGTTCCCATACATATTACCTTCTGGCATCTGCTTATTCTAAACGTTGCAACTATTCTTTTAACCATTCTTATGATGTTAGGCCCTTCTTACCTTGCTTCCAGAATATCTCCTGTAAAAGCTATCAGGTTTGATTAATCTGCTCTATTCCGTACAGTACATGTACGATAATGAACAAATATGCAACTACCCATATCATCATAGTTTCATAAAAGAACATTTTTTTTATACATATATGAATCCGTTCTAAAAAGCCTCTGTCGTCATTGCGAACGGAGTGAAACAATCTCAATAACTAGAGAAACAGGGCATTAGATTGCTTCGATTCCTCGCAATAACGTATTATGTATCTTTTTAGACCAGATTCACATATGTCTTAATAACAAAAGAATTAATAATTATGAAAAATATTGGCACGATATTTTCATATTGGTTAAACGCATATATAAAGGTTTAGATTAATTAAGAGAATTAACCGGGTTTACGCCCGGTTTTTTCTTTGATACTTTTTTCGTAAATTAAGAATCTGTTCTACAAACTTTTTTCATTTAATCTATGCATTATTGATTATGCTGGTAACTGTAGAAATATTAAAGAATTTATTTACAAGGCCACTACCGGGAGTAAAGGCTCAAAAACTCATGTCTCCATCAAACCGTTTTACGGGTAATACTCAGCCTGATCCCGGCCTGGCAAAAGAGAGTAGTGTGTTTATACTTCTTTTTCAAGAAAACGGCGAATGGTATATTCCTTTAATTAAACGAACTGAATACAATGGGGCACACAGTGGACAGGTAAGCCTACCAGGAGGCAAACGGGAACAACAAGACAAAGATATCCTACAAACAGCTTATCGTGAAACAGAAGAAGAGATTGGAATCTCATCAGATGTGATAACTTACATCGGAACACTAACAACATTATATATCCCAAACAGTAATTTTAATGTGATACCGCATGTAGGTGTTCTAAACTCAACTCCCACTTTTAACAGGAACCCCAGGGAAGTTGAAGAAATAATAAACTTACCATTTTCAACTCTCCTTAACAAATCAAAAATTAAGTGTTTCGAACGAGAGATAAACAACATAAACATTAATGCTCCATACTACTGCTGTAATGAACATATCATTTGGGGGGCAACAGCTATGATATTAAGTGAGTTTGCGGAAGCTATTAAAAATGGCTCATCAGAATAATGCATAGTTGTCTTAATATTTCGGTACTCTGTACCTTATAAACCGTATTTGATTACTATTTCTACAAAGATTTTGGCGGCTCTGCCGCTATATTTATCAGGTGCAGAGCACCTCAAACATTTGTAGAGATATTGTATAAAAGTTTTAATAAGGTGCAGAGCACCGTAATGCTATCTTTTGTTTCATCAAATAACACAGGTTATAAGCCAATAATCAAAGTTTACCTATGAATTTTTCTGAAGAACCTTAAAAATCAAATAATTATTTAAGGGTTTTTACTGCAATGGACACAAAGTGTTTTCACTCTATGTCATATATAGAACCAGTTTTTTCGCAATGTTCGCAATTTCATTACCTGTTAAAGTGCTATTTATTATTCCATACCGGATGTTTTTTTAATTCTTTTTCAAGAGTAGTTTTAATCAACAGCTCTTTTTCTGTCAGGGAATCTACACTTAAAGGGTACTTTTCTAAAATATCTTTGGAGAGGTTGTAAAACTTTCCATCCTGATAAAGTTTATAATCAACTGTTCTTACGAATTGATTTCTATATCGATTTACATTTTTACTCCATTTAGGGTCATAGTGTACAAATGCTGTTTCTCTTGTTTTCTGCTTTGTTCCAATCAGCAAGGGATAAAAACTCTTCCCATCAGATTTGACATCTTTATCAACGATGTCAGCAAATGTCGGGAAAAAGTCACTGAACTCAATTAACTCATCGTAAACAAATCCTGTCTTAATTTCTTTTGGCCATGAGATTATAAGAGGTACATGAGTACCGGCATCAATAGTATTACCCTTACCTCCCTTAACTACTCCTTTTACTGTATTTGAGGATATTGAAGTGTTTGTGCCATTATCACCTGTAAAGATGACAATAGTGTTATCTTCAATTTCCAATTCTTTAAGCTTACCCACAATTTTTCCAACAATCTTATCGGTATAGGATACCATATCTTTGAAATAAGCAGTATCCTTATTTCTTCTATAGTCATTATTTATCCACTCTTTGGAATCAGGAGTCGGCACAAAAGGATTGTGCACCAATACCATTGGATAGTATATAAAAAATGACTCACTCTTTTTTCTCCCGATAAACTCCATAATATAGTTTGAAAAAATATCAGGGCCATAGTCGTCAATATTTCTTTCCAAAAATTTTCCGTTTTGTTCAATCAAAGGATTTGCATATCGCCCACCTTCATTTCCCCCTTTTGTCAATTGCCATAAACAATATTCATCAAATCCAAAATGGTTAGGCTTGGTTTTATCATTCCAATCCGGAACTTCATCTTTGAAATATAATCCGTTAAGTTGCCATTTACCTGCAATACAAGTGGCATATCCGGCATCTTGCATCAGGTTTCCAAAAGTGTATTGGCTCATATTTAAATTACCAAAATAGTCGTAATTCCGATAGTTGTATAAACCTGTCATGATTTTAACCCTCGAAGGTGTACAAAGGGGTTGTGAAACACACTCTGAAAAAAGAATGCCTTGTGAAGCCAAACGATCAAGGTTTGGAGTGGTGTATGATGTGGAGCCGTAACTGCTTAAACATTCATACCCCATATCATCAGCCATTATGAGAATAATATTGGGTTTGTTTTTTCTATTGTCAACTTTACATGAAAATATCAACAATGGTAAAAGAATAAAAATCACACAGCTCGTTGTTTTCATAGATAATACTTTGTTAAAAATTACTAACCATTTACCAGTAGAGCGTTCTTCAAACTACCAAAAAACCTTTCCCAATGTTTCTAATTAAATCAGTAGCCGTGACACCCTGTACAGCCTCTTCTCCGGCAGCAATATCCCCGGCAATCCCATGAATATAAACCCCAATAATTGCAGCATCTTCTACATTATATTTTTGTGCTAACAATCCTAAAATAACACCGGTAAGAACATCTCCACTTCCGGCCGTTGCCATACCCGGATTTCCCGTTGAATTAAAAAAGCACCTGCCATCAGGCAGTGCTGTAATGGTATATGCTCCTTTTAACACAACCACAACCTTATACTTTGTTGCAAATTCAACAAGGTTTTCAAATCGTTCATAATGACTTTCACTTGTTCCTGTTAGCCTGTCAAACTCTTTAGGGTGGGGTGTTAAAATTGCATTTGCCGGCAAAACATCCAGCAGTTCCCTGTTTTCGGAAATAATATTAAGAGCATCAGCATCCAGGACTAATACTTTGTTTCCGATAACTTCAAAAAGATTCTTTATTGCTTTTACGGTATTAGGTTTCTTACCTATTCCAGGGCCAACACCTATAGCATTAAACATATCCAAATCCGGAAATTCCGTTATCAAAATATCAGACCTATCGATACTGACCATAGCTTCCGGAACTGAATTCTGAATTACCTGATAACCATAATGCGGAATATGCACAGTTAACAGCCCAACACCTGATTTCAGACAACCTCGTGATGCCAATACGGCAGCCCCCATTTTCCCGCAACTACCAGCCATAAGCAGAGCATGACCGTAATCTCCTTTATGCGAAAACCGTTTTCTTTCTTTTAAAAGTGAACTGACATATTTCTTATCTACAAAAAACCAATCAGTTTTAGACTCTTCTATGGCTTTAAGATGCAAACCGATATCAATCACTTCCCATTGTCCGGCATAATCACCGTAATCAGCCAGCAAAAATGAGAGTTTTGGGAATTGAAAAGATAGTGTGTAATCTGCTTTTACAACACCTTCTAAACTATTATTCCGGTTATCTTCACCAAATAATCCCGAAGGAATATCAATAGAAACTACAGTAGCTTCCGAACTGTTAACCTGCTGAACAACTTTCAGTGGTAATCCGTCAAGAGGCCTGTTCAACCCTGAGCCAAAAAGGCCGTCAACAACCATATCATCCTTTGACAATTCAAGAAATTCGAAGTTGCCATCAGGCAGATAAATAACATTCTTTTCTGAAATTATTTCTAACAGTTTGTCTAAGTTTATTTGGGCATCTTTTGAAAACTTGCCTGAAGGATTAACCAAATATACTACAACATCCCTGTTAACCATCAACAACATCCTGGCCAGAGCAAGAGAATCCCCCCCGTTATTTCCGGGTCCTGTTAAAATCTTCACTTTTTTTTCAGGGAAATTCTTTTGAATCCATTCAAACAATTGCCCGGCTGCTCTTTCCATCAAGTTTAATGAAGAAACAGGTTCATTCTCAATTGTATATTTATCTATCAGGGGTACTTGTTTTACCGGGAAAATCTTAATCATACAAATCCACTTTTTTACGTTCTAACAAAGTTAACCATTTCTCTTTAAAAATCCCTGACTTTTCGCACACTATCAAATCATAACCAAACAAATAGATTTTTTACAAGTAACACCAGCAATAAATCAGTTAACACCAATACTAACAACTGATTTGATGAGCTTTATAAAATCATCACACACCGCTTAAATTTAATTATAATTTGCAAGTGAGTTTATTTTATCTATTTTTGTTTCTTTCACACTCAGTAACTAATTTTAAAATATTACAGATATGTTTAAAGGACATCCCAAAGGCTTATATGTAGCCTTTTTTGCCAACATGGGCGAACGATTCGGTTTTTATACCATGATGGCTATTTTAGTTTTATTCCTACAGGCCAAATACGGCCTTGATGTTGAATCAGCTGGAAATTATTACAGTTGGTTTTATTATGCCATTTATGCATTAGCCCTTGTAGGTGGTATAATTGCAGATTCCACCAGAAAGTACAAATCAGTTATTCTAATGGGTCTGATAATCATGTTTGCCGGTTATTCCGTCATTGCCGTTCCCGGGATGTCATTAACCATTACATTGATTGGTCTGTTTACAATAGCGTTTGGCAATGGTCTGTTTAAAGGAAACCTCCAGGCAGTAGTCGGTCAATTGTATGACGACCCAAAATATTCAAAGGTAAGAGACTCAGCTTTCATGATTTTCTACATGGGAATTAACGTGGGTGCTTTTTTTGCTCCTTTTGTTGCTAACGGGGTTCGTAATTGGTTTTTAAATACTCAGGGATTTAAACATGATGGAAGTTTACCGGCCATGTGCCATGCCTATATAAATGGAAATTTAGATGACACGGGCGTTTTTCAAAATTTGGCTAATAAAGTATCCGTAGCCACGATAACTGACTTGGGTGAATTTGCCCAAAAGTATATTGACACATTTTCTAAAGGATACAATTATGCTTTTGGCATTGCAGCCGGCACTATGATCATATCATTATTAGTATATGTGTTTTTTAACAAGATGCTTCCTTCACCGCATAAAGCTGTCGGGAACACGGATAAAAAGGAGAAGAGACAGAGAAGTCATTCAACAACGAGTCCGGTTGCCATCCTATTGGCTACGGGGTTAGTTATAACAATCTCTGTCATATTTCATTTTATCTTTGACGATGTTGCCCTGGGATCGGCTGTTGGCTTGTTTTTTGGGTTTATTGCCTATATATATCAAATCTCCACCAAAGAAGAGCGACCTAAGGTTACATCACTTGTGTTGGTGTTTTTTGTCGTTATTTTCTTCTGGATGTCATTCCATCAAAATGGTTTAACCCTTACACTGTTCGCACGTGACTATACCGTGAAAACCGTTGATTCATTTACAAACATATTTTTTAATCTTAATACAATTTTACCATTTATTGGTGCCGTTGCCGGACTGGTACTCCTAATTTCTAAAAAGGATATTAAAAACAAAGCTATTGGTGGTGGTATGTTTGTCGTGTTTGGTGGACTGACGTACTATTTTGTATCCGGTTTTCCTTCAAGCAATCCAATTGCACCAGAGATTTTCCAATCATTTAATCCACTATTTATCGTTGCATTAACTTTTCCAATAATGGGAGTTTTTGCCTGGTTGAAGAAAAGAAAGATGGAACCTTCAACACCTAAAAAAATTGGTATCGGAATGATTATTGCAGCCTTTGGCTTCTTGGTAATTCTTATTGCATCATTAAATCTGGTTTCTCCTCACGAATTAATGTATACAGATGCCTCAGGAGTTGCCAAGTTTAATCCGGTTCCAGACTCATCGAGAGTAATGCCTTACTGGTTAATGAGCAGTTATTTGATTTTAACAATTGCTGAGTTATTCCTCAGTCCTATGGGATTATCATTCGTATCTAAAGTTGCTCCCCCTCGCTTTCAAGGATTGATGCAGGGAGGTTGGCTACTGGCCACAGCTACCGGAAATAAGTTTCTTTTTATCGGTAGTAAATTCTGGACAAAATTAGATCTCTGGGAACTGTGGGCGATATTTGTTATTAGTTGTATTTTATCGGCAATATTTATTTTCTCCATTATTAAAAGACTTGAACGGGCTACTTCATAAGTTTCCTTTTGTTCATAAAAACAGACAAGAGGCTGTTCCGAAAATCCGGGACAGCCTCTTGTCATATTACATTCTCTCCTTGATGTCTTCTTATTTCTAATCTTTTCTCACTTCGTCATGCAGTACTAATAATGTATGTTTAGGATTAAAAATCATTTTCTTTGTCAAACTCGGATGAAACAATCTGTCAAAGAAACTGATATTATGTCTTATCATAATCACAATGTCAACATCTTCTTCATCCACAAATCCACAAATCTTTTCTACCACATCATCTCCTTGTAAATAATGGAAGCTATATTTAATATCAGGGAAATGAGAAAGGATTTTCTGTTCTGAATCAAAGCGATTTTCTTTATCTTCGTCAAGAATATTTACAAATAACAATGAAGCATCAAAATAGTTAACAATATCACGAACCGATTTAATAATCTCATCATTTTTAAAATCACGTAAATCGGTGGCAAAAACAATTTTTTCCGGTTTCTTATACTTAACTCCTTTAGGAACAATCAATAGTGGAGTGCTGATGTGTTTAACCATTTCGTAAGCATTACTTCCTAACAAGAAGTGTTCCAGTGCACTTTCTCCTTTATTGCCAAAAACGATCAAATCCGGAGTATACTCTTTTATCTCGCTCTGAATTACTTCAATCAATGATCCAAATCTTGATTCAATCTCAATACGTGAATCAGGAAACAGTCTGTGTAATAACCGCAACTCATTTTTAAGCCCTTTCATACTCTCTGCGGCTAACTCATCCTTAACCTGCATAACATAAGGACTACCACTAAACTCCAGATCATATGTGTTTACAAGCTTAAAATACAATTTCTCGTTTTTAAACATTTCAAGAGCGTATATAATAGCATTACGAGCAGTATCAGAAAAGTCAGTTAATAAAAGTATATATTTCATAATAGTAAATTTATAATAGAACCTTATAATCCTCCAAATATAACCGGTACCGTAACCTTTACCGTTGACAGACTCTCCTCCGGATATTCCGGTATCGACAGATCCATTTCACTATTACGTAATGTACAAAAAAAAAAGAAATTTGTCAATAATAATATACTCTAAAGTTTCCTCAATTCTCCTCCCATATTATAGATAACTGACTGTCAGGCATTTTGGGTTGAGTGGTATAAATTATTCCACATTTATTATTATAAAGGTAATTGAATATTCCATCTGCCATAACATAGATGTAAAATGAAAGGATTCCAAAGAATACCGATATCGGTATATTTGTGTTTCTTTCGGTTGTGCTCTGTGATTCGTCTTTCTAAATCACTGGTAAATCCAAAAAAAAATTTATCGATTGAATCACTATGAAAAATGTAAACGGAATAACCCATGATGAATGCTTTTGCATAAAAAAAAAGCTACTGATATTCTCAATAGCTTTTTTGTGACCCAGCAGGGATTCGAACCCTGGACCCACGCCTTAAAAGGGCGTTGCTCTACCAGCTGAGCTACTAAGTCATTTTACATTTTAGTAGTTTTTGCTTCCTGAACCCTCCCGTAAGCGGGATGCTCTACTCCCGATGCCTCGGGAAGCTACTAAGTCATTTTACATTTTAGTAGTTTTTGCTTCCTGAACCCTCCCGTAA
>CBDUZZ010000019.1:0-63667 GCA_965371855.1 uncultured bacterium
AGAAAGAAATCTTTAGCTTCCATAATACACATATTTAATACCGTGAAAGATAATAATTACAAGTGAACTATTAACATCCCTTTCATCAAACCGTATCCAAAAGAAAAATCGAGGCTGTGAAGTTTTCCTTTAATTGGGTAGTGTATAATGAATTCCTGCACCCGGGCCAAGCGGTATACCCAAAACCAGCCATACAACTAAAAGCAAAATCCATAAGATCAGAAAAGCAATGGAATAGGGGATCATGGCAGCAATTATAGTTCCTATACCTGCTTTTGGATCATATCTCTGAACATAAGCAATTATCAGAGCAAAAAAACTCATCATAGGAGAGATCACATTGGTAACACTATCGCCGATACGATACACAACCTGAGACAATTCCGGCGAATAACCCATGATCATAAACATAGGAATAAAAATCGGTGCAAGAATAGCCCATTTGGCTGACGCACTTCCCATCAGCATATTGATGGCGGCAGCAAGCAGGATGAAAAGAATCATCATAGGAATAAGTCCAATGTCAGCAGACATCAGGAGATTGGCACCCTTAACAGCCATAATTATTCCAAGATTGCTCCACTTGAAATAAGCTACAAACTGAGCTGCAAAAAATACAAGAACGAGGTAAGTAGTCAGTGTTTTCATGGAGGTGGCCATACCTTTCATAACATCCGCATCATTTTTAAAGACCCCCGTGGTAAAACCATATGCGAGGCCCAATGCACTTGTAACAATAAACAATATAGCGACCACTCCACGGATTAGTGGTGAACTGAGTAGTCCTCCATCACTTCCCCTGAAGAAACCATCTTCAGGAATGATTCCGATAAGGGTTATGATCATGATGGCTATCAGAGTGAGCAAAGTAATAAGTAACCCTTTTTTCTCTTTTTTTGAAAGTTTATCGAAGGAACTGTCTTTTTCTTCAGTCTCACCAGTATATTTACCCAGCCTTGGTTCAACCACTCTTTCGGTGATAAATGTGCCTGTAATGGCAATGACAAAGGTAGATGCCACCATGAAGAAGTAATTGGCAGTAGGATTTACTTCATATGAAGGATCAAGAATTCTGGCTGCTTCCTGAGATAATCCGGCCAGCAATGGGTCAACTGTCCCTAAAACTAAATTGGCACTGTATCCACCTGATACACCTGCAAAAGCTGCTGCCATACCCGCCACAGGGTGTCTGCCCACAGCCAGAAAAATCATACCGGCAAGCGGTATTAGCAAAACATATCCAACAGACGATGCAACATTCGATAATATACCGGTAAAAACAATTACAAACGTCAGCAGATGCCTTGGAGAATTCAATACCAGTAGCCGAATAACAGCATTTATCAGTCCGCTCTGTTCAGCAATCCCGATACCGAGCATGGCTACCAGCACAATTCCCAGGGGAGCAAAACCGGTAAAATTATCCACCATTTCAAGCAGAACACGGTAAATACCATCATGGGATAAAAGATTAACCGGTCTGACAATTTCTTTGGTTCCCGGATGAATAACTTCCCATCCCAATGCATGGCCTATGGCTGACATTACCAATACAGTTAGGGCAAATAATGCAAAAAGTGTGGCCGGATGGGGTAACGCATTACCAACTCGTTCTGTCCAATTCAACATCCGCTGAAAGATACCTGAACTCTTCTTTGATTTACCCATATTAATATGGTTTTACAAACTGTAAGAAACAATAATCCCATCTGCTTATCTGCCGTTTTGCTATGGCAGGCTGACTGGACGGAAAGGTGTACTATTTGTGTGCTGGTTTACATATTCATTTTCCCTTTCATATTCAACTTAGCATTTTTTTTAGCATGAAGTTGTAGAGTATAACCTGGAAGCCTACCCAATAATTAATAACGTAAAGATAATGATTACAAGTGAATTTTCAGTACCCCTTCATCAAAGCATGACCCGAAGAAATATTTGTCCCGTTTTACGGAATACTGTGGTGTGAGTTCTGCCAGGAAGAATAAATCTTTTTTCAGGCGGTATATCTCTGAAAGGCTTTTAGTATATCGGCAACCTAATCGACTAGCAAACGTTTTTATTATTCATATTTATTAATCAGGCCAAAATCAAAAGGAGTCCAAAGACATGATTTTAAATCACTTTCTTTAAATGCGTTATTAACCCAAGTGTTACAAGTTTTAAAGCAAGAAAAACTTCCGTTAGCCTTGTAGAAATCGTCATTTACTGAATATCCGCCATTAGCAATAATAATTTTATTTCCATATTCATCCTTTTTAAATGATTTTGATATGTATTGATTTAATTTTTTCAATTCAGATTTACTTATAATTACCTTAGTCCATGAATCTTTAGCTTGCTTGGATCTGGTCAAATGAATTAATGTTGAGCTTTTTAAAAACAATGCTTTAAAAGCATTTTTAAAAGTTAAATCACACCAAGTTGGAGTATTCAAATAGAAATTTTCGTCTCCCCATCCAAATGAAAAATATTTTTCATCTGGATTAAACTCAATATCTTCTTTGAGTTCAATACTGAGGTCATCAATAGGTATTATAATTGTAAGATGCACACCATTAGTACTTAGATATATTTCCTTTTTATTCTCAACAATTAATTCTGTTCTATTAATAGTAACGAAGGTCAGCAGTATTGATATAATTAGATAACTAATTGGTACGAAAAGAAAATAAATAAACCATTTTAGTATTTTTCGAAGTACTTTCATTCAATGTTAGCGTATAGTAGAGCCTGATAGCCTACTCAATAATTAATAATCGTAAAGATAATAATTACAAGTAAACTGTCAGCAGCTCCTTCATCAAACCGCATCCCAAGGAAAAATCTGTCCTGTTTTTACTGGAAGGTGGTGTGAGATTTGCCCGAAAGAAATAAATCTTTATTCAGGTTGGGGTTCTCTGATAGGCTATCGTCAGACTATTTGATTAGGCTTAGTTTTGAAACAATATAAGAGGTTTGTTTCCAATTATTCATTTGTTATTCCAGTTTAAAAATTAATATCTGCTAACATTTTTCTTTAATCCATTTTTTAAAAATAAAACCAACGACAGCCCCATAAGCCAAAAAGCCGCCAAGAGTATAGATATTCCAGAATAATTGGTTTTTAGTTGCGACAGATTCGTACATTAAAGGATGAGAAATATCCCAAAGCGAAATAATTAACCAGAGTAGAAAACCAAATAACAAACCTTTAAGAGCACCTGAAAAATTCATATACCTTACTAATCTCGAGTATATTAAAGTAAATATAATACCAAAAAAGCCACCAATAACTAATTTGATCCAAAAGAAGTAAAAGGCATTGATCTGATCAGGTTCAAACTTACCTTCCGGAACCATTTGTGGGCCATAGACTATCCTTGATGCAATAGCGCCACTTAAAAACAATGCAATGCCCATAATAAGACCTGAAATAAAACCTACCAAAAGAACTTTTTTTATTTTCATTAATTGCTTTTTGTATATGAATCAATCTTTCGTAGTTGTCTTTTCTATAATCTTTCATAAATAAGTTTTAAATCCGGTTTGACATTTTTTAAAATGTGCGGTTTAAAAGAGCTAATAAAACCGATATCAATTTTTCTTTTCACTTCATTTTCCAATTGATACTGTATTTCAGCAAGATCAAAATAACTAAAACCGTCATCTGTTTTTATCGCAATATCAATATCACTTTTCGGCACATCATCTTCACGTGAAAAAGAGCCGTAAATCCATGCATTACTGACTTTTGAAAATTGTTTTAGTTTATTCTTAATTTGTTTTGTTATTTTATTTCTATCCAATGTCTTAAATGCTTTATATTCAATTTTTTCTTCAGCAACTTTTAATGCTTCTGTCAATTATTTATACCCAAAATTATCATCCCAATATTTTATTGACTTATTAATATCTTTAACAGCAATACCTATATGATCAATTTTCATAGATTCTCATTCATTATCAGACACTGTTTCTTCATTCTTAGCAGATTCCCCTGTCAATTCAGTTTTACTTCCATTATTTACAATTACATCAACTACTCTTTGACAAAGCAGAGAAGCTACCATCGCTGAAAACATTTTATTCGGATGTGAATTTGTTGGCGATGCAGCATACTCATCTTTCAAATATAGACCCCCTTCTGTTTCAAGCTCGTAAAAATCCCAAAGATAGATATTGTCACCCGGCTCATCCCACTCCTGCTTAACCCATGTGAAGAACTCACGGGCACGTTCAGCCCTCTCTTGTTCATTCGCTTTTACTGTCAATGCAGCACCTGTCCAAACAATAAACTTAGTATCAGGGTATTCAAGCAACTTATTCTTTAAAGCACTGTACTGGAGTTTATAATTTGCCAATGTTTTTACATTAGAATCAATATCAGGTTTCCCGTCTTCCTTAATGCTACTCACAGGATAACAGTGTTTAAATATAATCACATCCCAAAGAGGTGTTAAGGTTTTTAAAGTCGGTTCATTCTTATACGAGGACTTATCTCCATGCTTAACCCAAATATTATAATAATCATAGGGGTAGTTATTCCATCCATATCCTAAATATCTATATCTTCTACTTTGTGGGAAATTAGTTTCCACAAAATTCACATCAGGGTCATGTTGCTTGTTAAAATTTTCAAACCACTTTTTTACAGCAGGTTTTCCATCACTCATATCACCTTTATAAATATTATTTCCTGTACTGTGGTGTAAGAATAAAACATTAATCTCATTTTCAGACTTCCCTAATTTATCCTTATAGTCATCATGAGAACAACCTGTTACGACGACAAACGTAACAACCATTAATTTTAAAACAATCTTTTTCATATCATTTCATTTAAATTTATAATTAAACCCGACTTATGCAGTAGGAGTTATGAAATAACGAACTATCTGCATTTAGTAAGGGTTAACCCCGATTTAGAAATACACCATTTTGGTTTTTATCCAAAATGTATGTATTTCTTTATCGCTATGCATTAGGAATATTGGTAATATTTCTAATGCATAGTTTGGGTTAAACTATTATCTACTCTATTTTATATTAACAGATCATTACATAAACACATTAATTTACAATCATTTTTGTCTGCAAAAAAACCATTCATCATTTAATGCCCTCCAGCCGGGCAGGCTCTTACTTTTTTTCTACAGCAAAAAAAAGCAAGCAAAAAAGACCGCCGCTATTGATAAAATAGCTAAAAATCAATACATTACTTCCCCACTCTTAACCTCCCGTTTACACGGAACAGGCTCTCCAAGAAGGGGAATAAATCAACAAACCATCACATCATCAAATCTCCACATCAGCACATCAATTTACAATATAATGAAGAAAAAAATATTTTTTTATTTTTTTTGATAAACTTACATTTTATCTTGATTAATATTTATAACAAACGTTTATATTTGTATAATTGATTGTTATGCACTATTTTCAAACAAAAAATACTATGAAAAAAAGATTAATATACCTGATATCTACAACCATACTGCTTTTTTCTTCCTGTGCTCCCCTAAAAAAACAAATTTATCTACAGGGTGAAATATCAAAAGCTCTTGAAGATATTGAAGATGCATACAAACCCGACAAGTCCGATTACCTCATTAAGCCCGGAGATAATTTATATATCAATGTTACCAGTCCGGATGCAAGCACAACTGCATTTCTAAATAATGAGACAGAAACATCTGATCGAATATCAAACCCTATGTCTGCAAGTCTGGCAGGTTACAGAGTAAATATGGATGGCTCAATAGACTATCCTTATGTCGGAAAAATTTATGTGGCAGGTCTTTCTCTGGAAAAGATCAGGGAAAAAATACAATTAGCAGTAAGTAATTATGTTAAAGAGAGCAGTGTTAATGTAAAACTACTTAATGACAACATTACTATACTTGGCCAAGTGAGTGATCCCGGAAGATTCCTCCTCTATGGGGAAGAGGTAAATATTCTGGATGCATTAAGTATGGCAGGGGATATGACAGACTTTGCCAATCGCAAAACGGTGAGATTAATACGTAAAGACGGAGATACTCCTCAAATGATTGTAATCAATACTCTTGACGACAATATTATGTTTTCACCATATTTCTATTTGAAATCCGGAGATATAATATATGTTGAACCAAGTCGTCTGAAATCGTGGCAACTGACTGCGATCCCTCTGGGACTCTCTTTAACGATCCTTAATACTGCCATTTTATTATATACATTTTACATTACACAATTTGATCAATAACAATTAAGAATTTTTTATTGACGATTAACGATTGATAATCTTTATAAATTCCTATTTATATGACAAAAACACAAAAATATATGAATTACAACAGTATTGACAATATAGAAAACATTGAATCACATAACAAGAAAACGTTTGATCTAAAAAAGGCTTTATTGCGGGCATTACAATATTGGTATTTTATTCCAATCTTTCTTTCTATATCAATTGCAGCGGCAGTTTATGTTTACAAGACGACTACTCCTGAATATCAAATAAGTGCACAACTGTTAATTTCTGACGACGACGATAGCAGAGCATCCATAGGCTCAGATGATGGAGCATATAGTGGCGTAACTTTAGGTACTCAAAACAAGGTAGAGAATCAACTTATTATACTTAAATCTACCAACCAGATAGTGAAAACACTAAAGCAACTTGATTTTTCGGTTTCATACTACCAAAAAGGCTTATTTCTAACAAATGAGATCTACAATAAAACTCCTATTGAAGTAATTCCTGATACATCTGAATTCCGGTTACCGTATAATACATTTTGCATTGAGTTTATAAATCAAAACGAATTCTATTTAACAATTGATGAAAATAAAAAATATAAGAAAATAGGAAAACTATTTGAAAAAATCACAGAACCCGGCTTTTCGTTTACTATTCAACCGGTTGAAAAAAAAATAAAAAACAAAAGCTATGTAAATAATACCTATTGTTTTAAGTTTAACACCCTTAATAGCCTTGTCAATAGATACAAAAGAAAAATCAAAATTCAATCATTAGGTCGTTCATCTATATATGAGATATCAATTACAGAAAACAGTATTCAAAAAGGTATAGACTTCCTAAATATACTGACTCAGAATTCTGTTAATTACACACTTGAGAAGAAAAACCAAATCGCAAACAACACCATTCAATTTATTGACAATCAACTCATAGGTGTTACAGACTCATTGGCAAATGCAAAAAAAGTATTACAGAATTTCCGTTCACGTAATGAAGTGGTGGACGTAAGTATGCAGGGACAAATGATAAGTCAACAGTCACAAGACCTGGAAAGTCAAAGGCATGAAATTGCACAAGAATTGGATTACTACAATTACTTGTTAGATTATGTACAAAATAAAAGGGGCAATGAAGAAACCCTAACACCTCCATCTTCGCAAAACGTTACCGATCCTCTCCTGTCGCAACTTATTGGTGAGTTATCATCATTAAATGCCGAAAAAGCAAGTCTTCTGTTTAATTCAAGCTCTGAGAACCCAAATGTTACACGGATTAACAGAAGAATTCAATCAATAAAAAACTCCATTGTTGAAAACACAAAAAACCTAATAACCACAACTCAAAGATCACTAAATGATATAGATAAGCGTTTAATGAAACTCAGTTATGAGATACGGAAATTACCCCAAAAAGAACAGATGCTGTCTGACATTCAAAAGAAATTTGAGACAAGCGATGAGATACACACACATCTTTTGGAACGCCGTTATAATGCTGAACTGGCCAAAGCTGCCAATATGCCGGATAATGAAATAATAGAATATGCAGGGGCTGTTGGCAAAGTAAAACCCAATACATTACACATCATCTTCATTGTTGTTTTACTTGGGATAGGTTTCCCATCTGTCATCATTTTCCTTATTATTTTCCTAAATGAAAAAATACAAGATAAAGATGATCTTGAAGGTATACAATACCCGGTTATTGGAACTGTTCCTCAACAAAAAAACAAAAAGAAAGGTCTTGAAATAATAAATAATCCGCATTCTGCCATAGCAGAAACATATCGCACCATTCGTACTTCTTTGGAATTTTATTCTACAGAGGATAATTGCAAGACAATTCTTGTCACATCATCTATTCCGAATGAAGGAAAATCCTTTACTGCATCCAACTTGGCAATCTCTTATGCTCAGCTAGGGAAAAAAACTATTATAATTGGTTTTGATATGCGTAAACCAACGCTACATCAAATATTAAATCTAAAAAGCAACAATAAAGGATTAAGCAGATTCCTAATAAACAATAAAGAAAATAACAGAAACGGATTAATTGAACGGTCAAAAGTACCAAACCTTGATGTTGTCTTTGCCGGTGATGTTCCACCTAATCCGGTTGAGCTTATTGCAGGAGAAAAAACCCAACTACTTTTTTCACAGCTCAAACAACTATATGATATCATTATCCTCGATACACCTCCTATTGGTCTGGTAACAGATGCCATTATCCTGTCCGCTCATGCAGACGTTAATATTCTGGTTACAAGACACAACGTTACTCCCCAAAAAACATTAGAAGAGATTTTATTGGATGACAATGTTAAAAAAATGAAAAACCTTAATGTCTTGATTAATGCATTGCCGATGAAAAAGTGGGGTTACTCTTACAGATATGGATATGGAATAAAAAGTGATTACTATAGTAGTTAGGAATTAGAGCATTATGAAAAATTCTGAGTTTTTATACTTTCTTCTGCCTTTTACGGAACACTTCATCCCCAAGAGGGTGTCCAAAAAGTCGTCATTCCGAGCGGAGCGAAGGAATCTCACAAAACAAAGCTACTGTAATTCAACAGATTGCTTCTTCGTTCCTCATCGCAATGACGTCAAGTTTTATCTTTTTGGACACCCTCAGTCAGTATTTTATAATTCCCCTTTCATTTTTATCACCTGATCCCTACCTACGTTACGGATCAAGCAGGATGTTACTCGCCTCAAAAGGCTGTGTGAAAACGACACATCTCCCTTGAATTATTTGAGTAGATGAGAGATTAATTAAATATGAAAACCTGGTAGCATTAAATTTCTAAATCACAAGCCTCTGTACGAAGTGTGGAAAATAAGTTGTTATTTAGTGTCTGCAAGAGAACATGACACAGATCGTCATTGCGAGGACGATAGAACGAAGCAATCTGTTGACCCAATAAAGATTGCTTCACTCGTACCTCGTTACCAATGACGCAAACCTCTAAATTTGATAGTTTTCTTGCAGACACTATATAGGCTTAATCGAAAAAGTTGTGTCACAAAAACAGGCAATTCAAATCCGTGGATTCTCTCATTGCAACACAGACTTCCCATGTTTATCTATCTTCTCAAACTTACTGTTCTGTGACTTATATTCCGGAACCAACTCTTTCATTCGTGTAACTAAGAGATCATCACTTTCAATTCTAAGAGAAAAAAGTAATTCATCAATATTTTTTTTGACCACTCCATAGTCATGACGACGTACTTTACCAATCATTATTTTTTCATTATAAGTAGGGAGTGTATTTTCTTTTGAAGCTAATAGCTCTTCATATAGTTTCTCCCCAGGACGCAGCCCTGTATATTTAATCTCAATATCCTCTTCCAGTTTAAGACCTGCCAGGCGTATCATCTCTTTTGCCAGGTCATCAATCTTAACAGGCTCACCCATATCAAATACAAATATTTCGCCACCCTCTCCCATAAACCCGGCTTCGAGAACCAACTGACATGCTTCAGGAATGGTCATAAAATAACGGGTTATTTCCTTGTGTGTAACCGTAACGGGGCCTCCCCGCTCAATCTGTTTTTTAAATAGCGGCACTACTGATCCGTTAGACCCCAACACATTTCCAAAACGGGTAGTTATAAAAGATGTTGTGATATTACCGAGCTGAGCCAATGACTGAATATATATTTCACAAATCCGTTTCGATGCCCCCATCACATTAGTAGGGTTAACAGCTTTATCGGTTGAAACCATTACAAACTTCTCTACTTCGTATTTAACTGCCAGATTTGCCATATTTCTTGTTGCTCCAATATTTACCCGTATTGCCTCATATGGGAATTTTTCAAGTATCGGTACATGTTTGTAGGCAGCAGCATTATAAACAATCTGAGGCCTGTATTCCTCAAACACTCTATCCATCCGTTGTTCACTTGTAGCATCAGCAAGTATTATTTCAAACGGAACATCGTAATGGCTTAAAAGCAGTTCCTGTTGCAAATCATAAAGAGCTGACTCTGCATTATCTACCAACAATATCTTTTTTACAGGAAACCGTAACAGTTGCCTTACAATTTCAGATCCAATAGAACCGGCGGCTCCTGTAACCAATATGGTCTTACCTTCAAGCCCCTCCATGATTTGCATCAAATTGAGCCTTATCTCCTCACGCCCCAAAATATCTTCAATACGAATATCACGAATCTGATTTTTATTTGAGATTCCATTCACCCAGTTACCTACCGATGGCATTACCTTCATTTTCCAGTTGCGGTCAAGGCAATCACTAGCTAACTTATGCTTCCTGCTGGAAGGTATAGAATTAATAGCAAGAATTATCTCCTCTATGTCTTTTTGCACTCCTGTTTCAAGTGCCTTTTTCCAGCTCATAACAGGTATTGAGTGAAGGGTAAGATTCCACATGGATGGATCATCATCAATAAAACCGATTACATTATAACGATTATCTTTATCATTACGTATAGCCTCCAAAGTAATCTGCCCCATATCACCGGCTCCATAAATGAAGGTATTAATTGTGGCTCTTTTCTTTGTAATAAAAGCATAAGTCTCTTTCACAATCATCCGAAAAACAAAACTAACCATGACTGTAAGCAGAAAATGAAAAATTAATACAAGCCGTGGTACCATTATCCAATGAAACTGGAATAGTTTTACAACAGTATCAACTGATATTAAAAATGCAAATGCCGCAAAACAAGCAACAATCAGCAACTTCATCTCATTATAGTTACTGTGGCGAATCACCCCCCTGTATGAACCAAAAATTAAAAATGAGATTAGATATATAAACAGAACCCATGCTCCACTAAGAATAAGTTCTAAAGCACTGTATTCAGGTAACTGAAGGTTTAATCGGATAACAAATGATAAAACAAAAGCATTTGCTGCAATGGTAAGATCAATCAATAGAATCCACCAGGGAGAAACAATGCGACCGTTAAAAATATTTAATAATATTGATTTCATAAATATTAAGTATTAAACTCCCGAAATCGACCAAGATAGCATTCGGTTTTCATTCATTGTTTTTTTTAAATAAATTACAATTTATGATTTTTTATACGTTCAATACTAGTTTTATTTACATTTTTGAACTGTTTTATGATGAACGACAAGAATACTTTGTTAAAACTCTTAATATCTGCCATGAAAAAAGGGCAAATCCATTTATGTAAAATGAAGAAATTATTAAGAGGGACAATCCCAGCGGAATCATTTGATTAAAGCCGAAGTGTGAATATATTCATTTTGAGAAGACTCGCAACTCGATTAATTAGAATCTTAGTAAAACCACACGTTCAGAAATATTATCCAACAATGACAAACAAAAACACTAGTATCAAGCCAATCATTCAATGACGTATGAAGATTGCTTCATCCTCGTTCCTCGTCCTCGCAATGACGTCATTACGAGGAGAGCAACGAGGAAGTAATCTAAAAATGGTTTTATACTTGACTTAACACTCTGTGTGAAGCTTCAAAATTTAACCGTAACAACTTGCTTCTACCATACCACAACCTTTCTTGTCTCAGAAATCATTGAATTCCTTAAAACTACCAGATAGACACCAGCCGGAAGTCCTGCTGTATCCAGTTTGCAAATTTGGCTGTCAACAATTTTATCTACTATCGCACTACCCAACAGATTAAAAAGAGTCACTTTCTCATACCGGAACGAATCATCCATTTCAATCCGAATCTCATTATTAGTCACAATAAATTTCGATGATGGTTCATCCTTTTCCGGATTTGAAATACCTGTCGAAACGTCACCATCCCAACCGGCTATTCTTGCCATCATCCACCAAGTGGCTTTTGCTAACCTCAGCGCACCAGCCGGATCAATATGTCCGGTACTTTCATCACCGAGGTTAGTTGCAGTGATAACAGGAAATGTATTTCCATTCCATGAGGAAGTTGTTTGCGTTCCATCGTCATCATGGCATAATATATCGGCATAATCAAATAGTACCCTTGTAGCATCGGCCTGAACGTACTCCCGTATATGTTCCCATTTCAGATGGCCTTGATACATGGCTTCAGCACTAATCCCGCCATTGTTATCATCAACAGGTCCTGTTGTGAAAATTACTTTTGTAGGAATACTATTATCCGTACAATAATTAATATAATTCTGAGTAACCGAAAGATAGTCATCCATATTCAAAGAGTTGCCAGACACTGCATTATCATCCTCATCCAAGCCCCATATGCTCGTAGGATTTCCTGCAATATTTAATTCGCCATACCACCGATTATCTGTAATCGGATCTGTTCCTGAACTTGAAATGCCAAAGGTCGCATCCCAACACCATCCAAAGCCCATCGCTGCAATTGTCAGACTATTATCATTACAGTATGAAATACCTGTTTTAACCTGATTAGTAGCAGCACTACTTGTCCACCAATCCTCCTCACCAATCCACTCTTCCCATCCTGTAGGTGTGTCATAATCTCCCCACATCATCGGACTACATCTAAAATACTGGTCTGTGGCAGCACTAGGTGTTCCGAAATCTCTGGCACTAACCTGATAAGTATCATCTAATAATTCTAACGCATTTAATCCCGATCTATAAGCCTTTGAATGTGATTCACCAGCAATAACAAACCACATCTTCTTCACTTCGTCTATGTATTGTTGAGGAATATCATCATACCTGTCAACAATTGTATGATCTGCAATTATCTGCCCAAAATTCACCAAAGAAACCAAAATAAACCCTAAAACAATCAACATCCTTTTCATAATTCCCATCATTTAATTTCAATTATAAATACTTAATAACACCTTAAGATACCGTTCAGCCATTACCGATTCTATTAATTTGAGCTTGTTAAACAGCTATTAAAAAACGAAATAGGTTGCAAATATAAGGATTAAACATATAAATTGTTCTCCAGGGGGTGCAAAAACTGTCATCTTTTTTATTCATTAAATAGATAAACCGGAAAAACTAGCGAAAAACTTTCCAAAGATTATGATCCATTAGATTTGCTTTTGACATTTATTTAGTGTCTGCAATAAAACTAAAAACAAATCGTCGTTGCAAGGACGAAAGGACTGCTTGTTCAGAATATCGGAAAAGCAATCTCCTGAATTTCAGATTGCTTCACTTCGTTCGAAATAACGTTCTCTGATTATTCATTGAGTTTTCTCAAGCACTATTTAACTGAAGAAGCCGAATAAGCAATGTCCATCAATTCATCACCTACATATTTCTTATAATGTATGTAGTCATAAAAATTTGACATGTCGTCAGTAAATCTATTTATTCCCGAAAAATCAAATACATTCTCACTGCCAAAAATATTTTCGAGCGTCTTCACATCTTTCTTATTAAAAGCTACCTGATCATAACTGGGACCAATTATTATGCGAAAGACTGTACTGTCTTTAATGAAAATGTCATAAATCTCATTTAACTTTTGAATATACTCATCATTCAGTTGTGCTTTTTTTTGTACAGGTTTTTCACTTCGTTTGGGAAATTTATTTAATCTTTTGGAATAATACCCAATTGAATCATCTTTAAATTCTTCAAGTATACCAATATTATGATACTCATTGGTTAAATTATCACGATAATAATAATCCTGTTTTAAATATCCACTCATATATGGATAAAACTTATTGGTTATTTTATAATGAATAAGTGCCCTCAAATATCTGACATTTGCAAACTGCAAAAAATAGAGATATTGAAACTTAAGTTTTGATGAAGGATAAACTTTGTAATGTTTCATAAAGAGAGGATTATCATTAAAAGTTTTTCCAAAACCATCAGGATCAGTATCAAAAACTATCAATGCATTTTTTATTTTTTTTTCTTGTTCATGTAAAAACATAATTTTAGACCATATACCAACAAAATGCTCCCCTGAAGCATAAAAAGCGTATGGAGGATTATCGGTTTCAATATGTTTTTTCCAGTCTTCAGGACTTATAAACATTGCGGTGGATGAGCCAAAAATAAAAGAATCATAAGTGATCTTATCTGAATTGGCCAGAAATTTCTCCGTTGTCATATAATCCACATTCTTGGCAATATAATAATTTCGGTTATAGTCCTTATGCTTGAAAATAACCATAAAAGGATCCATAATCACATAAACAAGCAATAGAAGAATGAAGGGAATGCCAAACAGAAGGATCTTTTTAAACTCAACTAATAACCTATTCATCATATATTAATTAAAACATTTCATAAACAAATGAAGAACTACCACTCAACTCTGAAAGAATTAGAATTGATAAGATATAGTATACAACAATTCTAATAAGTTTGTATTTTTTCCAATACCCAATAATTTTTTTGTAATAAGTCTCAAAATCTTCCTCTAAAACTTCAAAGAGCAAAAACCAAAATCCAACTAATAAGCCAAATAAAAGTGGAATAATCGGCACACCTGTAATTGCAGCTCCATCAAAGGAAAACAATTTGCCAAACAAACCAAATGTTGTTTTAAGATCGGGGGAAAAGAAAAATGACAATGCCCAGCCGTAGAACATGAAAGTACATAATCTTCCAATCCACAATCCTACCTTTACAGGCATTTTTGAAAATATGGCCATCCTTTGTTTTCTTGTAAAAAATTCATACGTTATAGAAGATGCCAGAACAAAACCAAGAGCCATAAAATTCCATCCGGCACCATGCCAAATACCAAACAGCATCCATGTTAAGAACAGTGCATATACAGATGCAAAAGCACCCCACTTCCTTCTTTTGAACATTACCTGCTTGAAAATATAATCACCAAACCAAGATGACAATGAGATGTGAAATCGTTTCCAAAACATAGTGATATTGCGGGCAAGAAAAGGGCGTTTAAAATTCGGCAGTAAATCAATCCCATACATTTTGGCAAAGCCTATGGCAATATCAGTATAACCCGAAAAATCAAAATAGAGGTATAAAGGTTGAACTATAATGGCCAACCAGACATGCCCGGTGCTAAGAGAATCCACATTAGTATAAGTGCTTATAACAAAAGGGGCGAGCTGATTTGCTATAATTACCTTTTTAAAAAAACCCCAAAATGCAATTCTCAAGCCTTCTGTAACATTACCGGAGATATACTCCTTTTTAAACTTTAGCTGTGGCAGAAAATGGTTTGAACGCTCAATAGGTCCTGACAGAAATTTGGGATAAAATGTAATGTATAACAGAAAATCAGGAAAGTACTTCTCCGGTTTCTCCCAACCCTTCTTAATATTGATTAAATACCCTATTGCCTGAAGCGTAAAATACGATACCCCGATAGGAACAATAAACTTTGAAATAGTATCAACAGTAAAACCTACATGAAAAACGTTTAGTAGCGGATCAATTGTAAAATCAGCATATTTAAGAACAATCAATTGCAACAGATTAAATAAAATCCCCAATCTAAATAATACCTTCTTGTTTTTGCCAGACGGAAGTTTTAGCCCAATAAAATAGTTTATTACAACAAACAAAATTATATACAACAGCAAGTTAAGATTTAGAGTTGCAATAAAGCCACAAGAAATAATTGCAAGGTATAAGCTTCTATATTTTTCATTAAGGAGATAAAATACGAATACTGAGATTATTGCAAGGACAACAAAGTATGCAGATATAATATCCATTACGATATATATAATTAAATTAGATTGCTAATCTAAAAAGAATGTAAAGACTTATTAACATGTAACTTCAAAAATTTGATTAAATCAATAAATTAGAGGATAAAAGCTAATTTGATATATTGTCAGAAAAACATAACTTTATTAAAAAAATAACGTAGATACACGAGTACTTTGTATATTGCAATGTTATTAATAATGGAGGTTATTTTAAGATGAAAAAACTAATATTAATATTATTATTCATAATTCCATTTGTTCTGTTAGCACAAACAGAGCCTTCGATACTGAGTGATAGCGATACTAAGGCGTGGTATGTTGCTGAAAGACAATACATGACATTTTCAAGTGGAAATATTGTTGAGAGATGGGATGATAAAAGTGGAAATAATCATTACTTATGGCAACCGACACCCGGAGAGCAATATCTACCTACATTTAGTGGTGATACTGTAAATTTTCACGATAACTCGCAATTTGAAGATTTAAACTTTACACAATCACAACCTCTTACCGTTTACCTTGTTGCAAAAATGCGAAGCTACGGAGGAGGATATCATGAGATAATAGAATTTAATCGACTTGATGTTGTGTTGACTTCGGATGCCGATCCTCTTCCGTGGAAAATTAGGTCGTACCCAATGAGTGGCTTGACTGCCTCATCTACAAATAGACTACCAAAAAATGAGTTTGTGGTTCTTACAGCAACATTTAACGGTACTTCATCTTCAATACGCATAAATGATAATACGGCCGATACGGGTGGCGATTTAAGTATTGACACTGTTGCACGAAGGATGATTGTATCCCATGCCGGAATGGACATGGCGGTTAAAGAAATAGTGGTGCGTGGCGTTGATGATACCAATGGTGATGAAAATACCATCATTGAATGGTTTATGCAGAAATATGATATAGGGAACTCAGGAGACTCAGGTGATATAGGGGGTGATTATTATGTTGCAACTGATGGTAGTGACAGCAATCCCGGAACTTATGCAGCCCCTTTCGCTACATTACAAAAAGCCATTTTAGTATCTGTACCGGGTGATACAACCTACATACGTGGTGGAATTTATCATTCAACAGGTCGTACTACGATAAATCCTGAAAAGTATGGCGGTGGACTAGGGGTAACCGGAACAAGGGCAAACCCTATTTGTTACTTTGGGTATCCCGGTGAGTGGCCTATCCTTGATTGTACCCTTCATTGTGACGACCCTGAGGCAAGCTATAATGCAGCTATTGTTATTGAATATGTTGAACATATTCATTTTAAAGACTTTGAGATTAGAAATGTCTTTCAGTGCGATAGTACCATGAACGGTGCAATAGCAGCTAATTACTCCCGTAACTTAACGTTTGAGCATATAGTAATGCACGATATAGGACAGCGTGGTTACTGGATGATGAGTGGGGCTTGGTTAACTCATTACGAAGATGGAGATACAGACCAATATCCTTATTGGGATACTCCGGAAGATACTACCAGTTTTATTAATTGTGATGTTTATAATCTTATGGATTCGCTTAGTTCTACCCCCGGCAATGCTGCTGATGGTTGGAAATTAGTTTTTTATAGAGGTGGGGTTTATACTTGGGATGGTTGTAGAATATGGAATTATACAGATGATGGGATTGACCCGTCAGGTGTGAATGGAGGCACAAGCTATATAAAGAATTGTTGGGTTATGCCCGGTCATAAATACCCTGATGAGGGAGATTGGGGCTTTGAGAGAAACGGTTTTAAAATAGGCCGTCCGGGTTGGGGCGGGCCCTTTCCTGATTCTTTTCATGCAGCCGAAATAACAAACTCTATTGTTTTTGGAGCAAGTCATGCTTTTTATCTACTTGAAAGTACAACCGGGAATAGGACAAACGCAGTTATGTATAATAATTTAGCGTATATGTGCAACACGTCTTATGCCTCTACCGGATGGGGCAAAGCTACCAGTCCTCCAACTGCTACATTTAGAAACAACGTAGTATATGAATCAACGGGTTATCCTGCTGGTGTTTCAATACCTTGTGATGCAGGTATATTTTATCCTGAAAGTCATAATACATGGGACGCAGATGATAACTATCTTGGAGGTTATATTACTGATACGGTCACTGTTACCTCGGCTGATTTTATTAACGCTGATTCAGCAACGGTAGTAACGCAACTTACAGCAGCAAGAAAAGCAGACGGCTCACTACCTGACTTAACAGCTCTTCATTTAATTTCGACTTCTGATTTGATTGATGCAGGAACAGATGTTGGTTTACCTTTTACTGGAACTGCCCCCGATATTGGTGCTTTTGAATATAATTCAAATTCCGGGTCTGATAACCTGTTTCCTAGTATCAAAATAACATCTCCAACCAGTGGCAGCACATTTAATGAACAAGACGCAAATATTCTCATTGAAGTGGATGCATCTGATCCTGACGGATCAATTAGTAAAGTTGAGTTTTACTATGATGACACTAATAAAATTGGCGAGTCAAATTCTGAACCATGGTCCTTTTCATGGAATGATGCCCCTTATGGGTCGTACTCAATACGGGCAGTTGCTACCGATGATGAAGATGCAAAAACTACATCTGCAAGGGTTTATATTACCAAAGAGGAATCTCGCAAACTGGAAATAACCAACTATTCTCCCAATCCAACTACCGATGTTGTTACGGTAGTGTTCTATTCACCGCAGGCAAACTCTGTGGCAATTACAGTGGTGAATAGCTCCGGGTCTCAAGTCATGTCAATGAATCACAGTGCAATTATAGGAGAAAATAACCAAGTAGATGTAGATTTGACAGGATTGGCGGCAGGTGTCTATACCATTAATCTGAATGATGGATCTTCATCAGACGCTTGTTCTGTTACAAAACAGGATCAAGCGGCAGGCTCACCTCCTGTTGCAAATGCAGGACAAGACCAAACAGTAAATGATGCGGATAATTCAGGTAATGAGGACATTACCCTTGAAGGCTCAGGCAGTTCGGATTCAAACGGAACAATAGTTTCTTATTCATGGAAAGAAGGAAGTACAGAAATTGCCACAGGAGTTAATCCTGCAGTTTCTTTAAATGTAGGAACGCATAGTATAGCATTAACCGTAACCGATAATGAAGGCAATACAGCTTCTGATAATGTTATCATTGAGGTTGCCGAATATGTTTCTACAAGAACATTAGAGATCATTAATTCTACTTCTTCTACCTATGATTTTTTTACTGTTTCATTCTACAGCCCTGAAGCAACTACTATCTCCATCGAGTTTTTCAACTCATCGGGAAGCAAAGTTAAGGATGCTTCCTATTCTGCCGTCTCAGAGAATAATGAAACAAGTATTGACATATCAAACCTTCCTGCTAGTGAATACAGGGTAACTTTGTATGACGGGTCAACATCTGAAAGTTGCTATGTAACAAAACAGGATCGGGAAGAACCAATAAGTTTTGAAATAATAAAAAGTTCGCCCAATCCTACAGTGGATCTGTTTGCTGTCGAATTTACCTGTCCTCAGGATATGATGATACCAGTTACTGTGTTTGATGACGCAAGCAGAGTAGTTTTAAACGAAGAACACTCTGCCAGAAAAGGATTGAATAAAGTGGTGTTGAATTTATCATCATTACAAGCCGGTAACTATAGGATTGTTTTAAGTGATGGTAATTCGGAAATAAGCACAACCGTATCTAAACAACAGTATTTTCAGGAGTAGTTATTTTTTTGTTACTTACTCTACGTGTAGTTTGAAACTACACGTAGATATTACGTTATCTGTCAAGCAATAAAAAATATTATAGTGTAGCTTTTCTCAGACCACGCTTAGTCGCAATTCAAGTAAAGCATTTTAAAACGTGCATCAGGAGTAAAGAAAAATCGGATCATTTCATAGAATTGGGGAGGAAAATAAAGATTAAAGTTTTCTATTTCTTTAACCTCAAAGGGTAGCATAATCAATTCGAAAAATAAATAAAAGCTTTCAAAAATTAAAATAGATAAAATTTCCACCTTTAAAAACACCGAAAATAAACAGGATTAACAAAACTGAAAAATAAGATAACCATCTTATCAAGACATTTTTATTCTTAAACAGTAAAAATTTATTTGGAAAAAATTCATCTCTAAATTCTGACAACAACAACATTATGATTCCAATAAACGCATAAAGTAATACCGGTTTGTTAAGAAAAATTGGATCAAAACTTATAAACATCTTTTTTATAGCCATAATCCCTTCTGAGAAAGTATGCCTTATGCCACCTGTAAGAAATGAAAACGCAAATATGGTATATGTCAATATCATACTTAACAATACATACCACATTTTATTTGCCAATTTATATCGCTGCTCTAATTTAAACTTCCTGTTTTTTGTTACGGCTTCCATACTAATAAATATCCCCTGATAAAATGCCCACATGAGAAAAGCCAAGCTTGCTCCATGCCACATACCCATGATAAAAAGAGTTAATACGATTGTAAAAAGCACTCCCTTCATTTTATATCGACGCAGGGCAAACGACAATGGTGTATAAACATAATCCAGTATCCAGGATATTAATGACATATGCCACCTTCTCCACAATTCAGAAATTGACGTTGCAAAAAAAGGCCGTTTGAAATTAGGTCTGACACGAATACCCATCACACTTGCAGCACCTATAGCTATTAAAGAATAACCACCTAAATCATTATATATCTGCATTGGGTATAGTAAGGTTGCCAGTAATATTGTGCTACCGGAATGCTGGTCAATCTGAGTTAATATAGGACTAATATAAATAGCAAGACCATCGGCAATCACCAGTTTCATAAAGTACCCCCATAACATCAATTGAAAACCAGTTACTGCCATTTGATAGTTGAAATCCGGTTTATTCCTAAACTGTGGAAGTATACTTGGTGCCCGTTCAATAGGGCCGGACAGTACCAAGGGGAAAAATGACAAAAATAGGGTTATCAACCCTAAATTCTTTTCAGCCTTGACCTCTTCATTATAAACATCTACTACATAACCTATCGCCATAAAGGTATAAAATGATATACCGATAGGTAACAGCCAGGTTATTTCAGGCAAACTCCAACCTATTCCTAATAAACTGAGTAATGAAAAGACAGTCTCATTTACAAAATTGTAATACTTAAAAAAGAAAAGTGGCAGTAAAATCAATACTAAGCCGGCCGTTAAAAACAACTCCTTTTTCCTTTCTGACTTTTCCCTTTCTATAAGTAATGCAACAATATAGGTGATTATGGATACTCCTACCAATAGCAATGCATAAACCGGCTGTATGTTAATATAAAAGCCCAGACTAACTACCAATAAAAACCCCCACCTGAATCTCTTTGGAATAATATAGTAAAGAATAATTACTACGGGGAAAAATATTAAAAAATTAAGTGCTGTAAAAATCATTAAAAAAGGATTTTAAATCTAGTGTCATGTCAAGTATTAATTAAGTTTTGATTGAACAATATCTAATAAAGCACCCACATTCTTCATCCTGTTAAGCTCTCTCAATTTAAATTTAATACCAAAATGATCTTCAATTTCAGTAATCAATAACATATGAGATAGAGAATCCCACGTATCCACGTCATCAGCTGTCAAGTCATCCAACAACACTAACTTTTCATCATTGAATATTTTTCTGAATATTACTGTCAACTGAGTATTAAGTTCTGTTCTTTCCATAATTTTTAATCTAATATTTTTTTTAACAAGATTTTTTTATTTGATGGTAATATTTTCAATATCTCTTTATTGTCTGTTTCTTTTGTCTCAACCAACTTAAAACCTAATTTTTCATTTGCCTTTATTGCCGCTTTATTATTACCAAATATATCAACATAAGCTTCTGATATATTTTCTCCGTTTTTTTTCAATGATGAAATCTGTAGGTTTTTCAGTTTTCCAAAAAGACCCTTGCCTCTGTATTCCTCAGCCACATAGCCAACACCAAAATGAATTGTATTCTTTTTATATTCAAAATACAGGTCATGAATGATATCATTCAAACTAAAAGCCTTTTGAATAGCTTTTCTCGGTAATACATATTTTAAAAGGTTTCCTTTAATAATCTGTGAAGAGAGACCTTCAGCTCCTTCAACCCATGCACTCGAAGCTGCTATTACCACATTATCTATCTCCGCAACAAGAAAACTGGACAGTGATAATTCACATCCATCAATTTCTTCATCCAACATTTCTATAAGATATTTTTTAACTTCTTCCTCTGTTAATCCAAAAATTGTGCTGTAGGGTAGTATGTCTGTTCCAGCTTTTTCAGCCTCAATTATTGTCTCTACTAAAAATGGGATGTCCTTTACAGTTGCCTTTCTAAATACAATATCATCCATGTCAAATCTATTTTAAAAGTAATTTTAACTTAACCTTATCCACTTTATCACTTGAGTTTAAAGGAAATTGAGATTCGAAAAGTGTTTTGGTCGGAATCATATAAGGTGGTATTTTTAACTTTAAATATTGTACCAAAGATGTCGTATCTATCTCTTTCGATTCAAGTATAATAGCCAATTCTGTATTATTACTTTTGTTGTCAAATGGTAAAACAACTACATTAATTCCTTTTAAAAATTCTCTGGCATGATATTCTATCTCTCCTAATTCAACCCTATATCCCTGAATCTTTACCTGGGAATCCTTTCTGCCAAAAAGCATCAGGTTATCATCTTCATCCAAAAAACAAAGATCTCCGGTATGATAAAATCTTCTGTTTATACCATTAAAGTTCTTATGAAAAAATGCTTGTTCATTCTTTTCAGGGTCTTTCCAATAACCATGAGTAACCTGATCACCGGCAACACATAATTCACCTTTTTCTCCTTTAGCCAGTATATGATTATCTTCATCAATGATGATGGCATCCACATTTTTTAAAGGTTTCCCAATGGAAAGCATTCCATTTAATACTTTATTAGAATTATTCTTTTCTACTTCGTAATAAGTACAATAAATTGTAGCCTCAGTTGGGCCGTAAAAATCATAAATAGTTGCATTTGGAATGCACTCCTGCCACTCTTCAATCAGGTCTAAAGGAGAAGCTTCGGCTGTTACGATACAAGCTTTCATCTTGGGTAAATCAATCTCCTCAAAATAGGGTTTTAAATAACGTAACATCGAAGGGGCCACAGCACCAAAAGTTAATTCGTGATCTTCAAGTAGTCCAAAAACATAACTGTATTTAATCTGATCATGAGGTATCGTATAAACACAAGATCCTTTGGTAAGTGGTGTTAAAAATGATTGTACCGAAACATCAAAGGTAAGATCAAAAATTTGTAAACACCTGTCGTTTTCATCAATCTGTATTCCTGTATCCCAAAAAGAATCCATAAAGGCTCCCAAATTATTTCTGCTAATCATCACGCCTTTGGGTTTTCCGGTACTTCCGGAAGTAAACAGTATATAAACAGTTGTTTCTTTGTCAAATTCTTCATTAATCTCCAAGAGACTTTCCTGAAATACCAATCGGGATGTCTCAATTACTTTATAGTTACCATAGAGTGATTCTTTAGTTGAATCAAGAACTATTTGAATACTCATCTGAGCAATAATTTCTTCATTCCGCTCTAAAGGTTGCTTAGGATGCAATGGGACATAGGCTTTCCCCTCCAGCCATAATGCAAATATGGATGCATAGGTCTCAATATCGTCATTAACAACCAGACCAAAATAAGTATCATTCAAATCTTTTATTGAAACTCTTATTTTTGAAATGGTTTCACCCAATTGTTTATACGTATAAAATTCTTCATTCACACAAAATGCATTATTTGCAGGTTGAGTTTGTATTGCTTCTAAAACCGGTTGTGTTATTAAAGTGTCAAATAAGTTCATTATTATATTTTTTTTCTTAATAATCCCAAGGGGATTGTATGTTTGTAACCCAATGTCATGCAGTATAGGTGCTACCCCATTGGGGGTCGGAGATTCCACACTATTATTTGTTTTATAAACATATGAATCCTACGGATTCTAAATGTTTATGATTCTTTTTTCATCTAACATCTCAATATAATACTTCGCCAATATAGTAATTTAACATCTAGCTATTTAGAGTTATAGACTTCTAAATACTCTTTATACAAATGCTTTGTCAGTTTTTCAGCTCCGTATTCATTCAGATGACTATTTCCCAGCCAGTCTTTATCGTAGTCAAATGTATTAGAACAAAAATATTTATTATTAAGATTGATGAAATTTAATTCATTACCATCATCATAGTTTAGAATTTGTAATCCTAAAGGCATTTCATTTTGTGTACTTTTGTAGCCTGGCATACTTAGTAATAGTAAATCAATTTTATTGGCATCACATAAAGAGTCTAGTTTAAAAAGATATTTAGCTCCTCTAAAATCATCAATAGTTATGTTCCTTTTAGGTTCTTTTGCATAATGTGACTGATCTACTATCGTTTTTTTTGTTCGTAACTGACCCAAAACTACTGTTGCATCTCTATGATCCTTAGAAAATATTTTTTTTATCGGTTCTATAGCCCGCCATTGAAATTTGATTATCGGAATACTTCTTAAACTATATCTATCCATAAGACCATAACTATACTCAATTACCGGGTGAAGAGGAGGTGGAACAAAAGTTTGATAATTTCTCCCCGGAGATAAGCCTAACATAACACATTTAGTTTTGTTAGATTTAATAAATTTTGAGAGTTGAATATAACTTCCTTCAATATTTGCTCCACCCAAAGCAAAGTTATATGAAGAGACACCCTTTTTGGTTAAATATCCGGCATCTATTCCATCTAATGGAACGCTATGTCCTAAAATAACACAATCAAAATTTTCATTCTTCATATTAGAAACAAATAGAGTCTTTGAAAACCCAAAATCATATATCTTTAAATACTTTAAATAAAGAACATTAAATGCTACAATAATAATTACAAACAGAAATATTTTATAAATAAGTTTTTTCATTAAAAAATAAAATTATTATTCGTTACAAACCAGTACAGATAAATACTATAAGTAAAAAAAGATATTGAACTATTTATCGCAAAAGTAATTTAACACTTTTCATTTAACAATACCTTAATAATTTTAACAATACTCAATCTTGTCTCCTCATCCAAATTCGAACCGGAAGGAAGACAAAGACCATATTTAAAAAGATCATCTGATATTCCATTGATGTATTTAGAATAGTGACTAAAAATAGGTTGACGATGCATTGGTTTCCATAGAGGTCTGGTTTCTATATTTACTTTCTCCAACTCTTCCTGTATAAATTCTCGTGTTATCCCTGTTCTCTCCGGATCAATTAGTATCGTAGTAAGCCACATATTAGAGAAATATCTATCATCAGGCTCTTCCAAAAAACTAATTCCATCATATTGCTCAAGTTTCTCCTTGTAAAAGAAATAGTTCTCCCTTTTTTCACTAACCCTTTCCTCAATAACTTCCATCTGCCCCCTTCCAATACCGGCCAGAACATTGCTCATTCTATAGTTATAACCAATCTCGCTATGTTGGTAATGCGGTGCATCATCACGTGCCTGAGTTGCCAGAAACCGGGCTTTAGCAATTAGATCTTTATCATTGGAAAGTAGTGCTCCTCCCCCGGAGGTAGTAATAATTTTATTACCATTAAAAGAGAGTATAGCCATCTTCCCAAAAGAACCAAGCAGTTTACCTTTATATCGACTTCCAAGTGCTTCTGCTGCATCCTCTATTACCGGAATACCGTACTTATTTGCAACAGACATTATCTCATCCATCTTCGCCGGCATCCCATAAAGATGAACAACAATAATTGCCTTAGGCATCTTCTTCCTATCTCTACGCTCATCACTCACCACTCTCCGCTCCTCCAAAGCCTTCTCTAAAAGTTCAGGATCCATATTCCAGGTCTCCCGTTCACTATCAATAAACACCGGCTTCGCCCCCTGATAAATAATCGGATTTACCGTTGCAGAAAAGGTAAATGTTGAAACCAAAACCTCATCTTCTGCTTTAACACCCAGCATTATAAGTGCAAGATGAATGGCCGCCGTTCCGGAACTCAGTACGGCAGCATGCTTAACACCACAATACTCTGCCAGTGTCTCCTCAAAAGCATCTACATTCGGCCCTAGTGGAGCAATCCAGTTCTCATCAAAAGCCTCCTTGATGTACTTTTGTTCATGTCCCGACATGTGTGGGGTGGAGAGGTATATGCGTTTATTTTGTGTCATAGTGTTTATGTGTTTAGTATTCGGTATTGACAAAAAAGAAATCTCAAATCGTCAATCACGAATCTGCTATCGCTAATAAATAACGCTAACCATTCCTTTTCAATGTATTTATTGTTGCAACAAAAATACTTATCAATTCATTATTTTCAGTAATAGCTTCTTCTAGTAATTTTATATCTTTTAACAAGATTGCTTCTTTAATTATTTTTAAAGCAACAAATGTTTCACGTAGTTCTTTTAGTACGATCTGTAATTTATGTTTGAAATCGTTTTTTGATTCTCCACTTTGTGCTTCTCCATAGTTAAGAGACGGGGATGTGCCAGATCTTACTATTTGATTTGCAATGGTATTTCCTGCTCTGGTATTTGGAAGACTATCAGCAATCTTAATTATAATAACTGCAAATCTTATTAATCTGTCTTCAAGTTCTTTTGGAGTCATTTCAATTATTGCATTTTTTCAATAAAAATTACTATAACTAATTAATTTGCGATTAGTGATTAGTGATTAGTGATCTGCGATTTGCGAAGAAGAAACAATCTGCTATCTCAAATCGCCAATCTGCTATCGCTAATCGATATGTGATCTGCGATTTGTGATCACCGCCCACCGATTATCTCACAAACGGATGCTTAGTCAAAGGCAATTTACAAAACGGATGAAAATCTCCCTTTAAGCCTACAAGAGTTGAGTTTCTGATAGCATGAACAATCTCGATGGCTGTTGTTGCTTCTTCAATCCCAAAACCTTTTCCTTCTAATATATGCTGATAACTTTGTGTGTGAAGGTCAGTAAAACCTCCGCTAAATTCAACTTCGTTATTCTCTATCTTTATCGATCTGAATGTTCTTTGACCTTTAGCTTTTATTTCCTCAGGGATAGCATCATAATTAATAGAGAGGAACCATCTCACGCGAGCCCTTTTAAATTCAAGATACCCTGCTGCCCTGTCGTGGGTGTGAAGATGAACTATATTTTGTTTCAAATCACCAAAGAGCCAGGCCAGCATGTCGAAAAAGTGTACTCCAATGTTTGTAGCAATTCCTCCTGATTTTGTAAAATCCCCTTTCCATGATGTATAATACCAATGCCCTCTCGAGGTGAGGTAGGTCAAATCAACATCGTAAATCTTATCTGTCGGTCCACTGTCTATTTTATTCTTTAATTCAATAATAGAAGGATGGAGACGTAGTTGCAGTATATTGTATATTCGTTTACCACTCTCCTTCTCTATTTTATGAAGATTTTCCATATTCCATGGGTTTAACACGAGTGGCTTTTCACAAATGGCATGAGCCCCTACCCTAAGTGCAAATCGAATATGAGCATCGTGCAGGTAATTAGGAGTACAGATGCTTACATAGTCTAATTCCGCAGTTTTATCGTATTTCAATTTCTCAATATGACGGTCAAAGCGCTCAAATTCTGTAAAAAAGTCAGCACTTGGGAAATAACTATCTAGGATACCAACACCATCGTATGGATCATAAGCTGCTAATAGGTTATTGTTTGTCTCTTTAATTGCTTTCAGGTGGCGTGGTGCTATATATCCTGCAACACCTATTATTGCAAAGTTTTTCATATATGTTAAGTTTTATTATATACTTCTAAGATTGATACTTATTCTAAATGTGGTGTTCAGTGTTCGGTATTAAGTATTCAGTTATTGGAATACGGCTTTCACCGATTACTGTTCACCGACTACCGACTACTATTCATCAGTATGCGGTATTCAGTTAAGCTTTCTTGCAGAAGGTTGAGGATTTATCGATCATTCTTTGAATCATTTTACCAATAGATTCACATTTTTTTAATAAAAGCTCTGCTTTTTCATCATTAATATATTCACACTCTTTAGAAATCTCAATCCAATGCTGAGTCTCTAATTGTTCAGCATCTGCATCTGTTAATTTTGAAATAAAGTGCAATTCATATCTCCTCTTGCCCCATGCTTCTGCAATTTGCGCTCCTACTGATCGAGATGACCGCCTGACTTGATCTGTTAAGGAATATTTCTCTTCTTGAGGGAAATCCCTACTCAAGAAAAATATTTCCTTTGCTACTTCCCTCGATAGTTTGTATACCTCAAGATCCCGAAAACTTTTCACGTAAGTCATATCTTCTTATTTTATACTACCGATTACCGTTTACCGATCACCGATTACCATCCATCAGTATTCGGTATGCAGTATTCAGTATTCGGTAGGATTCTTACATTACCGATCACCGACTACCGATTACCATTAATCAGTATTCAGTTTGCAGTATTCGGTAGGTTTCTTACATTGCTAATCACTGCCACCCTTCCCAAACACAGTTTGAAAAATTAACCGAATGTCTCCCCAAAAACTCCTGTTATAATAATATTCAAGATTAATCCTCACCTTATCCGGCCATATAACTTCATCATTGTACTTATTGGGGTCAGGAACCGAGGCAAGTAACTCCTCTTCATTTGCATATTTTAGTGAAGCCGGGCCGGTTATTCCGGGACGCAATTCCAATATCTTCCTCTCCTCTCCCTCTAGCCTATCTAAATATTCCGGCATATCAGGTCTGGGACCAACAAAACTCATATCTCCTTTTAAAACATTCCACAATTCCGGTAGTTCATCAAACTTATACTTTCTCAGGCTTGCCCCCAAGGGAGTAATTCGGTTCTCTCCTTTTACAGAAATAGTACTGCCTCCATGTCCATCAGTCATTGTCCGGAACTTATAAATTGTAAACAGTTTCCCAAATCTGCCGGATCGTTTCTGAGTAAATAGCACTGAACCTTGCATCCTGATTTTAATAACAGATGCTATCACCAAAAGAAAAGGCCACAAAAATGCCAGCCCTGCTATTGATGCTATAATGTCAAATATACGTTTTGCTGTCATGTAATATTCTGTGTTCTGTATTAAGTGTCCAAAAAGATTACCGGTCACCGTTTAAAAGGTATTCAGTATTCGGTGGTCAGTATACAGTAGTTGTTAGTTTTAACATACTGATTACTGATTACTGTTCACCAACTACATATTCAACAATTCTCTATAAACAGAATCATACCCCTCCCATTCACCAAAGAAACTGGAATTATGAAACAGGATAGTTATTCCGGTTTTGTATTTTTTAATTAGTGAAGTGTAATAATGAATAGTCTCCTTAGCTTTATCAACACTATGATCCTGATTGCTTTTAAGCATCCCATCCATTATAATAAGCGGACGCTCTTTCAGATTAAGTTGTTTTCTTTCAAGAAAGTCAAAAATCGGGAATGTATCTCCTGTGCCACACCTGAATCCTTCCCTTCCTGAATACCCTAAAGAACTATCAATTTCCATGTTGTTATTTTCCCATATAGAGAATGTTTTTGGAATGTCCATACGAAGAAAGTGTTGTCGACCCTCCTTTACCTCCTGTTGAATTGCATCTTCCAGAATCATCTTTTCATAATGCCATCTGTCAGGCTTGTTATATGTATAATATCCGGGATGAAAGCCAATTATATGACCTCTTTCCTTGATCGATTTAACAAGAGATTTAAACTTTCTACGTTTTACATACCAACTTGTATCATATTTCAACCCACTATCAGTTGCCATAAAATAGAAGTGTGATTTAACTCCTAATCTTTCACTAATAGTCATAAGAAAGTCGTAAGTATCAAATGGGTCATTACTTATTGCATATTTAAAACTCTTAACTGCAAGCAGAGGATTTCTTCTTTTAATCAAGTCACCAAGAACGGTTCTGTATGAAGCATATGTTAAGGTATCGACATCATGAGTTAGGATTAATTCAGGATTTCCTGTTTTTCTTTCACCCTTATATCCAAGACTGACCAACATATTCCACAACATCTCCACGTATTCATTTACAATAGGTCGATGAAGAACAGTGTTTCTCCACACAAAACTTTCATTTCCCGGAAATCGACCATGCTGATCTCTTTTTTTAATTACAAACTCTTCCCAACGGGTTAGCATGAAAAAAGAGGACGCAAAAATATCAATCCCACATATCAACTTTTTATCAGCTACCTCTATCTTGTCTTTACCATATATTACAGGAATATCATTCTCAAATACAAATCTGTTTTTTGCATAAGTAACATCCTTTGGAAGTGCATCAGTTGTTAAATAAGAAAGTTCACTCCTATATTTCCTGAAGAATTCATCATTAATAATAAGCTCTTTATCATCAAAAACAAGTGAGTAATCTCGTTGAGAATCACTTGTAATGAGAGTATACGTCAATCCTAAAAAATCAGATAACAATATTCTTAGAGCATATTCTCTTTCAGGTAAATTATCATCAGGAATTTTAACTTTTATCATAAGTTTATTATAGATTAATTATAAATCAATAGGGAATGGCTTTTAACACCCCTAAATCCCATGAAGGGGACTTTTTATCGATCTTCCACATTACGGGCTGCCTGCTACAAGCAGGGAGTAAGGAGTAATACTTTTTTGATAATACATGTATTTTTTAGGGATTGCACTATCATGAAGTACTATTCGTATACCATCTGTTATAACCAATTATTAACTTTATCTTCTCTTTTAACAATCTGACAAATTTTAAATATACTCTTTTATATAAACCTACTCTCTTCTTCTGTATTTCATAATAGACAATTGGTGTACCTCCAAATTGCCGCACAAAATTCTCAACTCCTTCCATCATTGATCCCATAAAATCAAATGATTTAGAGACAGTCGATGCAAATTTAATCCCTTCCCAAGCTAATAACGAGAACGCTCCACTTTTCCTGTATTTTGGGTCTGTACCTGCAAACATTCCGTAACATCTATTCTTGTCATAAACCATAAAGTTTCCAGAATATACTTGGTTATCTTCACCTACTGCATATATTAATTTGCCAGAATTATACTCTTTACAAATTCTATAAATATTTCGAATTAAATCTTTAGACCAGGGATTTTTCATTTTTTGCCTGCTAAAAGTTTTGTCTAAAAGTGTCAGCAATATTTCAATATCATCTATTGTTTTTATCGTGATTTTATTTTTAGCAATTCTAATATTATTTTTCATGCTTTTTGAAAACCTATTATATATTGCATCCAAATCAGTTAAATCAGTTAACCGATAACTAATATGGGGGATTATTTGAAACTGATTCCAATAGAGGGGAAGGAAATAGTCAACATTAGAGTCAAGGCTTATGTTAATATTTTTATTTGCAGGTAGTTGTTCCAGTAACAGGTTTGTAACTCTCTTCCTTTTGTTGTAATGAGTATCGGATTCCAAATATTTTTCTGATATCCAAAATCCTAATGTCTGTGTCATTTTAGGCATACAGATATTCTTTGATCTTTCAACAACAGGCCAGCGAGCAATTACTTCACCCTCCTCTTCAATCAAAATTTCCCGCCATTCATTAGGTGCAACAGTATCCAACCACCAGGGCTGCTCAAAAACACTATTCACATATTTAGATGTTGTCATTATTAGTCAGCTTTTCATTTTATCTGAGATCTCTTTTACAAACTCCACAAGCAGATAATTATTCTGCAACTCTTTAAGAACAATCATATTTGAATTATTCTTATGAGCTCCAATCACAGCTTTGTTATTTTTAGATATAGTAGAAAGACAACGAAAATCCATTCTCCATGCAATATTGTACATTATATTGTTCATAACATTTCCTATTCCTTTTCCCCTATATTCCATATCTATTAATCTTCCGACAAAACATTTTTTATTTGCAAAGAAACGTAAAAAGAAATAGCCAATCATCTTATCCTTATCAAAAACGCCCATCATCAAAAAGGATCTCTTTGCAAATTGTTTTCTAATTGAATCCCTATCAAAACCATGGGGTTTAAAATACTTAAGATCTGAACTTTGCTGGCTAGTAATCAGCTCAAACAAACTATATGTATCATCAGTTACCAGTTTCCTGACAATCATATCATCAATTCCAAATTCCTTAATAACATCCGGCAAAAGCAACTGCAACTTACTTGAATATAGAAGATTAAACAAAGAGTTGTTTATTCCTTCAATGATTATCCAAAGAAAACCAAAATTGTGCTTTATGAAAATTAGTATCTTTTCCACTATAGGTATTTATTCAATTCTTTTTTAGCCTATTTTTCATTGGTAATTGTCTGGGAACAGTACACTAATATGATTCAATAAAATTAGGTCAGTACCTTCCTCCATAATTGCAATACCCATCCCACTGACTTGTCTGCAAATGTATTACGAATGCCTACACTAGCCAATTCTTAATTATCATCCTCCAATTGTGAACTATTAATTCTGTGTTTTCCTAATAAACTCAAGTTCTATAAATCCTTCTGTTTTTTCTTTCAAAACAATCACATTTTGATTCTTTTTATGTGCTCTTATCACGGCTTTATTATTTTTTGATATGGTAGAAAAGCAACGAAAATCCATTCCCCATGCTGTATTATACATTATACTATTCATTATCTCTCCAATACCTTCACCTCTGTAACCCTTATCGATTAAACGCCCAAGAACACATTTTTTATGAATAGAGAAACGCATAAAGAAATAGCCAATTAATTTGTCATCATCAAAAACTCCCATCATAAAAAAGTTTCTAACATTAAATTGCATTCTTACTGAATGAAGATCAAAATGATGAGGATCAAAAAATTCCATATCCGAAAAATTTTGTTGAGTGGCCATGTCACAAATTGCTTCAGCATCTGAAATAATCAATTTCCGATAAAAATAGGGAGGTTTTGCCTGTTCATTAAATACCTTAACAAAAGCCATGTTAATTCGCTTATTATATAACAGGGTAAAATAAATGCGATTTCCCAATATTATAATTGGCGAAAGAAAGCCAAAATTGTGCTTTATAAAAATAAGAATCTTCTCCATCACAAATATTTTTTCAGCTCTTTTTTCAATCCCTTTTTAACAGGCAACTGCCATAGAAGTTTACACCAGTTATGATTCCCTTCAATAAGTTCCGGGCCATCTTTCGTAATAGCAATATCCCACCCTATTGATCTGTTCTCAACACTATTAAAAGCAGCTTTCCTAACCAATTCCAAAGTTTCATTCCAAAATGGAATTACAAAACCAACAATTGACTTCCCTGTTATGGGATGAACTGACTCAGCTGGTTTGGTTATGTCGCTGTACACACCGGAATCGTTAACTATTCCTTTTTCAATATCAATTGGAGCCGCCAAATTCCCTGCAGCCATATTATCGACAGGTGAGTTGACTGATACCCGCAGACGTGCACCAATAAAATCAACCTTACTACCTTCTAACTGAGTGAATATCCGAACTGTATTTAAACCAGAAGGAGACAAATCCATCATTGAGGGGTGCTGCACTACATACTCTTCAGCAAGGTCGTATGTTTTTCTTGTCATATAATCAATCAAAGATGAAGGAGTGTAATCTTTACACGAAACAACTTCTACTTCTGCACCAACCTGCCCCCGCGATCCTTTTAGTACAATGCGTCCGGATGAATTTGACAGCAATTTTATTATTTCAGGTTTATTGGATTTTATTTCTTCCAAAGAAAGAAATTTACGCTTAACAAAAGATTGAAACTGATGTAAAAACCGGATCTTATCTTCCAGTACTTCCCGGGTTGCTTTAGAGTTCATCACCAGTTGATATTCATACATAAAACCTGTTCCTGCCCATTTGCCCCTATCCTTTGCATCCAACTCAAAAAAACGAAAATAAAAATAATCCTTCATTGAAGTATTATATCTGAATACCGATATAATTGCATCACAAATTAATCTGCCCTCTGAGTGCCCTGTACTTTTCGATGCATATTTCAGAAAGGGTTTAACTCTCTTAAGCTCTGACTGTTTTAAATAATATAGAAGATATAAAAATCTTTGGAATATCTTTTTCATAAGAACCTACTCTGTAAAATGTTTCATAATAATATCATAACTCTTAGACACTGTATATTCATTTAATAGAAGCTTTCTTCCATTTCGTCCCATCTTCTTGCTATTCTCAACATTTTCTGCAAAATACTTAATGGCTTGAATGAACTTATCTATGTCACCGTGATTAACAGAGATGCCACAATTAGCTTCTTCAACGATTTCACCTATATCGGTATAATTGTTTACTGCACACAAAACAGGTTTTGAATACTCCAAATAACTTAATAATCTGGAAGGAAATTGGGGAGAAGTACTTTTATATACCAAAACTATACCAACATCACTTGTGGCACGAATCTGGTCAAAGTCTGATTTGGGAAGCCAACTATATAATAACACATTATTTTGCTCATAATCTTTAAAGCTGTTTTCAAGATATTCAAAATGAGTACCGGAACCTCCTATTACAAAAAAAGCTTTGCGATAATCTGCCAACTTATGTATAGCATCAACCAGAAAATGTAATCCATGTCCAATTCCCAAATTCCCACTAAAAATAAACACACAAGCATCTTCCGGAATAGTGTATTTTTTTCGTATCTCCGGTAAGTCATTTGACTCTTCCATTTCACAAGGGTAAATAGAATTTGGACAGACTTCAACTTTATTCTCCTTCAAGCACCTGTTTTTTGATAAAATGTAATCTGCACCCAATGGAGACATACAGCCTATGTAATCAGACACTTTGTAAATCCTAAGCTCATGAAACCTGAAGTACAACCAGGCAAAGCCTGACTTACTAAAAACCCCAAGGTCAACCGGATCCTGAGGCCATATATCTTTTAATAGCAGATAAAAAGATGCTTGATACTTCTTTTTCAACTTCTTAAACAACCCCGAAAGAGTTATGGGAGGAGTTGGTGCTATTATCAGATCAATATTTTCATCTCCATAAAACTGGTTTATTGCCTTATAGAATTTTTGCCCAAGTGTAAACAGGGATATCGCCTTACATAAATATCCTGCTTTTCTTATTTTACCAGAACTTATCCTTAAAATGGAAATGCCATTTTCTTTCGTTAATTCAGGGTCTTTTTTATCTGTTAAATTATAATACGTTCCTGCTACATAAACCCTATTTCCATTTCTGACAAATTCATCCATCAGATCCGAGTACAGGTTTCTGTTGTCTGGAGCCGGCCAGGCTATCGTTACAAATAAGATATTCATCAGAACGTAACTATAAATTCTTTTTAAAAATCATCAGAAGTTGTTTTGCTGCATCTTGAACTCTTTGAGAATAGTCTCCATAAATTCTATTATCAAAATCTCTGTCGGGATAAGTACTAATAATTGAGGCCAATTGATTAGCATTATGAGGCTCAAAATAAGTTCCCTTATCTTTAAGCTGTTCAATATTAACCGGTAGACTGGATGCAATAACCGGCACTTGAATAGAGATCGCATCCTCGATGACAGTACTCCATCCTTCAAAAAGTGTTGGTTGTAGGATAGCCTGACAGTTGTTCATCAGTTGCATCTGTTCCTTCCTGGGGATAACACCGAGAAAACTAATCTGATCTTTAAGATTGTGATTTTCTATTAGTTCATGAAGCTCTGCTATATAAGGAGAATCTTTTGCTTCAGGGAATCTTCCCGTCATTGCAATATGCGTTTTAATGCCCATTTCATTCAGTTTGGCCAAAGCTAATAACAACACTCTGTGATTTTTATGCTTATGAAACTGATTTGACACCAAAAAATACTTTTCCGGAAGGTGATATTTTTCTCTTAACTCCACAATACTTATGTCGCGAAAATCATCATTAATGGAAACAAAATGATAGATATGAAACCTGAGTCCGGGTCTGAGCTTAAAAAACTTTAAAAAATCATCCCTAACAGCCTGACTTGAGACTATCATATCATCACTGTTTCGTAACATAAAAAAGAGACGAATAGCAATGTGAGCTAACACAGATCGTTTGAAGAACTCAGGATAATATTTATACTGAAGATCTGCGTACCATGATACAACCTTTACATTAGTCTTATTCTTCAATGGAAAGTTCCTAACCGGATATATCGCATCAAGAGAGTACTCATTTATATGATCATCAATAAATATATTTTTACCTTTTATCCACGAAAGAAAAAAGCCTCTAATTATGGGGTAAAAGCCACTTTCTATAAAGCTAATATATGGGTAATCAATTTCAGCAAGATACTTTTTCAGTTCAGGCCTGTAGAAAAGAAATATTTCAGGCTTGTCATCATCATCGAGAGAATTTAATGTTTTCAGAAGATTGACAATATACATTATTCCACCCATCCATGAAGGTCTGAATTTAAATAAAATCCCCAGTTTAAGCCTGTTTATATTTCCTGTATCTTTCATTTACCTGTCTAATTTCAGTTTTCTGGAAAGTATCTTTTTCTCGTTTGGATAGTTCCAGGCATCCCATGGGAAGTGTTTTCCATTTTGCCAATTAGTCCACCGCTCCAGGTCAGATTTCAACATGATTTCTGCTAGCCCATTAAATCTTGTCTTTGGTTCCCAACCAAGCTTGTCAAAACTTTTTTGGTAATTTCCTTTTAGATAGCGGACATCTACCGGTCTCATAAAACGCTCATCAATTCTAACATACTTTTCCCAATCAAGTCCGGCTGATTCAAATGCAACTTCCAAAAACTCCTTAATAGTATGCGTTTCATTGGTGGCAATAACATAATCATCCGGGGTCTCTTGTTGCAACATCAGCCACATAGCCTCAACATATTCAGGAGCATATCCCCAGTCCCTTTTTGATTCAATATTACCTAACTCAAGAGAGTCCTCAAGCCCAAGCTGTATTTTTGCAACTGCATTAGTTATTTTACGGGTAACAAACTCCAATCCTCTCAATGAACTTTCATGATTAAAAAGGATACCGGTACATGCAAACAGGCCGTACCCTTTTCTGTAAATATTAACCATACTATGAGCATATAGCTTTGCAGCAGCATACGGACTGGATGGGTCAAATACTGTATCTTCAGATTGCTCGGTAAAATGGTTATCTCCAAACATCTCACTGGTAGATGCCTGATAGAATTTTACATCCGGTGCGATATTCCTAATAGCTTCGAGGAATTTTACCACCCCAAGACCTGTAATCTCAGCAGAGGCTAATGGTTGTTCGAAAGAAGCTCCAACAAAACTCTGAGCTGCCAGATTGTAAATCTCATCAGGTTTTGTAAGTTTTATAGATTCAATAATAGAAAAGCTATCCAGAAGATCAACAGGAAGTAGTTCAACCTTATCAAATAATCCAAGATATTGCAATCTCCAAAAATTTGGAGTGGATAACCTTCGGTATGTTCCAAATACTTTGTATCCTTTACTTAATAAAAATTTTGCCAGATAGGCCCCGTCTTGTCCGGTTATCCCTGTAATAAGTGCTTTTTTCATAAGTTATACCTTTAATTAAAATTTGTTTGTCAACCAATTATTAGTCATTATTATACTCACTAATCCAATCAAAATATTTTTGTAATCCGGTTTTAATATCAACAGTAGGTCTATACCCTAACGAAGACAACCTGCATACATCTGCCCTCCAGTTAACTGGGTCGCCCTTTCTTGACTCACCTGAAAAAGAGTAGATAACCGGATAATCAAAATACCCAAAAAAAGTTGACACTGCATCTTTTATATAAGTCTCTTCTCCATTCGCAACATTAACGATATCGGCTTTAAAGTCCGAGTTTTCTGCAATAATATCTATTGCTTTAACAAGGTCAAGCACATGAATAAAATCCCTTGATTCATTTCCGGTTCCAAAGAGTTTAAACGGTTTTTCTGTTTTTGCTTTTTTGTACAGATCCCAAAATAGTTGCTTTTTTAAACCTACTCCATAAACAGAAAATATTCGTAATGAACATGTTTTCAACTTAAAAAATCGATAAAACTCATTACAAACTTGCTCAGCTTGCAATTTATGGAATCCATAAGGGGAAAGGGGATTTGATTTTTCATCCTCCTTAATTGGCAGTTGTTGAGGATTTCCATATACAGCCGCGCTTCCCAGATTTATATATTTACATTCAGGCTGAAAACTATTAATTGCTGACAATATTTTAAAAACATTAACCGTATTCAGATAATAATCCCTCATAGGATTATTTAATGAGTCCGGTACGCTTGCGGCGCCTGAACAGTTAACACACAAATCGTATTTTTCGCTCTGGAAAATAGTATTAAAATCAGAACTGGATGCATCAATCAGGTAATACCGTTCGGTATCTACATAATCGACTACAACATCTGCTCCCCATACGTCATACTCCTTTTCCTGAAAGTACTTTACCAAATGTTGACCTATAAAACCTTTTGAACCGATAATTATAACTCTCATACCTTATTTACTAATAAATTCATAAAAAGTTTCACAAATCCTCTTTTTTGAAAACTCTTTAATGTTTTCCTGCGCATTGACTCCAAGCTTTTCCCGAAGGTTTTCATCTTTAATAAGCAAAGTAAGTTTGGTTTCAAATTCAGAAGAATCAAAAAGAGGTACAAGAAATCCATTTTGCCCATTCCTAATCATTTCCGATGGTCCGGCTACACAATCGAAAGCTACAACCGGCAGGCCTGCCGCCATTGCCTCTCCAATAACATTTGGGAAACCCTCTGAACTTGAAGTGAAAGCGAAAATCGAACTTTTCAAATATATCTCTTCTATATTATCCTGTTTCCCGGTAAAAATAACCCTGTCATCAACCTGCAACTCTTTTGCAAGTTTCTTTAAGCGTTCCATGTTTTGCTGCTTCAAATGATCATATCCAACAAACATCAACTTCCAGTCAGGCTGATTCGCTTTTGCAAAAATCTCAATGAGTTTATCCTGATTTTTGCTTTTAATTAAACGGCCAACCATTAAAACAATCTTCTCTTTTTTGTTGGTTAAATTAGTATTCTTAAACTCCCTGATTGGATTCCCAATAACAGCAATATTATCATGTCTGTTATTTTCAAGATATATCTCTTTTGCTTTTTCAGTTTGAAGTATCAGACCTGTAGCTTTAGGATATAACCATTGCCGCAGCAGGTCATGAAGCCTGCCAAGGCTCTTATCAGGCTGACTCCGGTCAGATATGTATTTGTGATGTTTTAACCCTAATGTTGAAATCAAGAAAAAATTATTCCAATACTCCCCAAAACTTAATATAGAGTCAGGATTGATTTGTTTAATTTTTCTTCTTAAAAAATAGAGTGTTTTTATTGTACTTATAATCCTTTGTTTATTGTTAAAGCGGAATGATGGTTTGTGCACACTAATACTATCAGGAATTGAGTAAAACATCTCCCTGGTGATTCCAAAAAGAACCAAATGAAGTTCAACATCTTTCTTTAATGCAAAATATCCTGCCAGTTCCGACATTACCCGCTCCATTCCTCCAGCCTGTAGAGAGGGGATCACAAGACATATTTTTTTTCTATCGTTTGACAATTCTAAAAACTTTATTTATTATTTGGTTTATCCAAGACTGTCTATCATTTTGTCATCCCGTGTGATAGTGAAGTAATATCTTTTCACATGAGATTGCTTCGTCGTTCCTCCTCGCAATGACGCCATATAACTCGTCATTACGAGCGGTAGCGAAGGAATCTATAAAAAACTTATGTATTAGCAACAAAACGCTTTTCACTTTACACTTTACGCTCTATATCTTTACGCTTTTACTCAAAACTCACATCTCATTTCCCACCGCTTTACTTTCAATACTCTCAACAATATCCTCTACCATCCATCCATAAGGATTAAATGCTCCCTCATGCCATGTCAAATCTTCATCCCAATACCCTACACATGCATCGTATCCTTCTATTGCGAAACCATAACTAATCTCAACAATCAGCGGTTTCCCGTCTTTATAAACAAAATCATAAGCCATACACTGATCCTGTAGCTTTTTAGATACTTCAAAAGCAGTACGAATTGTATCATCATCAAAATGTTTTTTATCATACAGTATTGAGCCACTACCTGAAGCTCTGAAATCATTTTCACGTACCATTCTTTTTATAGCAAATGCCTTGTTTGCCACAATACACACACGAATATCGTAATTATTTTGAGGAATGAATTCCTGAAAATATACATATCCCACTTCCTTTCCCGTTACTCTGGCATACTCTGTAGTATGAAAAATTCGTATTATTCCTTTTACTACATTCCACAGTGTGGTCTTACCAGATTTGTATTTCCTGATTCGCTCTTTCAGGTTACCCCAGGCATTATACTGTTTAAAACCTTTGCCAAAAGCCCTGTTTATTAAACGTTTTGCTTCACGAATTGATTTAACTAAACGCACGTTGTCTGACCCAGCACCATTACGTAGTTTACAGACTATGGGATAATCGGTTTGGATTGCCCATTCCAATGCCTCCTTCTTACTGTAAAAAACATGCGCAGGAGCCAGAGGTGCACCAATAGCTTCGAGTAGATATTTTTGAGCCACTTTATCATCAAAATGCCATACAGTATTGTAATCCGGAAAGACCTTTTTGCCAGACTTCTGAACTGAAAACAGTAGTTGTTTTGCAAACTTACTCTCTTTGGATCCTTTGTGGTTAAAATGCCACATTAGGGCATCACAGTCGGACAGCTGCTGCATAATATCGGTGCTATAGCAATCCACCAGCTTGTAGTTGATACCGTTCGCTTCACAATAGGGAATCCACCGTTCACTGAATGATCCCTTAGCTTTGTGTATTCCAATTTTCATTTAATTAAATATTTATTCATCAGTTAATAAAATTGACACATAATGAGGATGTCTGCCAGCCAATCCATAATCGTCAACTTAAATATTAATATGTGCATCTCAGCTTATATCTACCTCACCCCCTTTTCAAAGTCTTCATTAAGGCTGTAGTTAGACATTACTCCCCCTCTCCACATGGAGAGAGGGATAGAGGGGGTGAGGTAACTAGCCAAGATATAAGTTCAGAACTGCTTAAGTTGACAACTAATGGGTGTAGTCGTCAATACTAATTTCATAATTACCATCTAAATAAATTGAAGCCCAAATTTCGAAAGCAATCATAACCCATAGTGCTTCGAGTTCGTTATACTTCAGGTTTTTAATGTCTGAAAACCAACCGGTGAGCAATCTGTTATTAAACAGTCCTCTAGCTTTAATGCCCGGCAATACTTTATCATTCAAATATTCATTAAATTTTTTGTCCAAAAAGAACTCTCTCAACGGTATACCAAAGCCCATCTTATCACGAAAAGCAAACTCATTTCCAAAAGTATTAGCTGTCATTTTTTTCAACAGATACTTTTCATTATTGTATCCTTCAATACTCTTTCTCAAGAGCAGATACTTTTCAGGTATAGTAAATGCATTATCTACTACCTCATTATCAAGAAATGGCACCCTGTTCTCAATAGAATGAGCCATCGACATCTTATCCTGCCGAATCAACAGGTCAGGTAAATAAGAGAGCATCTCATATTTCACCTGACGATCAAACTTAGATCCTGCCAATGTATTGTATAACGATTTGCGATTACCAACTGCTCTCTTCTTACTGAATCCGGTGCGCAATAAAGAGGCCATATATGGTGTCATAAAAGATGTGGCCATAACCGCTCTGTTCTTCTGGCTTAAATAGTCAACCATACCTAATGGGTGTTTCATGTTTTTCTTAACCTCATGAAGCAATCGTCTACTACTAAATGGGTAGCCTATATCATAAAACCTTCCGTATCCTCCAAACACTTCATCTGCTCCTTCCCCACTGAGCAGTACCGTTACGTAATCTTTTGCTCTTTGAGACAACTTATAAATACCAATGGTATTTGGATGATTAACCGGAGCTTCAAGGTGCCATGTGGCTTTCTCAAAATGGTTGAGATAGTAGTCCGATTCCATTAAAAATTTATGACCGGGTATCTCTAGCTTCTCATTCACAATGTCAATATAATTCTCCTCGCTAAATCGTTTATCGTCGAATACTATTGATACAGATTCAAACTGCCCTTTATGACTATTCCTGTTAGCAAGCCAGGTTACAAGAGAAGAGTCAACCCCTCCCGAAAGCTGACAACCTAACTTAACATCACTCATAAGTTGACTTATCACACTTTTGCTAAGCCATCCTTCAAGCTTCTCGCCATAAGAACCAATATCTCCTGAAGCCACATTAATACGTGAATAATCATTCAGATTAAAATATCGCTTTGTAATAATCTCTTTACCATGCTTATATGAAAGGAAATGACCTGGCTCGAGCGATTGGATATCTTTAAATAGAGAGCCCTTAATGTTGTTCCGAAAAAGAAGGTATTCATCAATCTGTGTCTCATCAAATCTAAAGCTAAAATTGTCAATGTATTTGAAACTCTTCAACTCAGAAGAAAATGCAAATGTTTCACCGATTGAAATGTAATACATAGGTTTAATGCCAAACCTATCGCGTGCAATAAAAACCTCATTCTTCCTGAGATCCACGACTACAATTGCGAACATACCATTAAGGCGGGGCAACATCTCTTCAAGGCCGTATTTCAGATAGAGTGCAAGAACAATTTCAGTATCAGTAGTGCTTTTGAACCTGTAGCCCCACTCCTCAAGCTCACTTTTATAATCAAAGGCATTATAAATCTCTCCGTTCAATGTAAGTATTACCTTCCCATCAGGGCTTAACATTGGCTGATGACCATTGGCAGATAGATCAAGAATACTTAATCGATTGAAGCCAAGTACCCCCTCAAAATCCCCATCGATTGTGACCGGAGCTTTAACCGTTAACTCTTTCGAAAGAGTTGATTTCAGACTAAAAGCCCTAATCCCCGAATCATCAGGTCCCCGGTGTCTTTGAACCTCTAACATCGAAATTATTCCTGATGTATCTTTAATTGGTTTTAAGTTGCTATTTATATATCCTGTTATTCCACACATGATTTAGTTATGAGTTATGAGTTATGAGTAGTGAGTTATGAGTTATGAGTAGTGAGTTATGAGTTATGAGTAGTGAGTTATGAGTAGTGAGATTACTTTGCATATTGGCACCATTTTTCAGGATTATTTATCATGGATATCAACATTTTGCGAACCTCATCATAACCGGCAATCAGATCAGTATGTATATCTGTTGTTATATACTTGCAATCGCGAGAATAATCAAGCCAAGATTCAGTCTCATATTCCTCACCCAATGAATCTGTTAATTTGTTTATGAATGATTTGACATATCGCTTCTTCGCCCATGATTCTGCAATATTTGAAGTGACTGATCTTGATGAACGACGTATTTGATCAGTAAGAGAATACTTTTCTTCCTTTGGAAAGCTTTTAGTAATTTCAAATATCTCCATCGCTAATTTGTATGCCTTCTGGTAAACAATTAAATCCTTAAAACTTTCGATCTTACTCACTTCTTACTCTTATTTAAAACTAATTATACTTAATATACACTTAAGTTCTTCACGTTTTACGCTTTATTCTTTATTCTCTCAATCTCACTACTCACCTCTCATCACTCATCACTCATCACTCACTCATACTTCTTCAGCATTCTTAACAGCACATCCCTGTGTGATTCGCAGCGTGTAATATTCAATAAAAGGAGTCGCTTTCTCTTCGACATCAACTTTGGAAAAAAACCTCTTTTCCTTAGTGCTGTTATATATTTTCCAAAATATGGTTCAATAAAAGCATCATACATTGGATTAACAGTTTTGCAGTACTTCTGAAATTCTTGCTCCAAAAGTTGGTCATCTTCAATTATAATGTTTAACCGATTTATCTCTTCATTAAAAGCAATAGTTTCCTCACTATTAAGATGAAATACACCAGGTTTTTCATTACCCTGTTTAAGAGGTATAATTTTAAAATCTATTTTTTCTGACAATTGAAACCTGACCACATAACCTCTGTTCCACCGCTGGTTGATTTTACCCGGCCAGTCATAGATGAAATTTCCAAGTCCGTAAAATATTGGTTTCGACTGATATAATTCGTAGCCTGAAAAAGCGTGAGTATGATGTGATACGACTACATCAGCACCCTGATCAATAAAATACCGGTATAACTCCTTCGTACGTGGCGAAGGAAGTTCGTAAAACTCATTTCCGGCATGTACCATGACAAAAACAAAATCACTGTTCTGTCTGGCACTCTTAATATCATAAGAACATCGCACAGCATCAATCGGTTTGCAAGTATATGCACTGTTAGGAGTTGATAAAAACTCATTGTCTGCGAAATTGAGGAAAGCCACTCTTTTACCTCTAATTGTAACAGAATATAGTTCGCCAGCCTCCTCCATTGTTCTGCCAACACCAATAGTATCAATCCCGTTTTTTTTACACGCTTCCAAAGTATCTTCCACTCCCCGCGAACCATAATCCATAATATGGTTATTCGCCATTGCTGCCAGATGAATACCTGCATAATCCAGTATCTTGATACAATCAGGATGAGCCTTCTGGTGTGGACCTGTTTTTGGTCTCGCATATTCCGATTCTGTCAATGGACATTCCAGATCAATTATATTCAGGTCATTCCCCTGAAAAACATCAACAAAGTCATTTAATATTGACTTATAATCCCCTTTCAGTGCAAGCTCCTCTACCCTGTTTATTGGACAAAAGTCGCCGGTTAGTAGTATTTTAATTGGTTCTGTTTTCATTTAAGAGACAAATGTAAGTGATGAGAGATGAGTAGTGAGTTTTGAGTTACATTTCATGAGCACCATTTATCAGGATTATTTATCATGGATATCAGCATTTTGCGAACCTCATCATAACCAGTAATCATATCCGAGTGAATATCCGTTGATATATATTTGCAATCGCGGGCATAATCAAGCCAAGATTCTGTTTCAAATTCCTCACCCAATGAATCTGTTAGTTTGTTTATAAATGATTTAACATATCGTTTCTTAGCCCATGATTCTGCTATATTTGATGTAACCGATCTTGATGAACGTCCAATCTGGTCAGAAAGAGAATACTTTTCTTCCTTTGGAAAACTTTTAGTGATTTCAAATATTTCCATAGCTAATTTGTATGCTTTCTGATAAACAATAAGCTCTTTGAAATTATTTATCTGACCCATGGTTTAAGTATTATATAAACAACATCCTTCCTCACATCTTACATCTCATCGCTCACAACTCTTTACTCATCTCTCACTACTCATCTCTCACCACTCACTTCTCACCGCTCATCTCTCACCTCTCACCTCTCATCCGCAATCAAGTCCCCCAACTGATCAGAAGTCATAAATTCCACATCAGGCCAAAGCTTAAGAACTCTTTTTAGCAGATTATCAAGCAACTTGAGATTGTCAGTTCTATTTTTCTCAACAAGAGAACCCATAAAGTTTATACGATGTGAACTAATTATTGCCGGCTTATGCCACTTAAAAGCTATGTTAATACGTTTTATACACTCTCCCACCGGATCACTACCATTTGATAAAGACGGTTCAAAAAAAGCATTCCTTACAAGATAATATTGCCCAAACTTATTCCTGTCTCCCAGAAAATGATACTTCCGTTTATAATTTCCAAAAGATCCCGTTGGCACTAATTGCACAATCAATCCCTGTATATACTTAACACCGCTCTCTGCTAACGTTTGCTCCACATTACTATCCCAGGTATAACAGGGTGGGATAAATGATTTTGATCTGTATTCGAATATCTGTTCAAAAAGATCAAGCCCTTCTTTCAGGCTCTGCTTCATTAGCACCAAATCATCAGTAGAATTATAATCGAGCACCTCCATAAAATTATAATCCCCATCGCCAGAAAAGGTTGTTTCATTATCAAATGTAAACATCATCTCAGGTGTTCGTTCTCTCAGAGCCTCCATCCACCTTACCACATTAACATGTTCGCGCCCATGAAATTGAGGATGGAATATTCCGGCTGAAAACCCATCTTTCCAAAGTGACACAACATTTCCATTTCCATTTTTCCTCTTTAATGTCTCAGATACCGGTTCATAAGAATACTCACTAAAGCCTGACTGTCTGATTTTATCAAAATCCGGATTACCTACAACACAATTTGCAGTAATTACGGCAGGATTCCCAACAGAATCTTTGTGTGTATGCAACACGTCATACAGATGAGTAAGGTCATCACTGCTTTCAATCGAATCAAGTCTGTTATAATCGCTCCCTGATATATTAAAACCTTTAGAAATAAACTTTGAATAAATCTCCTTTGATGGCATCCTGATACTACCCCAGTCATCGCTTTCAATAACTAATATCCTCCTCTTTGTTCTATATCCGGGGATATTGATTACATTCTGTGATATTGAAGTCTTTATTTTCGATACAACACTCATAACTAAATTCTCATTTACTCATCACTCAAAACTCTACACTCTACGTTCACTACTCTAACGCTCAAATGTACAAGTACGATTTGAGGTTTTTCTCTACGCTCACTACTCATAACTCACTTCTCTCTCTCCGCTCATCACTCACCTCTCACCTCTCACCATCTCTCCCAACTCCGCAGATGTAACAAACTCTACATCAGGCCATGTTTTAACTATTTGTGTTAATAACTGCTTTAGTTTATTTAATCCATTATCACGATTTTCAGAATAAATAGATCCGACATAATTTACACGATGTGTACTGATTATGGCAGGTTTTTTATATTTAAAAGCAACTGAAATATCTTTCATACAACTATCAATCCAATCTCTATTTGGCATACAGGGTTCAAACAGACAATTACGGGTGATAGTAATTAATCCTGATTTCGTTTTTTTACCCATCCAGTTAATTCTCTTTCTTAAATCTCCGTTTCCAATGGGTTCCAATTGGATTTTTGGCAGGGCAATAGTTTTAATCCCTTTAGAAAACAGAACATGGTTTAATTTCGAACTAAAAGGTCCATTGGGAGGTACAAAGTAACTTGCTCTGTAACCAAACAGAGATTCAAAAAGATCAAGTCCTGTTTCAATTACCTCTTTATGATACTCCAGATCATCAGGATCTAAATAATCAAACGCTGCCTGAAATTCAAGTTTTATATCGGGAAAAACTGCACTTGACAAACCCCAAAAATTATTTTTAAACGCTATATGGGTTTCTTTATGATCATTTTCTAATGCCCTCATCCAAACCTTAACATTAAGATGTTCCCGACCATGAAACTGAGGAACGAACAATCTGTTTTTTATCCCGGCTTCCCATAAGGAAAAAGAGTTCTCACAACCGGGATATCTCTTCAATGTTTCCGTAACCGATTCATAGTAATACTTACTGAAATCTGATTTTCGAATAGAGTCAAAATCAGGATTAGCTACAACTGCAACCGGAGTAAAAACAGCAGGTCGGCCTGTTATATCCTCAATATCGTACAAGACGTTAAAAAGCGATTCCAGATCATCTTTCGTTGCTAATGCATCATATTTATTAAATAGATACCCTTCGTCTGATTCAAGATCAATACCACTCTCTTTAATTTCATCAAACACCTCTTTCGAAGGCATCCTGATACTCCCCCAGTCATCCGATTCAATTACCACCAGCTTCCTCTTAGTGGTCCATCCCGGAATATTTGAAAGACCTCTTAAAAGAGAGGCTATTGAAGATTTCATAAGTCTATTACTATTTACTTTCAAAAGAACTATGAGTATTCATTTTACACCTATGCACCTTAGTGAGGAAAGTGCTGCAGATATTTATATGTTGTTTTCCCCTTTAGGGGAATTAAAGGGGTGGCTTGTTGATTTTTTTATATTTTCTTGGGAACACTATTTATCATCAATTAAACAATAACTCAGCAAGAGATAATCCCGGCAAAAACAAGGGCAATCCAAATCCGGGGCTAAAAATCCAGGCATTAATGCTTTCGGAACCTATTCTGAATAGAACAAGGATATGCAAAAGCATTGGAAACAATCCTACCAGATTAATAATACTGATACTTTTTCCTCCTTTTCTACAAAAATAAATAAAAATATAAAGTGTGGCAAACAAATATAAAAGCAATTGAAATCGCCCTCCGAAAGTAGGAACAACTTTTCCGAAATTAACAAATGAAATCATTAGAAGTACAAAGCTGAAGAGATTCCGGTCAGACTTATTTTTCATCAAATTGCTTGAAGTAGTTTGAATGAAAATTAATGCCAAAAGAAGGAAATAGAAAGTGTAATCATTCATTATCTTCATAAACCAGGAAGCAGTCTCATAAGATTCCTCAATTCCGGCAATATAATCTTCATTTGAATAGCCTTTATATCTTTTTTGAATTGCCCCCCCCATATTTGAAGAGATTAATTTAATAAAAGGAGCTAATAAATTTGGTAGTATAAATGAAGATATTGCCAACGGGAGATATATTATATTACGATTGCCTGCAAAAAAGTAAGCTATAAGAAGTATATTAACAGGAATAAAACTCCAATGTACTAAACACGAAGAGAGGGCTAGCAAGATATATCTCTTATCACGATATAAGACTACATGATACGCTGCATAAAAGAATATCCATGTAGCAGTAGGCATACGGATGCCACTGATTTCAGTAATTGGTGCAATGAAGATAAAAAACACCATTATTATCAGCCCGTTCCAACCAGGTTGTTTCCGATACCTGTCATAGAGTAAGTTAATCGATTTAAGATAAAAAAACCCCATAAATGCTGTCCAAAAAGCAAAATAAACACTTGCACTAGTGCTAAACCTCGAAATAATAAAGGAACTCAAGGGTTCAATAATATCAACTGATGTATCTGAATAGAGACCGCCAACTATAATAAAAAAATCAGAGAATGGTAGTTGTGCCGTTTTTGTCAATCTTAAAGCATAACGAAAAGCATCAATATACATATTATTGTTAACGAAAGATAATCCATAGTATATAAGAAATAAATAGACCACTTTTCTGGCACTCTTTTCAGTGTAATTATTTATTGCAACTACAAATGCGAGGAATGGCCATAGAATAAACAATACAAAGTAATATACAGCGTTAGAGTTTTGCGCTTTGCGAAAACTATATGGAAAATCTTTATTAATTGTTATCGTTCTATTCATTAGATATAGACTGTCAACAAACTATTCGCGTTACTTCAGAAAACATAATTAGTGCTTGCAAGAAAACTCTATAAATATTCACAAATCGTCATTGCAAACTAAGTGAGGTAATCTGTAATTCAGGAGATTGCTTCTTTGTTCCTCATCGCAATGACGTCAAGTTTTTTCTTTTTGGACACCCCAATTGTCTGGCTTCGCAATGATGAAGTTCTTTTTATTTAATACTATTCTCATCAGCATCTTACAAATCAAGAAACTTAGCTGCTACTGCTTTAATATCAAAATTAGATTTATTAACCATCCGTCTTCCCGAATAATCTCTATCCAGAAACCTAAGAACATTTTCCACATCAAGATTTGCAGAGTTGAGGTTCAATATGGGTCGACCTGAAAGTGCATAATCGATAAGCTTACTTGGAATAGCTTCAATATTATTAGAGCTATCATGAACTGTATCAACATTTACAAGAAAGTCGGCTTTGCTCATTTCATAAATAAGTGATAACCTGTCGACATATCCCCTAAGTTCCAGCTTCTTTCCGAGAACTTCCTTATGCCCGGAATAATACTCGTTCTGGTTGGTAAAAACAATAAATTGAAAATCCTTTGAAAGTGAACTAATAAAATCAAGAAACAGGGTCAAATCCCTCAACCCCGGAATAACAGTTCCCGCAAATATAAACAGGGGTATATCATTATTTATGGAACCTTTGTGCAAGCGAATTTCATTAAAATTAAAACCTTGTGGTATAGCTTTCATTTTTGGTTTAAACTGTGGATAAAACTGTTCTTGTAACTCTATAAAGGGGATTGCTATAAAATCACATTTGCGACAGAAATTCAGTTCAAAATATTTAAAATAAAAAGGTTTTCTGAAAGTATCAAGTCTGGCAAACATATAAGGATCACCACAATCTGCTATCCACTTTTCAGCAATCCTCCTTTTATTTGTACGACTCCATGCTACCCCCCAATGAACCGGAAAAGGTACTGCAAAAGAGATCATCAGATCATATTCCTTTTCTCTCTTTAACATTCGTCTCACCTTAAACATCTCTAAAATAGCCGGATACTCGAATATTATTGATAATAATCTTATAAAACCTCTATTCAGAAAAGCTATAGATTTCACTTTACTAGAAGGTATTGCTGAAAACAAAGGTTTCTTCCACATCCTGAATGAAATCGGATAATCATTAAGAAACGGAGTGTAGTCAAAGTTTCTGTACTTTGATATTACAGTTACATCATACCCCTCTCTGCAAAACTCCTTTGCAAGTTCAGTTGCTCTGAAACTACGTGGTGAAATTTCGGGATAAAAGGCACTGGAAACCAGTAGTATTTTCTTCTTTTCAATCATCATTTGCTATTTCAAATATTATTTCCTAGCCCCCTTTGATCTGTCCAATAACCTCCTGATCGTATATAATGTTGTCATCGTATTGTAATTCATTTGAAACGGAAGTCGTTCAAAATAGTGGCTAAAATAGGGATGTGTTTGCTGTGGAAAGTCCCTCACAGGATCAAGTAAATCTTTAACAGATTTAGCAGACAATGCATATATCTGATTTAATCCTTCATTAAGCCTGGTTTTTCTCTTTGTTACACGTAACAACTTAATTATAATGCTTTCCGGTAATAATCTTCTTATTACTCCCAATATAAAGTTTTTCAAACTTTTCTTAATATCAGATGTGTATGGTATTTTAGCTAACTTCTCAACTAATCCTCCATTTTTTTCCATTTGATAAAGAGGTTCCCTTTCCACCCTCCCTTCAGCAGGTATTTTCAACCAAAAATCAACCATTTCCATATCCCACATTGGTTGATAACACTCAAACCCAAAAAAGTCATATCCCCTAACGCTATTAGTAATATACTTAGCTTGCCTCTCCTGCCAATCACAAAGTGACATGAAATCTTCCGGTTTTATTTCAAATTCATAATATATTTTTTTGAGAGGAACTAAAATTGATACGTCTTCATAGAGTGCGGGTTTCATTACAATAATCTTCGAGTAGACATACTGAATTGCCTCTTCTTTGGTTTTCAGTTTTAATGTTTCTTCACTGAAGACCGTCTCTGTTATAGTAGTATGACCAGGTAAAAACACATCACCCTCACGAATTACTCCTTTTGATTTTAATTCATAAACTGCCAAAAAGTCCTGAAGGTGTGGGGTAGAAACTCCATTAAAAGCATAGTCTATATAATCACCAAATAGACCATTGCTATGCAAATCATTCCATTTTTGTTCGTTATACTCAACAAAGTACCACTCATATCCAAGTGCACTAGCCACTTGCTTGCTAATTCTGGCCTGTTCATTATCAGGTGTTCCATAAGAAAAACAGATTACATCCTTTACTCCAAGACGATAAAGATAATTAACGACAAGACGGGAATCATGCCCCCCACTTAAAGGTACTATCCAGTTGTTTACATGAGGTCTGTTTTTAACCATTCGTGAAAATACAAAAAGAAACAAATCATCAAAAGCTCGTGTAAAATCAAATTGGTTTTTATAAATATCTGGTTTATCGGCTGGTTTAAATATAAAGTATCGATCCGAACTTATGTCCTCTTCACAGATAGAAACAATTTCACCGGCCTGTAAAGCATAAATATCCTTATAAAATGTTCTGTTACCAAATACATTACCATATGCAAAAAACTCCTCATATTTTTCCTCATCAACTTCTAAACTTCCATTTTCTTTTTGAAAATTTTCAATATTATCAGTTATAAACCATCTACCCTGATAATGCCCGTATAGCAATGGATAACTCCTAATTGCATCACCGGCAAGTATAATTTTATCTTTTGCAATCAGTATTAATGAAAACAAACCACTTGTATTTCTTAACCTTTCCCTAAAATACTCTTCCAATCTATCATAATTATCCTCAATTTCCCTGACAACAAGATTTATCCAATCTTCTGTACCGGATGAAGATGAACATAATACAGGATTTCCCTGAATATATAATTCATATTTGCTTGTTTTTACTATTGAAGGCTCAATTTTAGAATAAAAATATATTTGTTTAGTCTTTTTCATAATATTATTGGCATGTATTATTAATCGTAGGAAACCTTGTTTTTATCCAACAATTTTCTCATCGTATATAACAATGTCATTCTGTTGACATTCATCCGATATGGAGACCGATCCAAAAATGACTTAAAATATGGAAGTGTGGTATCGGGGAAATCATCCAGTGGTTCTAAAAGTTCTTTAACTGTATTGCTATGCAAAGCAAATAATTGATTCGCACCTTCACTGGTTTTATCCTTACGATTGGACATCTGTAATAATAGGCTGATAAGAGTTTGTGGTAATAATTCTTTTAGTCCCTTTTTAAACAAACTAACTGAGTTATTTGTTTTTTCAACAGCAAATGGTATTGATTTTACCGGATCCTTTAATAATACAGACTCTTCTACCTGAAACAGCAACTCACGGCCAACTCTCTCAATTGAAGGACATGCCAGCCAGAAATCAGCAAATCCCTTATCCCATAATGGAAGCATTCTTTTAAATCCAAAAAAATCATATACTTTCAAACTATTGATAATAAATTTTGTGTGTTTTTCCTGCCAATGCAAATAAGCACGAATAATTCCTAAATCATCATCAAAATATTCACCCCCAATTTCACCAAGCTTTTTAGAAACATCATTATTCTTAATAATGGGGCTAACAACCAAATCATTGTTATATGCATCTAACAAAGCCTCCCCAATTGTATTATAATCTCCATACTCTTTTTTATATCTGCTTGTAACAGCAGTATGACCCGGAACGAATATATCACCTTCCCTTATTATTTTCTTCTCCTTTAATTCATATACAGCAAGAAAATCCTGAAAGTGAGTTACAGATACTCCATTAAAAGAGAAGTTCAAATAGTCATCAAACAGACCACTGTCATGCAAAGCCTGCCATTTTTGTTCAGTATATTCAACGAAATGCCACTCATATCCAACTGCATCGGCCACCTGATTACTTATAGATGATTGCACATTATTTGGTTTTCCATAGGAAAAGCATAAGACATTTTTCACACCTAGACGATAGAGATAATTAACGATAAGCCTTGAATCATGTCCGCCACTAAGAGGAACCACCCATCTATTCACTTTAGGGTTTAATTCTATCATGCGCCTGAAACAAGAGAGTAAAACATTGTCTAATTCAACAGCCATATCGTTTAAGCTCTTGAAATGTTTTGGTTTCTGAGCAGGCACATAATTAAAGTATCTGATAGATCGTATCTTATCCCTGCTAACTGTAACAACTTCTCCCGGTTTTAAACCATATACCTCCTGATATACCGTCACATTACCTAATGTAAATCCTGCCGTGCAGAACTCTGTAAGATTATTATCATCAATTTTGAATTTGCCATTCTCTTTTTGGTACTGCTCAAGCTGGTCGGTTATAAATAAACCTTTATTATTAAAACCATAAAAAAGAGGGAAACTTCTAACAATATCTGAAGCTAGGATAAATTCATTCCCATATTTCACTATTAATGAAAACAGACCGGTGGTGTTTTTTAGTACATTTGCTAAATACTCAGCTACACCGGAACCATCCTTATAATTATTACTAAAATACTTAAACCACTCATCTACTCCATCCTCACCTCCCGTTATCACCGGTTCTCCCTGAATATAGATATCAAACATTTCTGTTTTTACTACCTTCATTTTAAAATGTGAATAGATATGTAGTGTTTGGTCTTGTTTCATCTATTTGTTATTTACTGTCTTCAAGAAAACATGATACGGATCGTCATTGCGAGTACGATAGAGCCTGTCCCGAACATCGAGAACGAAGCAATCTGTTAATATTCAATAGAGATTGCTTCACATTCGTACCTCATGTTCGCAATAACAAATCAATGTTTACTTCCCATATTATCATTCAATCTGTTTATTCTTATTCTAAAAGAGTTATAAAACCTGTGGAAAATATAATATAAAACGAAGCAATAAATTGAACAATTATAGTACCTTGCCATCCTTCGATAATATTTACTACATCCTTCGGTTGACAGTTTTATTAAGGAAGCTTGCTTAAGCTTATTTTTAATTATATGAATTTTTTTTAGCGGAATTATCAGGCCGTGTGAAAAGATATACAAAATAGTAAAATGGATAATTGGCTGGTTCATAAAGACCTTTTGCTCATTACTAACGCATTGGTTTTTTCTAAATTGCAAGAGATTATTGGCAGCTTTTAGAAAACCATTTCTTGCTTTTTCAGAATAATACAAATTGCTATGTGTTGCCGATCCGGGTCTTGTTGTCCTTAGATAAAATGGTTTATTTATAAAAGAAACCCTTTGAGCCAAACAATCAACTCTGGCAATCAACTCACCATCTTCGAGGTACGGAACATCAGGCGGATATCTTAGACTGTTTTGTTTCCAAAAACTTGCTTTAAAGAAGATAGCCCATGATCGGTGTGAATCTCTTATTTCGGATCTGCCCCACACATATTTATTAAAATAATCGATACCGGAAAGCACATTGCTCTGGTCAAATATGGGATCATATCTATATTCTTCTTTGCCATCCTCATTCAGAATAATATACCCGATAAACCCAACATCAAGATCATATTTACCAATAATATCAAGCTTTTCTCTCAGTGTATTAGGTTTTACATAATCATCCGGATCAACCATTAAAAGATACTTCCCTTTGGCTATAGCAATACCATTATTTCTGGCCATTGATACTCCCTGATTCTCCTGATCAATTAAGACAATGTTATCATACTCCTTCTTCAACTTTGAAACAACACCGGAACAATTATCGGGTGATCCGTCATTAATGCAAATTATCTCGAAATCCTCATGAAGTAAATCCTGGTCCTCAAGACTCCTAATACATCGCTCTACATAAGGAGCAACATTGTACATTGGGATAATTATTGATAAGCGTAAGGACATAAAGAACTAATGTGTGTAATTAACGAACAATCTAATAATGTTTTATAATAATACTAGCAAGGCTTTATATATCATTTTTCTTTACTTGTATGTATCGTGACTGAAATATATTGCTCATTTAACTTCATCCAGTATTTGACTTATAAATACTTCATCATTAACTTCATCAATACTTCGACAACTAACTTCATTCATATATTTATGAGATACTGGCACTTTACTTACTGCTTTCATTCTAAACCATTCATACTCAATATCAACATGCCCAATGTCTATCGCTCTATAACCTTTCTTAGCTAAATCATAAGAAAGAACAGTTGCGGTCATGCCTAAAGCTATTAATACTAATTTATCACTTGCATACTTCTCTGACAACTCTAATATTTGATTATACTTTAAGAAAGCATTTTCTGCCGGACATAAGATGCGTTTAATTGAGTTAGCATTATCAAATAGGTTATTCTTATATCCTAATCTACTTCCAGATCCTTCTACTATTAAAATTTCTTTATCCTCCCAAATCTTTCTTAACAATTTCAATGAGATTGCAGGAAACAAATCCTTTTCTTCTAAATCCATATAAAACCTGGTAAATAATGCATCCAAATATACTTTATTTTTTACTGTATTTCTATTCCAGTGATATAAATTATTTAGAACCTGATTTCGCCAAAATTGTCTTGCTGAGTCTCTTAGTCTAGATCCATCATGAAATACATCTGGTATACAGATTGCAATACTTTGGTCGGTTGAGTTTAATACTTCGACTAATCTTTTTGCTAATTCTTTACTATAATTTTGAAACCCCCAACCCTCTCCTCTGATTATCATTAATTCTCCATCGCCAAATCGTGAAACTGAAAGTTGCTTTTCAATAATAATGGAAATTGATTTATGAGAATCTATAACATTCGGATATCTATTAAACATTAGCAATAAATAATTTAACACTCTTAATATGCAATAATGCAATTTATTGATAATTCTTACAATTATTTTACTCTTAATTAAAAACATAGTTCAACAATTTCCCAAGGTCTTATTTGTAAAAAATGTCATTTTTATATTTTTTACAAATATTAGATTTAACAGAAACAAAGTAATGAAATGGATTCAGCAATCTATTCAAAACATAATACAATAACTTATTAAGCCTAGTTTTCCTATTAAAAAAATCAAGTCTAAAAATTTGGTTTACATTCCAAGAAAACAATCTGGAACACCTTAAATCCCATGGAAGATGAGGGTAAGAAAGCTTTTTAATACTATCTTCAGTTTTAAAATAAACCGGATTTAATATATAATCTTCTTTTTGCTTGCTTAATGATTGATCATGCATTCTATATTTTACTGTCTCTTTTTCCAAAAAGAAAAGTTTTATCCCTTTCTTCGTAAAACTCAACCACAATTGATAATCTTCAGAGAATGCAAGGCTTTCATCCAACTTACAATTTTTCCTAAATGTATCATGATGAAAAAAACAGGATGGAGTAAATGGTATCCTATTACTCAGTAGTAATAATTTATACTGCTCATCAGGTGTTATTTCATCATTGATAATATTTGAAGGATACTTAGTAGGATTAAGCCTAATAAAGCAATCTTCAGTTGTATTATCTAGATACATCCGGCAATAAGAGAATTGCACCTTTATATCCGGATTATTAGAGACATTACGCAAATTATCTTCAATACAATTCGATAGCAAAACATCATCACCACTAATGAACTTAATCCATTCTCCTTTTGCAATATTTATTCCACGATTAAAATTTGCTGTTACTCCTGTGTTTTTTTGCACAGTAATTATTTCCGTATGTACAAAACGTCTTTCTTGATTCAGAAGCCATTTCCTGCATATGTCTAGAGTATCATCTGTGGAACAGTCATCCGTAATGATTAATTCTATTTGATGCCATGTTTGAGTCAGGATACTGTTCAATGTTTCTTCTACAAATTCTGAAGAATTGAAGGTAACTACGATAACTGATACAAGTGTATTCACAAAAATTTATTTATATTATACATGCAATTAAATTGATACTATCAGGCTCCCATAGTATTTATTTTCTTAATTTATCCATTACAAGCTGTTTAATATCCATCAACTCATTTAGTTTATACAAACTATAGACAGCTGTTAAAGCAAAAATTGCAACTCCTAAAATATACTTATAAATTATATCATGAATATATATTGAAAGGAATGAAGCAACAACAAGCCCATAGGTAATAAAAAAAATAGTATAGAATTTCCGGGAGAAACTAAATTGATATTTCCTTTTCAGTACGACATATGACATGACCCCTCCTAAAAAAAATGATACGATAAAAGATACACCCAGGCCATTAAGTCCATAAAAATTGTAGAAAAAAAGATTCAGCAAAAGAATCATAGTCCCGGCTACAATTTCAAGTGTCAAAAATAACCTACCATCCCCCTTTGCAAGAAACACATAACCCATTGCCCAGGACACTGCCTTTAACTGCATTCCGAGAACAGTAAGATTTGCAAACATAACTATCGGTAGAAACTCGGATGTATAAAGTAACCTGATAACCAGAGGCATTGTAACAATTAACAGTGTTAATAAGGGAGCCATAATAAGCAGTGCTGTTTCACCCTGCTGACATACAAGATCTTTCACTTTTCTATTATCGGATTGTACAGATGAAAGGCGAGGAAAATAATCTGTTGCCATAGCTACAAATACAATACCTGTATATTGTGAAACAACCCCCCAACCGGCATTGTACAGGCCTACCTGATCAACACCTCCGCGATTACTAATAAATGCATTAAGAATATAGGTTGATAAAGTGGCAATAAAACCTGCCACAGTCATGGAAATCCCAAGCTTTGCCATACTGAAACCTGTAGTCCATGTCTCTTTGGCAGTTAAACGGGTCTTTACAATGATTACTTTACGAGAGTAGTACCACGATAGAAATAGGCTAGTCACAGCAGAAATAATCAATGAAGGAACTATCCCCTTTAACCCATAAAAATAATAGAGGGGTATTGAGGTCATCAGCCCAAGAGCTGAGCCAATAACACCAGCTTTTGCCATATCCTTTATTCGTCGATTACCCTGTAAAATAGCCATTTGACCTTTACTAAGTGCTCCTAACAGGAGGGTAAAGGATAACCAGACAAAAGCCCAGGTATAATCACTATTCCCGAAGGTCCATCTGCTTAATAATGGTGCTAATGAAATAGTAACAATAGCTCCAAACAAGCCGGTAAACCACGACCACTTACGAAGAGTCATTATTGTTTTGGCTATACCAATACTATCACCTTTTCCATGCGCTTCAGAAACATCACGCACAGCCGCATAGGCAATGCCTAAACCTGTAACAGAGATTATCAAATCTAATGGAGCCCTGAACAGACCCATGATTCCCACTCCTGTTGCACCAAGCAATACAGCAACAAACTTAACTCTGACTATCCCAATAAGGATACTGAAAACCTGCACTCCTCCAAAAATAGATGTTGCCTTAAGGATTTGGCGATAAGAGGATTGTTCCTCTTTATTGATTTCCACTTTGGTTTTCGGTTTAGTAGAAGAATTAATGGCCAATGAATCGTTGCTGGACAAATCCGGTTCAAGGTTCTGAACTACTGATTTTTTATTTCTTGTTTCTTGTTTCAAACTATAATACTATTTCTTTCTACTAATAAATTCCAATCAATTCAATGAAATCTGTTGATTGCATCAACCACTTTTTCAGCTTCATTAATTGTCATTACCTGACTGATAGGCAGGCTCAGCACTTCATTATGTATCTGTTCAGTTACATGGTAAGAGAGGTTGTTCCACTCTTTAAACGCCTTCTGTTTATGAGGGGGAATTGGATAATGGATTAGAGTCTGAATGCCATTATCAGTGAGATATTGCTGTAGTCTATCACGACTAAAATGGCGAATAACGAAGAGGTGCCAGACGTGGCTATAAGTTGTGAGTGGTGAGTTTTGAGAGATAAGAGATGAGCGGTGAACGGTGAGCGGTGAGTGATGAGTGATGAGTGATGGCAAGGTTACATCCGGATATTTTATGTTTTCAATGTAATAATTTGCTATCTCACGACGTTTTTGATTGTCTTCGTCAAGTCCTTTAAGTTTAACTCTTAATATAGCCGCTTGAATTTCATCTAACCTGGAATTTAATCCCTGGTAATCATTTATATATTTCTTAGTTGATCCGTAGTTTGCCAATGCCTTGATAACTTCTGCCAATTCGTCATTATCGGTTGTGACTGCTCCTCCGTCACCAAGTGCACCGAGATTTTTTCCCGGATAGAAGCTATGACCGGCGGCATCTCCGAGAGAGCCTGTCAGGCTGAGTAGTGAGAGGTGAGAAGTGAGAGGTGAGAGATTCACCTGAGAACCAGTTGCTTGTGCGTTGTCTTCAATAATCTTTAAATTGTGTTTTTTTGCTATATCCTCAAGTTGAGTTGACCAACAAGCCTGACCATAGAGATGAACCACCATGATTGCTTTTGTTCGTGAAGTGATGTGTTTCTCAATAAGTGAAATATCAAGATTGTAACTGTTGATATCGGGTTCAACAAGCACCGGCTTCAAACGATTATCTGTGATAGCTAAAATAGAAGCGATATAAGTATTCGCCGGAACAATAATTTCATCACCGACCTGCATTATTCCCAATTCAATATATGCTTTAAGTATAATACGTAGAGCATCTAAACCATTTCCTACTCCAATACAATGATTTGATCCGATATATTCAGCATATTCCTTTTCAAATGCACTGACTTCTTTACCCAGTAAGAACCACCCACTCTTTACAACACGGTCAATAGCACGTGAAAGCTCCGGTTCGAAACTATTAGTAATCTTTTGTAGATCAAGAAATTTAATCATAAAACTCAAATTATTAATACCTCTGGAATTTCCTGTCTGACGACAGGCCAATTTTAATTAGTTAACCTTATACTAAATAAAATTCGTCATTGCGAACGATAGTGAAGCAATCTATTGTAATAACTAACAAGATTACTTCATCGTTCTTCCTTGTAATAACGCCCTTGCGAAGACAAGGAACAGCTTGTCTCGAGCATCGGGAAGGATGAAGCAATCTAATCTTGAACAGCATGAGATTCCATCGCTACCGCTCGGAATGACGAAAGTTACACTGCACTATTTTAGTAATTTCTCCTTTTCATCATCAGTAAACATTCTTAATAGTTTGGCCGGATTTCCTCCAATGATCGAGAAAGCAGGGAACGATTTAACAACAAAACTGTTAGCGGCAACAATACAATATTCACCCAGAGTGACATTCGGCATAACTATAGTGTTTGCTCCTAACCAGCAATTATTCCCTATGTTGATTGGTCCTTTTTCAATGGGGAAAATCTTTTGCATTGCAGGAGATGCATTAGGCCCGGAATCAACCATAATATTTACATTCTGTGCAATGCTGACATTGCTACCTATTATTAACTTCGCCACAAATCCATTTAAAATACTGTTCATGCCGATATAAGTCTCCATACCAATCTCAAGCTGATTATCAGATCCACCATAAATACTACAGTGTTTGGCTATCTTCACCCGATCGCCAATGTTCACATTATTGAAAGTGGTTGTTGGATCAATCTCAACATCAGCACCTAAAGTAATTCCGCCAAACTTCATTTTTTTTTATTCTTTAATAAATGATTTCATAACTACAACAAAGTAATCAAGATCCACTCTGGTCAAAGCCTGATGAACCGGAATGAAAAATGCATCTTCACCATAGAACACACTGCATTGAATACCATGAGCGTAAAAGTATTTCTTCAACTCAGACAGATCAATTACATGATTGTCGATTTTGAACATAAAAACACCCGGAACAACCCCTTCAGCAAGAGTAAACCTCTCAGAAAACCCTAATTCAAGGAATCTTTCCTTAAGGTAGTTGTAGTTAATTATCCTTTTTTCGATAATTTCTTTCCTGGAATCTATATATTCTGATAAAATGTTTTTGATATGTCTGAGTTGTTTCTTTTCAATCTGAGAACCCTGTCTAATGTCCTTTAAACTATCAGATACCAGAAGTCCTCCTACTTGCAGGGGAAATGTTTTCGGAAAGCTATAAATAACAAAGTCTCCAACACTTCCAATGTCGTTATTGCTATCTTTAGAAAAAAAAGTATTAGCACAATCTTCGATTATTGGCAACCTGTATTTTTTCAGGTCTATAAGGTTGTTGTACGGAAATCCAAATTCATGATTTACAAAAATAACTTTTGTTTCAGGGAGGATTTCACGCGACCACTTACAGAACTTTTCAATTTCAACTGTCACACAACCACTAATATAGAAATTACCGGAAGTTGTTAATATGGTAACAACATCGTCTTTTTCTAAATCAAAACTATTCAATGCAAGGTTTATCGCTTTGCGTCCGTTTTCAGTATATGTGTAATCTTTGTTTCTAAATCTATCATTAAAGTAATCATCTATTTTGTTTGAATCAGGCAAAAGATGATTAATGGAAAGATCCTCGGTTTTGAATGATCCGATTCGGTAACAGGGTAAGCTATATGGATCAGGATTTATAATAAACATAGTACTTTAAAAAAGTGTATTAAGCAAGCAGTATTGAGAGATGAGTTGTGAGAAATGAGAAAATCATTTACCTGTTCTGATTTAAACTGAATGTATACCTTAAAGATGATACTGCTTCGTGAGTTTCCTTAAATCTCAGCAAGCCTGTATTTGGAATACCATTTTCAGTGGATATTCCAAGATCTATATATTTAAAGCCAAGTTCTTTGTAATATGACCACAGATTCAGTAACATAAAATCCATTGCTCGCAACGGCCTACCAAGGTCATTGTCACCCCAAAAAACAGCATAAATAATCTCCGGATGGAACCTATAAAAAATAGCTGATGCCACGATAGACCCATCAACTGTTGAAACCTTAAAGAAATCTACAGGCCACAGTTTTTCAGTATTATTTATGTCTTCTAAAGACATGTATATTGGTCGGCCAAACTTTGCACGATTCTCACAAATAAGTTCAAAAACGTCTGATTTATCCCTCTCTACAGTAGTATGCTCAAAAACAAGAGAATTTCTAACCGCCTGTCTGTAGTATTCTCTGCTATTCTTTTGCTTATATTTCCCTTGAAAGTTCTGAAGATTAATCCAACTTGTTATTTCCGGTAACTCAGAATTATACCCTGTCCTTAACAATGAATTGATACATTTGGAATTAAAGGTTTGATTATAAATATCCGGTGAGATTACAATCTTAAATTCATCGAGATTGTTTAATAAACAGTACTCCTTCAATGAAGCAATAAAACTATCTATCTTATCGGCATAAATATTCTCTTTCTTGAAATGAAAACCACCAAATGGTGCTGAGAAAGGGGAAAACAATACATTGTTCCTAATTCCGGCAACAAATCCAATTTCAGGTTTATCAATATTTTCAACCAATCTTACAATTCGGTCAACTTTGCTTTTATTAAGCTCAATAAATAGGTTAGAAATAAAAGGATGAGGATCAGCAGGAAAATATTTCCTAAACGTCTCGTCATTAACTTCAACAAGCATAGTCAGGAGTTTTTAAATTTCTGGAATTCATCATAAGTACGTATATAGTCATCCTCACTATACTTTTCAGATGCCAGCACAAAACATATTGCACCGGAGGAGAAGTTTACAATTTCTCTCCAAATACCGGGTATAACTAACAACCCAAAATTAGGTCTGTTCAGTTGAATTATCTTTTTATTTCGGCCATCATCGATTATCACATCAAAAGAACCACTTGCAGCCACAATAAGCTGATGGAGGTTTTTATGTGCATGTCCTCCCCTTTCTGAACCACCGGGCACATCATAAAGGTAATAAATCCTCTTTATGTCAAAAGGGAGGTGATCGCCATTTTGAACGACAGTTATATTCCCTGAACGATTGTGTATCTTTGGTAACTCAACAACATTACAGTTATGAATATCTGAAACAAAGTTTAGCATAATGTTTTTCCCCTTTTAAAATCATCAAAATCCCTTATATAATCATTCTCATTATATTCGGTAGAAGCAATAATTACTGCAAGTGAATTCGTAGAAAAGTTCTCTAGCGTGCGCCACATCATTTTCGGAATCAGTATACCATAATAGGATCTGTTTAATGAAAAGCGATCTTCTTTCACACCATCATGCAAAACCACATCGAAGCTACCCGAAAGAGCCACAATCAGTTCCTGAGTCTCTTTAAATGCATGTCCTCCTCTATGCTCGCCACCAGGAACATCATATATCCAATACACCCTTTTGATCTTAAAAGGAAAATGAGTATCCTCTTCAATAAATGAAAGATTACCTCTTACATCAAGATATTTTGGGAGGTTAATTAATGAAGGCTTCATATATTAAACATCAAGAATCTAATTATATTGATAGTTTCAAACTCTATAAAAAGAAGCTTCTTCTCACAGCTTCGCCCTGTCACTCACATAGGGCAACTAACATAACGAAAACAAAAATAAAAAAACATACCTTATAAATTCAGTTTACAGGTTAACTTTTTTATATCATTTTCACGTCTAAAGTACGATTATAAATACAATTAGGTTACGAAAAATGATAAACGGTTATTATTATTTGGTGAATGGATAAAATTAACCCAACTTGGCTTTCGCGCATCAAAAAATAGAAAATATTTCCATATT
>CBDUZZ010000020.1:0-61904 GCA_965371855.1 uncultured bacterium
GCAAGGATAAAATTAAAGAGACTTTATCCGTCAATTGACGATTAACTTAACACTAATTTATTAAATAATCTAAAACTTATGTGCCTATGAAGAACTAAACTGTAATAAAAAAGAAGCAGGAAAATGCGGTCACATTTCCCTGCAGAAATTTCAACAAAAATCAGCCAAAGCATGCTTTGGCAAATTTTCTAATTAAAACAATACAAAGTTATGAAAAAAAATGATTATTTTTTTATTGGGAGGAAAATGTTTCCCAGATTAAGAAAAACATTTAAAATTATGAAACTGACTGTATTTTTACTCTTGTTATCGATAATGCAGGTTTTTGCAAACGAATCTTATTCGCAAAACACAAAACTTACGTTCGATATGGAAGACGTTACAGTTAAAGAAGTTTTAGGAGAAATAGAAAGCATGAGTGAGTTCTATTTTTTGTACAGTAGCAAGATCATTGATGATAGCAGGAAAACTGATATTGCGGTAAAAAACGAAAAAATTACGAAAATTCTGGACAAACTTTTTCTCGACAACGATGTCGACTTTGTTGTAAGAGGAAGGCAAATTGTATTAACGAGTAATGAGTTAGCCGACTCTTTCCGTGGGTTCTCTACACAGGAAAAGGCTGTGAGCGGTAAAATTACCGATGAAAATGGGGATCCCATCCCCGGGGTTAATATTATGGTTAAAGGAACCTCTATTGGGACTATTACAGATATGGAAGGGAACTACTCGCTTAGTGTACCTGCTGACGCTGTTACACTTCTATTCTCATTTATAGGGATGGAAACACAGGAAATAGCCATAGGTAATTCATCTACTATTAATGTAACCTTGCAATCAACTAACATTGGGCTTGATGAGGTAGTTGCCATTGGTTATGGTACGGTAAAGAAAAGCGACCTCACCGGAGCAATTTCAACAGTGAAAGTCTCAGATCTTGCAAACATTCCCGCATCGGATCCAATAAAAGCACTTCAGGGAAGGATAAGTGGTTTATCAATCACTTCGAATTCAGGGCAACCTGGTGATGGAAGTTCCGTAGTAATTCGCGGGATTCAATCAATTAATGGGTCAAATTCGCCTATTTATGTTGTTGACGGAATCATTATGGGCAGTATTGATGGGCTTAATCATTTAGATTTTAAATCTGTATCTGTATTAAAAGATGCATCAGCAGCAGCCATTTATGGTGCAAGAGCTGCTAACGGGGTTATTCTTATTACTACCAAAAGAGGAACTAGAGAGGGAAAAATTACTCTTACTTACGACGGGTTTATTGGTGTTCAGGGGCAGAGCAATCTTCGGCCTGACATGTTAAAAGGATTAGATTGGATGAACCTGTACCGTGAATCATTTGTAACAGGTGGAGTATTTGAAAGTCAGTTTCCTGATGAGCAATTTATTGAAAATAATTATGGATATCGTTGGAATGCGGGCAATGATAGCTATGAAAAATTGCCTAATGCAGTAGATGAGGACTGGTTTGATGCAATGAGAAGGCAGGGAGTAGTACAAAGGCATAATCTTTCTTTGTCAGGAGGTTCTGAATCATCTAACTATTATTTCTCCACTGCATATTATTCTAATAAAGGAATGATTACAGGTACGGGAAACAAGAAATATAACATAACTTTTAGTTCTGACCACAAGGTTGGTAAACTGTTTGATTTTGGTAATTCACTGATGATTAGTTCTAATAGGACCGATGGTTATTTTAAGTATTACGCAATTGCAATGGCTAAACCACCTATTACCCGTGTTTATGAAGATGATGGTGACTGGGGGGTTATTGATAATATTACAATGGAGCACATGCACCAAAACCCTCTTTGGATGTCGGAAAAAAATAAGCCTCATTACAAAACAGGTACAAGCATTAAGGGTAATGTTTACCTTATCACTCATATTCTTGAAGGGCTTGATTTAACTGCCAGGGGAAATGTAATTAAATCATTTGGAAATAATGTGGAGTTTTATGCCGGCGCTGATCCAAAATTTAACTGGGAACATGGTTCTACTAATAGTATAAATAAGAGGCGTAGTGAATCAACATATTGGAGTACCGACTTATTACTCAATTATGAAAAGAGTTTTAACGACAACCACAAAATTAAACTTTTGGCAGGTTATTCTAATGAAGAAAATACCAGTGAGTCATTAAGTGGTTACAGACAAGGAACCCCTAATAATAAAATACCTTACTTAGGAGCTGGTGATCCTGGTTCACAAACAAATGATGACTCATTTTCTGACTGGGCATTTCAATCTTTCTTCGGAAGGCTTAACTATAATTTTCAGGATAAGTATTTAATTACGGCTACTGTCAGGAGTGATGGGACTTCAAGGCTGGCAGACGGGCATCGTTGGGGTACTTTCCCAATGGGATCTGTTGCATGGAGGATCAGCAAGGAGAGCTTTATGCAGGACATCAGTTTTATTAATGATTTGAAACTGCGTGCCAGTTACGGGTCGTTGGGAAACATTGGAAGTATTAGTACTTATGGCACTATTGCAGATATGACTCCGGTTAAACTGGTACTTAATCAAGCTGCATATGCTGGTTATACCATGATGAAGGCAGTAAACAAGGATCTTCAATGGGAAGCCACCGACAAACTAAATATAGGCTTAGACGGAACATTTTTTGATAATCAGATTTATTTTGAAGCAAACTTTTTTCAGGAAAAAACGCATGATCTGTTGTTCCCTCTGGCATTACCATATTCTGCAGGATTTGGTAGTTGGTTTCCTACCATTAACGGAAAACCTTTTATCAATGCCGGAGAAGTTAAAAATACCGGATTTGAATTGGATTTGGGTTGGCGCAAACATGTTGGTGACTGGAACTTTGATATAAGGGGTAATGCATCCCATATTAAAAATGAGGTGGTTGATTTATTTGGACAGGATCTTAGGACTCAGGGGCTTGTTGAAGGCTCTCCTGTGAAATCTTTCTTTGGTTATACCTCAGATGGGTTAATTCTTTCGGAAGATCAAAAAGCAGGTCAATGGACTGGGAAAGAAATTGGAGATATTCATATTGTTGATATGCCTACTTTGGATGCAGATGGTAATATTGTAGATCCTGACGGCACAATCACACCGGCTGATCGTGATATTATCGGAAATAAGTATCCTAAACTTATTTATGGTTTGATGGGAAATATCAGTTACAAAGCATTTACATTGCAAGTACAGTTATCTGGTGTTTACGGCATTGATAAGTATCTCCAATCGGGAGGCCATGCTCCTTATAATTATTTTTATAGTTGGGCAAGAGGCGATGTCGCACAACTTTTGGACAGGTATCATCCCACACGAAATCCTGATGGAGAATTACCAAGGTTGGATAAGAAAAACCGGGGGAAAAATAATACGTTCTCAACTTTCTGGTTAGAAGATGCTTCCTATCTGAGAGTTCAAAACATAAGTCTTAATTATAAAGTTCCTCAAAAAATCACAACAAAAATGAATATGAGTGCACTTTCAGTTTATGTTAGTTCTGAGAACCTATATACTTTTACAAAATTCTCTTTATCTGAGGTTGATACCAGAAAAGATGCCTTATCAGGTATTCCTCAGCCCCGGACTTTCACTATTGGCTTAAGAGCTTCCTTTTAATTAAACATGATTAACTTTAAATAGATAATAGTTATGAAATATATAAATAAAATAATTTTAACTTTATTAGTGGGTTTCTTACTTACTACTATTGGATGTGAAGATTTCCTTGATAGATACCCTAAAGATACTCCTAGTCCGGGTAACTTCTTTGTTAATGAAGAAACTGCAATGAAGACAGCAATGGCTGGTATCTCAAGAATACAGTTTCACCTTAGTGGTGCTGTTGCCATGCGTGGTGGTAACTACATGAATAATCTTGATCGGATGACAGATGATCAGTATTCTCGTAGTAACAGTGCTGCTTGGTATGGATGGGATTTAACTCCTACCACCTCTCAATTTTGGAAATATTGGGCCGGTTATTACAATTGTATAGCAAGTTGTAATTATGCGATTGAAGGAATTCCTACCTCTTCGGATCCTAATTACGATGAGAATGCACAAAAACGGGCTATTGCTGTAGCTCATTTTGTCAGGTCCTGGATTTATTCAAATATTGTTGGACTTTGGGGGTCTGCTCCTTTAATTATTTCAGTGCCTGCGTCAAAAGAAGAATATTATCAACCGAAGGCAACACAGGAAGCAATTCTTTTGCAGATGATTGAAGATTTTAAATATGCCAAGGACAATCTACCTGACAGTTGGCCTGGTTATAAGGGAGCTCCTACAAAAGCAGCCGGTGCCGGTTATCTGGCTAAAGCATATCTTATGCTTGCCGATTATTATAAATATGAGAAGAATGATGCTTCTTCGGCGACTTCTTATTTCGATTTAGCTAAACAGGCAGGAGAACAGGCAGTTAGCATAGCACATTCAGCCGGCTTTCAGTTAGGAAACTATAAAGGGATGATGCTGGATGCTAATCAGGCATCGAGTCCGGAGATTCTTTGGTCTGTCCAGTTTGCTCAGGATGTACCCGACTATGGTAATAGTATGAATGTGGTTAGGAATATCCGTGATATAGATGGCCCTTTCAAAAGTATTCATGGAAGTGGCTGGGGATATTGTTTGCCTCAGCGTAATTTAATTGATGAGTACGAATCGGACGACAGACGCCTTGAATATACTGTTTGGAAACCTGGCGATTTTTATGGTATATATCATGGTGCGGCTACAGTTCCAATAGATTATTGGTATATTAATGAGGCAACTGGTGATACTACACATACAACCAAATCTTATGTTGATGGTGATACTGTACGTTACAGTTATAAATGGTCTCCTTGCGGCACAAATATTCGAAAAGGTAATTTTGACCCTGCCGTAGATTATTTACGTAGTGGAGAGGATTTTGTTATGATGCGTTTAGCTGATTTGTATCTTTTAACTGCCGAAGCCTGTGCTGAAACAGGTGATGATAACAATGCTCTGAAGTATGTGAACATGGTGCGTGCCCGTGGAGATGTTGACTTGCCGGCAAGAGCCTTAAATGATGGCAGGTTTGGAGATGGAAGTATTATAGATATTGTACGCCATGAAAGACGTATAGAACTTGCCTTTGAAGGTATTCGGCTGTTTGATATGGCACGTTGGGGCTTGTTAAAAACCTATAAACAAAGAGGTGAGAATCATGAGATCAAGCGCCATTACTATTCAGATTTACTCCCTGAATCAAATGAAGCGAAATGGGATATTCCATATGGAACTCCCGGACCAGGATTATGGCCTATCCCACAAAAAGAAATTGATCAAAATGATGCTATGACACAAGCAGATCAAAATCCCGGCTATAATTAATAAAATGATGTGATAAATTTATGAGGATGTTGTTTGTGACAAACATTAAATCATCCTCTTAAAATCTCTTTGATACCCTGTGATCTTTTGTTTTCAATAAATGATTCCAGGGTATTTTTTTATTTGCATGATGCATTTTGATATGTTCTTGGTGAAAATATTCGTGCCATACGAGATTATTTTAGTTTGATAAAATTGATGATATTTTCGGTTTCTCTGTCACTGTATAATATATAGTTTCAATATCATGTATTTTTTTAAACCAAAATATTAACGAACTAATTGTTTTACCATGTTTTTACCAACTTTCACCAACTTCACAAAACCTACTCTTTTATTTGTAGTTGCCTTGTTTTTTATGTCATGCAGTTCTACCGAACACAACTTTTTTAGCCCTGACAAAAAGGTATCAGTAAAATTCGAAATAGATGAAATTAATGGTGGGGCATTTTATTCTGCATTTAATGGAGAAAATGTACTCATTTCAAAGTCAAGGCTCGGCCTGGTAACCAAAGAAAATTCGATCCCCACCGATAACCTTAAAATTATTTCGGTAAACAAGTCTCAGGTTAACGTAACCTGGAAACCCATTTATGGTGAAAGAGATTTGATAGTTGACAATTACAATCAGTACGAAGTTGAACTCACCGATAAAAATACCCTTGAAAAAACTTTTACCGTAGTTTTCAGGATTTATAACGAAGGTGTTGCCTTTAAATATAGAATTCAGGAACAGGAAAACTTAGATAAAATAGAGATCGAATCAGAATTAACAGAATTTACATTGCCCACCGATGCTCCTGCTTATGTAACTTATGCCACGCAAGGCGAATATCAAAAAATAAATATCAGCAAAATAAAAAAGGAGTGCGAACGGCCGCTGGTTGTCGAACTTGACAATGATAATGTAATTGCAATTGGAGAAGCTGCATTGGTTGATTATGCACGAATGAGAATAAGTTACTCATCAGAAAAGGAAAATACATTAATTCCCTCGCTTGCAAGTGAAGTAGTTCTGCCCCTTCCAATGCAAACCCCATGGCGTTTTATTATGGTTGCCAGCTCTCCCGGCAAACTTCTCGAAAATAGTTTTTTCACCCAAAACCTGAATGAGCCGTGTGCCATAGAAAATGTGTCGTGGATAAAACCAGGGAAAGTACTTCGCGAAGTTACCTTAACAACTACCGGTGGAATTGCATGTATCAATTTTGCCGCAAAAAACAATTTTCAATATGTTTTGTACGATGCTGGTTGGTACGGTTACGAATACGATGAAGCATCGGATGCAACCACAGTTACCCTCGATTCGCGCCGCTCAAAAGGACCGCTTGATTTACAAAAAGTTATTGATTACGGGAAGAGTAAAGGAATTGGAATAATACTGTATGTAAATGGCAAAGCACTCGAAAAGCAGTTAGACGAAATTCTGCCCCTCTATGAATCGTGGGGAGTTGCAGGGGTAAAATATGGTTTCGTAAAAACAGGTTCGCAAGAGTGGACAAGTTGGTTGCACGAAGCAATCCGCAAAGCTGCGAAACATCATTTAATGATTGATGTGCATGACCGCTACCGACCGACTGGATATTCCCGTACTTACCCCAATTTTATGACCCGTGAAGGTGTGCGTGGTGATGAAGCCAGCCCTTCGAGCCAGCAAACATTAACAACTATTTTTACCCGTATGTTAACTGGGGCAGCCGATAACACAATATGTTATTTCTCTACAAGGGTAACAGAAAAGATGGGTTCTCATGCTTCTCAGTTGGCAAAAGCAGTTTGTATTTACGGTCCATGGCACTCCATATTTTGGTACGACAGGCCACAAGGTTCACCCGGAACGAAAACGGGGATTGCAGCCGAAGACAGGACGATTGGCAACGAGCTGGAATTGGAATTCTTCTATAAAGTGCCATCTGTTTGGGACGATACAAAGGTATTGGAAGGTGCAATTGGTGAATATGCAACAATTGCACGCCGCAGTGGCGAGAATTGGTTTATTGGTTCAATAAACGGCAACAGCCCCCACACCGTTAATATCAATCTTAGTTTTCTTGAAAATAATAAAAAATATAAAGCAATTATTTATTCTGATGACCCAGCAGTTGATACAAGGACTCATGTGAAAATTGAGGCGCAGGATGTAAGTTCCGGTAATATCCTTAAATATAATTTGAAAGCAAAGACCGGGTTGGCAGTGAGGATTGTCCCTCTGTAGAAAATAAAAAGAATGAAAAATTTAAGATGTAAGGTTTTTTTTGTTAGCATTTTTATTGCAATATTTTTTGCGCCCAAGGTTTTTTCATGCACTAATTTGTTGGTTACCAAAGGTGCATCAACCGATGGTTCGGTAATGATAACCTACACCTGCGATGGTGAATTTCATCCCCACATGAGATATATTTCGGCAGCCGACTATGCCTCGGGCGATTCAATGGAAATAAAAGACCGCAATGGAGTAATGCACAAAGTTCCTCAGGTTTCGCACACATATTCTGTCGTAAGCTTTATGAACGAATATCAGTTAGCTATTTCTGAAACGACTTTCGATGGAAGAAGGGAATTGCATAATCCCGAAGGTCTGTTTCATTATAATTTGCTAATAAGGGTTGCACTACAACGAGCCAAAACTGCACGCGAAGCAATCCAGGTAATTACTTCGTTGGTAGATGAATATGGTTACCGTTCAACGGGAGAGTCTTTCTCAATTGCCGATACAAAGGAGGCGTGGATATTGGAACTGATTGGAATGGGGGTAGGCAGGAAAGGTGCTGTTTGGGTGGCACGTAAAATTCCCGATGGATATATTTCTGCCCATGCCAACAAAGCACGCATTAGTACCTTCCCTTTAAACGATAAAGAAAATTGTTTGTATAGTCCAAACGTTATTTCATTTGCTATTGAAAAAGGGTACTACAATCCTAAATCTAAAGAACCATTTCGTTTTAACGAAGCATATTGTCCATCAACACCTAAAAACCAGAGGTACGCATCGGCAAGGGTTTGGAGCCTTTTCAGAAGGGCCGCCCCATCGTTGAATTTATCGGCTGATTATCATAGGGCTGTAGAAGGAGCAGATCCATACCCGTTGTGGATAAAGCCGGATAAGAAAATAAGCACTTCAGATGTGTTCGATTTAATGCGTGACCACTACGAAGGAACCGATTTTGATATGACCAAAGGTATTGATGCCGGTCCTTATGCAACACCAAACAGGTGGCGCCCAATGGTATGGGAAGTTGATGGACAGGAATATGCCTGGGAGCGTCCTATTTCAACTCAGCAAACAGGATTTTCGTTCGTTACGCAATCGCGCTCGTGGTTGCCGAATTCAATTGGCGGAGTTCTTTGGTATGGTATGGACGATACCTATACCAGTTGCTATTTCCCTCTTTACTGCGGAATAAACAAAATACCTGAGTCATATACTGTCGGAAGTATAAAAAAATTCTCATGGGAATCGGCATGGTGGGTATTTAATTTTGTAGCTAATTATGCCAATCTGAAATATTCGTACATGTATCAGGACATTAAAACTGTACAACAAGAATTGGAGCAGGATTTTTTAAACAGGCAGGCAATTATTGAAGAAGCTGCTCTTGCATTAAATAACATTGATAAGGAGTTATTAACCACATTCCTGACCGACTATTCGGTATCGAAAGGTGAAATGGTTTTTGAACGTTGGCGCGAATTGGGTGAATCTCTTATCACAAAATATAACGATGGGTATATTAAAGATAAAAATGGTCGCCCCAGAGAAAATGGTTACTCTGAAGAGTGGAGTCGAAAAGTACTCAAAGAGCGGCCAAATCAATTCAAATTAAAGGAGAATAAGAATAAGGGAACCGAATCCCGCCTTATTGATTAAAAGATAATATCAACTTAAAATAAAAATACGAAAAAATGAATTATTTATTACGCCTGTTTTTGATTGCTGCCCTGATCGCCGATATTGGCGCATGTTCAATTAAGAACGATACGATTTATGTTTCACCTACTGGTGATGATACGAACCCGGGTACAGAGACGAAACCTTTTGCAACCATTACCCGTGCCCGCAATGCCGTTCGCAGCCTAAAAAAAGAAGGTGTCCGCGAAAATATTACGGTACTTCTCAGAGGAGGAACATATCAACTTAAAAAAACGGTTGTTTTTACTCTTGAAGATTCAGGTGGCGAAGGGCAAACAATTACTTATGCCGCATATCCCGGCGAAACCCCGGTTATCAGTTCCGGGGTTCCGGTTACCGAATGGAAAAAGCCACAGGTTTTTCCTGAAGGATTGCCCGAAAAAGCAAGAAGTAATATTTGGGCAGCTCATGTGCCCAATATCCGTGAGTTTAAAAAGAGCCAGAAAGTATCGCCATCGGTTGTGCCACAAATGGATAGAGTGAAAAGATTTTATACTCTGTACGATGGAAATACCAAATTACAACGAGCCAGAGGAGAAGGTTTTACTTTGAAGGAAATGGAACGTGATGAGAATACAGACCTTCAATTGTTCCGTTTTCCCGGAAAAGTACTTCAAAACTGGGCTGATATTAAAAATGCAGAACTTCATCTTATTCCACATTATATTTGGATGAGCAATATCCTGCCTCTCGAAAGTGTAAACGAGAAACAAGGAATGGCTCGTGTTTCAGCCCCTTGTACCTATATTTTAAATCCTCCAAAGAAAATGGCGTACAAGCCAACTGCATTCATCGAAAATTCGGTGGACTTACTTGATGAACCTGGAGAATGGGTGCTGAATAGTGAAACCGATATGTTGTATTATTGGCCTAAAAACGAAAAACCAGGGGATAATATTGTTGCCCCGGTTTTAACCGAATTAATTCGTGTTGAGGGTGAAATTAATTACGAAGGGGCAAATGACACTCCTGTTAAGAATATTGTTTTCGATGGCTTAACTTTTACCCATGCCGACCGTTTCCCGTGGCACGGAAAAACAGGTTGGGGAATTCAGCACGACTGGGAACGTTTCGATAGCCCAAGTGCGATGCTCCGTTTCAGGGGAGCCGAAAATTGTGCCGTTGAAAATTGCCATTTTGTAAATGCAGGCAGCACCGGAATGCGCTTCGATCTGTATGCACAAAACAACAAGGTTATTGGTAACCATATTGAGCATATTGGTGGTGCAGGTATCTTATTCTCAGGTTATGGTCCGGGTACTAAAGATGTAAATAAAAACAACAATATTTCAAATAACTTGGTGCATGATATCGGAGAGCTCTATTTTGGGTCGTCTGCAATTTTTATGTGGCAAAGTGGCGAAAACAGAGTAAGCCATAATCATCTTTATAATTTACCATATGCAGGAGTTTTAGCTACCGGACGAATCCGTTGGGACCCGACAGGAAAAAGCGAATGCTCAAAAACTATGAGATGGAATGAAGTGGGAGGAAAGGAAGTAGCCGACCAATTCAGGAACAGGGAAAATACCTGGTACGAACGTGAGCAGTACTTGCATGCCCGCAATAATTATATTTACCGCAACGATATTCATAATGCGACTGAAGTTTGTGGTGATGCAAATTGTATTTATATATCGGGTGCAGGCAAGGGTAATGTTGTACTGGAAAATTACTGTCACGATATTTACGGTCCTCGTATGCACACATTCATCCGTTGTGATGATGACCAAAACGAAACAACCATTGAAAGAAATATCATTTATAAATATTATGATGGACGTGGCGAAGGTATTACCAGCAAAGGTAAAAATGACATAGTCGGAAATTTGGTTATCGATTTGCGTAATTCAGCTAAAGACCGTCACCGTGGTTATATTGTTTTTCCTGATGCACCAATTGTTGATTCAAAAGTTCAGGAGAATATTTTGTACTCGATGAAAAAAGGACAGTCTCCTTTTGGGCAGGGGAATGTCTTTATTCCCGGCAATCCATATTCAGGGGTAAAGCCCGACAGGTTGTGGACAGCCAAAGCCGACCGGAATGTCTATTTCAATACAAAACAGCCAATGTGGGGAGCTGCTGATTTAAAAGAAGCTCAACAAAATGGTGTTGAACAAAACAGCATCATTGCCGACCCATTGTTTACTGATATTGAAAACGCAGATTTCAGTTTTAAACCTGGCTCACCAGCTTTAAAACTGGGAATTAAACAACCGGTACCTACCGATTCTGTTGGGCTAGAACCAGCCTATCGTAAATTGCTGGAATAGTAAAATGGGTTAAGACAATTTGGTTTAAAGCCCTGAAAGGGTGAAAGGCAATAGCACAGGGCAATGCCCTATGTGGAGATAAACAATAAAAAATAAAGCCTCCAAAGGGCGAAAGAAAAAATGTAAAATATGAATAACAAAATCATCAAATTAATTTCAATCATATTTTTTGTATTGGCAGTATTTTATTCTGCCGACTCTGTAGCTCAGGACAAAAAATTGAATATTAAGTTCGCTGAAATAACAAATACCGAATTGCCACGTGTTTTACTTATAGGTAATTCAATATGCAGCGGATACAATCAATATGTAATTGAGTCACTTACAGGCATGGCAAATGTAGATGTGTGGATTACCGGAGCAAATATTGCCAGTCCTACAATTGGAAGAAGGGTAATAAATGCAATAGGAAATGGACCGTACAACATCATTCATTTCAATATTGGATTGCATGGTTTGGGCAACCGTATTCCTCAGGAAAATTACGAAACCCTGATGAATAAATATGTAAATACTTTTAGCAATTATTCACGCGACAGCAAACTTATTTGGGCAAGTATAACCCCTGTGCGCATAAAAGGCACAACTCAACTGGATACAACTCCGGGTAATAATTTACTAATAGAAAAGAGGAATAAAATTACCGGAAGCATAATGAGCAAGAGGGGAATTCCCACAAACGATTTATACTCTTTAGCTACTGCAAATTTGGAACTTGGTGGTGCAGACGGAACTCATTGGACAAAGGAAGGTTCTAAATTATTTGCTAGGCAAATAACCGAAATAATTAAAAGAACTTTAAAAATAGTTACTGTTACACATCAGATAGAACCAACATTGAAAAATGTAAAATATGGTCCGCACGAACGCAATGTGCTTAATTTTTGGAAAGCAGATTCGGATAAACCAACCCCGGTTGTTGTGAAAATTCATGGTGGTGGCTGGGGAGCCGGAAGTAAATCTGAATTAATTGCATCCGACTATTTCTTGCCAAAAGGTATCTCGGTAGTCTCTATCGACTACCGCCTAATGAAAACGGATTTGTTACCTGCCCCTGTTTACGATGCTGCCAGGGCTTTGCAGTTTGTTCGCTCGAAAGCTAAAGAGTGGAATATAGATAAAGAACGTATTGCCGTTACAGGTGGGTCTGCCGGTGGTTGTACCAGTTTGTGGCTCATTTATCACGACGATTTAGCTGACCCTGATAGCGATGACCCGGTTGCCCGCGAATCAACAAAGCCATTTTGTGCTGCTGTCGAATCCGCGCAAACCTGCCTCGACCCGTTTGTAGCAAAAGAGTGGATAGGAGAGAAAATTGTGAGCAATGGAATGTTGTGGAAATCAGTGGGAGCAAAAAGTCCTGAAGATTTGGTTGAGAATTACGATAAATACAAAGAGATCTCTCACGATTTCTCACCATATTTTCATATCGACAAAAATGACCCGCCGGTATTTATGATTAACCATAATCCACTTACTTTTCCTGCTCCCAGTGGTGGGCTTGCCATACATCATCCAATGTTTTTATTTAAAGTGAAGGAGAAAGCTGATGAAGTTGGTTGCGAAGCCCAATTACTGCTTCGTGGAACAAGGCAGCAGAATTATTATGATGGAATGGAATTTATGTATTCAAAATTGATGATTGGCAGGTAAACAATATGTATGTTTTCTGATATTTAAATTAAAACGCATGTTCACTGTTTATTTAGTATTCACATATTTTTAAACAATTTAAAATTTTATCAATGAAAAAAAAATGTCTAATTTCAGTAAAGCAACACGTTATCTTTTTATCGGTAGTGTTTGTGTTTGTTTCTTTAAGTGTTTCTGCACAAAAGAGTAAAAAAGATTTTTCTAAAGAAGAAGCCGTAATTAATCAGTTAATTGATGATTATAATCAGACAGAAGATGATTGTGATTTTGAAGCTCAGGCAGAAATCATGAGTGCCGATCGTATTTTTGTTGGGGCTGCAGGTGAAGGACGTGCCGTTGACCAATCGCAGAACATGAAATTTCAGAAAATCCATCTTGATATAGTAAAAAAGGAGGTTCCGGGTATTATTTGGCACACCGAATCAAGAGATAGAATAATTAAATTTTATGGTGATGGAGATATTGCAATTGCTAGTTTCTTTTGGTTTAGGGCGGTTTATGTTCCTGCCGGAACACCTCCTGAAATTGCTGTAAAATACCCTCATCCAGCCCCTCATAATGTAACACTGGTTTTTGAAAAGAAAAATGGGGAATGGAAAATTGTACATACTCACATGTCTTTAATGTATCCGGTTGCCGGACATTAATATAGAATTGAACCTTGGAATATTCGAAATTCAAAGGTTCAACTTTCTTGTTTGTAGTAAAATTATTTAAAAACATTGTTTCATGAAGTTTGGGATGAGTATCGGAAAATGGTTTACGGCTGTTGTAATTATGGTTGTTTTATTTATCGGTTCTGCCAATTCGCAAAATAGTATTTTAAAAGATAGACCCAAAAGTAAAGTAGTCGATCACACAAAACTATGGTATCGAATTACAGGAGCGGTTGCAGCAACACGATATCCGTTTCTGGATGAAACAGAAAAAACATGGCCGGTCGATTACCGAACAATTGTAAATGGTGCTCATCAAAATTTTGCCATTGAAGGCCCCAACGGTTATACTTTTATTTATCCGAGCATTGTTATCCTCGATGCCGATGATAATATAAAGCAGATTGCAGTGGTCGAAAATTCCTCTTTGGTTACCGAAGAAAGAGCCAAAATATGGAAATTCCTTTCTACCTGTTTCGATAGTAAAAATACAAAAGCAACATTCGATGTTTACGTTCCTGTAGCTGATGAAGCTAAAGCTGCGAAATTATTGAAAGCGAATGATGTTGATAATTATACGTTGTATGGCTATCAAATTGTAACAGGCTACCTCGAAATAGATGGTTCGTTTGTGCACAATGTTTTCGATGCCGGTACCGACATTTCTACAACTGTTGCTGATGTGCCGATAAGACAGAGGGTGACCAGTGAAGTAATGCGGAATCGTATAATCAGGATAAACGCCACCACCGGATATCCTTACTTCGACCAGGCTGATAATAGTTGGTCAACCACCTTCAAACCCTATGTTATAAACGATGAAGTGAAACGTTTTGGGTTGAAAGGTACTGACGATATGGGCATGGTTTATCCGAGCATTCTTATTCTCGATGAAGGCGATTACATTCGCTTAATTGGGATGATTGAACCTGCCGAAAATGTAACTGAAGAACGTGCCAAAGTATGGAGGTTCCTTTCCGATCGACTTGATAACAAATCATTGAAATTCCTCTATATCCATGTTCCGCACGGTATGGAGAAAAAAGCACTTAATATTCTCGAACGAAATAAAATTAACTATTCAGGTTTGCGCGGTTACAGTGTAGTCGATGGTAAACTTTTAATTACGCTGGTTACTACGCTAAGTAAAGGCGATAACCGATAAAAAAAACAAGATGAAAAAATTATACTATTCGCTATGGTTACTTCTCTTCATCTCTTTTTCCGTAACAGCTCAGATCAGTAATTTGTCTCCATCCGATTGGGGGGCATCGGAAGTTACCGTTTCTAATGCTTCTGAAATATGGACGGTTAAAGGAGTAAAAAATACACTTACATTAAGCAGTCGCAATTTGTCGATGAAAGTTGACGATGGAACAGTTGTTTGGAAATTTGTTCCTTCAGCGGGTAACGATATGATTGTACGTTCGGAAAAGAAAAATTATACTCTTCGCCTTGCCGATGCAGAAAATGTCAGCGTAGAAAAATACGAAACCGGATTCAAATCGGGGGTTAAAATTAAATTAAGTGGTTTTCAGGATAAAGAAAAAATCGCTTTAGATTTGTCGTTAATATTAACTGTTTGCCTCGAAGGTGCAGGCGAAGAACTGGTTTGTACTGTTGTTGCTATCGAAAATGAGACCAAAGTAAAACAGCTCGACTGGCCAAAGTTTTTAGATGCGTCAAATGTTGATTATACGCTGATACCAACAGGACGAGGAAACCTGATCCCCCGCAATTGGCCCAGGTTCTATCATCCGTTTTATGATGTTCCCGGGCTTGGTGAGAAAAATATTACCGGTGACACAACCAGTATCATACAAAGTAATCATATCGAATGCTGGTCGATGTCGTGGTGGGGGTTCAAACAAGGCAAATCATCGTTAATCGTAATTACTGAAACTTCAGCTGATGCAGGATACGAATTTTCACATCCTGCCGGAGGGCCCACTGTTGTTGGACCACGTTGGTACGCATCTTTAGGCAGTCTCAAATATCCCCGGTCTGTACGTATGAGTTTTATTAAGAACGGGGATTATGTAACGCTTTCAAAACGTTATCGCAAGTATGTGAAAGATATTGGTCAGTTTGTTAGCCTGAAAGAAAAAATTGCACGGCAACCCGAAGTTGGGAAATTGATTGGTGCTGCTCATCTGCGTCCATACGTGATGTTGCAAAAAAGGACATTCACTGCTATTCCTGCCCTTAGTTACGATATGTACAAACCAACTCATAAAGAACCTGAAAAAGATGGTGGAACGAGTGTTATGACTTTTGACCAACTTGGCGGTCAGTTGCGGGAGCTAAAAGCCGATGGAGTTGATAATGTTCATGTGGTTTTATGTGGATGGACAAATGAAGGTTACGATATGGGGCACCTCGACCCGTTACCTCCTGCACCCGGAGCAGGTGGCTGGGAAGGCTATAAAAGATATATTGAAACCTGCGATGAGCTTGGGTATACTTATGTGAACGATGATCAGTACCGCGACTATTATATAAATTCTCATTCCTACGACCCTCAGTTTGCAATTCAGGAAGAAGACTCAACAGGGCGGCCTCTGATTTTCCCCGGAACGCGGTTCGAAAAGTTCTGGAAAGAGGGAAAGATTGCAGTAATGAACTATTGGGCAGGTGGCGACAACACTTATATAAACGGACAATTTGCCTATGGGCATCTTAAGAAAAATTACAAACTGATGGCTAAGCATGATGTTAAAATGAAAGGGCTGTTTTTTGATGTTTTTGGTTACGTGCCGCCAACCGAAGACTTTAATCCTGAACATCCGCAATCACGCACCGATTGCATGAACAATAGAGCGATGATGTTCAACTGGGCGAGAAATAATTTGGGAATTGTGGGTGCTGAAGATGGTGCTGACTGGGTGGTGCCTTATGTCGATTATACCAGCGTCGCCATGGAAGGGAAATGTATTCCCGTGCCACTTTATAATTTGGTTTATCATGATGCCATAATTACCCAGGCCGGAAGTTTTCAGAATCCTTTGCGTTGCATCATGAATGCCGGATATGTTCAAATTGATTCAGATTATGATAAGAAATTGACAAAGGTAGTTACTGCACTGCAAAAAAGGGTAGGACTTTTGGAAATGACTAAACATGAGTTTTTAGATGCAACATTCAGGAAAGAGCGCACTACCTTTTCTGATGGCACAACGGTTACCATTGACAGGGATGCCGGAACATGGGAAATTGATCCGCCGCTTGATGGTTTTACTTCAAAAGGAATAATAAAATAGATGAAGAAGCAAGAAAATAAAATATCACGTCGTAGTATGCTGCAAGTTACTGCTGGTACAGTAGCTGCAACTACATTAGGATTAATTTGCTTTAATAAAGTTTACGGTGAGGGAGCTTCTGAACAAGTAATTAGTGGCAATAAAATAATTCAGAATGGAAATATTAATCAGTCGGTCGCCGATTGGTGTTTTACTGCCGGCTTTCTCGACAAGCCAATAACGCTTGATAAGCTTGCGCACGAATCTGCTGCAATGGGAATAAAGTCTGTTGAACTGGTTGATCCGAAACATTGGGGCATACTAAAAAAGCATGGGTTGATTTGTGCGATGGCCAACAGTCATGGTTTCGAGAAAGGATTTAACGATAAAAATAATCATGCAATGTGCATCAGTAAAATTAAAACTGCTGTTGATGAATGTGCCGATGCCGGATTCCCAAATGTTATTACATTTTCAGGATTTAGAAATAATATTCCTGATGATGTTGGACTTGAAAATACCGTTGAAGGTTTGAAAAAAATTATAGGATACGCCGAAAAGAAAAAGGTAAATCTGGTGATGGAGGTGTTAAACAGCCGGGTCGATGTTCCTATGAAAGGCCATCCCGGATATATGGGCGATACGGTAGAGTGGGTAGGAGAAGTATGTAAACGTATTTCATCGCCGCGAATGCTTATGCTTTTTGATATTTACCACGTGCAAATTATGCAAGGTGATATTATTACACGTATTCGCAAGTGGAAGGATTACATTGGGCATTATCATGTTGCAGGAGTGCCGGGCAGAAATGAAATGGACGAAAACCAAGAGGTAAATTATCCGGCCATTATGCGAGAGATTATTAAAACTGGTTTTAAGGGTTATGTTGGGCAAGAATTTATCCCAACCCGCGAACCACTTATCGAACTTCGCAAGGCTGTGCAATTGTGCGACGTTTAAGGCTGGCAGGAGTTTAATGGCACTAATTATTAAATAGAGGTGAATGATGAAGAATCAATGATAAAATGACCAAAATTCATAAACCAATGAAAACGATTAATCTCATTCTTTTACTTGCTGTGTTGATTCCCTCAACTGTTTTTGCGCAGAAATTGTCTTCCGAACAGTGGGGAGCTCCCAATGTACGGGTGTTTCATAATACCGGAGAGTGGATTATTGCAGGTACAACAACCAAGGTAACATTCAACGAATCGAATCTTGCAATAACCGTAAATGCAGCTTCTGTTTTGTGGGATATGGTAGCTTCAGAGAAGAATGACTTGCTTGTCAGGCATAATGGCAAGGACATCTCTCTTCCTTTATTGGCCGCCCAAAACATAAAAACCACAGTATATAAAACTGGCTTTAAGTCGGGAATAAAAATTGCATTTAATGATTTTCAACTAATAAATGGTGAGCTGCTCGATATTGCAATTGTGCTTACAATTGCAATGGAAGGTGAAAATGATGAGCTGGTATTTACATCGGTAGCTATTGAAGGAGAAGATACGGTTCGTCAACTTGATTGGCCAAAAGCAATGGATGGCAGTGATGTTGATTTTACTGTATTAAACCATGTAAGAGGAAATCTGCTTCCCCGCTATTGGAAACATGATTACCACCCGTTTCGCACATTTACAGGCGAGCAGGAAGCGGCTGATGTTGCAGTTGATACCACAAGTGTTATTGTAAGTAATTTGGTTGAATGCTGGTCGCAATCGTGGTGGGGGTTTCAAAAAGGCAATTCGGCAATGATGTTGATTGTTGAGACACCCGATGATGCTTCTTACACATTTGACCATCCTGCTGGAGGGCCTACTGTTATTGGTCTGCGCTGGCTCGCTACGCTAGGTAAATTCAGCTATCCACGTTCAGTGAGAATGTGTTTTTTTGAAGATGGAAACTATGTCACACTCGCTAAACGTTACCGTAAATATGTAAAAGATATCGGGCATTTTGTTTCGTTAAAAGAGAAGATTGCCAGAAATCCATTGGTTGAAAAACTAATTGGAGCATCGCACTATCGCCAGTATGCCCTTATTACAGGTAAGTCATTGCGGGCACTTCCCGTTTTACAAGGCAAGCCTGCCGGAAAACGATACGACCCCAATAATCAGGATAAAGATTACGGCTTAATGACATTTGATGAACTGGTACAGGAACTTCGAGATTTGAAAGCAAAAGGAGTTGAGCGATTAAATGCAACATTGTGTGCATGGCCAACTAACGGTTACAATATGCAGCACCCCGACCCGTTACCACCAGCACCGCTTGCAGGAGGTTGGGATGGGATGATACGTTGGGTTAAAACCTGCGATGAACTGGGTTTTACCAGTGGATTGCATGATCAGTATCGCGATTTTTATGTGAATTCTGTTTCTTATGATCCCGAACTGGCTATTCACGAAGAGGATTCGGTGACTGTTCCAACTGCATTTCCGGGAAGCCGGTTTTTTGGTTTTAAAGACGGAACTATGCCGGTTATGGATTTTTGGGGCGGTGGAAAAATGGCATATATAAATTCACAATTCGGACTAGGGCACCTGAAAAAGAATTACGGTGCAATGGCAGCACATGGTATTAAATTTACGGGTACTTATCTCGATGTTTTTGGTTACGTGCCACCAACCGAAGATTTTAGTTCTGAGCATCCGTTAACCCGTACTCAATCGTTAGGATATCGCGCTAAATGTTTCAACTGGGTACGAAATAATCTGGGCGTAATTGGCACCGAAGATGGAGCCGACTGGATTATTCCTTACGTTGATTTTACAAGTGATGGAAATGAAGGTAGTGTTATCTCAGTACCACTCTATACACTTGTTTACCACGATGCGATTTTTACCCCTGCCGGCGGTCGGGGTGATGTTTTACGTTGTTTGCTCAACGGTGGCTTTCCGTGGATTGGGCAACCCGGCGGCAAGGAATTAGATATGAAGGAGCTGAACACTATTCTTGCCCTTCATAAAAGGGTTGCTCTTTTGGAATTAACCAACCACGAATTCCTGGATGATACTTTCCGTAAGGAACGAACCACTTTTTCTGATGGTACTACGGTTACTATTGACAGGGATGCCGGAACTTATATTATTCAACCGGAATTAGATATTTAAGATATGAGAAAATATAAAAATATATTATTACTTAAAAATGTAAAATAGAAACAAACAAAAGTGACCTTAATTGCTTGTATTCAGGTTATTATACAATAAGATTTGACAAAAAATGATCACTTCTAAGATGAAAAATACGAAAAAAAATTATTAGGATAATTCCGAGTTGTTAAGATTTCATTTTCAGGCAATTATATCACAAAATATTATAGAATCAATACAGTTGCAAAATATATGGACAATCAAGGCATTGTAAAATCGATTAGTACCCTATTGGCAAGAGCTTGACAGGTTCATAGAAGCGGCAAGAATTAAAGAAAGGAGATAAATATGAATAAAATGATTAAGGTGTACGGAAGAGCTTCGTTCACTTAGATCAGAAATCGAAAAAAAACAGGGATATCTTTCCCGCCAGAGCAGGAACCTACTAAGTATTTATGACGGGGTTATACTAATTTGACCGGAATTGAATAGTTCTTGCACTATGACCGAATTATACTCGGTTAAATTCTTCAAATTGGATTATTAAGTAGTAATTATTTATAAAATTATGATAAAATTAAAAGTATTATTCGGTGTATTGGTAATAGCCGTTTTTGTGTTGGTAGTTGGTTGCAATGCACAGGTAAAAAAAGGCAACGATCTATTACCCAAATGGGCTCAGTCCTTCGATGATTCTCGTGCTTCTATCGAAGCCATTAAGGAATACATAAACTCTTCTGATTCGCATGGCTTAACTGCGGTAGATAATTTTAAAAAACACTCGGATACGAAGTATCGTTATGTAAGTATTGATTATGCTTTTAGAGAAAAATTCTATCCGGCAAATGGTCAGGACGGGATGGAGAGAGAAGATGGTGCTGTAAAATTGAAAAGCAATGGAAAATGGTATGTTAAAAACCATTCGCTTAAACCGGGTGAAAGTGTAATGCTAATGGTAATACCTTCAGTAGGAGCTTATACTGGTATGGTTATAGGAAATACACGATTAGACTTCGGAAACTATTCAACTAAAAGAGATGCAATGCCTTTATTATTTAGGACGGGGCCTACCGAATGGGAAATGAAAGATATAATAGTTATCAAGAGAGGTGAAAAATACCTTCGGATGGTAATAGGTGATAATAATCCTTTTCCTCACGGGCCATTGCCTTACCTCGGTAAGCCCATTACACTTATTGCAACCAGGGGAGTAAACGAAAATAAAAACAAAATAACATGGCAAGTAACAGGGCCGTATGCTGAAGGTCAGGGAAGTTATATAGATGATGAATTGCAAAAAGAAGCATCATTTGGGCTTGTGAGTTCCGGGCTTACTTCAGGACCTGATGCTGTAGTCTTAGATTTTAAGCATGGAAAATTAGATGAGACTCTCACCGAGTTGCCAACGTTGCGCCTCGCACCATGGGTTCCCGAATTACTTTCCGAACGTCAGACCTGGGATCAGCATAACTTACGAATGGTAAGGGCTAGGGAAATAATAAAAGATATTAAGCCAACAGGGATTGTTTCTCAAAAGGAGATAGAAATGTTTAAAGACTATTACAAGGCATGTGGACTGCCTCATAGTAATATGCAAAATGGAAATACTTTCTCATTTGATAATTGGAATGCTTGTTTGGATTTTTATAGAATATCTGGTGATATTTGGTTTCTTAATCACGCTACAAAAATTGCCGAAAGAATTTTACTAGTCGGAACTAAGTCTGAAGGTGTGTTGCAGGCTACAATTGACAATTTTGGTAAGACAACCTGTGAACGATTTGTTAAAATGCCGGGGCATTATCCACATTTCAGGCGCTGTTTTTATAACGAAAATGGTGATTTAGTGAATCAGTGCGATGTAGCACAACTTTCATTATTAAAACCATCTGCAGCCTTTTGTAAACTTGTTTCTGAAGATAAAACTTTGTGGAATAAAACTATTCCTGACGGAGACCCGAACAAACTCGGAGCAACATATAAAGAGAGAGCCATAAGCTATCTTAATAAACTCCATCAGAGATTTGAGTATATGACTCCTTACAGATTAGAACCTAAAACCTATTTGTTTAGGTATCCCAATGCTGATAGTAGTATTATGGCATATAATCGTTGGTACTTATCCATCATATCATTGCCTGAAGCAGCCGGAGCTATGGAGGCTTTTGGAGTTTATCCTGATAGGGTAAAGTTTTATGATGATATGGTTCAAAGCGGCATTGATTATCTTCGGAAATTCGTTGTGCCGATAGAGCATAAAGAAGGACTTATCTGGACTTGGCCATACCGCATAGGAAGACCAGCCCCACCTGCTGAAGATGTTTTTCATGGCTGTGCTACTTTAAACTGTATTCGACGGTTTTACGAATCCGGACGATATGATATCACCAGGGATGAAATGCTTAGTCTTATAAGACCTTATCGCTATTTGTGTTATGATCCTAAAACAGAGACCTTCTCTTTTCGAACTGATGCATATCCGAGTAAAAAGGGGCGTAGTAAAACATATAATTTACTTGCAAAATTGATTGTTATGGGCAGGTATTTCCCAATTTTTGATGAATGGACATTAGAACCTGTTATGAGAAATAACCCGGAAATTCGTTCCATATTATACGTTATACAGCGTCGTGCGGAGAGATGGGGCGTGGAATAGAGATAGGGAAATTATGCGAATCTATTAAAATTATAAATAAACTAATAGTATTTTAATTAAAATCAAATCAACTAAAATGAAACTACATTTTTATTTTGTAACTATTTTTATAGTATTTTTTACAAGGTGGTCTTATGCTCAGGTGCCACCGGAACCGCGAACTCAATTCGATGTAAATGAGGCGAGCGATGATATGGCTTGGTGGCGTACTTCAATGGAAACCAGATCGGATAGGATAGAATGGTGGAAAGAAGCTCGCTTTGGCATGTTTGTTCACTGGGGTGTATATTCTCCGCTCGGTGGCGAATACAACGGAAAACGGAGTGGCTATGCAGAGCACATTCAACGTGTGGCAAAAATATATCAAAAGGAGTATATTGATGAGGTGGTGAAAAAATTTAATCCTGTCGATTTTGATGCCGACAAGTGGATAAAAGCCTTGAAGGACGCAGGGATGCGTTACTTTATAATTACCTCCAAGCATCACGATGGTTTTGCTATGTACGATTCTGATGTTTCGGATTACAATATTGTGGATGCAACACCTTTTGGACGGGACCCAATGAAGGAGCTAAAAGATGCCTGTGTGAAATACGATATTCGTTTTGGTTTTTACTATTCGCATGCTTTCGACTGGGGCGAAAAAGATGGCACTGGTAACGACTGGGAGTACGAAAATCCGGGAGGTGGTAAAAATTTATATGGAGGGAGGAATTGGTTTGACCCACACCCCGAAATTGTACCTCGTATCCGCGATAATTATGTAAATACAAAATCCATCCCACAGGTAGTGGAGTTAATAAAAAAGTATGACCCCGATATCATGTGGTTCGATACCCCTCATAAATTACCACCTGAAGAGCTTGCACGAATTTTAAAAGCAGCTCGTGAGGCAAAACCCGATTTGGTAATAAACAGCAGGGTTGGTGGTCCGGGCAACGTCCGCCGTTGGGGTGACTATGCAAGCACTGTTGACCGGCCGGCAGAGTTTTATCCTACTGCAGGCGATTGGGAGGGTATTCCCACAACGAACGAATCCTACGGATGGAGCAAGTTTGATAAAAGCCATAAACCCGCTTCATTTTTTATTCGCCTGTTAGTTAAAGCAGTTGCCCGTGGCGGAAATACATTGATGAATATTGGTCCCATGGGAAACGGTGAAATCGACCCTGCCGATTTAAAAATCCTTTCAGGAATCGGGAAATGGATGGATGTAAACGAAGCAAGTATTCGGGGAGCCGGTCGCACTCCACTACCGGTTCAGTCATGGGGCGAGTCAACCCGCAAGGGAGATTTATTGTTTCTGCATGTTTTTAACTGGCCTGAAAATGGCGAGTTGATTTTGTCGGGATTGAAAAGTGATATCAAGATGGCCTGGCTGCTTTCAGATGCCGACAAGAAAAATCTTCCTGTAAAAACACTAAGCAATGTGGATAAGATGATTACAGTGCATGGCAGTGCGCCGGACAATGTGGATGCAGTGATTGTTCTTCAGGTAGAAGCCAAAATGGATACAGATCCGAGACGATTGCTGTCGGTTACACAAGAAAATCGTTTGCATGTTTTTGATGGAGAACTGGTGGGCGATGGTTTAAAATATGGCGGAGGCAAACGCACAAACGACTACATATTGGGATTGTCCACCCTTAACCAAAACATATGTTGGAATACACGTATAGCTCAATCCGGAACTTTTAATGTGATTATAGAGTATTCGGCTGTTGAAACTAAAAATCAGAGCCGTTATAAAGTTCAGATAGGTTCAGAATTCTTAAAAGGAAATGTTGAAAACACAAAAGACGGAAAGGATAGGTATAAAAAAATCAAATTGGGGAGTGTAACTCTTTCTCAAGGTGATTGCCCGGTCAGGGTAATTCCTGTTGATATTCCGGGAGAAGAATTGATGCGCTTACGAGCGGTGCATCTTGTGCCTGTAGAAAAATAAAATTTAAACAGTCTTTAAAAATGAATAAACCAATGAGAAAAATATTATTTATTGTGGCTATCGTTGTATTTATGATGAGCCAAAATGCCAACGCTCAAAAAAAAGAGTATCGCGATAAAATAGGGTTCAGGCCTGCATCTGTTATAGACCAAAATCTTCCTCGCGTGTTGTTAGTGGGTAACTCTATTTGCAGTGGTTATCATCAAAAGGTAAGAGAGTTGTTAAAAGGGAAGGCAAATGTTGAAGCCTGGGTTACCGGATCTAATATTAAGAAGCTAACTATTGGAGACCTCCAGAGAGAAGTAGTGGCGCATGGCCCTTATGATGTAATTCATTTTAATATTGGTTTACACGGTTTGCAAAAACGTATTCCACAAGAGGAATATAAACCGCTTTTGCGAAAATATGTAAACAACTACCGTACTTTTTCTCCAAACAGTAAACTAATTTGGGCAAGTATTACCCCGGTTCGTTTAAGGGAAAATATTATGGAACTGGACCCTGATGATAACAACAAGTTAATTGTACCACGGAATGTGATTGCAAAAAAAATAATGAAAGAGTTTGATATCCCGGTTAATGATTTGTATTCATTGGCAATCAAAAATCTTAATTTAGGGGGAAAGGACGGTACACATTGGACTACTGAAGGATCATGGCTATTCGCCAAACAGATTACCAAATATATAAACGATGCGCTTGCTCCGAATAAGCAAGCAGGTTGGATAAAACCCGACTTGAAAGATGTGAAATACGGCACGCATGAACGAAACGTCCTTAACTTCTGGAAAGCCAAATCAGATAAACCAACGCCCGTTGTGGTGATGATTCATGGTGGTGGCTGGAAAAGTGGCAGTAAAATTGAAATGCTTAAACCCGAATCTCAGCATCCTCTTTGGTCCAGCAAAATGTATTTAGATAAGGGCATTTCAGTTGTGTCGATTAGTTACAGATTAACTCCCGACAATATTTTGCCGGCACCTGTTTATGATGCTGCCCGTGCTGTTCAGTTTGTACGCTCTAAAGCAAAAGAGTGGGGGATTGATAAATATAAATTAGCAGTTGCCGGTGGTTCTGCCGGGGCTGCAACAAGTTTATGGCTCGCCTATCACGATGATATGGCAGATCCGAAAAACGAAGATCCTGTATTACGCGAATCAACCAAACCTACTTGTGCCGCAGCCGAAGCCGGGCAAACCTGTATAGATCCTAAAATCGTGGTGGATTGGGTAGGTGAAAAGATTCTCGACCATTATATGATTCCCTTTTCCGTGGGCGAAAAAGATGCTAAAAGTTTAATGGATAATTACGAAAAACACAAAGAAATGCTTCGTGAGTTTTCGCCCTATTTACATGTCGATAAAAACGACCCGCCGACCTTCCTGTATGGTTTTGGCTCAACCGAGGTGCCTGCTAAATCGGCCGCACATGCTATTCATCACCCAATAATGTCGTGGAAACTGAAAGAGAAAGCCGACTCGGTGGGTGTCGAGTGTGATTTTGTTTTAAGAACAACACGAAGTAAGGTCTATTACGACAAAGCGTTGGAAGACTTTATTATCTCGAAACTTACAGCACCTAAAATCGCTAAAACTCCTGATAAGTACATCACCTATAAAAAAACAGAACAGGCCGATTTAAGACTACACACTTTCCTCCCTCCAAACTGGAAAGCATCCGACAAACGTACCGCTATTGTATTCTTTTTTGGTGGTGGTTGGGTAGGTGGTTCTCCCGGACAACTGTATCCTCAATCGCGCGATCTCGCCAACAAGGGGATTGTTGCATTTTCTGCCGAATATCGTATCGAACGTAACCACGGCACATCACCTTTCGAATGTGTGGAAGATGGAAAATCAGCAGTACGTTATCTCCGCGAACATGCTGCCGAATTGGGCATCGACCCCAATAAAATAATTGCAGCAGGTGCATCTGCCGGAGGACATGTGGCAGTTTGTACAGGAGTAATTGATAATTTTGATGCCGAAAAAGATTACGACAGGGCAAGTTCAGTTCCTAATGCAATGATTCTTTTTAATCCCGTAATTGATACCAGCCCCGAAGGAAACGGTTACAATAAACTTGGCGACAGATATAAAGAACTCTCCCCGGTTGAACATGTTCACAAGGGAATACCTGCAACCCTGTTTTTCCATGGAATGGCTGATACAACAGTGCCATTTAAAGGTGCTGAAGACTTTACGTCAAAAATGAAAGCTGCCGGAAATACCTGCAAACTTATCCCTTTTGAAGGGATGAAACATGGGTTTTTTAATTATCAACGTCATGATAATGTGCCATATACAAAAATAATGAAAGATATTGACAGGTTTCTTAAAGAACAGAACCTAAGCGAAAAATACCAATAAAAAAACATTTTTACGTGATGATATTTACAATATTTGCTGCACTAAAAGAATAAAGCAGTCGTTAAAAAAATAATACCGAATCTATATCGGGAAAATCCAATTTATCATGAATCGAAAAAAAGGAATTCAGATTTGTTTTTTATTGTTAATTATTCTCTTTAGTTCCTGCTCGCAGCAACCACTTTCCGTGTATGTTTCTCCAGCCGGAAACGACAATAACACAGGAACCGAACGGCAGCCGTTTAAAACCATCGAAAAAGCAAGAGATGCAGTACGCATTTTAAAAGATAAAAACCCGAATAAAAACATAACCGTTTTTTTGAGGGGAGGTGAATATCGAATTCAAAATACAATTGTTTTTACGCTTGACGATTCGGGCAATGCCAACCAGAAAATTACCTACAAAGCGTACCCCGGCGAAACTCCGGTAATTTGTTCAGATATTCCGATTACAAAATGGAAAAAACTAACTGATACTCCCGATGAACTGTCTGAAGTTGCCAGAGGAAAAGTATGGGTTGCCGATGTTTCGTTTCTACGTAAAATTAAAGTGCAACAAATTCCGTCGCCAACAGTTGCAACACAGGAAGAAAACCAACAACTGTTTTATACTTTGTACAACGGAGATAAGCAATTGCAGCGGGCAAAGGGTGAATACTTTTCAGCATCAACAAAACTGTCAGGAGAAGATGATGATCAGACTGTTTTTTCGTTTCCTGAGGGAATCCTGAAAAACTGGCCGGATATTTCCAATGCTGAACTGGCAATTATTCCGGTGCGCAGATGGATAAGCAATATTTTACCAATTAAAGATATTGATGAAAAATCAGGTATAGGGCATACCACTGTTTCCGGAACATACTCTATTGCAAGATTAAGTGGAAATGTGGAAAATGTAATGGCAGTATTGGATGAGCCAGGCGAATGGATTCTCGATAATCGCACTGACAAACTATACTACTGGGCGGAAGACGGGAAACCCGGAGACAAAATTGTCATTCCGGCTCTTACCGAACTTATCAGGGTTGAGGGTGGAATTAATTACAAAGGAGAAACAGATATTCCTGTTCGAAATTTAACTTTTGAAGGACTTATGTTTACCCGCAGCGACCGGTTTCCCTGGCAAGGAATGACAGGTTGGGGAATGCAGCACGACTGGGAACGTTTCGACAGCCCTAGTGCCATGCTTCGTTTCAGGGGAAGTGAAAATTGTGAAGTGAAAGATTGCCATTTTACAACTGCAGGTTCTTCCGGTGTTCGGTTCGATTTGTATGCGCAAAACAATCGTGTTGAAGGCAATCATATTGAACACATTGGTGGTGTTGGCATATTGCTTGCCGGATACGGTCCGGGTACAAAATATGTAAATCGTAGTAATGTGGTTAAAAACAACAGTATTCATCACATTGGTGAACAGTATCATGGTTCGCCTGCTATTTTTGTATGGCAAAGTGGCGAAAACCAGGTCTTAAATAACCTTGTTTACGATTTGCCTTATGCCGGTATTTGTGCAACCGGACGGATTGTTTGGGATACGCTCGGAGTTCAGGAATGTTCACAGACTATTCGCTGGCACGAAGTAGGAGGATTTGCTGCATCGCGTAAATTCAGAAGCCCCGAACATTTTTACAACAATGTGAGAACCTGGTATCAGCGTGAACAATTTCTTCATACAAGAAATAATTTAATCAAGCACAACGATATCCACCATGTGATGAATACATGCGGAGATGGTAATTTTATTTACATCTCAGGTGGTGGTGGTGGTAACGTGGTTGAAGAAAATTTTGTGCACGAGAGTTTAAGTGAGCACATGAACAATGCACTACGTTGCGATGACGATCAGATGGAAACAACTTTTAAGCGGAACATTATTTATAAATCAGGAGGATATGCCGAAGGTTTTATGAGCAAAGGGAAAAATAATATAATTGGAAACCTGATTGTGGATTTGAAAACAACAGGCAGGCACAGGGGCTATTTTAGGTTTCGGGACGGAATTATTGACGGGTCAGTTATCCAACGAAATGTCCTGTATTCCAGAGAGCCGGATCAAAATATTTTGCATGAAGGAGTTGAAAGTGGAGGGAACAAAGCACCTCTTTTACGATATACCAAAGCCGATTATAATGTCTATTTTTCGACGGTTGATCCTGAGTGGGGAAACAAGCATATTCAAAAAGAAAGGCAAAACGGGATTGAGGAACACAGTATTGCTGCCGACCCGATGTTTGTTGATATTGAACATGGGAATTTCCAATTCAAAGATGGGTCTCCTGCCTTAAAGCTGGGTATTAGTCAACCCGTAAAGATAGAGGAGGTTGGGCCACAGGGGGAGTACCGCAACAAGTTTTATAATAATTAAGGGTACTTCTTATAACTCATTAATAGCTAAAATATTTTTATGAGCAAAACGAAAATCATTCGCATTATTTGAATTAGTAATAGGGTGATTTTTATCAAAAAAAAGTTCTTAATTGATGATGTTTTCAGTTGTGTGGGCACTACATTATATACTATTTGAATAATATTAATTTAATTTTTCCAGATAAAATGAAACATTCATGATTGGATTTAAACACACAGGTGAGATGATTAAAATGGTCACGAATGCACTAATAAAGAGTTCTTATCTCTATAGGTATTAGAAATGAAAACATTTGGAAATCTAATCCTTCTGTTAAATCAAACATCTAATTATAGTTTATAAAAGGTCAATAATAATTATTAGTAAAAATGAGAAATAGTTTAATAAAAAGAGGATTAATACTGATTTTGATTTCTATAGTCAGTATGGGACAAGTATACTCGCAACAAAACGAGATATCAAAAGATGCACGTATGCAATGGTGGAAAGATGCCCGCTTTGGTATGTTTATTCATTGGGGTGTTTACTCGGTGCCTGCCGGATCGTGGAAAGGAAAAAAGATTGCCGGGTTTGGGGAGTGGATTCAGCACAATGCTGAAATTCCTTCAAAAGAGTATCATCAATTAACAAAACAATTCAACCCGGTAAAATTTGATGCCAAAAAATATGTGAAGCTTGCTAAAGATGCAGGCATGAAATATATTACCATTACGGCTAAGCACCACGATGGATTTGCTATGTTTAAATCCGAAGCATCTGACTACAATATTGTAGATGCCACCCCTTTTGACCGCGACCCTATAAAAGAGCTCGCCGATGAGTGCCACAAACAAGGGTTAAAAATATGTTTTTACTATTCGCAAGAGCAGGATTGGAATGAAGTGGGGGCAACAGGAAACGACTGGGACGATTATCAGCGAGAAGATAAATTTCAGGAGTACCTCGATACAAAAGTAAAACCTCAGTTAACAGAGTTATTGACAAATTATGGTGAAATTGGCGTGCTTTGGTTCGATACACCCAGCCGGATTAATTACGAGCAGGGAAGTGAATTAAAAGCTTTGGTTCGAAAACTGCAACCCGAATGTATTATCAGCGGACGGCTTGGTGGAGGTGTTGAAACCGATTATGCCACACCCGGCGATAATTCTGTGCCAGCCGGAACCATTCCCGGTTACTGGGAAGTGCCTGCAACTTTAAACGATACATGGGGTTTTAAAGCGCAGGATAGTGTTTGGAAATCGCCTGAGACAGTTGTTCCGCTTTTGTTTGATATCGCAAGTAAAGGCGGTAATTATCTTTTAAATATCGGACCAACATCCCAAGGTGTTATCCCACAACCATCAGTAGATATTTTTCGTGAAGTAGGAAAATGGATGGAGAAAAATAATGAAGCCATTTATGCCACCAATGCATCGCCTTATAAAGCTGAGTTTCAGTGGGGAGGTATTACAACAAAAGGGCACAAAATGTACCTCGGTTTTTCATCATGGCCAAAAGATGGTAAGTTTTCTCTCGATGGATTGATTACTGAAGTAAAAAAAGTTTACATGCTTACAGATCCGGTGCAAAAGGAGCTAACATTTAAGCAGACCTACATGGAACAGATTGCTCAAAACAGGCTGCAAATAAATCTGCCGCAAAAAGCAACTGACCCTTATGTTTCGGTTGTTGTGGTAGAATTGCTTGATTACCCGGTAGTGAGTGATATTCCCACTCAAAATGCTGATGGCAACATTATCATACCGGCTTGCAAAGGTATCCCGGTAAAAAACAACAAACCTGTTACACTCAACCTACTTGGCCGTGGTGGTAGCATTTCGGGTTGGACAGATGATGAAATATCGTTAAACCTTGAGTTTAAAGTTGAGCAGCCCGGCTCATATAAACTCGACCTTATTACCAACGAAACAGGATGGTATATTGCAATAACATGGCAGGGCGGGCATATTATTGACGTGGTTTGCAACGGTCAGAAACAACAGGTTAAAATTACCCGCGACGAAGAGGAGTATAACCCAAAATCAATTTATTATAAAAAAATACACACCTATGGAAAGTCAATAACATTCGATAAACCGGGGGTTTATACCATAAGTATTGATCCTGTTGATATTAAAGATGAAGATGTGATCAAGTATTTTAAAGGTTTCACCTTGAGTGGGATCCGTTTAATTAAAGAGTAGGGTTTTATGTTTTTGGCATAGAGAATTTTATTTTAATCAACTAAATAATAACAAAATGTATAATAGGAAGATTAGTTTTTGTATCCGGATTTTATCAATCTTAATGATAATGAGTGCTTGTACTTCTGTTCTGAAACCTGTTTATGTGTCTCCCGATGGTGACGATGCTAACCCCGGCACAAAGCAATTGCCATTTGCTACCATCGAAAAGGCGCGGTCTGAGGTGCGGAAACTAAAGGAAAATAATTCTGACGAAAATATAACTGTCAGTGTTCGGGGGGGCGAATATCACATTCAGAATACCATTGTTTTTACAACAGACGATTCCGGCAACGAGGGGCAAAACATTATTTATGCCGCTTATCCGGGCGAAACCCCGGTATTTAGTTCAACAGTGCCTATAAAAAAATGGGATAAATTAAATGAATATCCTGAAGATTTGCCACAAGTTGCTAAAGGAAAAATTTGGGTTGCCGACATCTCCTTTATTCGTGAAATAAAAAAAAGCCAGGCTTCTTCTCCATCTGTAGCTACGCAAACCAAACGGGCTCAACTGTTTTATACACTTTATGATTCTGACAAAATTTTACAACGTGCAAAAGGCGAAACGTTTTCAATGCGCAAAACCCCACTGAACGATAGGTCGGATCACAATACCTTTATGTTTCCTGTTGGGGCAATACATAATTGGTCCGATTTGTATAATGCCGAATTAAATATTATCCCCCTTCGGAAATGGGTAAGTAATATTCTTCCAATTGCCGATATAGATGAAAAAAACGGGGTAGGGCACACCGCTGTTCCCGGCACTTATACATTAATAAAGCATTATGAGAATCCAAAAAATGGAGTGGGGCACATCGAAAATGTAATGGCTGTTTTAGATGAACCCGGCGAATGGGTAATCGACAGTAAAAATAATATGCTCTATTTGTGGCCTGAAAACGGAAAACCTGGTGATAATATCTCCGCTCCGGTCCTTACTGAACTTTTTCGGGTTGAAGGGGAGATTGATTACAAAGCAACAACTGATCAGCCTGTGAAAAATATTGTTTTCAGGGGGCTTACGTTTACCGGTGCCGACCGTTTCCTTTTTCAAGGGCAAACCGGTTGGGGAGTTCAGCACGACTGGGAGCGGTTTGATAGCCCTAGTGCAATGTTGCGTTTCAGGGGAAGTGAAAATTGCATAGTTCAGGATTGCCACTTTACAACTGCCGCATCTTCCGGTTTGCGATTTGATTTGTACAGTAAGAATAATCGTGTGGAAGGTAACCATATTGAACATCTCGGTGGAGTTGGGATTCTGCTTGCTGGTTATGGACCGGGAACAAAAGATGTGAATAATCATAATACGATTGTAAATAACAGCATCCATCATATTGGAGAAATGTATCATGGCTCACCAGCGATTTTTGTTTGGCAAAGCAGTAAAAACTGCGTGGTCAATAATTTAATCAGCCATGTTCCTTACACCGGGATCTGTATTACAGGTCGCATTGTTTGGGATACAGAGGGAGCCCAGGAGTGTTCAAATACCATTCGTTGGCACGAGGTAGGTGGCAAAAGCAGCATTGTCAGGTATGCCGAAAGGGCTTCTACATGGCATCAGCGAGAAAAGTTCTTGCACAGTAGGAATAACCGTATTTCACGAAACGACATTAATCATATAATGGAGATTTGTGGAGATGGAAATGCCATTTATATTTCCGGTGCCGGAGGCGGAAACCAGATTATTGAAAACTATTGTCACCATTCTCCAAGTTATCGTACAAATAGTGCCATTCGCTGCGATGATGATCAGGAAGAGACAACTATTAAACGAAATATTATTTACCGCATAGGCGGAAATGCTGAAGGCCTGATGATAAAAGGGAAAAATGATATGTTAGAAAACCTGATGGTTGATTTGCAAATAGTTAATGGTCATAGAGGTATGTTGAGATTTTACAATGGGATCGTTGATGGTTCCATTGTACAGCGAAATATTTTTTATTCTAAAACAAAAGGGCAAAATGCATTTCGTAAGGGCAATACGAACAAAGACGGATATGCCCCCGATTTGGAAAGAACCGAAGCCGACCACAACATCTACTTTTCTACTGTAGACCCGGAATGGGGAAACAAGCACCTTGAGCATTATCAGAAACTTGAAGTTGAGATGCACAGCATTGCTGCCGACCCAATGTTTGTAGATATCGAAAATGAGAATTTCCAGTTTAAAACAGAATCGCCTGCTTTGAAAATGGGTTTTGAACAACCCATAAAAGTTGAATTGACAGGACCTCAGGGAGATTATCGGAAAGAGTTTTATGAGAATAAATAATAAACTATAATAGTTGAAATAATGAAAGCAAAAGTAGTATCAGTATTATTATCAGCTTTTTTGCTGGTTTTAACAAGTGTTTATTTTTCAGGATGTACAGAAAAATCATTGAGTACACAGAAGCCAAATATCATCTTTATTTTTGCCGATGACCAATGTTATCAAACAATACATGCTTTAGGTAATAAAGAGATTATTACGCCTGCATTAGATAAACTTGTTCAAGAAGGGGTGACATTTTCTCATGCATATAATATGGGAACATGGACTCCGGCTGTATGTGTTGCGAGTCGTACTATGATGAATACCGGTCGCTCTGTTTGGCGTGCACATAAAATTAAGAAAGAAGGATCGGCAGTTGTTGAAAATGGCGAAATGTGGGGCAACCTGATGCAAAAAGCTGGATATACCACATACATGACAGGAAAGTGGCATCTAAAGATAGCCAATCCCGAACAATGTTTTAATAATGTTGTGCATGAGCGTCCAGGTATGCCTAACCAAACAAAGAGTGGCTACAACCGCCCATTAAATGAGAACGATACAACATGGCTGCCATGGCATAAAAAATACGATGGTTTTTGGAGAGGAGGAAAACATTGGAGCGAAGTACTAAAAGATGATGCTCTTGCTTTTATTGATTCGGCATCGGTTAAGGATGAACCATTTTTTATGTACCTCGCATTTAATGCACCTCACGATCCACGCCAATCACCAAAGAAATTTGTTGATATGTACCCACTTGAAAATATTGCTGTTCCTGAAACATTTTTGCCATTTTATCCTGATAAAGAAAAGATTGGTTGTGGCGAGAAATTACGCGATGAGAGTTTAGCACCATTTCCCAGAACAGAATATGCAGTGAAAGTGAACCGTCAGGAGTATTATGCAATTATTACTCACATGGATTATCAGATTAGTCAGATTTTAGAAGCTGTTAAAAAAAGTGGGAAAGCTGATAATACTTATATCTTTTTCTCTGCCGACCATGGGCTCGCTGTTGGCAACCATGGCTTAATGGGTAAGCAAAACATGTACGATCACAGTATTCGTCCGCCAATGATTGTGATTGGTCCTGATATTCCAAAAAACAAAAAAGTAGATGCTGATGTGTATTTACAGGATATAATGGCAACAACCTTGGAACTTGCCGGTATTGAGAAGCCTGAATATGTTGAGTTCAGTAGTTTTCTTTCGCTTGCAAAAGGTAACCAAACTAAAAGTAATTACGATGCAATATATGGTTGCTATACCACTAAGCAGCGTATGATTAGAAAAGAAGGATTTAAATTAGTGGCATATCCCGAAGCTGATAAAGTTTTGTTGTTTGATTTACTGAAAGACCCATTGGAAATGAATGATTTGGCAAATAGTGATAAGTTCACAGCAAAGAAAAAACAACTCTTTGATGACTTGTTGAAACTACAGGCTGATATGGGTGATGAACTTGATTTAAAATCATTATACAATATAATTTTTTGAGTTTAAAACCAAAAAATAATTATTTATTTTAAATTAAAGATAATGAATTTCAGATTGAAAATAATTATAGAAATGAAATATTTAAAGATTATCCTACTGAGCTTTATGCTCCTTTGCACGGGTACTTTATTTGCCCAAAATTACTATGTCAATCTTACGGCAAACGGGGGGAAGACAGTTGTTTATGCAGAACCTGGTGACGAAATAACTTTTGAAATTTCTGAAAACATCCCGGGGCCCACTACGAGAAATGTCTTTTTTTTGGATTACGTAAATATTAATTGGAAAAATGGTCATAAGTGGATTGCAACTCCCGGTATTCATTATGTTCGCCGTTATATTCGTTGGAAAGAAAATACACCTCTTTCTCAAATTGATGACGAAGATTCTACGCAAAATTTCATGCAAAAATGGGTTATTATCATTGTAGGAGGAGCTGAATCTGAGAATTCTTTTCGCCATCCTGGTTTAATGGTAACCTCAAGTGGACTTGAGCAAATTCAAAAAAATATTCTCATTGATGGACACCCTATGAAAGCGGCCTGGACTTCATTTAAAAAATATACAGACAGAAAATGGCTTGATCGTCAGTCTCATGCGATGGATACGCTTAACATGATAAAGAATAATCGTGCCGATCGAAAGGAATGGGGCAAGGATGGGAAGGCAATTTTTGCCAACGCACTTTGCTGGGCAATAAGTGGAGACCAAAAATATGCAAATACAGCAATTAATATTCTTAACGATTGGGCGTCAGTAAATGTATCACTCATGGCGACTTGGATTGGTCAGAATCCTTACCTTCATACCACTCATGCGTACGGTGATTGGCTCGAAGCTGTAGAACTTCTAAAATATTATAAAGGGCATGGTGGATCTAAATGGAGTAAAGAAGATGTTACTAATTTTGATAAATATATGCGTGAAGTTCTGGCTCCAATGACAATAGGATGGGGAGGACATGGTAACGGTGTTTGGGATGGTCAAAATCAAAATTTAAATGTATATAAGGCACGCATGATGTCTGGAATTTATCTCAATGATAAAGGCATGTTTGATGCAGCATCTTACCTTATGTTTGAAAAAAAAAGATCCTATGCAGAAAACATGGCTGTTCACGGGAAAAATAGTATTACTTACGTTGAACAATCTATCGGTTCTGTTAACCACCCGGGAGAACTGATGGAAATTAACAGAGGAAGCCAAACTAAAGCAGATTTTGGACATATGTTGATGTGTGTGACTACCATTCATCAGATGGCGGAACTTCTATCACATCAGCAAGGATATGTTGATGAGTATAATTTTTACGAATTAAAAATTGATGATTCACCAACCCCTCGATTAGTACATATGATTGATTGGCTTACAAAAATGGCAATTATAGGAGGCCCTTATGTTAAAGCGGATTTTAATGGAGAAAGCGGAGAGATTGTTTCTGCAAATTCTGCTACGGGGGCAGTAAGAAGTAAATACAAAGACACACAAAAAGTTCGCGGCAGAACAGATAAGCATACTTCAAAAATACAACAAATGTATAATTGGTATCATTATGTTCTTAAAGATAAATATGCACTTCCTCAAGAGTACAAACAAGAAGCGTTAAATGGCAGAGGAAGTACTATTGATATTTTACTCCATGCTAGATTGAATGATGGTTGGGTTTCGCCAGATACTATAAAGCAAATAATTAATTCTTCTGTGGATGTTTTTGCTGAAAATCATCTTAAAATTTACCCCAACCCAACCTCAAGCATAATCAATGTAACAGGTGAAGATATGGACAAAGTAACGGTGTTTAATATGCATGGTGAAATAGTAAAAACTTATTTACCAGGTAATAACAATCATTTAGAAATAAATCTAATTAACCAACCAACAGGTATTTATTTTATTAAAATACTGTCGGGAGATAAGGGAGTTGTTAAGAAAATAATTAAAAAATAATATATGTTTAAAAAATTAATGGTTCGTTAAACTTTCCAAAAGTTTTGTTTTTAAAAAGCTATCTACCTGACAATCAAAAGATAAGGATTTACCCACAACTTCCGTAAAGTTCTTAAATTCAATGACTTACGAAAATGTAACGAACTATTGAAAAATAAAATCATGAATAAACTACAGTTACTATTATTGAGTCTGAGTATAATTATTTTAAGTTCAAGTGTTTTTGCACAATTTACTCATCCAGGTATTTATATGTCTGAGGCTGAACTTGACAGAATGAAAGAGGTGGTCAATTCATCAGAAGATAGCCGTATGAAACTTGGCTATGAGCGTATGCAAACTGGTAAAGGGCCTTGGACTGATGTGCCCAAGCAGGCATTTGGAAGCTTAGATTATGTACCACATCCTGTTCCGGGATCTGATAATTTCGAACTTCGTCACACTTTTACCCATGATGGAATGGCAGCTGAGGTACAAGCCCTTATGTGGGTAGTAACTGGAGATAGTCGACATGCTGAAAAGGCTATAGAAATTTTCAATGCATGGGCGAAAAAGAAATCGCCAGTTGATAGTCTTAATTGGTTGACAATGGGGTTCCGTGCACCCGATTGGTTTTCTTGTGCCGATATACTAAAGTACTATAAAGGAGGGTATTCTGGATGGTCAGCTGAAGATATTAGAGCTTTTGACAAAAACTTTACTCCAGCCATAAAAAAGTTAGCACTATCACATGATGGACATGGTCTTGGTAATCCTTATCAATGTCAAAACCAAAATGTTTTAATGGCAAGAGCTCGAATGGCTATAGGTGTATATGATGACGATGAAGACCTTTTTAATAATGGGCTTAATTTGTTACAGAAAAAACTGTATGGAGGCTCTGCTATTGAAAAACTATGGAATAAAAAAGTAACGGTTTTTGAAAGAACTATAGCACCAAATGGTGAAATAATGGAACTGAATAGAAGTAAAACTGGTGATTTTGACCATGCAAATGCAAGTTTGCGCGGCCTTGTTGAAGCTGCCGAAATTTGTTGGCATCAGGGTAGAGAGAATTTGTATGAAAAACGGTTTGAAGTTTGGGACAAAACGCAAAATAAGTTTGTGACAGAAACAACACCGAGACTTGTAAAAGGTCTTGAATATTGGTCAGAAGGAGTCATGAATTCTTCTTTTAATACAACCAAATCAGGAGTTGTGATACCATCTAGTAAGACTCGTTACAGAAAAGGTTATGACTGTGCAGTTAATCACTATAAATATCGATTGGGTGACAAGTACAATATGCCTGAAACAGAAGCCTATATGGATTATATCATCGAAAAAAAGAAATACTCAGGAAAATGGACTGCAACCCATGCTAATCTTTCTAAGGATTTAATTACCATAGTGAGTTCAGAACAAGATAAAATCGATTATAAAATTTCGATTTACCCCAATCCAACCTCAGGCATAATTAATGTAACAGGCGAAAATATGGACAAAGTAACGGTGTTTAATATGCATGGTGAAATAGTAAAGGTTTATCCTTCTAATCATAAAAAACAGTTAGAAATAAATGTAGAAAATCAACCCACAGGTGTTTATTTCATTAAAATTAGTTCAGGGGGTAATCAAGTGGTTAAACAGATAATTAAGAATTAAAATGCATTTATAAAACTATAACCTATGATAAAAATAAATTACTGGCATCCGACTAAATCCCCCTTAGAAAAGGGGGTGAGGGGGATTGATAATGAAAACCAATGAGTTATGATGGATATCAATACTACTTTTATAAAGGGGGTCTTTTGGAGGTCTGGTTAAAATGTATCTATACGTGTCAAAAAGCATCATTTTTCCATGAATTTAATTTTCCTCGGACGCCAATAATTTTAAATTAAAGATAATGAATTTCAGATTGAAAATAATTATAGAAATGAAAGATTTAAAAATTATCCTACTGAGCTTTATGCTCCTTTGTACAGGTACTTTGTTTGCCCAAAATTACAATGTCAATCTTACGGCAAACGGGGGGAAGACAGTTGTTTATGCAGAACCTGATGACGAAATAACTTTTGAAATTTCTGAAAACATCCCGGGGCCCACTACGAGAAATGTCTTTTTTTTGGATTACGTAAATATTAATTGGCAGGATGGACATAAGTGGAAAGCAACTCCTGGTATTCACATGGTTCGCCGGTACATTCGTTGGCTAGCAAATACCCCTACTTCCGTTGTAGAAGACAATGATGCGACTCAGGATTTTATGCACAAATGGGTTGTTATTATTGTTGAAGACCCTAATGGAGTGAATTTAGATGAATTTCGTCATCCTGGATTGGAAGCTACAGCAAGTCAATTAGAGCAAATTCAACAAAATGTTCTAATTAATGGGCATCCTATGCGAACAGCTTGGCAGTCATTTAGAAATACAGCTAATGGTTATTTAAACTACACTCCCAATGGGATGGATACATTAAATATGGCGGGATTTAATAAAGTTTACAGAAATCAATGGGATAAAGACGGTAAAGCTTTATACAGGCTTTCTTTGGCTTGGGCAATAAGTGGAGATAACAGATATGCTGATAAGGCAATTGAAATATTAAATGATTGGTCTTATAAAAACAAGGCTCTGAGAACCACTTACACAAGCCAGTATGCTTTTTTACACCAAACCCATTGTTACGGATTGTGGATAAATGGGGCAGAATTACTGCGTTATTATAAAGGGAAAAATAATGTAAGTTCGGGTTGGTCAGATGTTGATATCGCTCAATGGGATAAATATTTTAGAGAAGTTTTTGCTCCAATGACAATGGGTTGGGGTGGACATGGAAATGGAGTTTGGGGAGGTCAAAATCAAAATCTTAATGTGTACAAATCTCGTATGATGGCTGCTATTCATGCCAACAACAGAGGTATGTTTGACGCTGCTAGCTATTTGATGTTTACAAACCAAAGGGCATTCGCTGAAAATCAAGCGGTACATGGCAAAGCAACAATTACTTATGTAGAACAGTCGATTGGTTCGGTCAATCATTTTGGTGAGGTAATGGAAATAAGTAGAAATGATGTTACCAAACCAGATTGGGGACACGCTTCAATGTGTACTTCCACGATTACGCAAATGGCTAATTTTTTATGGCATCAAAAAGGTTATATCAACGAAAATGATTTTTATGGTTTAGTGATAGATAATAACCCTAAACCAAGGTTACTTCATATGATAGATTGGCTTACCGATTTTTCCATTACGGGAGGTCCTTATACTAAGCAACAGTTTGAAAGTGATGGTGATGCAGTCAATAGTATTGGTACAATTGTAACAAATGGAACTGGAGCTATCAGATCAAAGTACAATCAAAAAGTAATTGCTCGTACTGATAGATATACTGCGTGGGCTCAGCAGTACTACAATCACTACAATTATGTAATGGGAAATGTTAATCCGATTTCAGTAGGTTGGGCAAATGTTGCTCAAAATGGTGGAGGTAGTGTAAACGACCGTTTACTTTTCTCTCGTTTAAATGATGGTTGGGTTGACCCGGATACATTAAAAGTTACTGTTGACCAAAACACCAAGGCTACAATATCAATAAATCCAAGTTCTAATATTTCAGAAGGAGAAGGTGTGATTGTAACTTTTGGAGGCACAAGTGACGGTACAATTATTTCCTCAATTGTTAAATTGGATGGCGCGATTCAAAATTGGACAAGTGGTTCAACTTGGGTTGCAGTAGCTGGGCAACATACATTTCAAGTAACAGTAACAGATGATAAAGGAGGAATGGTGACTAAGTCCGTGACTGTGACAGTTGCACCTATTACGACTGTAGTAGACCTTAATGAAATAGATTTCACCATTTACCCCAACCCTACTGCTGATGTTTTCCATGTTACAGGAAATAATATTGACAAGGTAACAGTAATTAATACACTAGGGAAAAATCTTAATACTTACTCTGTAAACGGTACAGAATTGCAAATTGATTTATCCAGCCAACCATCAGGCGTTTATTTTATTAAAATACTGTCGGGAGATAAGGGAGTTGTTAAGAAAATAATTAAAAAATAATATATGTTTATAAATCCTTAAATCATGAAAAAAATAAGCCAGTTATTGCTGAGTTTGAGTTTAATTATTTTTAGCTCAAACACTTTATTTGCACAAGATCCTTCAGTTTATATTGAAGCGACTCCAAAAAATGCAAACCCGGGAGATGAAGTCACATTTACTATCATTAAAAAAAACATGAATGGAGTGTGGGTTCAATTACTATTTGATGGACAAAATGTAAATCAGTGGCAAGATGGACATAAGTGGATTGCAACACCTGGAACACATGTATTGCGAGCTTATTATAAATTTGGCACCCCCCAACAAACTCGAAATCAAACGGCGATTGTTAATGTTTCAGGTTGGGATACCAAAACATTTAATCATTTAGGCTTTTTAAATACTGACGCAGAACTTGCCCGTATAAAAAATAATATTACTGACCCGAATCATCCGATGGGACAAGCATGGTCATTGCTTTCAAAAGGAACAAATTTCAATTATACACCAAATCCACCGGGATATCTTAATATGGATATTCCATCGCAAAAATTACCTTTCGATCAAGATCGAAGAGCTCTTTACAACTTTGCCATGAAATGGGCAGCAGATGGAGATGTTCGTTATGCAGATAAGGCAGTAGAAATACTTAATGCCTGGGCTTCAACAAATAAAAGCATTGCGGATACAACAGGATCGGTTTATCAGTATTTACATGCTACTAATACTATGCATTGGTGGTTGTTTGCTGCTGAACTTTTAAAATATCATGATGGTGGATATTCAGCTTGGGCACAAGCAGATATTGATAAGTGGGATGCTTATGTACGAAAAGTATATGTTCCCATGACAATGACTTGGAATGGAAGCTATGGGGGACAAAATCAACCTTTATATGTGGCACTTGCTCGTATGACCTTAGGTATTTATTTAGATGATGACGTGCTGTTTCAATTTGGGTTTGATCACATGTTTACAGAGAAAATTAACATGAATAAGAGTTTGTCTAAATACAAAGCTCTCTGTGGAGGTTATGATAAAATATCATTATTTGAATTATCAATTGCTCCAACGGGTGAATTTGTTGAAGTAAACAGAGATGCAGGGCATTACATTATGGATATTAGTGCAACTGTAATTATGGCAGAAGTGCTTTGGCATCAGGGTATTGATATGTATAATATGAAACTTAGAGGAGAATCCACACCACGACTGTATAAAGGGATGGAATGGGCTTATAAAGCAGCTAACGAAGGTGAAGTTTACGCTACAGTTCTTAATACCACATGGGAGGGGAATAATCAAAAAACAAAATCAAAGTTAAGAGCAAAATTTGAAATAGCATATAACCACTATAAATGGAGGTTAAATGAAACGTATCCTGTACCGAATCTTGAGAAGTTTACATTGGACTTTAGAGGTCAGCGTGGTGATGCAACAATCGTTTCTCATGCTGATTTGGATAAACCAGACATTACTTCTGTATCAGGCATAGGGGATATAGATTTTGCAATTTATCCCAACCCTGCTTCTGAAGTAATCACTGTAGCGGGTGAAAATATGGATAAGGTAATGGTGTTTAATGTACTTGGCGAAAGGGTGAAATCTTATTATCCAAGTAATAAGAAACAGTTACAAATAAATTTAGAAAATCAACCCATAGGTGTTTATTTCATTAAAATTAGTTCAGGGGGTAATCAAGTGGTTAAACAGATAATTAAGAATTAAAATGCATTTATAAAACTATAACCTATGATAAAAATAAATCAATTATTGCTGAGTTTGAGTATAATTATTTTAAGTTCAAGTGTTTTTGCACAATTTACTCATCCAGGGATTTACAATTCGCAGGAAGAGTTGGAAGTAATAAAGGTCAATATCAATAGCACTGCTCCTCATCCTATGAAAGAGGGTTGGAAAGAGATGCTTAGTAGTACAAGCCATAAAATTACCGACAGAGTTAAATACACAAGTCTCGTTTGGCAACCACATCCAATGGAAATAGTTTATCCTAAAGAAGTAGGAAAACAACGCTTTTTTAATGATGGTCAGGCTGCTTATGCACATGCATTGCAGTGGGTTGTTACAGGTAAGCAGGTGTATGCCAATAAGGCAATAGAGTTATCATTCTCCTGACGATCAGGGATCACCTGATATCCGAAATGCCCAGGCACACTTTTGGAAAGAAGGCATTGCACTTGAAGGGCTCGATTCGGATGCTTTGATGGAAAAAATCGCCAAAAAGATGGCAAAGGTATCCACTTTAGTGGTCAGGGATTACGTGCTCATGCTGATGTTTGGGTGCAAAAAAATAGCACCTTGGTTAAAAAGTAAAATACATAAATAAAAAATATGCTAATATTTATCTAATTAAAAAGTGAAATAAATGAATAATAAAAAAAGATTGCTAATATTTATCTTTTCAATTTCCATATTTGGCTGTTGCGCTCAAGATAAAATTGATTTTCGGGCAGGTAGGCTGCAATTGAAAATAGATGAAAATGGTCAGCTTAGATCATTAACAGATGTAATTGCAAAAAGGGATTACCTTCATTCAAAGAAGCCAAGTTACTTGCTAATGCTGAAGCGTTATTCAGAAAATGCCCTTAAAGCTCCTGTTGGCATGAGGATGTTAAATAGATCGGGTGACTCTTTTACCGTGAAACTTATATATGATGAGGAGACATCTTTACAAATTGAAATTACTAAAAAGGATGGTTGGTTTAGGTTTGAAGTTGGAGGTGCAACGGGAATTGATGATATTGACATGATACGCTGGGGACCGTTTTATACCAATATTGTAGGAACGGTAGGTGAATTCTTCGGTGTTTTGCATTCCGATGAATCTACAATTGGTATGATGAGTTTAGAACCAAATACCGATGGCTTGAGTTTCACCGATGGTAAAATATATTTTGGAGCCAATAGTTCAAATTGTGCTTTTTGGATGCCTTATCCACAAAAAGGGAGTTATGTTCTTTTAGATGCAATGGATCATACCCGTTCACGGAAATTTAAACCATTTCGCTCTTCCACACCGGTAAAGGGATTTACAATTATTGGTTCGGCAGTGGCTCTTTATTGTGCTGAAAAAGGAAGAGAGTTGGATCAGATTGAAGAAATTGTTTTGAACGAGGGTCTGCCTCATCCTGTTAAAAACGGGGAATGGATTAAACGTTCTATGAAGTTGAAGGCTCCTTCAATTTGGACATCTTACAACCAGAATACAGCAACAAGTGTTATGGAACTCTGTGAAAAAATGAAAGGCAGTGATATAACTCCTTTTCTTAAAATGTTTGGTAATTGGGGTCATTTTCAGCTCGACTCAAATTTGTATCCGGGAGGAGATGATGCAATTCGCAGAATAAGCGAAGAATGCACAAAAAATGGTATTGGGTTTACGATGTACACACTCACAAATTTTCTTAAACCTAAAGGGCAAAATTTTAAGTCTACAAAAGGAGCTTTACCCGAACCATTTATTACTCCGGTAATAGATAAACGCTTCGAAACATACGATATCACTTCAGAGTTGGTCCGTTCAGTTAATGAGAAGGAAACGAAAATTTTAATAAAAGAAGACAGTACCCTCAATCGTTTTTTTAGTAAGAATGGGAACAGCAAACAACAACAGGTCCTTTTAAAAATTGGGAATGAATTGATTTATTTCAAGGAAAAAACCATAAACGGGGATCATATTATATTTTCGGGTTGTATTCGCGGGTATTTAATGAGTGCAGTGAATTCACATAAAAAAGGAGATAAAATGGAATTTCTATATCATGCAGGATATGAAAGCCTCTTCCCGGGAACTCTTGATATGAATAAAGATGTTGCAATGAATATTGGCAATAGAGCAAAGGAATTGGGATTTACAAGGGTTTTGTTCGATGGTATTGAAGGTTGCCTTGCAACCGGACATGGGTACTTTGCCAAAAACCAGTCGATGAAAACGGTTTATGATATTAATAAAGACCGTGAGATGGATTATTCTGCCAGTAGGATTAGTAACTACACCTGGTATATGATGGGACCGATAAGCTGGGGGGAGCATCGACATCCTAATTTCAGGGGAACAATGCTGGATTACAGGATAAATCGGCAATTGCAACTTCAAAGAAGCCATACTCCGCATAAACTTGGGCAATATTATATGAGTGATGCAAGCCCCGGGGATATTAACTGGCTCATGGGATTAACGGTAGGATGGAATGCCGGGGTCGATTTTTCTTTGAATATGGATAGTTTTGAGAAGCGACCTGATAAAGATGAAATTATTGATATCATCAGGAAATGGGAAGATGTTAGAAAATCGGACAAGGTTACTGATAAGCAGAAATTATTATTACGGCAAATAGATTGTAGTTTCGATATAAAATCTAAAAAAAATGGAACATATGAGCTTGTATTGAAAAAACGTTGGCATCATGAGGGTGTTGAAATTTTAAACCCCTCGGTGATTATACTTAAAAATAAAACGGGAGGTGCAAAGGCAGTTGATTGTGGAATTGATATCAGTTGGACCCACAGCCCCTTAATATTTCAAAAAGTTGCCATTTCAAACGATATCCCTCTTTTTAATGGCAATGAAAACGATTGGTCCGTTGCAGTACCCGGCGATGGCAGTTTTCAGCGAAACAATAAGCGACAATTTAATTTTGTATTGCGTGTGCCGGAGGATGCCAAAACAGGTATTAAAAACCCTGTTTTTTCGGTTGATGGCAAACAGTTTTTTATGGTACCTGTTACGCTTCAGCCTGGGCAGTATATGGCAACTCCTTTAAATATCCCAATGGCGTTTATTTATAATAAAAACCATGAGGTGCTTTTTGAAGTTCCTATTCGTTACAGTAATAATTTACCCATTTTAGGTACAAAAACAGAGTTTAGAATAAGTTGCAAATTGGAAGCTTTAAATCCTTCTGACGCGCCTATCGCTTTACTTAATATATTTCATTCAGAAATAATAAAAAAATAAAGTTAATCATTTATGTTACGCAGAGAAAGGGATATTACAAATTATGGCGATCTTGATATACTTTGGTGGGACACATCAACTGATATGACTCCCGACAGATCGGATAAGTTTGCTACACTTCTCAGTGATTATCCAAACATCATTACGAACAACAGACTTGGAAAGAAGGCATTGCACTTGAAGGGCCCGATTCGGATGCTTTGAATGGAAAAAATCGCCAAAAAGATGGCAAAGGTATCCACTTTAGTGGTCAGGGTTTACGATCCCATACAAATTGTTGGGTGCAAAAAGTTGCACCGTGGCTCGAAACTCAACTAAGTAATAATGAGAATTAATAAATATGTTTTAATATGAAATCAATTAACATGAAAGGAATAGCGTTTATTATTGCTATTGTAATTTTGAATTCGGGCATTCTTAATGCCCAGGAAGATATCTCGAAAGACTCCAGGATGCAATGGTGGAAAGATGCTCGGTTTGGTATGTTTATACACTGGGGATTGTACGCAGTTCCTGCCGGCGAATGGAAAGGAAAAGAGGTTGGGCGTATTGGCGAATGGATTATGAGTAATGCAAAAATACCTGCCGTAGAATATCGCCAACTGGCTAAACAGTTTAACCCGGTAAAATTCGATGCTAAAGCTTTTGTGAAAGTGGCAAAAGATGCCGGCATGAAATACATCACCATCACATCGAAACATCACGATGGTTTTGCCATGTTTAAATCGAATGCAACCGATTACAACATTGTTGATGCAACACCTTACGGAAAAGATGTGATAAAAGCACTTGCTGACGAGTGTCACAAACAAGGCATTAAAATCTGTTTCTATTACTCGCAGTCGCGCGATTGGAATGAAGTGGGCGGACTGGGAAATACATGGGATAAATTTCCCGATAATAGTAAGTTTCAGGAATATCTCGACACAAAAGTAAAGCCACAACTTACCGAGTTGCTTACCAATTATGGTGAAGTAGGAATGATTTGGTTCGATACGCCAATGAGTATCAATTTCGACCAGGCAAGCGAGTTAAAAGCACTGGTACGCAAACTTCAACCAAAATGTATTATTAGTGGCCGTCTTGGCGGTGGAGTAGAACCCGACTACATTTCAACGGGCGATAATGTTGTGCCAGCAGGAGTTTTTCCCGGTTACTGGGAAGTTCCGGCTACTTTAAATAATACCTGGGGATTCAAGAAAAACGACCACAACTGGAAAGACCCTTCCAAAGTTGTGCCCATGTTATTTGATATTGCAAGTAAAGGTGGAAATTACCTGTTGAACGTTGGTCCCACTGCCGAAGGTGTGATACCAGAAGCATCGGTGAAAATTTTACAGGAAGTTGGAAACTGGATGAAGGTCAATGAAGAAGCTATTTACGAAACAAATGCCTCTCCATACAAAACAGAATTTCCATGGGGAGGTATTACTACCAAGGGGAACAAATTGTATCTCGGCTTTTTGTCATGGCCCAAAAATGGAGAGGTTGTTTTAGACGGTCTGAGAACCAAAGTGAAAAGGATTTATTTTTTAGCAGACAAACAGCAAAACGGGTTGACATTTGAGCAAAGTTTTATACCCTCTATCGTGCACAACCGTTTAAAAATAAACCTTCCTGAAAACGCTCCCGACAAATATGTCTCAGTTGTGGTGGTTGAAACTGAAACATTTCCCGAAGTTGACGATATTCCTGCACAGGAGGCAGACGGTCGGGTGTTTATTACTGCCGGATATGCCAACCCGATAAAGAATGGCAAACCTGCTAAATTGAAATTGCTTGGACGCGGTGGCGGAATCGAAGGATGGAAAGATACAAATACCATTCTTTACTGGCAGTTTAAAATTGAGCAACCCGGCACTTACAATCTCAATATTATCTCGAACGAAACAGGTAGCCACGGGCATCCCGTTTGGCAGGGTGGGCATATTATTGATGTGGAATGTAACGGACAAAAACAGCAAATTAAAATAACGGCAGACGAAAAAGTCTATAACCCACGGGGAATATATTGGAAAAAGATATATACTCATGGAGAGTTAGTAACATTTGATACGCCGGGAGTTTATTCAATAAGTATTGATCCGCTATCTTTTAATAAGTTGCAGGAAGGCGGGCGTTTCAGAGGGTTTACACTTAGTGGCATTGAATTAATTAAGAAGAAAATTATTCAGTAAAAGCATCAGGATTGGTTTAAGCCCCCACGCAACCATTTTAAAATTATCATATCTGTAAATTAACAGGTGAATTAATTGTTTTATAAATAATGATGATAAAACGATTTGAGGTGGCACTATAATTAAAAGGCTTTTGTTTAGGCAAATAATTTTAAAAAAATGAACGGGGGATTAAACTCAGAGCTCAGTAAATTGGAATTAAACCTGAATATAAATCGCAAGCCAATCTTTTACAAATCACAATAAAAGCATTGTTTTTCCATGAAATATGAAGATTTACGTCAGAAAACCAGCCTGAATTTATTTTTTATTCTATTTGAATATTTGCGATTGTCCATGGAATTTTGATGCTTTTACTGAGTTCTGAAACTTATAAATCTATTTTGAAAACTTTACTTTAACCCAAAAAACTAGAATTAAAACAATTAACATTTTAAAATCATGAAAAAAATCTTTTTTATTTGCTTAATCGTGCTGTCTTATTTTAATGTCCATTCCCAAAAAATCATTGACAATCCAAAACATGGGATGAGTACCCTTCCCGGGAATATAACAAAAATAGAACTGTCGGATACAGCAACCATGCTGCATTTCCATGTGAAATACAAGCCGGGAAGATGGATTTCCATTCCCAAAAAAACGTTTATACAAGATGTAAATGGTGGTGAGAAACTATTTGTAACAAAAACTGAAGGGATTCCATTGGGAGAAAAATACACGATACCCGAATCCGGTGAAGTGAGCTACAAACTATTCTTTCCAGGACTGGATAATGCGGTCAGTAAATTTGACTATGGCGAGGACAACGATAGAGGTACATGGTGTATTTACGATATTTCAACCAGGGAGCAAGTATCCCTGTTGCCTTTAGCCCTTCAGGGAGATTGGCTCAGCATGGATGGAAGTAACGAATGGAAGGCGGGCTTGTATGCCGATAACGCTATCGTTGACCGGGCAATTTGGAATTACAAATCGGTTGAAAAGAAAAAGATAATTTACACTATTGTCCTTGAAAAAGAAGGCACTGTAAAAACCTTATATGCCAAAATTAATAAAGACGAATCGGTAGGAATTGGAACAGCGAAAGACAAACTTACACCCTGCAAGCTTGAAAAAACAAACAACCCCGGTTATGTGCCCGTTGATGATGAACTTTACTCTTCGTCTGCACTTTTCTCGTTAGATTCTGTTACCTATTCTGGTATAATTAAAGGATATACCCCAAGGAGTGGAAAGAAAACCGGGATTATTCATGTAAACAATATCTTTACAGGAAATCAGGATTCTTATACAGTTCCGGTTTCTCCGGATGGGAGTTTTTCTGTAAAATTTATAAGCCCATATCCCCAGGTTATATTTACCCGAATGCCGTATAACAACTCTTCTGTCTTTGTGGAACCGGGAAAAGAATCATTTCAACTAATTAATCCGGACAGGCAGCCATCTCTTTTTATGGGTGATTGTGCAAGAATAAATACTGATTTATCCATACTGCAACGCATACGCAATTTTGATTATAGAAAAATAAGCAAACATATCCTGGACATGCCTCCGGAAGAATATAAGGCTTATTGCCTTGAGGCTAAGGAAAAAGACACCAAGGCACTGGATGATATTATAAAAAAGCAATTTATTAGTAAAAAAGCACTTCAGGTAAAAAAACTTGATATTGAATATAGTGCTATGAAAAATATGCTCAGTTATGAGATGAACATAAGATCTGCACTCTATAAGGCTGCCAAAAAAAACGGAGATACTGAAAGCTCTCCGCCAAAAGAATATGAGCTGAAAGAAGAGTATTACGAGTTTATCTCCACATCATCTCTTCAAAACGAATTGGCTGTATTGTCGTCAGGTTATAAAAGTTTTATAAACAGGTTGATGTTTGTGAAGTTATTCAGGGCTGGAAGCGTACTGCACTTAACTACATTTGAAGCAGCAAAGTTGATGCAAGCATCCGGCATAGGATTATCGGCTGAAGAGTGGGAAATGGCAGAAGTAAAAAAGACAATTGAAACCCCGAAAATGTTAAAAAAGAATGCAGACTTTATGAAAAAGTACGGCAATCAAATAAATGTTTTCATAAAAAAACATATGGCTATTTATCAGGAATTAATGAAACAGGTAGAAAAACCTGATGACATACTCCTGAGCATTTCCGAACAAGTTGAGCGTGCAGGGAAAGAATTGACAACGGAAGAACATGAAATGTGCCTTGCATCAAAAACGATACGAACAGGCGATGAAATGGAGCGAAGCAAAGCATTTGCTAAAAAATATGCTTTGCCTATTGAATCATTCAACAAAAAGTATCTACCCTTCGCAAAAAAGCATAGGAAAAACTATTATAAAAATTTCAGAGATGAAAAGATGAGCGAAGTATTTGGCATTGAGACCTGTTTTGCTTTTGATGTGATCACTGCCCAAACGGCATGCCGCAAGTTGGAATCTGAATTTATGCCCTATGCCGATGAGCAGTTGGCAGATATTCAGAAAACGATAAGCCATCCTTTTGTCGCCAGCTACATTTCAATCGAAAACAAAAACACCATAGCCAAAATAGAAGCCAACAAAAGCAAGAAAGGATTTGTGGTACATGACACGCCAATAACTGAAGCCGACAAATTGTTTGATTCGATAATGGTCAAATTTCGTGGCAAGGTAGTCTATGTTGATTTCTGGGCTACTTGGTGCGGACCGTGCCGGTCTGGCATTAAACGAATTGCTCCGCTCAAAGAGGAGATGAAAGATGAGGATGTGGCATTTGTCTATATCACCAACCAAACTTCCCCTGAAAAAACGTACAATAACATGATACCGGATATTAAAGGAGAGCATTTTAGAGTTACACCGGATGAGTGGAACTACCTTGTTGGGAAATTTAACATCTCCGGTATTCCTCATTATGCCCTGGTAAACACGGAAGGAAAAATTGTGAAATACAAAATGGGACATAATAGCTACGAAAAGCTTAAAAAAATAATCGAAGAACAGATGAGTGATAGTCTATAAACTTTACTGAATTAATATATTTCAACCTTAAAATTAAAGCTTTATTTTTCTATGAAAAAAATTAAAATCACTCTCATTACCCTTCTTTTTGCAATCTCAGGATTTGCTCAGGAGTATTCATACAAAGACGTAACAAAAACCAATCTGCCCCAGGATCTCAATGTGCATAGCATGGATTCTGAATTTCTTGATGTTGATGAAGATGGCGATCTTGATGTGGTTATTGCCGTTGAAGGCGGTAAAAATTTACTGCTACTTAACGATGGTAAAGGAAACTTTACACACAGTTATGCTTTAACCGACAGGGTAGAGGATAGTGAAGATATTGGAATTGCTGATTTTAATGGTGACGGGCATGTCGACATCCTTTTTGTAGCCGAAGACACTAAAACCAACGAACTCTATTTTGGCGATGGTAAAGGGAATTTTACACCTGTAAACGCGCGTATTTTTATTCACGACAGGTCGAATGCTGTATTTGTTGAAGACCTCAATCTTGATGGTTCGCCTGATATTATTATTGGCAGTTCAATTGCAAAAGATAGCGAGGGAATAAACCGTTTTTTAATAAACGACGGTAAAGGAAATTTTACCGATGAAACAGAAAAACGTATCCCGATGATTAAAGACGATACTCAGGATCTGATTATGGGCGATGTTAATGGCGATGGTTTTCCTGATTTGGTAGTTGCCAACGAAGATGAGAACCGAATGTATTTTAATAGAGGTGACGGTACATTTACCGATGAGTCGCATCGGTTGAATATCAGAAAAGGCGTACGCGAAGTAACACGCGAAGTATGCCTTAGCGATGTGGATGTTGACGGAGACCTCGATATTGTTTTTTTTAATACTGCCGGAGATAAACAAACCCGCCTGTTTATAAACGACGGCAAGGGTAATTTTACAGATGAAACAGACAGCAGGATACCCAAAGACAACTCACGAACATGGGATGGCGGAATGTATGATGTGAATAACGACGGCTTACCTGATATTATTACGGCAAATTCAGATGGTAAGGTTAGTGGTGAACTATATGGAGTGTACTTAAATGACGGGCGCGGATATTTCGTAAATCAAACTTCCATGGTTTTCCCTCCATCAGTAAAAGGTTCGGGTTGGGATGTGGAAGCGGCAGACCTGAACAATGACGGATTGCTCGATTTTTACCTCTGTGCCCGTGCCAACAATAAAGATGGTTCGTGGAGCCAGGATCTGCTTCTGTTTGGTGAGCCGGGTAAAGCTACGAAAGTGGGAAAAACACAGCCCATTAGTTCCGACAGAAAACAGTTTCCAACACTGGCAACGTCCGATTATCACATTATGCGAGGCAATTTGAATAATTCGCTTATGAAAATTGAACAGGGGCGAAAAAAAATAAGGGTTGCTTTTGTTGGCGGCTCAATTACCAACATGAAAGGTTGGCGTTACATGATGCAAAACTACCTGCAAAACCGTTTTCCTAAAACTGAATTTGATTTTATACAGGCAGGTGTACCGTCAATGGGATCTACCTCCGATGCATTTCGTTTTAGCAGAGATGTTGTTTTTAATGGCCCTGTTGACCTGATATTTATTGAGGCTGCGGTAAACGACAACCGAAAAGGTAAAACTGATGAAGAGATTCGGCGTGGAATGGAGGGAATGGTGCGCCATGCACGTTATGTTGGGCCTGCCACCGATATTATTTTTATGTATTTTGTAGATCAGGATAAAATTGAAGATTACAAAAATGATAAAGTGCCACATGTAATTGCCGATCACGAAAGTGTGGCAAAGTACTACAACATACCTGCAATTAACCTGGCGAAAGAGGTGGCAGAACGAATAGATGCAGGAGAAATAACTTGGAATAAAGATATTAGAAGTGTTCATGTAGCACTTCCCGGTCAGCGGATTTATCGTAATTCGATGATTAATTTTCTGGAGAATATGTGGAAAGACGGGCTGTCGAAAGAGGATAAAATTGTTGAATATACCATTCCTGAAAAATTGGATGATGGTTGTTACGACCGTGGATATTTTGTCGATGCTACAAAGTTAGATCCAATCGATGGTTGGAAATATTACGAAATATGGGATCCTGAATTTAAGGTTGGAACTCGTCGGAATTATTATCATGTACCGATGCTTATTGGCAGCTATCCGGGAAAAATTTTTACATTCGAATTTGAAGGAAATGCAGTTGGTATCTTAGATGTTTCAGGCCCCAATGCCGGAATTATTGAATACCGGATTGACAAAGGCGAGTGGGGAAAGCTGGATCTTTTTAACAAATACAGCAGCCGATTATATCTGCCGTGGTATTTTACCCTCGGCGCAGGCTTGCACCCCGGTCATCATAAATTAGAAATCAGAATGGCATCAGAAAAAAATCCTGACAGCAAAGGGAATGTTTGTCATTTAAGGTATTTTTATGTGAATAGATAAAGTATCATTCATTAAAACTATTTTTGCTTTTAAGTTTACGAAAAGAGACAGCCTCGTAATGGAGAAAAATTACAAATAATTTAAAATTTATAAATGAAAAATATAAAACTTTTAGTTGCAGCAATTATTCTTTCTATTGTTTTTTGTTCATGCACTTACGATTTAAAAAAGAAGAATATTAAAAATGATTCTCCGAACATAATTCTTATAATGGCCGACGATTTGGGGTGGGGTGATCCTGCTTACAATGGCAATCCCATTAGTAAAACCCCGAATCTGGACAACATGGCTGCCGAGGGAGTTGTGTTTAATCGGTTTTATGCTTCGTCGCCGGTTTGCTCTCCTACACGCGGAAGTTGTATTACTGGTCGCCATCCCTATCGTTATGGTATTTTTTATGCCAATGTTGGGCACATGCAAAAGCAGGAATTTACACTTGCCGAGGCACTTAAATCTAAAGGTTACATAACCGGGCATTTCGGAAAATGGCATCTGGGGACTTTAACTAAAACCGAAAAAGATGCTAACCGTGGAGGAAAACTTCATGATACTCTGAATTATTCCCCTCCTTGGGAAAACGGATTCGATGAATGTTTCTCTACCGAATCGAAAGTGCCTACATGGAATCCGATGTTGGTTCCTCCCAAAAAAGGGGAGAGTGAGGGAATAACAACAGAAGGAAAACCATATGGTACTGCTTATTGGACAGGCCCCGGGCAAAAAGCAACCGATAATCTCGAAGGCGATGACTCTCGTGTAATAATGGACAGGGTTATCCCTTTTATCGAAAAGGCATCAAAAAACGAAAAGCCGTTTTTTACTGTTGTATGGTTTCATACACCGCACCTTCCGGTTCTTACAGGCGAAAAATATACAAGTTTGTATAAAGAACATTCCCCCGATATTCAACACTATTATGGTTGTATCTCTGCTATGGATGAGCAGATTGGAAGATTACAAACTTTTCTGAAAGAACAAAATGAATATGATAACACGGTAATATTTTTCACCAGCGACAATGGTCCGGAAGGGAGAACAAGAAAAGGAAGGACCCAGGGAACTGCCGGAGATTTTAGGGGCAGAAAGCGTTCGTTATACGAAGGTGGCGTTCGTGTGCCGGGATTAATGACCTGGCCGGCAGTAATAAAAAACCATAGAGAAACCGATATTCCTTTCAGCACGTTAGATTATTTTCCTACAGTTATGGATATTACCGGGTTTACTAACACATCGCAACCAAAACCCATTGATGGAATTAGTATGATGCCATTTATTGAGGGTGAAATGAAAGAACGACCTGTCCCTATTGGTTTCGAATCTCGTAAACAACAGGCATTTATGAACAATCAATATAAAATTTACAGCAGTGATGAGGGCGAACATTTCGAGTTGTACGATATTGTAAATGATAAAAGGGAGACCACTGATATTTCTGAAAAACATCCTGAAATTGTAAAGGAGTTATCCGGGCAGCTTCTGGAATGGAGGCAATCTTGCAAAAATAGTTTTGCAGGGAATGATTATCATGAATAAATGAGTGAATGCTTGAATAAAAATTAGGAAGGCATTATCTGTTATTGAAGCATTCACTCATTCATTTAAAAATCCTACTAAAACGGCTAAAACTTTATATTCTACACATGATGAGAATAAGTTATAAAAAATCAATTTCATTTTTCACTTATAGCAGTAGTCTTGCAATAAAAGCAGGGCTTTTCATCTTTATACTATTTCATATTAACAGTGCATTGTTTGCGCAAATTCCATTGTGGGATACAATTCCTGAAAGTAGTACAACAGTTCCGGTTGCAAAACAGAAAGAGTTTTATAAACCGGCAATGCAACGAATTAGTTACGATGTGCAGAATGCTAATCTGCAATTAATCAGAAGGCGACTACCTGATACCAGAATTATTCTCACATCTGTTTTTTCGGGTGTCAATCCCAAATATAAAATCGAAGATGGAGTTATTTCGATGTTGCAGGATCACCGTGCTGTTGAAGCAGCACAAATTAAACTGCCCAATGTGTTGGGAGATAATATGGTATTGCAACGAAATTCTACATCTCCCATTTGGGGACAGGGAAAACCCGATCAGCAATTTTCTGTTTACACTTCATGGAACGGACAGGAGTATCCTGTAAAAGTTGATAATAATGGTGGGTGGCGTGTAGATGCAACAACCGGAAATGCTGTTGGCGGAACTCCTGCCCAATCGTGGACTTCACAAAAGAATACTTAAAAGGCAGGAGAATAAAAACGGGAAAGCGGTATGTTCCTTTGAATAATATAATGCTCCATGATGGCGATAAACTTCATATTAGTAGTACCTTGGTAACTTTGAAAGATAAACAGCAATATAGTTAATAGTGAACAAAAAAAAACGAATTCAAATGAGATCAATTTTATTATTTTACAGTTTTTTAATTTTCATTTTTGTACTTGGTGCTTGCAACACAGCCGAAAAGGGAAAATCTAAAAACAATTCTGTTTCAAGTCCCAACATTGTGCTTATTAATGCGGATGATCTGGGTTATGGTGACCTTGGTTGTTATGGTGCTACCAAAGTGCAAACCCCGAATATTGATAAACTTGCGAAGGAAGGGAGGATGTTTACTGATGCCCATTCTGCATCGTCCGTTTGTTCACCTTCACGATACGGATTATTAACCGGACAATACCCGTTACGCAGAAATTTTTGGGGGCCTTCAGCAATGAGAACACCATTAACAATTGATATAAATCAATTGACGATTAGCCGAGTCTTAAAAGAGGCAGGGTACAATACCGCTTGTATAGGTAAGTGGCACCTTGGTTTTGGTGATATCGAGAAAACCGATTTTAACAAACCTTTAAAACCCGGTCCTCTTGAACTGGGCTTCGATTACTATTTTGGCATTCCACAAGTAAATAGCGGGCCTCCATTTGTGTATGTTGAAAACCATACGGTTGTAGGTTACGATCCGGAAGATCCATTTGTACTTGGTGAAAAGTCGGTGACACAGAAATGGCCAGCAAAGAGTGGTTACTCGCAAATTGGTGGAGCCAAAGCAGCACACTTACTTTATGAGGATGAGAAAGTTGGAACAACACTTAAAGAAAAGGCGGTTGAATGGATTAAAAAAACGCATAAGGAAAATAAAAGCAAGCCATTTTTCCTTTACCTCGCGACAACAAATATTCATCACCCATTTACACCTGCCCCTCAGTTTAAAGGGACGAGCGAGTGCGGTCGTTATGGAGATTTTATCCACGAGCTGGACTGGATTGTTGGTGAAGTGCTTAATGCATTGGATGACATAGGTGTTACAGATAATACTTTAGTAATTTTTACCAGCGACAATGGAGGAATGCTTAACCTTGGAGGACAGGATGCCTGGAGAGCCGGACATCGTTTAAACGGTGATTTACTGGGTTTTAAATTCGGAGCTTGGGAAGGGGGGCACAGGATCCCCTTTATAGTTAAATGGCCCGGACAAACACCTAAAAACAGTACATCAAACCAACTAATTAGTCAGGTAGACCTCCTTGCAACCTTTGCTGAAATTATTGGCAAACCATTAAATGGTAATGAGAATTTTGACAGTGTTAATCAGTTAGAGGCATTAACCGGTAATCCTAAATCAATGATTCGCGACCACCTTATTATTTCCCCTAACCACTCAAGCCATTTGGTTGCCCGTAAAGGTGAGTGGGTTTATATTCCTGCACAAGGCGAAGGGGGTTTTCAAGCCAAGAAGGTTGGAGATCATACATTTGGAGGAGCCGCAGTTTTGCCATTCTCCGGACAAGTAAATAGTGATATTGTAGGTGGCAAGATTAGAAAAGATGCACCACCGGCACAACTTTATAATCTCTCCAACGACCTTAGTCAGACGACCAACGTATATCAAGAAAATCCGGAAATCGTTAAAGAACTTAGGGAGCTGTTGAGTTCATATCGTGAAAAGATCGGAGATTTTCCTGAACTAGGTTGGATTGATAAACATTAAATTATATCTCTATGAAAAATATCTCTAAAATAAGTATCTGCCTCCTTTTTATTATTAATCCATTTATTTTTCAATCATTAAGTCAGGAAAAGAAAGCAATTAAACCCAACTTTATAATTGTTTTCACCGATGATCAGGGTTATAACGACCTGGGGTGTTATGGTTCCCCACTTATTAAAACACCAAATATCGACAGGTTGGCATCAGATGGAATCCGTTTTACTAATTTTTATGCCCAACCCGTTTGTGGTCCCTCAAGGACTGCTTTAATGACAGGTTGTTACCCTCTTAGGGTTGCCGAAGTTGGCAATATTAAGAGGTTTCACCCAATGGTACACCCAAATGAAGTACTGCTGCCTGAAGTATTGAAAACAGTGGGCTATCAAACGGCATGTATTGGTAAGTGGGACTTAAACGGGCATAGGCAAACATTTGCTTCCGAAGAGATTTTTCCTACAGAAATGGGGTTTGATTATTGGTTTGGATTGCCATCAAGTAACGATAGAGGAGCCAGTAACTTATATAATAACAAGGAGTTGATTGGAGGTGTCCCAGTCGATACACTGACTCAACTCTATACTTCAGAAGCAATCAAATTTATAGAAAAAAACAAAGAATCACCTTTCTTTCTCTATTTGGCACATTCAATGCCACACACCAGGCTGGGAGCCAGTAGTCAGTTTAAAGGTAAATCATTATTCGGGCTTTATGGCGATGTTATTGAGGAACTTGACTGGAGCGTGGGCAAAATCAGGGAAAAGTTAAATGACCTTGGGCTGGATAAAAATACAATTGTGATTTATACCTCTGATAATGGTCCATGGAGGGCAAGAGGTACGCATGGTGGTTCAGCGTTTCCATTACGCTCGGGTAAAAATACAACGTGGGAAGGAGGGGTCAGGATTCCATGTATTATTTGGGGAGCCGATATATTGAAATCCGGGGTAGTACGTAAGCAGGTAACTTCAACAATGGACATATTCCCTACCCTGGTTAGTTTAAGTGGGGCAAAGTTGCCCAAAGGGCTTACTATTGACGGGAAAGATATTTCAACACTTATTCTTGCAAATGAAAAAAGTAAGCCAGTGGAGGAAGTTTATTACTATTATCTCCACACACATTTGCAGGCAGTACGTTCCGGTAATTGGAAATTAGTACTCCCCAGGCCTCAGGCTCCTGAATGGATTATATCAAATAAAGAATCAATCTTTAGGTTTCATGATGTGGAACCTGTGCGTGATTATGAGCTATACAATTTGAGAAATGATATCTCCGAGCGCAGGGATGTAGCATCACAGTTCCCTGAAAAAGTAAAAGAATTACTAGGACTGGTTGAAAAAGCCAGAGTAGAAATAGGGGACTACAACAAAATAGGTAAAGGGGCTCGGTTTTATGATGAAGGAGTTAAAAGACCCGATGCTTTAAAATGGCAGGAGAAAGAAAAGAATGGATGGAAGCAGGAAATTAAAATCCATCCATACTATGACGATGGGGCAAGGAACTTAAAAAATGAACTTTAATTATTTGTAATATGAGATCGATACTTAAAATAAAAATACTAGTTTTCTTTCTTACTGTTATTGCGATTAACCCTGTTATATCTCAAAATAGTAATAGCAACTGGAGCCAGGAGCTAAAAGAACAACTTGCATTGTACGGGCATCGCAACTGGATTTTGATTGTAGATGCAGCCTATCCCTCTCAAAGCAAACCAGCCATAAAAATCATTGCCACGGGCGAAAAACAATTGGATGTGGTTAAGGCGGTTTTAGAAGCTGTGGATAAAGCTCCTCATATTTATCCTGAGGTTTTCCTGGATAAAGAAATTGATTTTGTTCCTGAAAAAGAAGCCAATGGGATTGAATCTTATAAGCAAGAGTTGAACTCATTATTACAAGGGAGGAATGTGATGAAAAAGCTACACGAAGAGCTAATTGCAACTATTGATGAGGCTGCAAAAACGTTTCATATCCTGGTGCTAAAAACAGATTTGACTATTCCTTATACCTCTGTATTTATCAGGCTCGAATGTGGCTATTGGGATGCAGCGAAGGAGAGGGGAATGCGGGCTCAAATGAATAATTAAGGTTTTGAACAAACAATAAAAATTTATACAATGAAAACTTATTTACCAATTCTATTATTGTCATTAATACTTATTAGTCCTTCAATACAAAGTCAAAATACAAAATGGCCTGTATTAAAACATTACGATGAAAGCCATATTTCTAAAGTAGCTTTGCCAATAGGAGGAATCGGAACTGGTACTGTCTCTCTCAGTGGCAGGGGAAGCCTTGTTGACTGGGAAATAATGAATCGTCCGGGGAAAGGGTTTAGCACGGTTACACCTGGAAATGATGCCCCATTTTTTGCCATTCATGTTGAAGAGGCGGATAAAAGTTATACTAAAGGTTTAATGGGGCCACTACTCGATTATGAATATCAAAGTATGGAAGGCCGCCCGGTTGACCACCATGGTATCCCACGCTTCGAAAAAGCTACATTTGACGCTGCTTATCCTTTTGGAATAGTGAACCTTTCAGATAGTGAATTGCCTGTTGATGTGAAAATCAAAGCCTTTAATCCCATGATCCCGGGTGATGCCGGTGCTAGTGGTATTCCTATTGCCATTCTTCGATACGAAGTAAGCAACAAAACGGATAAACCTATAAATGTTTCGGTTTGTGGCTCAATCCGGAACTTCATTGGGAAAGACGGAAGCAAATACCACATGGACTGGACAGGAGACAAAAAATTTGATGGTGCAAAAAATAACAAAAACGAGTTTCGTGAAACTGATATAATTAAAGGTATTTATTTTAAACCGGGAGAGGTAGGGAATACTGACCCGGCATGGGGGACAATGGCATTAACGACCAATGCAAAAACTGGCGTTACCTACCGAACCTCTTCAGTCCACAATGCCTGGAGGAATGGTGTACTTGATTTTTGGGACGATTTTAGTACTGACGGGAAACTGGTTGAAAAGACAGCGCAAGAAGATGATGACCCCATGGCTTCGCTGGCTGTGAAGCAAGAAATACCTGCCAATGGCAAAAAAGTATTTCAATTTTTCCTCACATGGCACTTCCCTAACCGGATGGCTTGGTCTAAAGAAGTAGTTGGCAATTATTATACTACACAATATGAAGATGCCTGGGATGTGATTACTAAAACCTATCCGGAAATAAATAATTTGGAAGCTAAAACACTCGAATTTGTAAAAACATTTCTTGGCTCTGATTTACCTGAGGCAGTAAAAGAAGCAGCCCTATTCAACTTAAGTACCCTGCGTTCACAGACAGTGTTCAGGCTGGAAAGTGGGCATATGATGGGCTGGGAAGGCTGTATGGACATGATGGGGTCTTGTCCCGGGTCGTGTACACATGTTTGGAATTACGAGCAGGCAACAGCATTCCTTTACGGTGATTTAGCCAAAACCATGCGAGATGTAGAATTTAATTATGCTACACGGGATAATGGCTTAATGTCATTCAGGGCAGGTTTACCTCTGGCGAAAGCACAATGGAAAGGGGGTGCGGCAGATGGGCAAATGGGTACTATCATGAAAATGTACCGCGACTGGCAACTTTCAGGCGATACAGAATTCTTACGTAAAAGTTGGCCGAATGTAAAACAAGCATTGGCGTTTGCCTGGGAGGAAAACAGTTGGGATGCAAATGCTGATGGCGTAATGGAAGGCAGCCAGCACAATACCATGGACGTGAACTATTCTGGCCCAAACCCACAAATGCAATTCTGGTATTTGGGGGCATTAAAAGCAGCTGAAAAAATGGCATTGGCAA
>CBDUZZ010000021.1:0-61495 GCA_965371855.1 uncultured bacterium
GGATAAAATTAAAGAGACTTTATCCGTCAATTGACGATTAACTTAACACTAGCATGTTTTGCCTCTCGCTCTGTGAGAGAAAATTAGGAGATACAGATAAGTAGGTGTAACTTAACTATGCAGATAATTTTATCCTTATGAAACGAACTTCATACACAAAAAAGACACTTAAATTTTTCAAACTATTTTTCATAACTCTGTTTGCATTTATTCTTTTTCTTTTTTTAATTGGGAAACTGGCTGAAAAAAAAATTACTGCATTAGCATTTAATCAGTTAAAAGAATCAATTGAAGTTCCAATAGAAACAAGTGATATCTCTTTTACTCTAATTAAAAGATTCCCGTTAGCAACAATTGAATTTGAGAATATTTGGATTGGCTCGCCTGATAAAACCGGAAGCCCTGACTCTGTCCGGTTGAACTGCGATACGCTTATAAATATAGAGAAATTATATATCTCCGTTAAATCAACCCCATTAATTGATGGAATATTTGATATACAAAAAATTGAAATTCTCGGAGCAAATATTGATTACACAATAGATAAAAACGGGATAAGTAATTTTGATTTCCTTATTGATATCACAAATAACGAAAAGCCTGACACCACTTTGTCGACACCATTGGATCTGACACTTAACGAATTGTTATTGATGGATATTACTTGTTACTATTCTGACAGTTTAACATCAACCAAAGCAAAGATTGACATACCAGAAATTAACCTGAAAGGGAAGATTAAAAAAGATATATATAGCGGTTTTATGGATGGAAGCATGATAATATCAGAATGCGATTTTAAAGAGACGCACTTGGATCGTATGCTTGAGACAAAGATGAATTTTGAAATTGGTTTCGAGAATGATTCGGTAAAGATTAGAAACCTTTCTGTGCTAACGGATGGAGCAATCTTAGTGGCTTCGGGAGTAACTGTAATTACGGATAGCATTTATGTTGATCTGAATATTAAAGGAGATAATATCAATTTGGCAGAGTTGATGAAATATGTGCCGGAAGATACATTAAGAAATTATGACATTAAAAGCCTTTCAGGGTTAGTAACTTTTGATGCAACTATTAAAGGGATAGTTTCTGATAGTACACATCAGCCTAAGTTGGATCTGAATTTAACGATGCAAGAGGGTGAAGTGCAGACAACAGAGTATCCTGAGCTAAAAAACATCTCATTCAACCTGAATGCTACTAACGGAAATGGACAAAACGAAGAAACAACAGAAATAGATATTGAAAGATTTCATTTTGAGACTGAGAATAGTAAAGGTGATATCAATTTATCGTTTGAAAATCTAAACCATCCGGAATATGATATTAAATCTGATCTTAACCTCAATATAAGTGATTTCAGGTTACTGATTCCTGATTCATTAATTCAGGATATAAGTGGAAATATCAAAGCACAACTGACTACAAGAGGTGTTTTACCTGATTCAATAAATAGTGACTTTTTTGAATATCTGTTGCAAACCACCAGGGCAAAAGTAACGCTATCTGATTTCAATGTTACTATGGACTCTTTACCTCCTGTTAAGTCATTTTCCGGAACATTTAACTATCATCCCGGACAGCTCAATGCAAGTATGCTGAATGTGTCAATTCCAGATTATCATGTTAATATTAAAAATAGTTCATTCAATACCCTTTTGTCAGGAAAACTAACCCGGCCGGAAGCAACAGTAATAGATATTAAATCTTTTATTTTTAATACGGATAGTAGCTGTTTTACCGGTTCGGCTTTTATTCAAAATCTTAAAACTCCATCTTACAAATTGAACATCGAAATAAAACTCAATTTGTCGGAGATAAGAAACATGCTTCCTGATTCATTGGTAAATGAGCTGTCAGGGGAGGTTACTTCAACTATTACTTCAATAGGAGAGATTAATCCTGATTCTATTTCGGAACAGATAAATGATATAATATTTAAAAAAAGTTCGTTTATCATTAATCTGAATAATGTATCAGTAAAGATGCCGGATACACTGATGTGCATAAACAACCTGACAGGTAGTGTGAAAATAATACCGGACACAATACATGTTGAAAAGCTTGACGGAGGGTATAAAAATATAGATTTTGACGTTTCATCTGTTAAAATTGTTAATCTGTATAACTCATATATTAAAAACCTGCATGAGCAACTATATGTTGAAGGAGCTTTTCATTTGGGCGATATTGACTATGACATTTTTGCTCCGTTCATGGATAGTACATCCATGGTTACCTCAACAGATACTACGCTTGCCATAAGTAGCTCAAGTCTTACGTCTGATGCTATACCTTTGACAACCGATACATCTGCAATTAACTACACTTTCTTAATTAAAGGAAAACTTACGGTAAACAGTTTTGCATATAATAAAGCTCTAATAAAAAATATTTCCGCTCTTTTCAATCTTAAGGACAGCCTATATACAATCGATCAATTAACATTTGATGGATTTAAAGGAAAGATGGTTAGTTCAATGAAATATAACATTGTTTCGGAGGACAAGCAGATAATAACTTTTCGGAACCGTATTGAGGGTATGGATATATCTCAGTTATTAACTGATTTTGACAACTTCGATCAGGAAAAGATTATATCCAAACAGGTTAGTGGGTTGTTATCAACCGATATAGACGGATGGTTGCTATATCTTGGTGATACAATTGTTACCGACTCAATTTACTTGAAAGGGGATTTAAAATTGGAGAATGGTGGTCTGTTCAACTATAAGCCGGCAATGGAATTAGCCAATTTCACAAACATTAAGGAATTAGATAATATGCGTTTTAAAACTATGGAGAGTAAAATATTCATATTTAATAATTCAATGTATGTTCCCAGTACCGGGATAAAAAGTAATGCCATGAATATTACGGCATACGGAATGCAAAGTTTTGGCGAAGATTATGAATACCATTTAAAAATTTATTTGGGAGAGATACTACGCGGAACAACGAAACATATAATGAAAAAGCAGGCTGAATTAGAAAACAACCCGGAGAGTAATAAAAAGGGCCCTCGCTCACTTTATGTAGTCTCGTACAGCCTGAACGGTAAGATGAAAAACGGCTTAGACAACAAAAAAATGAGACAAAAAATGAATACTAAAATTAAATTGCAACAAATGGTATTGGATATTGTCTTTCATCCTAAATTGGTGAATTTCGAAACCGAAGTGCCAGATTATTTGAATTAGACCATTGTATCTGTGGCAAATTAGATTAACCACATAATTGACATGAAGTATAAATAAACCGACGAGCTAAAAAAACGAAGGATGATACAACAAAAAATCATAATTATAAAATGGCTTACATATACTGTATCAGTAGCTTTAGTTGTTTTAATAATTACTAAGTTGGTTCGGTATTATCAACCGGCACTTTTCCGTGCAACAACCTATACCGTATTGACAGGTGAAGTAAAAGAACATGACCTGGATATTATTTTCGGGTCTGACACAGCTCCTTTAACAGTTTATATGTATTCACACTATACCTGTAAATTTTGCATAAAGTTTTTTCAGGAAGATTTCCCGAAATTGAAAAGCGATTATATTGACAACGGAAAGATTAGATTTGTATTAAAATTAATTGAGTTGAATCGTAATCGTGATGTATTGAATTCTTTGCAAGCAGCAGTATGTGTTAATAAATACGGCAGTTTTGACAAATTTCATGAGCTGTTGTTGTCTGACAGTAGAGTTGTGTTTACTCAGGAGTTTAAAGATCTTGTAAATGATTTTATTTTTAATAATGGTGATATTGCAGAGTGTATGCTAAACAACAATAATTATCGCTATATTTACGTTAACAACAATGAGTTTATGCAATTAGGCCTGAAAGGAGCGCCAACATTTATTGTTAACAAACACATATACAGCGGTTATCGAAACTATCATGATATTGTGAAAATAATAAGAAACGAGACAAGAGAGTAATAAATCAAAATATCAACCACAAAAAAAGAATAGAATGAAGAAGAAGTTTTTTTTATTGCCCTTATTGTTATTGGGAATGTTTATAGCCGTACAGTATGGATGCGAGACTGATCCTGATGAGATTTGCGAATCATTTAATCCACCGCGATGTAATGCGCCGGAAGATGCGACAGTATGCTGTGACGATAATGAGTGTTATTACACATATAAAGGGAAAAATTATCCGGATACAGCAGAAGGAATGGAAGATTTAATAGAGGAAATGTGTGGTGTAGGGGCTAATGTTCAAAGTATTATCGCAAGTTTAAACGAGCAAACTAAACGCTTATTGATTGAAGCTCGTTCCTGTTCAACGTGTAACTAATAATATCTTTTATCGTTTGGGTGAAGTAATGTGAGTTGGATTTTACTTATTATTAAGTGAAATTTGTCGTACACCAGAAATCGTACAAATTATTTCGTTCAAACAGGGATTACATAAAACCTCAATCAGTAACATCGGGGTTTCGCTACACACCGGTGCTACTACATAAAGGAACTTTGCCCCATAAACTCTCTCAACACTTGAAAAACAACCTATATACTTCTGTTTTCAATTGAAAATTATTAAATTAGCATGCTATAAATCAATTGTATTGACAAGAGATGCAAATATTAAATAACTTAAAATTCATCACAGGAGATACTGACCAGTTCAGTTTACAACATAGAATATTAAACATTACTATTTTTGGAGCAGCAATATTGTGCATTTTAGTTCTTATTATTGATTTAATACTTGAGCTTTATTGGCTTATGATTGTATCAAACCTGATTGCAATTTTCCTTTTTTCTATCCTGTATATTTATTCCCGGAAAACAAAAAAATCGAAACCTGTAGAGATTATTGCTTTTGGCTTTCTGATATTGATCTATACTCCCATAATGTGGGTTCTCAATGGAGGCTCTATTAGTTCATTTCAATATTATATTCCATTTTTTATCGTTGGCATTCATGTTTCTGCCTCACAAAAAACAAGAAGAGTTTTAATTCCGCTATTAATTATTATAGCCATATCATTAATAATAACAGAATATTTTCACCCTGAACTAATTATTGGCTATACAAGTCGTTTCGACAGATATGTTGATTTAGTGAGCGGCTTTTTTATCTCTTTAACCGGCATATATTTATTTGCTAATATTTATTTTAACCAGATTGTAGAAGCTAACGAGAAATTGCAATCTCAAAATTTTCAGTTAACAAAAAGTAGAGAAGAGGTTATTGAACAGCAGAAAAAAATTGAGACACAAAACATTGAACTGGAAGAGAAAAACAGAACCCTTCGGGAGATGAACAAAACGAAAGATCAGTTTAATTCCATTATTTCACATGACCTGAGAAGCCCTTTTAACTCCCTGCTCGGACTTACAGAAGTACTTATTCTTAATAAAGAGAAAGTACAAAACCCTGAAATGATCCGGTTGGTTGATACCATTCATGAATCGGCAGAACAGGCTTATAAACTTGTTTTAAATTTACTCGAATGGTCAAAGTTACAATCTAACAGAATAGATTATTCACCGACAACTGTGAATTTAAAGAAAATTGCAAATAGCAATATTGAACTTATAAAAATACAGGCTAAGAATAAAGGTATTGACATTAGTCTGGAAAGCAATAATGAAAGTTGCTATGTGAATGCAGATGAAAATATGGTAAATACCATTATTCGAAATCTGATATCGAATTCTATTAAATATACCCGATCAGGGGGTGAAATATTCATCCGATGCATCTGTACACTGTCAGATTGCAAGGTAAGCATTAGTGATACAGGAATCGGCATACCGGAGAAAACACTCAAGAAGATATTTGATGCTGACAATAAAATGTCTACTAAAGGAACATCCGGTGAAATAGGTACAGGATTAGGCCTTGTGTTATGCAAAGAGTTTGCTCGTCGTAATAATGGTAAAATAACTGCCGAAAGCGAGGTGAATAAGGGAAGCATATTCACATTGTCACTGCCTGCTGCATCTCATAAATAATCTGAGAATTGAAGTAGCTTTTTATTTCTTTTTACATCTTTAGTATTAATGCATTTTTGCCCCAACAACATAAAGCCAAAGAAGATGAAATAATCTAATCTTATATAGTCATCCGATGACTACCGGTATCAGCCCATAGTCATCGGATGACTTAACACCTCGGTATCCGGACAAAAATAAACACAAAAACCTCAGTCAAAATCAAAAAAACGTAGTACCTTTGCGGCCTTATTTACAAATCAGATTGCGATGGAGATTAGAAATGTGGCCATTATTGCCCACGTTGACCATGGAAAAACAACCTTGGTTGACAAAATGTTAATGGCAGGTAAGCTCTTTAAAGACCACCAGCAGGTAGGTGAACTAATCATGGATAGTAATGAGCTGGAGAGGGAACGAGGGATTACTATTCTTTCAAAAAATGTTTCGGTAATATGGAAAGGTGTTAAAATAAATATTATTGATACCCCCGGCCATAGTGACTTTGGTGGTGAGGTTGAGCGTGTATTGAATATGGCCGATGGTGTATTGCTTTTGGTTGATGCTTTTGAAGGACCTATGCCTCAAACACGCTTTGTTTTGCAAAAGGCTATTAACCTTGGGCTGAAACCCATTGTTGTAATTAATAAGGTAGATAAGCCGAATTGTAGACCTGATGAGGTACATGAAATGATTTTTGACTTAATGTTCAATCTTGATGCAACAGAGGATCAGCTTGACTTCCCTACCGTTTACGGCTCTGCAAAAGAGGGCTGGATGACCAATGACCTGAACGTTCGTACTGATAATATTTCAGCAATACTGGATTCTATTGTTGAGCATATTCCGGCTCCCAAAGCACTGAAGGGAACTCCACAAATGTTGATAACATCACTTGAATATTCAAATTATGTTGGACGAATTGCTATAGGAAGACTTCACAGGGGAATGCTGAAAACAGGAAAGGATGTTAGTCTGGTTAAAACAGATAATTCAGTTAAACGTACACGCATAAAAGAGCTTCATGTTTTTGATGGATTAGGACGTACGAAAGTGGAAGAGGTTTCTGCCGGCGAGATTTGCGCACTGGTTGGTATCGAAGGATTCGATATTGGCGATACCATTGCCGACAGAGAAAACCCGGAAGCTCTTGACCCTATTGCCATTGACGAACCTACCATGAGTATGCTCTTCACCATAAATAATTCTCCCTTTTTCGGTAAAGAGGGTAAACATGTTACTTCGCGTCATATTAAGGACAGACTGGATAAAGAACTGGAGAAGAACCTTGCATTAAGAGTAGAGGAGACATCATCATCCGATGCATGGAATGTATTTGGAAGAGGTGTGTTGCATCTGTCTGTTTTGATTGAAACGATGCGACGGGAAGGTTATGAGTTGCAGGTTGGACAGCCAAGAGTTATCATAAAAGAGATTGCCGGAGAGAAGAATGAACCGATAGAAGATCTAACAATTGATTTGCCTGATGAATACTCCGGGAAAGCCATTGAGATGGTTACTCAACGTAAAGGTGAACTTATTTCGATGGAGCGAAAAGGTGATAGGGTTCATCTTGAGTTTAAGATGCCGTCGCGAGGGATAATAGGACTTAGAAGTAATCTTCTTACCGCTACGGCCGGAGAGGCAATTCTTGCTCATCGTTTTGTTGATTTTGAACCATGGAAAGGACCTATTGAAAAACGAATTAATGGTTCTTTAATTGCAATGGAATCAGGTACATCTATAGCTTATGGATTGGACAAATTGCAGGATAGAGGTAAGTTTTTCATTCACCCCCAAGAGCCTGTTTATATGGGACAGGTTGTAGGTGAGAATAATCGCGATGGTGATTTAACCGTTAATGTAACCAAAACAAAAAAGCTTTCGAATATACGTTCGTCAGGTACCGACGATAAGGTGAGGCTGACTCCTCCGATAATCTTTTCTTTAGAAGAGGCTTTGGAGTATATTCAGGGTGATGAGTATGTAGAGGTAACACCAAAATCAATTAGATTAAGGAAAATATTGCTACTCGAACACGAAAGAAAAAAGCTGATAAAACAGAAATAGCAATTTTAAGAAGTTCGATAATTTGAATTCAATTATGAAATATCTTTTTATCGAAAAAAATAACAGCTGCTTTTATGAACTATATTGATATACATACTCATAATAAAATAGGGCAGAACGGAGTTACAAAATTCATTAATATCTTCCCTTGGGGTAATGTAAATATTGATGATAATGATACAGATATTTTCACCTCTGGAATTCACCCCTGGTATATTAACGAAATTGATGTTAGAGAGAATTTACGGCAGATTGAGACGTGGCTCAAGACAGGAATAATTAAATGCATAGGGGAAGATAAATTAAGAAAACTGCAACAATCAAATGTGCTTGTTGTCGGATTAGGTGGAGTTGGAGCTTATGCAGTGGAACAGCTTGTACGTGCCGGCATAGGAAATATTACAATTATTGATGGTGACACTGTTCATCCCACTAACCGTAATCGCCAGCTAATCGCTTTTGTAAGTACTGAAGGACAAAGAAAAGCTGATATTGTTGCTGAAAGGTTAAAAGACATAAATCCGGCACTGAACCTTACAATTATTAATGAATTTATTAAATACGATCGGATACCTGAAATGCTGGAACAACCTTATGATTTTGTTATTGATGCTATTGACACTTTAAATCCTAAAGTATCGCTGATAGTTGAAGCCTGTAAACGTCAATATCCGCTAATATCATCCATGGGTGCAGGAGGTAAGGTAGATCCTTCAATGATTAAAATTGCCGATATCAGCGAAACCTATAATTGCAAACTGTCCAGGATGGTCAGAAAACGACTTTCGAAATACAAGATAAAAAAAGGATTTACTGCTGTTTTCTCACCTGAACCGGTTAATAAAGATCATGTTATTGAAGTTTTGGGTGAGCAAAACAAAAAGACTACTGTGGGAACAATATCGTACATGCCGGCTATGTTTGGCCTGAATGTCGCATCTCATGTAATTCGAAAACTTGCTGAGGTGTAGAGAATAACACAGAGGCACGGAGACACAGAGGTTTTTTAGGCAGCACTATCTCTCGCATTTCTTAAGTTTTCTCTGTGTTCTCTGTGCCTCCGCGTTATTCCCCTTAAATAACTCCTAACCCTTTTCCAACCTTAATAAAAGCAGCAATAGCCTTGTCAAGATGCTCTTTTTCGTGAGCAGCCGATAATTGGATTCGGATTCGTGCTTGTCCTTTGGCTACTACAGGATAGTAGAAACCGATAACATATATTCCTTCGTCAAGCAATTTTGCGGCAAAGTCCTGTGAGAGTTTTGCATCATAAAGCATCAATGCTACAATTGCAGAGTCTGATGGTTTAAGGTCAAACCCGGCTTCCTGCATTTTAGCTTTAAAGTAAGTTGCATTATCCATCAGTTTATCACGAAGCTCAGTTGAGCCGGATAGCATATTAAAAACCTCAATGGAAGCACCAACAATAGCCGGTGTAAGAGAGTTAGAGAACAGATATGGCCTTGAGCGTTGACGTAGCATATCTATGATCTCTTTTTTGCCGGTAGTGTATCCGCCCATTGCACCACCCAATGCTTTGCCAAGAGTTCCGGTAATAATATCAACCCTGTCCATCACATTATGATATTCATGTGTTCCTCGCCCTGTCTTACCTATAAATCCTGCAGAATGACTGTCATCAACCATTACCATAGTATCATACTTATCGGCCAGGTCACATATCTCGTTTAGCTTAGCTATGTCACCATCCATTGAGAAAACACCATCGGTAACAACTATGCGGAATCGTTGTGCCTGAGCAGCTTTCAGTTGCTCTTCAAGGTCGGCCATGTTGGCATGCTTATACCTGTAACGAGCAGCTTTACACAAACGAACACCATCAATGATAGAGGCATGGTTTAGTTCATCAGAGATAATGGCATCGTCAGCAGTAAGCAGGGGCTCAAAAACACCACCATTAGCATCAAAAGCAGCAGCATAAAGAATAGTATCTTCCATGCCAAAAAACCCGGCAATTTCCTCCTCAAGCTCTTTATGGATGTCCTGGGTGCCACATATGAACCTAACAGAAGACATACCGTACCCGTGTGTGTCAAGTGTCTTTTGTGCAGCACTAATTACCTTGGGATGAGATGAAAGGCCCAGGTAATTATTAGCACAGAAATTCAGAACGGTCTCTCCTGTTTGAACTTTAATTGTAGCTCCCTGAGGGGTTGTAATAACACGCTCGTTCTTATATAAGCCCGAAGCTTTAATGGAATCTATTTCCTGATTTAGATGGTCTTTGAATTTTCCGTACATTTTTTCAGTTTTCAGTTTTTAAAACAATATCAAAGATAGAATATAATCTAACTCGTTAAAATGACTTTAGCATTTTTTAATTCATTATTGCTGACACTTCATCTCTTATCCTGTCCCAACGTTCTTCATCCATTTTAGGCCCGATTACCTCAATCACATTTCCTGACGTCACCGAACCTATTTTGCCACACTGCTCCAATGTAAAGTTGTTCACCATACCGTAAATAAACCCTGCAGCATACAAATCTCCTGCTCCTGTTGTATCTATACTTTCGGCCACTATCACATCTGCTTTAACCACCTCGCCATTATATTTAATCAAAGAACCATTCTTCCCAAGTTTTAATACCGAAACATCAGCATATTTGCTCATCTCTTCTAATGCTTCATATCCCTCCATTCCCGTAAAAGCTTTTGCCTCCTCTTCGTTGGCAAAAAGGATATCAACATAATTTTTTGTTATTATTTTCAGGAAATCAAGATTTTCCTCAACTACATTATAACTTGCCAGATCCAGACTGTTTTTCAACCCGGATTTTTTAGCCATTTTAAGTGCAATTTCAACCAACTCATAATTTTGAACCAGATAACCCTCTACATGAAAATAGGAATAACCTTCAAACATTTTTTCTTTGATGTCAGATGCGGTCATCTCAATTGCAGCTCCAAGGTATGTTGCAAAAGTTCTTTCCGAATCAGGGCTGATTAACGAAATGGCTGTACCAGACCTGTTCTTTCCATATAAAAGGAATGGGGAAATGTCATTTTTCTCAAGGTCTGCTCTAAAAAAGTCACCTAACTCATCACTCCCAATCATTCCTATAAAACCTGTTTTAATCCCTAAATTTGCTAATCCGTGAATAGTATTAGCTGCAGATCCACCTGAAGCTTTATCCTTAAAAAGATGACCTGCTTTGTTTTGCACAAGCGTTATGCCCTCATCATCTACAAGTTGCATGCTGCCTTTTGGCAAATTAAGCTCTTCTAATAAGGAATCATCCTTCAGTTTGGCAAGAATATCTACCAACGCATTTCCTAACCCTAATACACTGCTCATTCGCTATTTATTTTAAAAGATAAAAATATATGATTTTTTTTTGCAAAGATATTGGATATTTTAAAGAATCGTTCTATTTTTGCATCGCATTTGACAATAACGATTGTCGAGGACAGAAAAGCAAATTTAAGATCAATATAAATTCCCCAGTAGCTCAGTTGGTTAGAGCGATCCCGAAGCGTCGGGATTAATCCGTAGGATGGATTTATAAAAGGAATTAGACATTATTTTCCCCAGTAGCTCAGTTGGTTAGAGCGGTCCCGAAGCGTCGGGATTAATCCGTAGGATGGATTTACAAAAGGAATTAGACATTATTTTCCCCAGTAGCTCAGTTGGTTAGAGCGGTCCCGAAGCGTCGGGATTAATCCGTAGGATGGATTTACAAAAGGAATTAGACATTATTTTCCCCAGTAGCTCAGTTGGTTAGAGCGGCGGACTGTTAATCCGTAGGTCGTAGGTTCAAGTCCTACCTGGGGAGCTGAAAAACCATCCTTTAGGGTGGTTTTTTGTTTGTAATAATTTCCAATGCTATTTTACGTTTACATATTGCACTCTGAATCTGCCAACAAATATTATGTTGGTCATACTCCTGATCCTCACAAAAGATTGTCAGAGCACAATGCGTATGATAACTTTTCAAAGTATACAGCTAAATATAAGCCATGGAAGTTAATGGCTTACTTTCCGGTTTCTGTCAACCGAGGAGAGGCAATGAAGGTCGAACTTTTCATAAAGAAACAAAAATCAAAAGTATTTATTCAGAAAATTATTTCTAATTATCTTGACACTGTTTTTATAAATCAGATAATTACCAAAGTTATTGGTTAGAGCGGTCCCGATGCTTCGGGATTAATCCGTAGGTCGTAGGTTCAAGTCCTACCTGGGGAGCTGAAAAACCATCCTTTAGGGTGGTTTTTTGTTTGTAATAATTTCCAATGCTATTTTACGTTTACATATTGCACTCTGAATCTGCCAACAAATATTATGTTGGTCATACTCCTGATCCTCACAAAAGATTGTCAGAGCACAATGCGTATGATAACTTTTCAAAGTATACAGCTAAATATAAGCCATGGAAGTTAATGGCTTACTTTCCGGTTTCTGTCAACCGAGGAGAGGCAATGAAGGTCGAACTTTTCATAAAGAAACAAAAATCAAAAGTATTTATTCAGAAAATTATTTCTAATTATCTTGACACTGTTTTTATAAATATGTGAAAAGTTTTGACAATTTTTGTAGTTTTATGCCTCGTCTATCAAAAAGTAAAATCAATGGAAACAAATACCGTGATATCAATTAAGAACTTACATAAATCCTACAAAAACGGAGCTGCGGTAAATCATGTTTTAAAAGGCCTTGAGCTTGAAATTAAATCAGGACAAATCATCGGATATATTGGACCCAATGGGGCAGGTAAGTCGACCACAGTGAAGATTCTTTGTGGCATACTGACCGATTTCGAGGGGGATATTAAAGTTCTGGGAATGGACTTAAAAACACAGGATATCGATATTAAAAAGCGTATTGGTTATATCCCCGAGAATGCTGCTCTGTACGATACACTGACCCCAACTGAATACCTACAATTTGTTGGCGAACTTTATGGGATGGAAAAGGTTGACATCCAGACTAAAACCTTACGTTTATTGGATTTGTTTGAAATGAAATCTCATGCTAATGAGCGAATGAACAGCTTTTCGAAGGGGATGAAACAGAAGATTCTAATTATTTCGGCTTTGATTCATAACCCGGAGATCATTTTTATGGATGAGCCTCTTTCAGGATTGGATGCCAATGCGGTGATTATTGTAAAACAAGTTTTGCAGCAATTGGCTCGCGAAGGTAAAACGATTTTTTACAGTTCTCATATTATGGATGTGGTTGAGAAAATATCAGACCGAATTATTCTTATCGATAAGGGATATGTGATTGCCGATGGCAGTTATCAGGATTTAAGAAAGAAAAGCAACAACCAGTCATTGGAGAGTTTGTTTACCGAATTGACAGGAACAAACGGTCATGGCGAAACCGCTAGCGAGATTATTAATGTATTCGAGAATTAAATTATGGTCGGTTTTATTATAAAAATAGTCAGACTTTTCAAGGGCCTGTTCAGAATGATGGGGATAGACTATCAACAATTGGAATCTATTTTACGGGTGAAACTCATCATGGACAATCGCCGGGGTTTTGCGAATTCGACGAAAAAAAAGAATTCGAGTAATCAACTCTTGCTCCAGACAATCGTATACACAGTTCTTGGTGTTTTTATAGGGACTTTTATTAGTTCAATTAGTCATACGCTTACGGCATATACTCTTGTTTTTTCAATGATTATGGCTATGATTGCCATGATGATGATCTCTGAATTTTCTGTCGTTTTGATTGATACCCGTGATAACGCCATTCTTTTACCACGTCCGGTAAACAGTAAGACGATGACTTTGGCTAAAATATTGCATATCGCTATATATCTTTTACAACTGAGTTTGTCTTTATCCATAGCTTCTTTTGTATATACTATTCTTAACTATGGTTTTTTAGTAGCCTTGGGTTTTTTATTTATGGTTTTTTTGTCCACCTTATTCACCCTTTTTCTGACCAACTTATTTTATTTGGGATTGATGCGAGTAGTTAATGGCGAGAAACTGAAGGATATATTGGTCTATTTCCAGATTGGAATGGCAATTCTTTTCATGGGAGCTTATCAACTCCTGCCACGTCTTATCGAGATGAGCGATTTTTATAATGCACAAATGGCTGTGGAATGGTGGACTTACCTTATTCCATCTGCGTGGTTTGCCGGAGCGATAGTAACTTTTACGACATCGCTTTTTAGTTTTAGTAATATCTTATTATTGCTTCTTGCTTTGTTTGTTCCTTTTTTTAGTCTTTGGTTAATCATAAATTATCTGTCGCCTAAATTTAACCAGCGATTGAGCCAAATGGAAGCCTTTGATTCTAAACCGGTGAAAAGAAAATTTCAAAAAGCTAAGCACTTTAAATATTCAGTTAAATTAGGACAATTACTGACGCAAAATCCTGTTGAAAGCACGGCTTTTAAGATGGTTTGGTTGATGAGCGGACGTGAGCGGAAATTTAAACAGACTGCTTTTCCGGCTTTTGGTTATATATTTGTTTTTATTGCTATTATTGTAATTGGTATTATTGATGATGAGGAAAAACTGGCAAACTTATTTGAATCAAAACGCTATTTACTCTTTCTTTACTTTAATATTTTTGCTGCTTTCGCCATGAGTATGAATATTATTTATAGCGAAGAGCCTAAATCGAGTTGGTTTTTCAGTTCTTTACCCATATCGAAACCCGGGAACATTTTATCGGGTACAATTAAGGCTGTTCTTGCAAAATATGTATTGCCTCTCTATTTCGTTTTAAGTGGGATTATTCTATATTTCTGGACTTATAGAGTGCTGCCGGATATCCTTTACGCTTTGGTTTCTATAACGGTTATTACAGTATTAGTAACGGCAAGCATAAGTAAAGCTTTGCCTTTTTCAAAGGAAAGACAATCGCAGAACTCAGGGGATAACTTTATTAAAGGACTTTTAATTATGGTTTCAGCCGGTATAATCGGATTAATACATTGGGGATTAAGCTATTTTGAATATGGTGTATTAATTGCCCTTCCTTTCATTCTTTGTCTTCAATATTTGAGTTTCAGATATATCAAGAAGATTAAATGGAATCAGATAGAGTATTAATTTTTACTCTGGTATTATCGGTTGTGTAATTTTACCCCCGGGGATAATGAGTATCATATTTATCCTTGACTGAATTGAGCAATTTTAGCTTAGGTTGTTGTGCTCATTAAAAACATCTTTATTAAAAACTATTTTTATAATTACTTGGAGAAACTCCAAACACCTTTTTAAATGAAGTGCTAAAATATCGTTGGTCAGTAAATCCAACACTAAAAGCAATTTCATTAACATTTAGGTCTGTATTTGTCAATAACTCTAAGGCTTTCTGCATCCTGATATGTTTGATAAAATCTTGAGGCGATTTATTTGTAAGAGCTTTTAATTTATGATAAACAACAGGCCGGCTTTTAAATATTGTCTTGCAAAATTCTTCCACCGAAAATCCTGGATCCTGAATGTTTTCCTCAACTAATTCAACTGCCCTTTTCATAAAATCATTATCAACTTTTGTTGAATAATCTATTTTACTGATTTGTTTATCAAGTTGGCTTAAAAATGAAATATTCCCATTGTGCAATTCGACTAATTGTTTTACCAACATCAATCCCAGGCCGCTACCTGTTTCTGAGGAGTTAATGGCATTAGCTGCCCGGAAATACTGTTTGAAAATATTTTTTTGCTGATTTTCAGATATCCCGATTCCATTGTCTTTAATTGTAATAATTATGCTTTTATTTTTACGGATAAAAGATTCAACATATTTCGGCTAAAGAAGTAAGAGGAAGTTTAATTAGAGTTAAAGGAGTTCTAAGGTCATGGGCAACATTAACGAAAAATATGTTTTTATCCCTAGCGGTTTTTTCGTGATATCTTAAGCGAATAAGGTAAATGACAAAATAAAAGGATCGTTCATATTTATCCCTCCACCATAAGTAGCTACCCATATTCTTTCTTCTTTATCAATAAATATATCGTAAACCCCATCATTTTTCAAGGAAGTAATAAGATCCTCATCCTGCTTATAGTGGTCTATAATATTGTATTCTCGATCAGTATGTAAAATAACAAAACCATCAAATGCAAACATTAAATTATCATCATCAAGGTTTATTACATCTCTTAACATAGTTTGAGCCCTCAATAATTTATTTATTGTAGTAATTTCTGTAACCTTTCCCGTAGAAGGGTTATATTCATGAATACCTTTATCGACTAAAAAGAAGATGATATTCCCCGAATTTGTATAATTAAGTTTTCGTATTTGTTTAAATTGAAATTTTTTAAGGGCAGTAATAATGGGCACCTCTTTAAACGAATTAACATCAATAATCCTTAGCCCGTTTGCGTTCGATACTAATACATGGCTATTATCGAAATTTAAGTATGTCAAAGGAATAACTATTGTCCTTCAGGTTTATTAATTAATGCAAAATGCATGTACTGGCGGAGTGATAATCCGGAAGATATTTCCAGCTTTACCTGGCATGGCGAAACCTTCGGTGATTGCCCATGGGGAACAAGTTTTACTTATCCGCAAATTTTTTACGACCAAAACGGCAGGCTATATTTTAGTGCCAGGGTAAGGTCTGCAACGGAGAGACAGTATGCCGCAGTAAACTATAACAGGTACAATGCCGAGACGCAACAATGGGAACTTATTGGGGGGACCAATGAATATGATAATATGTGCCTGTTTTGGGAAGATAATGGCGAAGGGTGATATCAAATGTTGAAAATAATAATTTCAAAGGGAGTTGTCAGTAAAGACCATGTTTATATGCACATTGAATATTCTCCCTCAATAAATGTAATTAAGCTTCGGTTGAATTGCAATATCAATTATTTCAACTGAGGTTTGAATTAATTAAACAAAAAAATTCACAAAAAATGGCTTTTTGTATTTTCGATTGTTAATTTTAACAGCTTATTAAAAATAACTATACTGAAAACTTATGCATTCCGAGCAGGAACTTATTCTCAACCTCAACAAAGGAAACACAAAAGCATTGAAATATTTTTTTGTGGAGTTCTACCCATCGCTGTGTGTGTTCACAAAAAAGTACATTCCTGAAACAGACATAGTTGAAGATATAGCCCAAGAAGCATTTCTAGTTTACTGGGAAAACCGGAAACAATTTGATGATATTAATGCGCTAAAAGGTTATTTATATGTTACCGCAAAGAATAAATGTTTAAACCATTTGAAGCTAAAAGGATTACGAGCTGAAATAACAAAAAAAGGCTATGATAAAGAAGATTATCTTTACGAGCTTGTTTTAGAAGAAGAAACCTACCGTATCATCCATAAAGCTATTGAAAATTTACCACCTCAAAGTCGCCGTATTATTGAATTAAGTATGAAAGGGTATAAAAACCCTGAAATAGCTGAAGAGTTAGATGTTTCCATAAACACTATTAAGACATTAAAAGGAAAAGCATACAAAGTATTAAGGGAAAACCTTAAAGGTCATGTTTTTGTATTATTCCTGCTGAATCAGATTTTAAAAATGTAGTCTCTCTGATTCAGCTTATTCCTGACATATAATTATCCTTTTAAATCTTACCGGATTTTATTACAATTTTTTGAAATTGTAGGAATTTCAAAAAAAAATGACTTTCTCATTCACCCTGTTTCAATTCTCATTAAATTAGTAAGTATAGAAGGAGATAAAATGAAGAAAATTCAAGATATAATAAAGGTTGCAGGATTGATTGCAAAAAACATCAGCAATCAAATCAATTCAGAAGAAAAGGAAACACTATACTTCTGGAAAGACAGGTCGGAAAAAAATAAAAAGTTGTATGATAAAATAACCGATTGGGATAATTTTCAGGAAAGGAATCAAACCTATAAACAATTCGACACTGAAAAAGCGTGGGGAAAATTTTCTCAAAAAATTAATAAGCCAACTTATCGTATACGTGTATTGTCAGTATTAAAATATGCGGCTGCAATTGCTATTCCCCTTATTTTAGGTGGTATTATTTTTTATAATTTAAATAAACAAAATGACAATACACATGAAATTGCATCAATCAGCCCCGGTACACAAAATGCAATAATTGTTCTCGACAATGGAAAAACGATTAACCTGGAAGACGAGCAATTGAACCAACTGGTTGAAAAGGATGGTTCAATCATTCGTAATGAAAAGGGCGAATTAAGTTATTTGAATGTAAAATCAAAAAGGGCAAAAAAACAATTACAGAACACCTTAATTGTTCCAAGAGGTGGGGAATACAACCTTGTTTTATCTGATGGCTCACGGGTATTTCTTAATTCTGTAAGTAAGCTCACTTACCCGGTTGTATTTGATAATAACAAACGCGAAGTAAAACTTGAGGGAGAAGCATATTTCGAAATTGTAAAAGATAAAAGCAAACCATTTTTAGTCAATATCAACGGAATGAAAATTGAAGTGCTTGGAACGTCTTTCAATGTAAAAGCTTACACTGATGATGATAAAATTTATGCCACACTGGTTGAAGGCAAAATTAAATTGAATACTGACCAAAATGAAAATAATTGGATTCTTGTACCCGACCAACAGGCAATACTGAAAAAAAGCAGCAATAAAGTTGAAGTCAGGGAAGTTGATGTTCAACAGTTCATTAGCTGGAAAAACGGCATGTACACATTTACAAATCAAACACTTGAGGAAATTCTGAAAACCCTCTCACGATGGTACGATTTTGAATATGAATTCTCTAATGAATCATTAAAGTCTATTCGTTTTGAAGGCGGATTAAATAAGTATGACGATGTATATCCAATTTTAGATATCATGAGAAGTACAGGTAAGTTGAGTTACAAAATTGATGGAAAGAAAATAACCTTTATTCAGAAATAAAAACAGGAGATGTTGGTACCATCTCCTGTCAAAACAATTTCTGTGTAAAGTACACTCAAATAATTGTTTAATTAAACATTTAAAAGTATGAAAAAAAACTTAATTAGAAGCTTTCCAACAAAGGAAAGTGTCGTAAAGATTTTTAGGGTTATGAAACTAACAATGCTTTTTACAATTCTTGGTATCCTTCATGCAGCTGCGGACACCTATTCGCAAGATGCAAGAATTAGCCTTGATTTGAAAGATGCAGAGTTAAAGGAAGTAATAACCGAAATCCAAAAACAAACCGAATTTATTTTCTTTTACAGTCCTGAAGATGTGAAAGAAGTAAAAAATCTTGATGTTAACGTTCGGGATGCAAAATTGCAGGAAGTACTGGACGATTGTTTTAAAAACACAGATTTGGAATATGAGATTAAACACAAGGCAATTGTGTTAAAAAAAGTTCCAAAGACCGAAACTTCACCTTCGGAGTCTAAAAAGCCAATCGAACAACAGCAAAAGAAAACCATTAAGGGGAAAGTTACTGATGAGAATGGAGAATCACTTCCTGGCGTAACTGTTTTTATTAAGGGAACCACTTACGGAACAATTACCGATGTTGATGGTAATTATTCGCTTGAAATTCCTGACGATGCGGAAGTATTGGTGTTTTCTTTTGTGGGGATGAAAAGCCAGGAAATTGCTATCGTAGGTCAAACACAAATAGATGTAATTCTTGAAGAAGAAACAGTTGGTTTAGAAGAAGTTGTTGCCATTGGTTATGCATTTCAGAAAAAAGCCAACCTCACAGGGGCAGTATCAAGCGTGTCAGGAGAAATCATTAATAAAAGACCAATTACACAGGGTTCTCAAGCCTTACAAGGAGTAGTATCTGGAGTATTTGTAAACACCAATTCGGGTGAGCCCGGGAATGACGATGCGTCCATTATTATAAGGGGTATTGGTACTTTAAATAATGCCGAACCATTGGTTTTAATTGATGGTATAGAAGGACCATTAAATAGTATAAATACAAATGACATTGCATCGATAAACATATTAAAAGATGCTGCATCTGCTTCAATTTATGGGACTAGAGCTGCAAATGGTGTTATATTAATTACTACAAAAAGGGGAACTGTTGGTAAAACTACTGTAAATTACAACGGCTCCTATGGTATAACTTCACCAACGGTTTTGCCTAAAACAGTTACGGATACCAGATTATATTTGGAAACCTATGTTAAAGCCAGTGCCCGCACTGGAAGATCACACCCTTTCACTCCAGCCTTAATTGATGAAATTGCTGCCTTACCCGCTACGGATTGGGTTGGCGATTATGTCAATACAGGATCTATACAGAATCATGATGTTGCTATTTCCGGAGGATCTGATAAATTCAGATACCGCTGGTCTACAGGTTACATAGGTCAGGATAGCTATTTAAAAGGAGACTACTATTTAAATAGAATAAACTCGCGTTTGAATGTGGACTTTTCTTTAAGTAAAAAAGTCAATGTTGGAGTTTCTATGGCGTATGTAAATAGTGACAATCGTCAAGCGCCCAAGGGCGATGCAAGTGGTGGTTTAGGTTCGGGTGAGATTAATCCTTATGGGGGTAAGGGGAACTTTTTGTACCAAATACTTATCGTTAACCCGCCAAACCAGTTCGTAAAAGATGAGTTTGGAAGATATGGCGGATCAGGTGGCGAGTCTTCAAGATCACAACGGCATAATCCGCAGGGGATTATTGATAATCAGTGGATGGATATAGATGGAAATGAATTTTTGGGGAACGCATTCGTAGAATTCGAACCCCTAAAAGACCTTAAAATTAAATATACATCTGCAATAAATTTCCAACAAGAGTCGTATCAAGAGACACGTCTGGAACACGAACAATATGATAGGTTTGGAAATAGAACGGCTATTCGCGAAGCAGGTAGTCAATTACGAACACAAGAATCTACAATTCTTAATTATACAAATTGGTTACAAGCCTCATGGAAAAAATCAATAAACGATCACAATTTTAATTTATTGGCAGGTGTCAATCAGGAAACTTCAACGATCAGAAGAATTGGAACGTATGAAAAAGGGTTTGGATCTACTTCGTTAGTTAGAATTGGAAATGGAACTACATCAGTGGATATTGGAAATTTCAATGGCGAATGGGCGTTGCAATCCATTTTTGGTAGAATAAATTATAACTACAAAAACAAATACCTGATAGAAGCAAATATTCGGCGCGATGGTTCATCAAGGTTTGGAGAAAATAGCCGATGGGCAACATTTCCAGGAGTATCTGCAGGATATGTAATTTCAGAAGAAGATTTTTGGAATAAAGATTTTATTGGTTATGTAAAACTGAGAGGTTCCTGGGGAAAATTGGGTGTACAAAGTGCAAATTTATACCCATATGCATCTGAATTAACTTTAGGAACTGATTATAATGGTAATTCGGGTGGTGCTTTAACCAAACTTGGAAATCCGGATTTGGCTTGGGAAGAAACTACTACAAAGGATATTGGGATTGATATTAAATTATTTGGAGGGAAAGTTTCTTTAGACGCAGATTATTTTATTAAAGAAAGTACCGACATTTTAACAGATCTTGAGAACCCATTAACTTCTGGAATTGCTTCTAAGATATCTGTTAATGCTGCCTCAATTCAAAATAAAGGATGGGATCTTTCTCTGAACACAAGTAACAATATAGGAGATTTAAAAATAACTACGGGTCTAAATATAACTCATGTTAAGAACAAAATTATTGAAATTAACCCAGCTTTGACTAATCAAGACGACAAAGTTTGGGTAAATGCTGCAAATAATGTTTGGTGGATTCGTGGTGAACCTATTAATTCAATGTATGGTCATAAATTTGATGGAATATTCCAAGTTGAAGAATTTAATTCCGATGGTAGTTTAGTCAATGGAATGGATTATACTTGGATAGGTGCGGTTCCACGTCCGGGGGATATTAAATACACAGATCAAAACGGTGATAAAATTATAAATGAAGAGGATATGGTCATTATGGGAAATAGAAATCCGGAATGGTTGTATGGTTTTAATCTGAACTTAGAATATAAAGGATGGGATTTAGGTGCACTTTTTCAAGGAGTTGGTAAAATCAACGGTTTTATTGATAGATATACTGGGAATTTTGGACATTCTGGTTTAAGAGAATATTGGTTAGATGGCTGGACTGAGGAAAACCGCAGCAACACTATTCCGGCACTATTCGTAGATAGAGAAGGATTTAGTGGTAAGAGCATCGATGGAAACGGTGGACTTGCCCACAACTCTTTTTGGGTTGTTGACCAACGTTATTTACGATTGAAAAATATTATCGTTGGATATACGGTACCCTCTAAATTGTTAGAAAAATATTCAATTAGCCATTTAAGATTGTATGTCAGTGGGCAAAATTTATGGACAATTTCAAAACTTGATGATCTTGATCCAGAGAGAAATCAATTTACAAATCACTTAGGAGCTACCCTGCCTCAACAAAAAGTAGTTACGTTTGGACTGAATTTAAGATTTTAAAAATTAAAGAAATGAAACGATTATTAATAAAATTTTTATCACTGATATTCATAGTGAATATTTCATGTGACAGTTTGGAGTTAGAACCAGTAAATTCAACTTCCCCAGATATTTTTTATACTAATCCGGCAAATTTGAAAGCGGGATTGTATGGAATTTATGACGCTTTACAACTTGACGGTGTTTTTGGTAATCAGATTCTGCTGGAGGGAATGAGTGATAATTGCATTGCCCCCAATAATTTTGCACCTGATGTTGCAGCTTATGCTAGTGGAGAGAAAGTTACTGTCTCTCTCGAATTTGAACTCATGTATCAGCATCCTTATGTTTTAATACAAAGAGCCAATCTGTTATTGGATAATGCAGATGGAATATCTGGAATTACAGATACAGATCTTATAATCATTAAGGCAGAAGCAAGGGCTTTACGTGCAATTGCATATATGAGGCTGGCTTATTTATTTGGAGATGTTCCCCTTTTAGAAACTTTTGCAGATAGAGATGAAGTTTTACAAACAGGTCGGACTGATCGAAATACAGTTATAGAATTTGTTTTAGATGAATTTGAAAGTGCTTCAGCAATTTTGAATAATTCTCCAGTAACTGATGGCAGATTAACCAAACAAGCGGTATTAGGGTTACGTGCAAAAGTGATGCTGTACGAGGCAAGGATGGGCAATCAAACATGGGCAGATGCCCTTACTGCAATTAATTTGGCTATAACTCAAGCTGGTAATGGTGGCCATGGCTTAGTTGACACGGATAATCCCAGTAGCGATTACCAGTCATTGTTTACTGAAGTTAATGAAGGCAACTCCGAATATATTTTTTCAGTAAGAAACAACTCCAGCGATCTGGGTCTTGGTACCTGGGGAATTTATTCCTGGGAATCTGGGGTATTAACATTGTATGTACATCAAAATTTAGCAGATGCTTATGGTTATGCCGATGGTTCAGATTATTTTCCTACTGATGACATGTATGTTGGGAGAGACCCAAGGTTAAGTACAAATATTATGCACAGAGGTCTTACTTTTGATGGCGAAACGTATGATGGTACAGATGGAGGTGGTTTTGTTGGAGGTAACGCAATTGGAACAGCTACAAATCTATTTATTTATAAATTTAGTACAACAGATTTTTCCTCAACCAAAAATATTGAAGGGGTGTTAGATATGCCTGTATTGCGGTATGCAGATTTATTATTAATGCAGGCTGAAGCACTAAACGAAACAGGTGCTGATGGACATACTGCACTCAATTTAGTAAGGAACCGAGCCGGATTGCCCGACTTATCAGGGCTTTCCCAATCCGCTCTTAGAGATGAAATCATTCACGAGCGTAGGGTAGAATTAGCTCTGGAAGGTCAGCGTTGGTTTGATTTGATTACATTGGGTATTGCTAATGATGTGATCAATTCTATTGTAGAAGAAAGAAATGATATTATACGAGGATTTACTCCAAACAGAAGTGAGTTATTACCTATTCCACAAAAGGAAAGAGGATTAAACCCAAATCTCACCCAAAACCCAGGTTATGATTAATTTCTATTTTATTTATGCAGATGCTCTTACTTTTTTGTAAGGGCATTTGCTCAAATTTCAATCTTGGTAATATGAAAAATATTGGTGTCAAATTTCTTATTGTTTTCCTTATTTGGACTACCTGCTCCCAACATGTTTTTGCTCAAGAGAAATTCTCTGCAAAAGTATATCATCGAGCGAGTACTTTCAGATTAATGCCGAACAAAGTTGGCGAAATCATTTTCCTTGGAAACAGTATTACAGAACAAGGCACATGGAGGGAAATGTTTCAAAATGATAAAATAATTAACAGGGGTATAGGAGGGGATACCACAGATGGTATTTTATTCAGACTGGCTGAAGTAACAGCCTCATTTCCTGCTAAAGTTTTTCTATTGATTGGGGCAAATGATTTAAGAGATGGAAAATCTCCGGAGTATATCATTCAAAATATCCATTTGATTGTCAACCAACTTAAGAAAGAAAGCCCACTAACCAAAATTTATGTTCAAAGCATATTGCCTACTTATGAGCAATCTGAAAGAAAAATTTCAGATATTCAGAAAATAAATAGTGGACTTGCTCAAATATGCACAAAAGAAGATGTGGTTTACATTGATTTATTTAATCAATTTACAGATGAAACAGGGAATTTAGATAAAAAATATTCTCGTGATGGTCTCCACTTAAATGGCAATGGCTACTTAAAATGGAAAGATTTTATCGACAAGTTTGTTCAGCCAAAAAAAAGAACAGCTGAAACTATTTTAAAACACTTACATGACTTCAACGATCCTTACGTCTTGGTAATTTCGCACAGGGGAGATTGGCGGAATGCCCCGGAAAATTCCGTTCAGGCAATTAAAAATTGTATTAAAATGGGAGTTGATGTAGTTGAAGTTGACCTGGCAATGACAAAAGACAGTGCCATCATACTTATCCATGATAAAACTCTTGACAGAACAACTACCGGAACCGGAAATGTAAAAGATTATAATATTGAAGAACTTGGTGAATTGAGATTAAAAAACGGAGTTGGTTTTATAACATCCCACAAAATTGCAACGCTTGAAGAAGCACTAATGGTCGCAAAAAACAAAATACTTCTCGATTTAGATTTCAAAGCGGAAGTGCCATTTGAAATAGTATATGAAGTCCTGAAAAAAACGGGAACACAAAACCAGGTAATTCTTAGGTCTTATAGAAACTATTCTGATGCAAGAAGTTATTATGGGCAATACTTGGATAGCTTGCTTTATTTTCCAAATATATCTGGCAAAACAAAAAACCTGTCTGGATTCGTAAGCAAATTTGAGGATGAAATTGACCCCATTGCATATGTTCCTAAATTTTTGGTGGATGATTCTTATATCGCACAATATATTGATACACTAATTTCCAAGAACAATAAGGTTTGGATACATGCTATCACAGCAAGCAGGTCTGGTGGGCATAATGACGACAGGGCAGTATCTGATTTGGAAGTAAGTTACGGATGGTTGGTTAAAAGAGGAATTAAATTAATTCAAACTGATAGACCTGCATTGTTGCTTGAATACTTAAGAGAGGAAGGTTTTCACGATTAAAACCTTCGCATAGGTTTAGTTGGTTAGGTTAACAAAGACCACCAGTTAGTGTTCGTTTCACAAATCATTGAGCGGGCTATAAATTTATTTATTATGTTTAAAAGTATACTTTAATTCTATACAGCATCATCGCACAAAGTAGTATTGCGCAGCACACAATTGGTGCGGGCAACGTACAATAAATCCCGTTGGTAGGTTTTTATTTCAGCTACCATTGGGTATAGCTTGTTTTATGTTTGCAGGCTGAGTCTGAGTGTCGTTAAGAAACCGATAGTCGATGCCGGATTATTAAACGAATCGCAATTGGGGATGATAGGTTCGGCACTCTTTTTTTCTTATGCAATAGGAAAACTCACAAATGGTTTTTTAGCCGACAGGAGCAACATCAAACGGTTTATGTCCACCGGATTGTTTCTGACAGCACTTGTAAACCTGGCTTTAGGTTCAACATCCCTATTTATCTCCTTTGCTGTATTATGGGGATTAAATGGTTGGTTCCAGTCAATGGGAGCGGCACCGAGTGTAGTTTCTCTTTCACGTTGGTTCAGTAACCACGAGCGTGGAACTTATTATGGAATCTGGAGTGCCAGCCACAGTATTGGTAAAGCCATTACATTTGTTGGTATTGCCTTTATTGTAAGCCTGTTTGGTTGGCGCTGGGGTTTTTACGGTGCCGGTATTTCCGGTCTGGTTGGCGCAGTCATTGTTTACCTCTTTCTTCACGATAGCCCTGAGAGTAAAGGATTGCCACCGATTGCTGATTACAAAAACGACCATGCAGAAATATCTACAAAAGATAAATCAGTTGGGGCGGTCCAAAAGGAAGTTTTGAAAAACCCGTTTATCTGGTTGCTGGCTTTGTCAAGCGCCATGATGTACATCAGCCGTTATGCGATCGAGAGCTGGGGAATATTTTATCTCGAAGCGCAAAAAGGGTACACGAATATGGAAGCCAGCTCTATCATTTCGGTAAGTGCAATTAGTGGAATAGCAGGGACGGTCGTTGCCGGTATAATTTCCGATAAGATTTTCAAAAGTAGTAGGAATATCCCTGCCTTGGTAGCAGGCTTGCTAAACATACTCTCAATGTCACTTTTCCTGTTCTACCCGGACGGGAATGCATGGATGGATACTTTTAGTATGGTTATTTCAGGTTTTGCTTTTGGCATACTGATTACATTTATCGGAGGTTTGATGGCAATTGATATTGCCTCAAAAAAGGCATCCGGTGCTGCTTTAGGTTTAGTTGGAATAGCTAGTTACATTGGCGCCGGTTTACAGGATATTGTAAGTGGTTTTTTGATAGCCAATGGAAAATCAACAGTCGGGAATATTTCGACCTATGATTTCACCATAGCCAAATGGTTTTGGCTTGGGGCAGCAATAATATCGGTTATCTTGGCATTGCTGGTTTGGAAGGCAAAGAGGAAGGATTGATTGAAAAAATAAAAAAACAAACTTTCAAAGAACTTATTTGGATTATTTTATTAATAATCAGTATTTTAACCCACAACACTAACTAAACGACATTGAATTATAAATCAAAATTACCGAATTATATAGAACGAATAATATCAATAATTTACCATGGTGTGGCGACAAATTGGTTATTGGAAATTGCATAAGGTGCCTGATGGCAATCAGGGACAACATAAAAAGCCTTTCCCGGCTTTAAATCCTGTAAAGTTATGGCCATTGATTCTGTTTGTTTTTGATTTGGTGCGAATTTGGCAACAATGGCTGCAATACAATCGGGATTTATCCCTGTACATTTAAAATATTATTTTGTGAGAAGTAATTTATTCGTTAAATTTGTTCCCTCAACTTATGGAAACCAATTTGAAATATCTGATCCTAAAACTCCGTCAGGGCGATGAGAGTGCTTACATTTCATTATTCAATGATTACTATGTAAATCTCTGTTCATATTCGCGACGGTATGTCGGACGAAAAGATATTGCAGAAGATGTTGTATCAGAAACTTTCTATAAAATCTGGAAAAATAGAAAAAAACTTCAAATTGAAACCTCGATAAAAGCCTACCTGTTCAAGGCTGTTGCCAATAACTCATTATATCACCTTCGAAAATTAAGTAAGGAGGATAAAATTGAAGATTATTTCAAAGGGGTTGAGCATGAAAACATTGGTTTCTCTGAATTGTCGGAAAACCTTTCTGACCAGAGTATTTTAATGCAGGAACTGACTGACAGGATAAATGATGCTGTGAACCAACTCCCCCCGCAACAACAAACCGCCTTTCGCTTAAAACGGTTTCAGGGGAAAAAGAATAAAGAGATAGCAGTCGAAATGGGAATATCAATTAAAACATTTGAAATGCACCTCTCAAAAGCCATGCTTTCCCTTCGTAATAACCTGAAAGAATACCTCCCGGCATTTTTACTTTATATGTTGTTGAAATAGAGTGTTGATTTTTTCTCCTTTTAATACAGGGTTTTTTAACTTCAATGCATCATAGTAATTGAAAGCAAGATTAAATGAGGGAAAATAACAACATACATTCAAAAATAATCCGGTTGTTCACAGGAGAAGCCAGCCCTGATGAGAAAAGGGAAGTCGGGGATTGGCTTAACCAATCTGAGGACAATCGTAAGTTATACAACGATTTACAGGAGATTTGGCTGGCAACAGGGGTTTCCGGCAATTCCGACAGTTATGATATTGAGAAAGCCATAAGAAAATTTAACGACAGGATAAATCCAACTGCTAAAAAGGGTAAATCATTCAGGCTTTCTGAAATCCTTAAATATGCTGCAATCGTTATTTTGCTCCTGTCATTACCAATATTCTACTTTCTCGGGAAAAATGAGATCTTGGTTGATGATTCGTTTACAACTATTAAATGCGCTTTTGGCGATAAATCAACGGTAACACTTCCCGATGGCTCTCAGGCATGGTTAAACTCTGGCAGTAAACTGACCTTTAATAACAATTTTCAGAGTGGTTGCCGAAAGGTTTACCTGGAAGGCGAGGCCTATTTCTCGGTAAGGAAGGATGAAAAAAATCCGTTTAAAGTTAAAACATCCGATATTGAAATAGAGGTGCTGGGTACTGAGTTCAATTTAAAAGCATACCCCAATGAGAGTACTATTTCAACAACCCTGGCAGAGGGAAGTATTGAAATAAAAAGCAACTTCCAAAAAACGGTTATGAAACCCAATCAAAAAGTGGTTTTTAACCGGGCTGACAATAAAATGAGATTTTTTAACCTAAAGGATATTTCACCCGAAACCGAATGGAAAGATGGCCGGTTTGTATTCAGGAACGAATCGTTGGAAGAGCTGGAATTAAAATTGGAACGTTGGTTCGATGTTGATATTGTTTTTGCCGATCAGGAGGTAAAGAAACGATGTTTCTCAGGGATTATTGAAAGGGAAAGCATTCTGGAAGTTGTGTCGTATTTTAATTATTCAGAGTACGTAAGCTATAAAATAGAAGATAATGAAATAATATTTTATTCAAAATAATCAATTAATAAGGTATATATGGTATAAAACAGATGTGTAAAACAAAAAAGAGGAAGTGTTCAAGCACCTCCCCTTTATTAAAAATTAAACCGAAGTTTAACTTTAAAAACATTCAAATTTATGAATTTAAATCGAATTATCCCACCCGATTTGGGGTGTAATGTAAAAAAGTACGTAAGAATTATGAAATTAACATGGTTTCTTATAGTTGTCTTAACCCTGCAAACCAGTGCAAGCCTCTGGTCGCAGACTACAAGTATGGACTTGAAATTAGAAAACAGTACCTTACTTGAACTGTTTTCGCAGATTGAAAACAACAGTCAATACCGTTTCTTCTACAGCAACGATGATATTGATGTTAACCAGAAAGTGTCAGTCGATGTAACGGACATGGTTATTGGTGATATTTTAAATGAGGCGTTCAAATCATTGCCATATTCTTTTAAAGAATTAAGGAATAATATGATTTTGGTTGAATCGAAAAGTAAAAATGCTGTTACCGGAATGGTAATAGATGAATCAGGGGAGCCAATTCCTGGTGTTAACGTTCATTTGAAAGGTACAATAAAGGGGACAATTACTAATAAAGATGGAATTTATATTATCTCATCTCTACCAGATGATGCTATCTTGGTTTTCTCATTTATTGGATATAGAACACAAGAAGTAATAGTTGGTGACCAAACGAACATTAACATATCAATGGAAGTTGATGTTTTCTCTATTGATGAAGTTGTTGCTATTGGTTACGGTACAATGAAGAAAAGTGATTTGACAGGGGCAATATCCAGCATATCCTCTGAAAGCCTGAAAGAAGTCCCTGTACTAAGAGTTGACCAGGCATTGCAAGGACGTGTTGCCGGTCTTTCAGTACAAAATGTTTCGGGTGGCAGCCCGGGTGCAAGTGCAAAGATCAGAATCCGCGGTGCGAACTCCATTTTAGGTAATAATAATCCACTTGTTGTTATTGATGGATTTATTGGTGGAGGTATTAATTCAGTTAGTCCTGGTGATATTAAGTCTATTGAAATCCTAAAAGATGCCTCGGCTACTGCAATATATGGGTCAAGAGGAGCAAATGGAGTTATTATTATTACAACAAAAATAGGAACAAAAGATGGCGTTATCAGGGTGAATTATGATGCTACAGTTTCGTTTCAATCAGTAAGTAAGAAAGTTGATCTGTTAACTGCCCCGGAATTTGCTGAAGTTGCAAATGAAATCAGGAGTTCGCAGAATCTGCAACCGATTTATTCCGCTACAGACATTAATGCTTTTAAGGCAAATGGCGGAACCGATTGGCAAGATGTTTTATTTGAAGAAGATCCAGTATTAATTCATGACCATCATTTATCGGTTTCCGGTAGTACAGAGAAAATTAATTTCCTGATATCAGGAAGTTTCCAGGATCATGAAGGGATTTTAGTACACAATGATAATAATAAGAAGCTTAACCTGAGGAGTAATATTGATATTAAAGTGTCTGATAAATTTGACATTGGCCTTAAGGTGTTTACTGATCGAAATAAGAGAGTCGGGGTTGGAGCTTCTGAATTATCAGCTGGTAACCTACGTTGGGCTCCAACTATTCCGGTTTATGATGAAAATGGTGAGTACATAATGACTCAATTAGGACTCTTGCCCGGGGCAACGCGTACACATAATCCATTGGCTAGCATTTTAGAGCCTAAAAGTGAAAGCATTACAACAAACAGTTTTTATAATGCAAAACTTCGCTATAAATTAACCAATAACCTGGCAATTAGCTACAGTGTTGGGGCAAATTTTTTGGTAAGTAAAACCCGCTCTTACTTCAATAAGAAAACTAATGAAGGTATTATTAGTAACGGGTATGGATCGGTTGGAGCAAGTGATGGAAGTAATTGGCTAAGTACTGCTCAGTTAATGTATTCAAAAGAAATAAACAAGCATCGCTTAGGGCTTACTGCTGTTTTTGAAGAACAGGGAAGTAAAAACAGTGGTCAAAGAGCAGGAGCAAAGGATTATACTGTTGACAATATAGGTTTTGATAATGTTGGAGCAGGGGGAACCGCGGAATTTCCTGACAGTTGGGTATGGCGGTCAGGCTTACGTTCGTACGTGGCAAGGGCTAATTATGTATTTAATGACAAGTACTTGTGTACCGCAACTTTTAGAGCCGATGGATCCAATAAATTTGCAAAAGAGAACAGATGGGGATATTTCCCTTCAGGTTCTGTTGCATGGAGGGCTTCAAGTGAAAGTTTTATTGAAGCATTGAATATCTTCCATAATTTGAAGTTCAGGGCTAGTTGGGGTATTACAGGAAATCAGGGAATTCCATCAGGCCTTACTGTCTCTACACTTTACATTACCCAGGGATACCCTTTTGATAATGCAAGTTTATCAGCTGCTGCGATTGGTGATTCTTTTGCAAATAAAAATCTTAAATGGGAAAAAACTTCTCAGATTAACCTCGGGATTGATATGGCATTCTTTGGTGGGCGTTTAAGCGCAACTGCCGATTATTATAAGAAGAAAACTTCTGACCTTTTGATGAATGTTTCTTTACCATGGGCCGCCGGGTATAACTCTTTTACAGGCAACATTGGAATTGTTGAAAATAGTGGTTTCGAATTTCAAGTAAATGCAACTCCGGTAACTGGCACGTTTTCATGGAATACCAGCCTTTCAGTATCAGCTAATAAATCACTTATTACCGATTTGGGGACAGAGGATTATATAACTATTCCGGCAGGAGGCTTTGCAGGTGGAGACCAAATAGGAAATCTGTTTAGATTAGAAGTTGGACAACCAATGGGGCTGTTTTATGGCTATAAACAAGTTGGAACCTGGGGTACTTCAGAAGAAGCTGAAGCAACTAAAATGGGTACAATTCCCGGAGCACCAAAATATATAGACTTAAATAAAGATGATAAAATCACTGAAGAAGATAAAATGATCATTGGTACGGGAACACCTGATTTTACTTTTGGTTTTACCAACAGCTTTAAATACAAAAGTCTTGATCTAAACATCGTAATTGTTGGTTCTGTTGGTGGTGACATATTTAATGCAAACCGCATATTTATTGAAAGATCTTCAAATGATGGCTATCCTACAGGAGCAGCAGTCAACAACAGATGGTCTCAAAATAATCAGGATACCGATATCCCCGCTTTTGGAACTGCCCAGTATGATTTTAACCAGTCAAGCAGATATATTGAGGATGGATCTTATGTGCGCCTAAGTGATATAACACTCGGATATACTTTGCCTAAAGAAATTGCAAGTAAACTTAAACTTTCCTCAGCCAGATTTTATGTGGGTGGGAATAACCTGTTTACAATTACTTCTTACTCCGGATATGACCCTGAAGTTAATGTTAAAGGCAATAATGCAATAGGTAGTGCTGATTTTAGTGCATACCCATCGGTTAAAACATTGCTGTTCGGTGTTAATTTGACTTTCTAAAAAATCTAAAAAATAAAAGAAATGAAATACATTAAAAATAAATTTATTGGACGAATTTTAATCCTTTTTTTATTCTCAATCTCAGCCACTAATTGTACTGATCTTACTGAGTCAAATTTAGGGATAGTATCGCCAGAAACCTATTTTCAGGACGCAAGTTCAGTTGAAGCTTCAATTTCAGGAATATACAAAAGTTTTAATGGCTCGTGGTCGGGTTTTGGATATTGGTCTTTTCATTTAAACAGTGGTTCGGATGTGCAACAGTCAGGAGAAGCATGGACATATCTTAGAGACTTTGAAAATTTATCGGTGAAACCTGATAATTATGGTTTGACGGAAATTTGGAAATGTTTTTATAATCCTATTAAGGCAGCTAACATGACTATAAGTGGGATCAATGAGTTAGAAGATAATATTCTTACCGTTGACCAAAAAAACGAATATCTTTCGATGGCATATTATGCCCGTGCTTTAGCTTATTTTTATCTGGTTCGCTGGTGGGGTGATATACCCATGTTTACTGAAAATACCACCGCAGATTATTATGCCGAAATTACACGGATCGACCAGGCTGAAATATATAAGCTAATTACAGCTGACTTGACATTTGCTGAAAAATATCTGGAAAATAACTATGTTGGTTTTCCCGGAAAACCAACATCAGGAGCAGCTAAAACTTTATTGTCGAAGGTATATCTTACAATGGCAGGATGGCCATTAAAACAAACAGAGAAGTATGCTCTTGCTGCCGCTAAGGCAAAAGAAGTAATGGATATGGGGGAATATCAATTACTTGATAATTGTGCAGGCATATGGAAAGAATCAAATAACAACAGTAGTGAACATATCTTTTCTTTCCAGTTTTTATCAAAAGCGGAAGGTGGAACAGGTGCTTCTTCATGGCATATTATAGGCGCAACGGTTCCTTCAGCCCTTGGTGGTTGGTCGGAGTGGTATGCAGAACAGGCATATTTTGATGATTTCCCAGATGGAGAGAGAAAGGATGCGACATTCATTACAGAAGTGGATGGGAAGCCGTATACCGAATTTGCCACTCCATTTCCTCATTGCAAAAAATTTATTGAAGCAGGGAATGGCGGCATGTGGAGCAGTTCAAATAATTTGGCATTGTTTAGATATGCTGAAGTATTATTGATTTTTGCTGAAGCACAGAACCTGTCAAGCGGTAATCCTAATGCAGATGCTTACGCAGCAGTTAATGCTGTTCGTAATCGTGCCGGACTGGGTAATCTGCCAACAGGACTTAGTAAAGATGACTTTGATAATGCCGTAATGAACGAGAGAAAGTGGGAGCTGGGATTCGAAGTGAAAAGATGGTTCGACCTTCAACGTAAAGAACTTGTATTGGAAATCAATAGCGATAAAGAAAACGTAACTGTGGACGATATGCTTTTCCCAATACCTCAACGGGAGATAGATGTAGTTGGTCCCTCACTAACACAGAATCCAGGATATAACTAAAATTCAAACATAGAGAATGCCTGTATCGTAATTTATTGGATTATAATGTTACAGGCATTCTTTTATTATTTCAATTAGAGCTAATTTTTAATCAATGCTCTGCAATGGTTCGTTAATCCAATGTAGGGCATTTATTATAATGAACAGCTTGATTCTTACTCCAGGTCAGGGGAATGTTGCTGGCAGATATACAGGGCTTAAGCCTAAAGAGTTTATGAGTAATTTATAAAAGTAAAAATGAAGAACAGTATTTTCAGTATTATAATTATAGCATTGGTGGTATGCGGGTGTATGAATAACATAACAGTTGAAAATTCAAATTGTCTAATCATACCTAAACCGGTTTCTTATCAAGTGTCAGATGGTTCATTTTTATTTGATGAAAGGTCAATAATAACTGTAGAAGAGGATATTATAGATAATAAAATTGGTACAGATTTATTAAAAAACTGGATAACAGATCTTTCGGATTTGAATCCTTCTATTTTGTATGAAAGTAAGCAAGGCAAAAACTGCATTTTCCTGTCTGTGAAAGCCAATAATAGACAAATTGGAGAAGAAGGTTACATTTTAAATATTTCGAAAGAGAGAATAGATTTATTGGCAAACACACCCAAAGGGCTATTTTATGGAATTCAATCCCTTATGCAACAGGTGGAAGGGAACGTGTATTTGAAGGACAGCATAAACAGAAAACAACTGAAGTTTCGTTGTGCCAAAATATTAGATTATCCCTGATTTGGGCATCGGTCAGTATTATTAGATGTTTCAAGGCATTTTTTTCCAAAAGAGTATGTAAAAAAGTTTATCGACCGAATGGCAAATTACAAACTAAATACTTTGCAATTCCATATGACCGATAACCCCTCATGGCGTTTGAAAATTGACAAATACCCTAAATTAACCGAAGTAGGATCTAAAGGTAATGTTTCAACAGTGGGGCAAACCGGTTATGAAACATTAGGTGAAACAAAAGCTGAATTTTACACCAAAGAAGATATTCGTGAAATTATTGAATATGCAGAAACCCGGTTTGTACAAATTATTCCTGAAATTGAGATGCCGGGGCATTGCGGGGCATTAAACCGAAGTTACCCTGAGCTAGGTGACGGCCACGTCACTTTAAACATGGCTAAAAAAAGCAGTATTCAATTCATGAAAGATGTACTTGATGAAGTGTTGGAATTATTCCCTTCAAAATACATTCACCATGGAGGAGATGAGGTACGGAATATAAACCTGGAGAATATGCCGGAGATTGCCGATAAAATGAAAGAGAAAGGTTATGAATCATACAAAGATGTTGAAGCCGACTTTGACCGGGAAATAAGCAATTACCTGATTTCCAAAAATCGTACTCCGATAACATGGGAAGATGCCGGGCATTATAATTTAAGTAAAAAAACTGTTTTTATATGGTGGCGCCACATGGATCCTGATTTAAGAGACTCCCTGATCCAGCAGGGATATAATATTATTATCAATCCAATTAATTTCTCATATTATGGTTATGCACAGAAGGAAGGAGAAAGAGGTGCTCCGATGAATTGGGGTGGAAGAATATTGAACGACTCATTGATTTATACATGGAAGCCAGTTCCTGAAAAATATTCGCATGAACAAAAGAAACAAATACTGGGACTGCAATCGAGCCTGTGGAGTGAGTTTATTGAAAATAAAGAAAGGCATGAATTTATGACCTTCCCAAGAATATTTGCCTATTCAGAAGTGGCTTGGTCACCTGAAGACAACAGGGATTGGCAGGTTTATAAAAAAGCAAGGGAGAAACATTTTAAAAAGTTAAAATACTATAACGTGAATTATAGGAATCCAGAACAATAGTTTCATCATAAAAAAAAATACAATTTGAAAGGGGAGGATTTTTGAAGTTGGAATACGGAAAACTAAAACATGTATTACTAAATTAAAAATCGAAATTATGAAAAACATTTTGAGTGAAGTCCTGATGGTAAAATCAGGAAGTTGGATTAGTCGATTATCTGTATTGCTAATTCTTGGAATTGCTAGTTTAAGTGTCAATGCCCAAGCCCTGCAAGGGTCATTTGACACTAAGTTCAAAATATACAAAAAAGGGGAAGCTTTTTCTGGTGCTTCAGTGTCAGACTGGACTGACATTGGTTGGAAAGGCGACCGTTTATATAAGCAAATTGTTCTTTGGAGCTCCGGCTCCGTTAGTAACATAACTTACGAAGTTTCTGACCTAACCGTTGGGTCGAATACCATTTTATCAGAAAATGTTAAATTGCGCTTTGTAAACTACGCTAAAGGCGACCTGGTAAGTTTGGGATGTAGTGGATATGCCAATCGTGATCCCAACAGTTATGAAGAGCTTGGAGATATCCTTTCAGATATACCAATAACCTCATTATCCTCGTATGACCCCCTAAAGATATGGGCAACTATTGACATTCCTTCAAATGCCCAGCCCGGAACGTATTCGGGAACAGTTAAAGTTAAAGTCTCTGGAACTATTGCACTCACTTTTACACTCAATATGGAAGTTGTTGATAAAGTGTTGCCTGATGTTGCTTCGTGGGATTTCCACCTTGACCTTTGGCAGTATCCAACTAAAGTATTGGATAGGTATAACCAGGCTAATCCATCCAATACTTTCAATTATTGGTCAACCGAACACTTTACATTGCTAAAGCCAATGTACAAGTTATTGGCAAGCATGGGGCAAAAAGTAATAACTGCCCATATAAAAGAGGGTGCATTGGGCAGTGCTTCAATGGTGAAATGGATTAAAAATACAGATGGAACCTGGGAGTATGATTTTACGAATTTTGACAGGTATGTAGACTCATTAATGTCATGGGGTATTGTTAAACAGATCAATTGTCAGTCACTTGTCGGATGGAATAGCAGTGTTATCCCTTATTGGGATGAAAGTTCATCCAGTCAGCAAAACCTGTCTGCTGCCGTGGGAAGTACAACCTATAATACCCGTTGGGATCATTTTTTAACATCATTTAAAACACATTTAGATAGTAAAGGGTGGTTTAGCAAAACTGTCCTTTATATGGATGAAGTGGGTAGTACATTAATGTCGCAGGTAATTAACACGGTAAAATCAAACAATTCAGGATGGAAGATTGGGTTAGCCGCTAATAGTATTATAACATCCGGTATAGATGGTGATATTTATGATATGTGCACTAAATATTCACTGAATTATAGTTTAGACAGGGGAAATAAAATATCTACTTTTTATGTTTGTTGTAATCCTTCTCGTCCAAATAACTTTATTACTTCCAATGCCAGTCCGGCAGATAACACATGGATGGGATGGCGTGCGCAAAAGAAAAATTACAACGGTTTTCTTCGGTGGGCTTATGATTTATGGACGTTGCAGGATGTAACGGATATGAGAATGGGATCTCAAACATCCGGAGACTATGCTTTCATGTATAGGAGTTCAAATAACTATAATATGGATTTCTATAGTTCTGTCCGTTTGGAACTACTGAGAGATGGGATACAGGATCATGAAAAGGTACAAATACTTTTATCGGAGCTTTCAGCATCTTCAGACCCTGACGACCAGATAGCACTAAATGCGTTAAATAATAAAATAAATGAATTCTCATTTGGGTCTGCAGATACAAATCCTATTGTTTTAGTTGAATCTGCACAACAAATGGTAAAAGATATTGTAACCGGGAACCTCGTTGTTGACACATATTGCTCGGTAGGGGGAGATGGATATGGGAATTATCATGTAAGCTCATTATCAACTACCGGTGGCAGTACAAATATAAGCTTCTCAACCAGTAGCTATCCATCGGGGGGGTACGAACACCATACAGCAACCTGTGATACTGTAGAACAGGGAAGTAGCTTTACCGTAAACTTTACGAATGGCTCAACTTCGGGAGGTTGCTCACGTGTTAAAATGTGGATTGATTGGAACCGCGATGGTGACTTCAGCGACCCGGGCGAAGAAGTATATGCCAACGGTGCAGCTGGTAGTTGTGGTAACTTAACCAACCATAGTGTTAATGTTTCAGTTCCTGCAACAGCAACTGCCGGATTAACAAGAATACGCATTAAATTTAGGGATGCCTGGCGAGACCAACCTTTAGCTTGTGGCATAGAAACTTATGCCGGGGCAGCTGATTTTAACTTAGAAATTACAAGTGGCAGTGCCGATACCCAAGCACCGAGTGCGCCAACCAACCTTGCTTCATTAAATATCACAGAAACAAGTGTCGATTTAAGCTGGACAGCTTCAACTGACAATGTAGGCGTAACTGGTTATGATGTCTTTGAGGGTGGCGTAGTAACACAAACAGTTACGGGCACTACTGCCACTATAACAGGTTTAACTGCCTCAACGGCTTATAGCTTTACTGTTAAAGCCAAAGATGCAGCAGGCAATGTTTCCTCTGCAAGTAATACGGTTAATGTAACTACAAGTGCAGCATCTTCACAATCATATTGCAGTACAGGAGGCAGTTCAGGAAATTATCATGTAGGCTCATTATCAACTACCGGTGGCAGTACAAATATAAGCTTCTCAACCAGTAGCTATCCATCGGGAGGCTACGAACACCATACAGTAACCAATATTACTGCAGAACCAGGGAATAGCTTTGCCGTAAACTTTACTAACGGTTCTTCTTCCGGAGGTTGCTCACGTGTTATAATGTGGATCGACTGGAACCGCGATGGTGATTTTAGCGACACGGGCGAACAAATATATGCCAACGGTGCAGCTGGTAGTTGTGGTAACTTAACCAGCCATAGTGTTAATGTTTCAGTTCCTGCAACTGCAACGGCAGGATTAACAAGGATACGCATTAAATTTAGGGATGCCTGGCGAGACCAACCTTTAGCTTGTGGCATAGAAACTTATGCCGGGGCAGCTGATTTTAACTTAGAAATTACAAGTGGCAGTGCCGATACCCAAGCACCGAGTGCGCCAACCAACCTTGCTTCATTAAATATCACAGAAACAAGTGTCGATTTAAGCTGGACAGCTTCAACTGACAATGTAGGCGTAACTGGTTATGATGTCTTTGAGGGTGGCGTAGTAACACAAACAGTTACGGGCACTACTGCCACTATAACAGGTTTAACTGCCTCAACGGCTTATAGCTTTACTGTTAAAGCCAAAGATGCAGCAGGCAATGTTTCCTCTGCAAGTAATACGGTTAATGTAACTACAAGTGCAGCATCTTCACAATCATATTGCAGTACAGGAGGCAGTTCAGGAAATTATCATGTAGGCTCATTATCAACTACCGGTGGCAGTACAAATATAAGCTTCTCAACCAGTAGCTATCCATCGGGGGGCTACGAACACCATACAGCAACCAATATTACTGTAGAACCAGGGAATAGTTTTACCGTAAACTTTACGAATGGGTCAGGTTATGGGGGATGCTCACGTGTTAAAATGTGGATCGACTGGAACCGCGATGGTGATTTCAGCGACACGGGCGAACAAATATATGCCAATGGTTCCGCCAGTAGTTGTGGTAACTTAACCAGCCATAGTGTTAATGTACCTGTCCCAGCAACTGCTACAATCGGATCAACAAGAATACGCATTAAATTTCGTGATGCATGGCTAAACCAACCTTTAGCTTGTGGCGTAGAAACTTATGCCGGGGCAGCTGATTTTGACCTAAATATTAGCCAGCTTAAGTCAGCAAAGCTCAATGTTAAAGAAGATTTAAAACGCTCTGTTAAGTTATTCCCAAATCCCGTACGTCAAAAATTGAGTGTTGACATTGTAAGCGAGAGTAATATTGAATTTATTAAAATGTATTCGATGAATGGGCAGTTGATGATTAACAGAAAAGTTAACACTCCTGTTTTTAAGGGGAATCTTGATTTATCTCATTTAATAAGCGGTCAATATATTTTAACAATAAAAATTGATGGTCAACTTATAAGTGAAAAGATAATTGTTAAGAAATAGATTAATTGAAGATTCCAATGAAATTTTACTTCATGTAATATTGTTGTGTCATTAGGGATTTTCAGGAGTTTCGCATAGAATAAAGAATGGGTAAAATCTGATTATTTGATTTTACCCATTCTTTTATTCAACAATAGACTAGCTGAGGGTTGTCTCAAAATTTTATCAAAAATTGACTCTCAATTTGAAAGAACCTTGTTTTACTCCTCTATCCATGGCTATTTGCAATACTGCCTGAAATCCATTCTCAAACTCCAAATGAACGATATCTTTATTCTTTTCTCCTATGTGTTTTACAGAAACCGGTTTTGGGTCATCTAATAATGCAAACAATGCTTCCAAAAGATGAACACCGTATTTGATCCAATCTTTTTTCCCCACTGCTGTGGCAAATTCCAATTTACCCAAAGATGCAATCTCTTGTTTGACAATCCGGCTTTCAGGTAGTGAGATACCGCCGGATAGCCAACTTTAGAAATTTCGTTTCCGTCGAAACAGCCATTTATTATAGCCGACCATGAATAAGGATGTGCATTTCCGGGGCTCATGCCAATAATTCCTATTTTAATCATTTTTTATCCCTCTTATTAATTTACAACTTATTTTAACCAATTCATTTTATCCCAATAACGCAGGTTTAAAAAAGCAGGGTCGGGATAGGATAATTCCTTTGCCTTTCTGTGATGCCTCAGAAAAAGTTTGAAAATATTTGGGCGATATCTTCATTTTCAAGGATATTCAAATTAGCATGATGAAGCATAAAAACATCTACATAATCTGTTTGAAGCTCTTCCAGACTCTTTTTTAGGGAGGTTTCTATAATTCTTTTTAGTTGATGGTACTTCGGAATGGAACCATCTTTTTCAAGAAAATGAATACATTTAGTTTCCAGTACCACTTTATCCCTTCTATCTTTACACCCGGCAACCGGCCTGTAATAGCATTTGTGGTACCTTTAATAATAAGGTTCACACCTGGTATCGATTCTCCTGTCTGACTATCTGTAACCTTTCCCTGTATGGGTTTGGTCTGAGCATAGACTGAAAAGGAAAAAAATACCGTTAGTAAAAGCAAATAGATTTTTTCCATACAATTTCAATTTTATAGTTTAACTTAAGATTTCTTAACAAATGTATGGTTTGGCATTTCATCAAATGTTTAAATTTCGTTCTTGCATGTTGAATTTTCGTTCAAAATTGTAATTTGTCACTTTTGAAATAAAACAATTTGAGAAATTAAAATAAAATAGTTAAGCCCTCCTGCTACCTTATTACATTTAAGCATTCTCTACGGCACCGGATCATGTCCATGCCCCCCCCAGGGATTACACCGCAGTATCCGCCATACAGACAAAATAAAACCTTTGACCGGCCCGTGTTTCTTAAGTGCTTGTATTGAATATGACGAACAAGTTGGCGTAAAATTACAAGAAGCCCCCAACATTGGTGATATGAAGTATTGATAAAATTTAACAGGAATAATAAGTAGCCATACAAATCCATCACGAATAAACTTGTAAAACCTATATATAATTGTTTTTTTCGCCATGAATGAATTGTTATTCGAGGGATAACTTTTTCTTTAAGCTTTCGAGGGTATCAATCATTGCTTTTTCAATCTCGCTGAAAGGCATTATCTCTATAGGTAAATATATAAATGCAACAACAATTTTGACACTGCTCTTTTCAAGCATGGGAAAAAGAATATGCTTATTCAGCCTGTATGCTTCACGAATACGGCGCTTAAGCAAGTTTCTTTTGTATGCTCTTTTAAACCGTCTTTTAGATACGCTTACAAGAACACTGACAGGAACGTCCGGCTGTTCTTCCTGTGTCATGAAAATAACCCTTAAAGGGTATTTGATAAAGGATCTGCCGGAAGAGAAGAGCTCATCGATAACCTTTTGGCTGCACAACTTTTCTTTTTTGGGGAATGAGAAATTTGATGAAGCCATATTATCAGTTTTTAGCTAAAAGCCATTAGCTGATAGCTATCGGCTTTTAGCTAATGGCTAATATTTTTACTTTTTCTTATTATTCTTTTTGATAAACTGTTCCAAAGCCATTGCCATAGAAGGAGCCTGGGGCATAGGAGCCTGTATGTCAAGTCTCAGCCCTGCATCTTTTACTGCTTTTGCTGTTGCCGGACCAAAGGAGGCTATCATAGTGCTATTTTGTTTAAAATCAGGAAAATTCTGAAAAAGTGATTTTATTCCCGATGGACTAAAAAACACCAAAACATCATAGTTAACATCTTTCAAATCACTCAAATTACTGCTCACTGTACAGTACAGGATAGCCTTTGTATACTGAAGTTTGTTTTTAGAAAGTAAGGCTGGTATTTCCTGTTTGTGAATGTCAGAAAGAGGTACAAGAAATTTCTCTTCTCTGTGTTTTTTCAATATTTCAATAAGATCGGCAAAACGACCTGTCGAATGAAATATCTTACGCTTCCTGTATACTATATATTTTTGCAAATAATATGCAGTAGCTTCCGAAACACAAAAGTATTTCATTGTGTCAGGTACAGGAATTCTCAATTCCTCAGCTGTCCTGAAAAAATGATCAATAGCTGTACGGCTGGTAAAAATAACAGCACTCTGATCAAGAATATTAATCTTTTGCTTTCGGAACTCCTTTACCGAAATCCCTTCAACCTGAATAAATGGACGAAAATCAATCTTCAGGTTATTCTTCTCCGCTAAGTCGTTATACGGTGATTTGGGGGTTGTGGGCTTAGGCTGTGACACCAAAATTCTTTTAATCTTCAACGCTCTATTTTTTAATTCAACAAACCATTTTCTTCTCCTAAAATAGACTCCCTAATTAAAAAGGATCTTGAATAAAATTACCAGAGGTAAAATTTCCAGTGCACAAAAGTACAAAAACATATAAAAAACAGAAAATGTATTGTGAAAAAATATTTTTACCCCTCTAATTAATTGCCAAATATAAAGGATTATAAACATCGCTACGCCAATCTTTATAAGGTTTGGCACCATCCATAAATTAACAAATGGAATAAATGAAATTACCGGTAAAAGAATTATTGCATACACCTTACTTAACATAGCCGAGTTAAAAAGATACTCTCCTGTAAGCAAAGATGTATCGAACACAAAACCTGTCATTCTATATAAGAATCCTTTTATTACGTCATAACCAATAAGTATAACCCAAACAATCAGCAATAGAGAAAATCCTTTTTGATCAAAAATAGTTTCCTGATAAAACACTAATGCTTCAAAAATAAACAATCCGGTATTAACAAAAAATAAGATAGACAAGATCAGTGATGGTTTGGAATTACGGATATTTACCGAGGAGTACATTTTAGTTGCAGCTTGTGAATAAAAAGCTGAATTAAACAGTTCCCTAAGAAATTTCATTGATGATATCCGCAAAAAACCGATAATAATAACTGAAACAATCAAGAATACAGATAACCAGTCATTGTATTCTTGTAAGGGAGATGTGTTTTTTCTTCGAACAGGAGCCGGCAAGGAAACAGTTTCTTTCAGGAATATATTTGCAGAGTCTTCTTGGTTATTCTTTACAGTAGTTTTTGAATCTTTCTTTTCTGTAATTGCCGTTGTGTCCGTTACTTTTTCCGTTACTTTTTCTGTTACTTCTTCGGCAACATGAGAATTAGTTTTTATAACTGGTAGAATTGAATCATTAATCAAAGTAGTACTATCTGCACCTATTAACGAATCTGCTTTAATGGTTGTTTTAATAATGCTATCAGTCTTTATTACGGAGTCAATCCGCGATACAATGGTGTCCCCTGTTTGAGAATAATAAAAAGGCTGATCATTTATCATGTTGTAACAAGTTTTTTGCAAATTTACAATTTTGCCTGAATAAAACCGGTTAAAAACAGGCAGTTATTATACTGAAGCTATTTTAATTGCATTTTCATCCCACTCGGGAGCAGTGGCTATCGCATTAATAATGTCTCGGGAATCTTTAACTTCTGACCATAACTTACGATGCTCCGGTCGCATAAATTTCTCGTCTATCATTTTGTCGAACAGAGTAAAGAGAGAATCATAAAAACCATATGAATTAATAATAATAATCGGCTTAGTAAATAATCCCAGCTTTTTTAAAGAAATAACGTCAGCTAACTCATCAAGAGTACCTGTGCTTCCGGGTAGTGCAATTACAGCAGACACTCCTTCAATGAGTTTTGATTTACGTTCATTCATCGTGTTAACTTTTACCATCTTCTCAACTCCTTTATGAGCCCACTCTACATCAACCATGAAATGCGGAATAACTCCTTTTATATGTCCGTTAAGAGACAATACCCGGTTTGCTAAAGCCCCCATTAGACCTACCTCACCACCTCCATACACAACTCCATAACCGGCATTTACCAGCTCTGTTGCAAGCTCTTCTGCTACTTTAATATATTTTTCCGGGATACTGGTGCTTGATGCGCAATAGATACAAACTTCCTTCATGTAGTTAAATTATTTATTTGCTCTTTTTAAACGGTATATAATATTCCAGAGTATAAGTAAAGCCCACATTAATGTTATTATCCCCACGTCCATAACCGGGCACGGTATATGGTTCAAGATCATTATCAAGATGAACTAAAATTAAGGTTTTCATTCGAATTGTCCACCCCATATAGAAATTCTTTAATACTTCTGTTCGTATTCCTGCAACCATTTCAAGCCAGTGTGAAGTTACATTCGACAACCCGAATTCGCCCGTATAATCTCCCCAATAACTATCTTTGATAGTGTACCTTGGACTTTCATGGCTTTGTGTTCCAATTCCATAACGCAGTCCGAAAGTAATATTATCATTGTTCCCCGGTTCTTCCACCATAAAGAAATTGTAATCAATCCCCAATCTCACAAACCCCCCGTTTGATTTATAATCATAAGGATCTTTTTCAAAAATGACATTCTCAAAACCCATTTCTCCTATGAAAAACCAATTCCTCTTAAAAAAGTATCTACCTATAAATTCTACTCCTTTTCTTTCCGGTTCAAAAGCCAGGATAATAAGCGGAGCTATATTGACACCAACAGACAAGCCACTTTCATTATTGGTTTTTACATCATTCGCAAGTAGCTCCTGAGCATCTGCAAGATGAAAAACTAACAAAAAAAAGCTAGTCAATATATAATTTAATGTTTTCGGTATTTTCATTGTATTTTATGAAAGGTTGAATAATAGCGACAGAATCGATAAAGCGTCCGGTAAACAAAATTGTATCTAATTCAATTTCAACAGCCATGCCACAATCTCCCGATACATAAGAAAGGTCTCTTTTATATACAAACCAAATCGTATCAAGAAGAGTTTTTACTTTAATTAAGTAAGCAGTTGTGTCGCTATGCATCGATAACGGCAAAAACAGTTTATTGAGTGATACACTATCATACAACAAGTTGTCTCCCTTGCCGAGACCAAGTACATATAGGTTGGTAAGTACGGTATCTTTGTCTGTATGAGAGTATGCTGAGTATAGCCCTGTTTGTGCAGCATTTTGGTTTGATAAACAAATATCAGATGTTTCACAGCGCCCAAAAATAATTCCAAGTATTACTGCAAGAATTATATAATAAACATTTTTCATTAATTCAAATTTATTTACATTCCCAGCAGGAAATTTTTCACTCATTATCCTCAACATACCACTCAGCAAAGGAGTTCGCTGTTTCATTAAGTTTAAGGCTGTAAAGCTCAATGTTTTCAGGCAGTCTTTTTTTTATTCTGTCAGCAAAATCTATCAGGAGGTTTTCACAGGTAGGCTGGTAATCAACCACCTGAAAACGATCAAGCATTTGGGGTATATCTTTTAATTTATCATGTTGTGAGTGTGTGCTAATCACAAAAGTATGATCCAGGGGGTCAACAATTTCCTCTTTTACAATCTGCTTTAACTCTCCAAAATCCATTACCATACCGTACTTAGGGTTACTAACATTAGTATTAGGCTCACCCCTCAAAGTAACTGCAAGTATATAAGAATGGCCATGAATATTCCGGCACAAACCATCATAATCCCACAGTGCATGTGCCATTTCAAAACGAAACTCTTTAGTCAACCTTATCTTACTCATGTTATTATTTTTTTACACCCCCAATAAAACAGTATCTATACTTCTTTTCGTACTATTTACTTAGAAACGGCACATTTGCTTACACAAGTAATTATATTTTTCAAACTGTCGTGCTTTAAAAAATAATAGGTGTTTTTTCCGTCCCTTTTACTGGCCAACACCCCTTTGTCTTTCAGAATACCAAGATGATGTGATGTAGTTGACTGTTCGATATTAAGAATATTATGAATTTCTGTTACCGTTTTTTTCTCCCCCTCTTCAAGAAGTCTTATAATAGCAACCCGCATAGGATGAGCTATCGCTTTTAGCATGCTGGCAGCACTCTCCAACATCTCTATGTCCAAATCCTTAATTCCCATATATTTATCTTTATTATATTTTTAAAGATACAAATATATAAATATCTTCAATATGTTACCATTAAAAGCTCTTACATATCAAAGAAAATAGTTAAAACAGGGATTAATTTTTAAATTTGAATTTTGTTACTAATAATTGAAATGAAGAAATTAGTTTTAGTATCTTGACAAATATAAAAGAGATAATGCCAACATTAAACAAAATAAAAGCTCCTATCAAGGAAGAGATGTTGAAGTTTGAACCCTATTTTAGGAAACAACTGAAGACAAAGATTCCTTTACTAAGTATTATAACCAATTATATAATAAGGCGGAAGGGTAAGCAAATGCGACCAATGCTGGTTTTTCTTACCGCTAAGTTACATGGAGAAATTTCTCAGTCAACATTTATGGCTGCAACTTTGATTGAGTTATTACATTCAGCTACTTTGATACATGATGATGTGGTTGATGAAACATATCAACGCAGGGGCATATTTTCAATTAATGCTCTTTGGAAATCAAAAATTGCTGTGCTGGTAGGAGACTTTTTCCTGTCAAAAGGCCTTCTTGTTGCTCTTGATAATGATCAGATTGGCACTTTGAAAATTGTATCAAATGCTGTAAAAGAGATGAGTGAAGGGGAGCTGTTACAAATTGAAAAATCAAGGAAGCTGAATATTACAGAGGAGGTATATTTCGAAATTATTCGTAAAAAAACAGCAACCCTGATAACTGCCTGTACTCGTGCAGGAGCCTATTCCGTAGATGCTGACGATGATAAGATGGAGTTAATGGCAAAATTTGGAGAGAATCTTGGCATTGCTTTTCAGATTCGCGACGACCTGTTTGACTACGAAAACAGCACTTTAATAGGCAAACCCACAGGTAACGACATAAAAGAGAAAAAAATGACACTCCCTCTTATTTATGCACTCCACAACTCCTCTTCTTCTGAGAAAAGAAAAATACTTACACTGGTACGCCGACACAACAAGAATGATAAAAAGATTAAAGAGATAGTAGCTTTTGTAAAAGATAAAGGAGGCATTGAGCACACTGAAAAAATAATGATGGAATACGGTAACCATGCACTAAAAATACTTGATAGCTATCCCGATAATGAAATAAAAGAATCTCTTATTGAACTGGTAAATTACACTGTAAACCGTAAAAAATAATATTTCAGATAAAAGGATACCAAAGATCTCCTTTTGCATTTCTATCTTACCCGATGCCGTTTAATCCGGCATAGTTGTTTTATACACCTAATCCTTAACACAACGTACCGACCTACCAGGAGACTTATAATCGTTGATACGATACAACAAGGCCTCGTCCTTGTAGAGCTGGCGGTAGTATGCATAATTACTAGTGCCACCCTCTGTACTAGTCCACCAGAAGCTGTTGTAGCCCACACCAAAAAACGAACCACTTAAATTGTTGCGTGCACTACCTGGAAGAGCAGAGAATCCACTTTCGTTTGTTCCTACGGTATTTGGGCTAATCCAGAGTGTCGTTCTGGTTTCTTTAAGTTTACCCCCTGCTACATCTGAACCACCTAAAAAATCAGTTAAAACAGTCCATTCTGCATCACTTGGTAAATGCCAGCCAGCAGGACAAACACCTTGTAAATTATCTGTTCCGTTATGTGGCGTACCATTAACTGCTGCCGCATATGTATAAAGTGCCTCATAAATATCTTTTTCTCCATTGGCATTATTATTGTAAAAACAGTAAGCCTTATCAGTATTATTATTGAAAAGATACAATTTTCCGAAAACTGAATTCATTAAAACCTAAATCCTAACTGAATCATATACCTCATTCCATATCCTAAATTCTGTGAAAAACCTGAATTTCTAAATTCCCCCTCTTTTGCTATATCATCAAGAAAAGGAAATTTGGCCAATAGCTTGTCGCGTATTGCTTTCAAGTATTCAGATTCTTCATCAATCGTCAAGTTTCCGTCAAGAGTAATTTTACCAGCATAAAGTGAAAATGAAGGCCCCATAAATATTAAATCAACAGTAAATCTTTCTTTAATAACAAACTGATAACCTAGCTCTACCCCTACGCCTAAAATCTCAATATTTATAATTGAACTTAATTCTCCTTTTGCTAAATCATTTTCATGAACCTCAATATCGTTGCCAAATTGTGTATAATGGAATGACCCATAAGGACCCCAGAAAAGGCCGTCAGGAGCCTTATTTCTATTCCTCTTTTTGAAATAAAATCGATAGTCTCCAGATATGCTAAAGCCCCTTTGCTGCTTGGTATGCGTAAAATTCATATCACCCAAAACATTCAGCGGTGACAACTCAAAGTAACCGGCGTTAATAGAAAAACTCCGATAGGGCTTAAGTACCCTTTCGTATGAGATGTTAATATTTTTCTTAGACCATAACAGAAACGGAGTAGTATTCCATTTAATCACGTTTCTTTTATAATCAGGGGTAAAAATTGAATCGTTTTGTGAAAAGATATTATCACTAGATATTAAGAGAACTAATACAATAACTAAATTTGCTTTTTTCATAATCTTAGAGTTAGCAAGGTAGAAATATTATATCTATTTGTGTCATGAAATTACAAAAAACATCTAATAAAACCTAACGGACTGGTATCATAAAAATTATTAGTTTTGTGTTTCAAAGAAATTGAAAAATGGGAAAAATATTAAGTATAGAAACTTCTACCGATGTTTGCTCTGTAGCTATATCCGAAGACGGAATAGTTATTGCAAAGCAGGAGCTGTTTCAACCAAATTCACACTCAACTCATTTAACTTTACTAATTCAGGAGCTATTCAAAACTGAGGGAATTCATGCCATGGAGGGTTTAGATGCGATAGCTGTAAGTGCCGGTCCCGGGTCATATACCGGTCTTCGTATAGGGGTCTCGGTAGCTAAAGGTATCTGTTATGCTTTAGACATCCCGCTTATAGCCATTGATACATTGAAAATATTAACCCGGGCAGCTATAATCGCTCCGGAGAATGACAATACAGAAGAATATATCTACTGTCCGATGCTTGATGCCAGACGAATGGAAGTATATACTGCCCTGCATAATTCGACCTTTGCTATATTAGAGGAGACAAATGCAAAGATTATAGACAGTGATTCTTTTTCTGAATATTTGAAAGAGCACAAGATCCTGTTTTTTGGCAATGGCGCATCGAAATGCAAAAATGACATCACCCATCAGAATGCCTTTTTTTTGGATGATATTGTTCCATTGGCAGCAAATATGAGTTTTTTGGCCGAACAGAAATTTGTTAATAGTGCCTTTGTAGATGTGGCATATTTTGAACCTTTCTATCTGAAAAGTTTTGTTGCTACTATTTCTAAAAAGAAATTCTTTTGACAAATGCTATATTATATTTGGAAATAAGTGATATGTAGAGTAAATATGTTCCTATATTAGATGTTCTTCCTAATGGCATGAATATTGAAACATAGAATAATTAAACAGACATGATGAAACGAATTTTCATATTATTATCAGTAATGATAAGTTTTTTTGCTTTTACGGAAGATACTCCTCCGCAATTAAATCATACAGATCATCGTGCATTTCAGGATGGAGAACAACTTACATATTCAGTGGCCTATAGTTTTTTTTCTGCCGGTGTTGCAAAATTAACGGTGAAAGACACTACACTGGATAATCAAAAACTTCTTCATTTGACAATGAAAGGTGCAACTACCGGTTTGGCTAACATTATTTACAAAGTAAGAGATAGTTATGAAAGCTTTATTGATTCGGAAACAGATATGCCCGTTAAAGCTATTCGTAATATTAGAGAAGGAGGATACAAGTATTATAATGAAGTTCTGTATAATCGTGATTCATCAACTGTTTTAAGCCAACGTTCTGGAGTTAAGTCTGTTCCTGAAAATACACTTGATATACTTTCGGCATTTTTCTATGCCCGCAATCATTATTTCAATGATAATATAAAAATAGGGGAAGTCATATCGTTTATGACATATTTTTCTGATGAACAATTCCCATTACAGATAAAATACGAAGGCATAGAAATATTGAAAACAAAATTTGGAAAGGTTGAATGTTATAAATTTGCTCCTGTTACTGAAATTGGCAGATCTTTTGAATCCAATGAAGACATGCATCTTTGGATTACGAGGGACGATAATCGAATACCGGTAAAGATAAAGTTTGAACTGATTGTTGGCTCTTTTGTTTGTAACCTGCAAAGTTATCACGGGTTAAAGTATCCTTTCACCAGTCTTCGCCGAAAACATAAAAAATAAGGTTCTACTACGAATTTTGTGGGTACGAAAAGACTGTTATTAAAACACCTCACCCCGGCCCTCTCCTCATAGGAGAGGGAGCAGTTATGACTATTTAGCCTCAATTTCCCTTCTCCTGTGAGGAGAAGGGTTAGGGTTGAGGTGAAAGATGAATAAGGATTTATATATTTCACTAAATAAATATGTCAATTTAGTGAATGATTAAATACCTACCCACAAAACTCGTAGTAGAACCAAAAATAATTTGTTATTTTTGAGAGATTATTTAATCAGTTACTATCACGGAAAAAAACATCGACATACCCGACATCGGCCTTGTCCGGCTCAGAAAAAGCAGAAGAGCCAAACGAGTAAACATTCGTCTTAAACCGTTTGGTGATATTGAATTGATAGTGCCACACAGGGGGAATGAACAAGAAGCAATCGCATTTCTTATTACAAAAAAAGATTGGATTCAAAAAACATTAAAAAACATTACTGACAAAGAGAATCAGTTGTCTGTTTTTGATGAAAACTCTACCTTTAAAACCCGCACCTTTAACCTGAAAATAGAGAAGCAAAAAAGGTCAAATGTTGGTTTGCAATTAAGGAGAGGCACTCTGTTGGTTTCATATCCTGATGATATGTCTGTAACACACCCTAACATCCAGGAAGCGATTCGATATGGTATAGAAGAAGGTCTAAGAGGGGAAGCGAAGGCTTTTTTGCCGGGTCGTTTGGCATGGCTTGCTTCACAACATGGGTTCAAACACAACAATGTGGTAATTAAAAAATTAAAGTCTCGCTGGGGCTCTTGCTCAGTGGTTAATAATATTAATTTGAACCTTCATCTTATGCGGTTACCTGATGAATTGATAGATTATGTACTTTTACACGAATTGTGTCATACCGTAGAAAAAAACCATGGCAGATCTTTTTGGAGGTTGCTTGACAAAGTAACCCTAAACAGGGCACGTGAGCTTGACAGGAAGATGAAAGAGCATCAAACAAGAATATATTAATTAATCACGTTGCCTGTCCGGTGCAGACGGGAAAGTTAATCAAGGTCATAAAGTAAAGCACTAACCTCTATAATTAATCCATATGAACTGGCACCAACTGTTGACATCTTTACGAACCGGCAAAGAAAAAAAATCAGATGCTGAACATCATGACAGAACACAGTTTCAGCGTGATTTTGACCGATTAATTTTTTCTTCTCCCTTTCGCAGGTTGCAAAATAAAACACAAGTATTTCCACTTCCGGGCAGTATTTTTGTACATAATCGCCTAACGCATAGCCTTGAGGTTGCAAGTGTAGGGCGTTCTCTTGGGAATAACCTATCACGAAAACTTAAAATCCGTTTTGGTTCAGATACCTTACCGGAGTTAATTGATGAAATAGGTTATGTGGTGGCTTCTGCATGTCTGGCACATGATATGGGAAATCCGCCATTTGGCCATTCCGGAGAGAAAGCTATTTCAGAGTATTTTAAAACCGGAGAAGGAAAAGCGTATAAAAACTTGTGTACTAAAGAAGAATGGTGTGACCTTACAAATTTTGAGGGTAATGCCAATGCATTAAGGCTGTTGACACATCAGTTTAACGGCAGAAGGAGAGGAGGATATGCACTTACTTACACAACTGTTGCAAGCATAATAAAATATCCTTTTGCCTCATGCTCCGGAATTAAAAATAAGTATGGCTATTTTCAGTCTGAGAAAGTTGTTTTTAAGGAGATCATGGAGGAGTTGGGTATCGTTCAATTAGATAACGATAAGGAAGTATATGCCCGACATCCATTGGTTTACCTGGTTGAGGCAGCTGATGATATTTGTTACCAGATTATGGATATTGAGGATGCTCATAAACTTAAAATTCTCTCCTATGCAGAAACAAAAAAACTGTATCTAAATTTTTTATCAGAAAACGATATTGAGGCATCACGGATAGTTGAGGTGTTTGAAGAGGTTACTGATAAAAATGAACAGATTGCATTTTTGAGGGCAATCGTTATAGGTAAGCTTGTAAATCAGTGTACAGATATATACCTCAATAATTATGAGGGCATCATGAATGGAAGCTTTAACGGAGGTTTGACAGGACACCTTACAGGCACTTCAGGCGATGCAATGAAAGAGATTGCGGAAACAGCATTTACGCGTGTTTATAAACATCCAATGGTAGCTGAGATAGAACTTAGTGGGTTTAAAATTCTTGGAACCCTGGTTCATGAGTTTACTAAAGCAATGCTGGAACCTGATTTGCACTATTCAAAGATGCTTATAACTTTTATTCCTGAACAATATCACATTGACAGAGAGGATTCGGTTTACAAAAAGATTCAGACAATACTGGATTATGTTTCAGGTATGACTGATATATACGCTTTAGAATTATACAAAAAGATTTTGGGTACATCTCTGTCAACAAAATAAATGACATTTTACTGTTTTATATCTGATTTACATTATTTTTGCAGTTTAATAATAAAATAATTAATAGAACTATATTATCATGGCATCAACATCTGATTTTAGAAATGGAATGTGTATAGAATTCAATGGCCAACTATTTTTCATTGTTCAGTTTCAGCACGTTAAACCCGGCAAAGGTCCTGCATTTGTGCGTACAAAGCTTAAAAATGTATCAACAGGTCGTGTTATTGACAACACTTTCTCTTCAGGTGTTAAAATTAATGAAGCCCGTATAGAACGACGGAAACACCAATTCCTTTATAAGGATGATATGGGATATTACTTCATGAACATGGAAACTTTTGATCAGATACCTCTTGATAAAACCCTAATTGATAATCCGGGGCTTCTGAAAGAAGGAATGGAAGTAGAGGTCGTTTTTCATGCAGAAACAGAAACTCCTCTTATGATAAACATGCCTACTCATGTTATTTTTGAAGTTACTTATACAGAGCCGGGAGTGAGAGGAGATACTTCATCTACTAATTCATTAAAACCATCAACTATTGATACTGGTGCGACGATTATGGTTCCACTATTTGTTAATGTTGGAGACAAAATAAAAATCGACACACGTGATAATTCATATATTGAAAGGGTTAAAGAATAAGTTTTTCTGCATAAAAGTTGTCATTAAGAAAAAAAAAGTAATATATTAGATTTTAATTGGATTTTTGATTAATGGTAACTAAAACAAGCAAAAGAAAGATTCGCGTTTATAAGGAACGACTGGCTATTATTTTGGACATACTCCAAACAATGAACCAGGATCATTCCATAGAAGATTTGTTGGCTGAGTTTGAGATTTTATTGCGTGAAGAGTTGAATGTAGGTAAAGTACTTGTTTATACTTTTGCTAATAATGAGTGGCAAAATATTCTTGTTTCCGGAGTTTCAGAAGATGAGGCTTTAAAGATAGATGTTAATAAAGAACTGCTGAAATATACCAAGATCGAAGAATTCTCTATATCTTCTCCTCCCCCTGCTAATTTAAAGGATTTTGATTCTGTCATTCCACTTTTTTATCGCTATAAGGCTATTGGTTTTGTTCTTATTGGTGATGTTGAGGAGGAACAACAGGGTATAAGCCCTACTATAAAACACAGGCAACTTATCCAGATCATCTCCAACCTGATAATAGTTTTTGTAGAAAACAAAAGAATGCAAAAAGAGCTTCTGGAGCAGGAAGCACTTAAAAAAGAGATGGAACTGGCTTCCAGAATCCAAAATCAGTTGATTCCCGGAGAGGATCAATTCCCTAAAAGTCATTTATTGACTATTAAAACTCTTTATCATCCTCATTACGGTGTTGGTGGTGATTATTATGATATAATCCAGTTATCAAGGAATACTATAGGGTTTTGCATTGCAGATGTTTCAGGCAAGGGAATTGCAGCTGCTTTACTAATGTCAAACTTTCAGGCGGTTATTCATACACTCTTTACCGCGAATGTAAACCTTAAAAAACTTATTCATAAATTAAACGACAGGGTTAATGAGAGTGCTAATAACGAGAAATTTATCACAATGGTTATTGGCAGATATAATCTGCGAACCCGTAAACTTACTTATATTAATGCCGGCCACCTTCCGCCACTCTACTTCGATGACCGTAAAGGTGTTATACACAACCTCGACAAAGGGTGCATAGGCTTAGGCATGCTTGATTTTATTCCAACTATCGAGATAGGGCATACTTCTATTACAAAACATTCTAAACTGATGGCTTTTACTGATGGGCTTATTGAACATGAACAGGACAATCATATAGAATCAAATTATTCGTATATTGAAAAGATTATTTCTAACAGAAAATCAATAGCAACAAATATTGAGGAGATCCAAAGATCCATTGAAGGGTACATCAGAAGTGATGCGATTTTTGATGACATCTCACTTATCGGTATAGAATTTCACCGATAGCCCCTATTTCCCTCTCAATATGACAATTTCATTTAACAAATTTGATTAATTACCTTTTTCTATTGACGAATAAATGTAATATTGCTATTTACTATTAAAATAGTTATATACATTTGCTTTCGAAATGATTTTAGTAACAACCAAGGAATAAAATCATTAAAGGGGAAAGAATTTATTAGTCTATTTCGGAGTATCTTATTTTAATTCGTTAGATATATTATTGTTTATGCTTGAAGGGTTTGTGTATATAATTATGACTTAATAAACAACTTATTAAATAAATCGCTTATGAAATTTATCCTTACTACTTTAATTATGGCATTTGTGTTTTTAAGTACAAATGCACAAACTAATCCGACAATAGATCAGGTTAGTGACCAAATCGTAGATGAAGATGCTACGGAACAAACCATTGGCCTTACCGGAATAACAGATGGAGGAGATGGAGGCCAAGAATTAACTGTTGAGGTGTCATCCAATAATTCAGCTTTATTCTCAAGGCTTGAAATTGTTGAAGGAGCAAGCACAAGTCTGGTTTTTCAATCTGCTGCAGATGCCAATGGAAGTGCAATTGTTACAGTTTCTGTTACTGATGAAGATGGTACAACAGATATGAGTTTTACCATTACTGTAAATCCGGTTAATGATCCTCCCACAATTGATCTGCATGATAATGTTACTGTTAATGAAGATGTCGATTTTGTATTGGTACAGTTAACCGGTATTTCTGCAGGGCCGGCAAATGAGAATCAGGATTTGATATTTACATTTTATTCTTCAAACCAAAGTCTTGTAGATAGGATGACGTTTGATTATACCTCAGGTGAATCAGAAGGAACCTTAACAATCTATGTTTTCTCCGATTCTGTGGGAGTAAGTAATATTCAAATACAAGTTATTGATGATGATATTTTAAATGCTGCTACAATAGATTTTGATTTAACTGTGTTGCCTGTAAATGATGCACCTACACTTGATGCTATTGATGATGTGGTTATTGAAAATGACGGGTTAGAGCATACAATTGACCTGACCGGCATTTCCGAAGGCCCTGCAAATGAAACTGACCAAACGCTAACATTCACATTATCAAATGATAATAATACACTTTTTAGCGATCTGTCAATTGATTATGCAGAAGGAGATATTACCGGAGTATTGAAATACACACCTGTTTTAGGAGAACAAGGTGAGGCCAATGTTACTGTTCGCTTAAGTGACAATGGAGGAACACTAAACGGAGGAACAGACTACTTTGAACAAACTTTTTTAATTACGATAAACAATACGGCAACTGCTGTTACTCCTGATCAAGATGTTAGATTATTCCTTTATCCAAACCCTGTTAGAAATCTGTTGAGAGTTACTCTTCCTGTAACGGTTTCCGGTGAGGTAACGGTTGAAGTATATTCTGTTAATGGAGAAAAAGTATTGAACAAAACTTATTCCGAGAGCAGGTTACAAATACCTGTAAGTAGCCTGTCAACCGGTTGGTATCAAATTAGGGTAACAGCCGGAGAAAATGCTTACTCAGGTAGGTTTCTTGTTAAATAGTGGCTGTAAGAAAATGACGTTAAATGATGAAAGACGTGTTTTCTTTCATTGACTAAACATCATACAAAACTTAATTAAAACCTCCATAACTCTTTCAAAGATTAAAACTCTTGGAGAATTATGGAGGTTTTATATATTTGCAGAAAACAAATCTGCTTTTTATGAAAATTGTATTTACAATACTCTCTATGTTTTTTCTCGGTTATTCTTCCCTGTCAGGGCAAAAACTGACTATTGGGCAAAAGGCTCCGGAAATAGCTCAAAATTCAATTACGGGAGAAACACTCTTTTTGTCATCATTGAGGGGTAAGGTTGTTCTAATTGATTTTTGGGCATCATGGTGTGGCCCCTGCCGCAAAGAAAATCCAAACCTTACACAAGCTTATGAAAAGTATAAATCAACAGAGTTTAGGAATGGAGACGGATTTACAATTTTCAGTGTTTCGTTAGATTTAAAACAAAGTTCGTGGGAGGAAGCCATTAAAAATGATAAATTGACATGGCCTTATCATGTAAGCGACTTAAAAGGGTGGCGAAATACAGCAGCTAAATTATACCATGTAAAAGCTGTTCCCTCTAATTTTTTAATTGATGGTGACGGAATAATTGTAGGAAAAGACCTGAGAGGAGATGCCCTTGAAACAAAATTGAGAAAACTGAAAAAGAAGAATTTCTTCTCATTTTTCAATTTTGTGGATTAAGGATCGTGGGAAGCAAAGCGTGAAATCCCGATTTAGACATACTTAAATTTGGGGTAATGAAATGACCCAAATTTATTGGTATAGTCTTAATCGTAGAAAACATATGCATTTTCCGTGTTAACGGACGTACATTTATTGATTCTGATGGGGATATAAGGTATCTTTCTACCGAAGGAGTTTCTATTTACAACAGGAAAAAATAACCTTTCATAAAAATGTAAAGTACGACAAAACAACAATTAATAGTAATCAGGTTCAGTCTTTTATCTGTCAATACCAACTAATAAGATAATTACAAGTATGAACATATAAATGTCCTTTTTTAACTGTCTAAACAAAAACGAACAGAACACAAGCAAAAATAATTACACCAAATCCTAATGTTGCCGAAAAGCGAATTGTCTTATTGCCCAGAAACAACACATAGCCTAACTTCATCAGGTTATTGCTGCTTATTGCAATCAAGGTTGCATCGGCAATGACAGGAAGAGAAACCTGGTACTTGCCTGAAAAGAGAGACACAAGAAATGGGTCAATGTCAGTAACTCCAACTATTAAAGCAAGAAAATTAAGCCCGTGGGCACCATAAGCCTTTAAAACATATTTTGTAACAACTGTAAACAGAACAAACAAAAAGGCAAAAAGCATAGCAGTATTAAACTCAAGCGGATTCTTTACTTTAAGATTTTGCAATACAGTTAAATCTCCCTTTTTGCAAAACTTGTAAATAACCCCGGCAGTAAGAAATGTTATCAAAGTGAGTACTGCAAAAGGTAGAGCCAGGTAATTCGCTAATGCAGAATTGAATATTAGTACAATAATAAATATGCGTATAAACATCATTCCTGTAGCTAATATAATTGAAGCTGACATCTGATTTACTGCTATATCCTGTTCTTTGCTTTTACGTGCAAGAACAACTGAAGTAGCAGTGCTGCTGTACATTCCGCCAAGTATGCCGGTAATAAGCATTCCGCTTTGTGGAAATACAAACTTTTTCAGAATATAGCTTAAATATGATATCCCGGAAACAACTACCACGGCCAGCCAAAATTTAAACGGCGAAACGGCTATGTATTCACTAATCTCTGTTTTTGGTAACAGTGGCAAAATGATTCCGCTTATCACCAGAAATTTGGCCAGAGTAATAAATTCACTATCATCAAACTTACCGCTTAAAATGCGGAACTGTTGTTTTAGCGGGGTAAGGATCAGTACTGTGGTTACAATTAAGATTGTTAACCAACCTGGTGAATTATATATTAGTGGCGCCAGACTGTAAGTAATTAATACAATAATAATTGATGTAAGCCCATATCTTTTTTGGCTTTCTATCCTTTTAAGATAATATATGGCCAAAAAACCGGAAATTATCACACCTCCGACAATAAAAACAATCAGGTTGTCAGGCGATATCAGATACAAAATAAATCCCAGAATCCCTATCATCGCGAAGGTTCTGTCCATCCCGAAAAGAGTGTCTTTCTTCTCTTCATAATGATGCCTTCGCTGCTCCAGACCAATCAGCAGCGAAAATGCTACAACCATCAGGAAATTTATCAGGTCTACCGGTATGTTCATGAGTTATTAAATTATCAAATCATTTCTCCTGATACAGATACCTTTTCAGATAGTCATTCAGTATAACTACCAGCTTTTGTTTGTCAATATTCAATTCTGTTAATTTTTCCTGGTCAGGATACACCAACGCAACAAGCTTATCACCACGTTCAACAACCAGTGACTCCTGAATATACATACAGTTATTGATCTCAGCCTCTGCCTCTTCGGGATAAATATTCTTACCGGACGAACCAAGAATCATACTTTTGTTTCTACCCCTGATAAAAATAAATCCGTCTTTATTTTAGCGATTTCCCTTCATAATCGGCCAGAGCATCTATGTCCCAGTTCTTTTTAATACTCTCTTCAATAAATTTAACAAGTCTTTCCTCAATCATCAGAAGTAGTTTTTATTGATGTAGCATAAAGATATAGAAAAATAATTCTAATAGCAAAGTTCACAAAGACTACCCCGTAGTTTTGAGAGTTGAACGCTTCGAGGTGCAAGCACGCTCGAAGGTTTTTTCTGCAAGACCTCAAATCGTCGCGCAGGGCGGGTCATTTGAGCGTCGATACCTGCAAAATTACTCAGCTACTGCACGATTGTATCACCTCACCCCCTTTGTGAGGCTGTCCAAAAAGTCGTCATTCCGAGTGGAGCGAAGCCTGCCTGCTGCAGGCAGGGAATCTCACAAAACTAAACTGCTGTAATTCTACAGATTGCTTCTTCGTTCCTCATCGCAATGACGTCAAGTTCTTTCTTTTTGGACAGCCTCAAGTAAAAAGCCTATCTCTAAAAACATATCATTCATCAAACAGATACTCAGATTTTGGGGAATAATAAAATTGAATTGTAAATTGATTTTTTGTTTTGTTGAGTCATCCGATGACTTTTGTTGTGTCCTTTTCTAACGCTTCGAGATTTTCCTGACATGTTGCAACCGGTTGTAATTTATGACGGAGCGTATTACATTGGTACACGAACAGGAATATTGGTTGTTCGTGATCAATAGGTGCGCATGCTAATTGCGACGCAAATATCTTTTTTAGGATAACATTCCGACCCCCCATCCCATCGGGAGGGCATATTCTGGCCAGGGATAAAATCCCTCGAAACGAAAAAAGGTTTTTTAGTTCCATAGGAACGACATATGAATTACATCAGAATTATCATTCTTACTCCGCAATTAGCAAAAAATAGTTCTTCTTACCTTTTTGAACTAATATGTATCGGTCATTTAGTAACTCATCTTTATTAGCAACTTGTTCAGTATTTGCAATTTTTGTTTTGTTAATGCTAACACCGCCACCTTTAATTGTTCTGCGAGCTTCTCCTTTCGATGGGAAAACAGAGGTTTTCTCACCTAACAGGTCAACAACATTAATACCTGATGACAGTTCATCTTTGGATATCTTAAACTGAGGAACTCCTTCGAACACCGAAAGAAGAGTCTTTTCGTCTATTTTGCGTAATTCCTCGGTTGTACTTTTTCCAAATAGTATTTTTGAAGCTTCCACGGCAGTATCGTACGCCTCCTGCCCATGTACTAAAACGGTTACCTCTCTGGCCAACCTCTTTTGTAATGGTCGCAGATGAGCTGCTTCCTCCTGCTCTTTAACAAGACTCTCTACCTCATCTTTTGGTAACATGGTAAAGATTTTGAGGTATTTCTCGGCATCAGCATCAGAAGTATTGAGCCAGAACTGGAAAAATGCATAAGGGCTGGTACGCTCCGGGTCAAGCCAAACGTTGCCTGACTCTGTTTTACCAAACTTGCCACCATCGGCTTTGGTAATAAGAGGACAGGTCATTGCATAAGCTTCACCTCCTGCAATACGCCGGATAAGCTCCGTTCCGGTAACAATATTTCCCCACTGATCAGAACCGCCCATCTGCAACTTACAGTTTTTGTGCTGATAGAGATACAGGAAGTCATAACCCTGTACCAGCTGATATGTGAACTCGGTGAACGACATTCCCTCTTTTGAATCAGAGCTAATCCTTTTTTTCACCGAATCTTTGGACATCATATAATTTACTGTTATATGCTTACCCACATCACGAATGAAATCCAGAAAATAAAAATCCTTCATCCAGTCATAATTGTTTACCATCTCGGCACTATTCTCTTTTCCCGAATCAAAATCCAGAAAGTGTTTGAGCTGATTTTTCAGGGCTTCCTGGTTATGACGTAATAATTGTTCGTCAAGTAGGTTACGTTCTTTTGATTTGCCTGATGGGTCGCCAATCATTCCGGTAGCACCACCAACCAAAACGATAGGTTTATGACCTGCTGCCTGGAAATGTTTAAGCATCATAACACCAACAAGGTGCCCAATATGTAACGAATCAGCAGTAGGATCAATCCCAACATAAGCTGAAGTCACCTCTTTCTTTAGTTGCTCTTTAGTTGCAGGCATGATATCATGAATCATCCCTCTCCATTCCAGCTCTTCAACAAAATTCATAGTATAATATTTTCTATTTCAATATTTTTAAAGCGACAAAGATAATAATTTCTTCTTACTCGTCATTGGGGGCGCAACTCCGAGTCGCACTCCCAATACAAATCTTCCTTGCTCACCGTCGGCGTGGCTTGAAGCCACACGGACGTTATCTTAACGCTTTTCTGCTGTGAGAAGTTATCGGATGATTTACCCACCCCTAACCCCTCCGAGGAGTAATGGCACTAACATAAGTCATTAATTA
>CBDUZZ010000022.1:0-61346 GCA_965371855.1 uncultured bacterium
TTTGAAATTTATTTGTTGGTTTTCAGGTAATTGTTACTTGCGAAACTTGAGTTAATAAATTAAAAGAAAATTTTGAAGGTTTTAATGAACTGTTAAAAAGAAAGAATGCATCCAAATTGCTTTTTATAGAATATAAAAATATTAAACCGAATGGATTTGATAAAAACTGGACACTAATTCAAAAAGGAGATTATGCTTTTAATATTATGGCCATCGAAATACTTCTTTCACAAAAAGAATTATTAAGTACGTTAAGTAAAAGTGAAAAGAAAGAATTAGTACAAGAGTTATTAAAAAAACTTAAAGAAAAAAATGACCCTGAAGTATATGGGCGTTTAAGCCAAATGACTATTGGATTATGTATTGTAAGGATTTTAGAGCAAGAAGAATCATTTGGTAATATTCCAACAAGTGTTACGAAAGATGATTTAAAACTATTTTCTGAAAACGCCAATTTGCAAAACACACACCTTTTTCCTTCAATAATAAATATGGCTGAAAATTATATAAAATAAAAAGAAAAATTATGAAAAAAATAATCTTTATTACTTTGGTAATTTTTATTGCATTACAATCTTGCAAAAAGGATACCCCTAATATTTGTGGTGTTAAAGACCCGGCTACCGAACTTCCATGGTTAGCAAAAATAATAGCCTTGGCTGAGACAGATACTACCGGGAATTATTATGGCACCATTTATTTGGAAATCTATAACGGTGAAAATGTGTTTTGGGCGGATATGATGATGGGGAGTGGAGGGCTTTATGGTCATTGGTTTAATTGCGATGGGAGTAATATTATAGATAAAAAAGATATTCCATGGCCGAGACAAAACAAAATAATTTATACAAATGAATAATTCGAAAAATTATGAAAAAGAAACTTAAAACAAAATTAATAAACATATATCTTATACAATTTTTTATTATGTTAAGCGTTGTTAGTTTTTCACAAACACAAAGCAATGTTTTTACACCTAAAGGAAGTACCGTAGAAGCGTATATTTTTGATGAGACTACTGCTAACAGAGCTAGTTGGGATAATTATTAGGCTATTGCTTATCCAAATGCTGAACAAAAAGAAACCTATGATGGATATAGTTCAACAAATAGATTCAATTGCCATGCGTATGCCTGGTATATGAGTGAAAATAGCTCGGTATTAAGCAATCCAAGGTGGATTGGAAATGGAAGCATTTCACATGAAGATATTTATATGTCAGATGGAAGCTATGTGCAAGTAGCCAACGAAATGTACCCGGGTAAGGTATCCTGGCCCGGCACCAACGTTAATAATGACCATTCAGCAATAACAACAAGTCAATCAGGTGTATTTATTTCAAAATGGGGTAATAAGCCTTGGATGGAGCATGATTGGGATGATCAACCTTATGGTACTACAGGCTTAAAGTATTATGTCTCAACAGATATAAGTGGGAGTTCGTCAGTATTATGTAATAACTCAACGAGAAACTTCTCTACAAAAAATATTCCTAATGCTGACTATGACTGGGCTGTTGGCCCGGGAATAACTTTAAATGATGACGGAGAGTATTCTACTTCAGTAACAGCTGGTAGTTCTTATTCAGGAGAAACATGGATAGAGGTTGAAATTACAAGCCCTTTGGGAGGAGACAATGAAGATGTGAAGATATCCAAAAGAATTGTATTTTGGGTAGGCAAACCAAATCCTGATCATATTAACTACATCAATATTGGTCCAAATTATCCATATTCGTATGTGTTGTGTGATGATATGCCAAACGATGGGAAAGTGGAATGGACAAACAGTCTGGGAGGTATATCTGAGTATTCCTGGAGCGTTTATGACGATTGCAACAATGATTGGCAGGTTATTCAACATCCCATGGAGCCTTATCCGCTTGTTCCAATGCTGGATGTTCAATTTAGCAAGCCACAAGGGAGCGTATGCGGCTGGGTAAATGTAATAGTAAAAGCACGTAACCAATGTGGTTGGGGGCAATATAAATTAGCGGCTCTTCAATTTTCCACAGCTCCTTGTGGTGGTGGTGGCTGGTACATGTCAGTATCCCCTAATCCGTCAAACGGTATGGTAACGGTATCAGTAGAGAATAAATTGAAAACAGATAATATCGAGATAGAAGAGAAGATTACTTGGGTGCTGGATATCTACAATATAAACCGTACTCAGGTAAAAGAACGTATAAATATGCTAAATGGTAGTTCAACTACAATTAACACTTCCGGTTGGGCTAAAGGTATTTACATAGTACAGGCACAATACAAGGACAAGGTATTACAGGCAAAATTGGTTGTTGAATAGCATCTACAAATAGTTGCCATTTTTAGTCATCTGATGACTTCGGCTCATCAGATGACTATTAAATTTTAAATCCAAAATCTTAATTTATTCCAAACTATGTATCTTTTTTTTGATAGTAATATAGAGAAAACCTTAACGTTAAACCAACAGGAGAGCCATCACTGTGTTGGTGTACTACGTCATAAGGCTAATGACATAATAACTGTTGCTGATGGTAAAGGTACTTTTTTTGAGTGTAGAATATCAAACTCGCACCCTAAACATTGCATAGTTGAGATAGTTTCAAAACAGACTCACAAAGAGCGTGATTTCAGGTTGCACATTGCAATTGCTCCAACAAAGAACATTGACCGTACAGAGTGGTTTGCTGAAAAAGTCACAGAGATTGGTATTGAATCTATTACTCTGTTAAAATGTGAACACTCTGAACGCAAAAAAGTAAGGATTGACAGATTGGAAAAGATTTTAGTTGCTGCCACCAAACAATCATTAAAAGCTTATAAACCAAACTTGTTCGATTTAACAAAGTTCAAAGAATTTATTGATGAGAATAAAGGTGCGGGATACATTGCTCATTGTAACACCTCTCCTCTACCCCATTTTAAAACCATCTACACTGCCAGACAAGATGCCATAATCTTAATCGGCCCTGAAGGAGACTTCTCCCCGGAAGAAGTTGAGTATGCCGTAAAAAACGGATTTAAAGAAGTGTCGTTAGGAAACAGCCGGCTTAGAACCGAAACAGCCGGAGTGATAGCCTGTGCTATATTCAACATGATAAATGATTAACACTCAAAAACCAACCTTCCTGCTCCATAGTTTTTTATCCTGCAATACAATAATATAATACGGAACAGAATCTTTATCCATCTTGTATTTTACATTTATTGTATCAGTATCTTTATATATTTTCTCATCTGTTTTTACACCGTTTTTATCAATTAATGTAACAGTCACCTTCTCCTTTTCAGGCAATGTAATTTTCATATCTATCTCCAAAACATCAGAATCTGATGTTTTCATACGTTTTACATTAACACTCTGTTTTTTAAATTCTAATGGCTCAGAAGTCAGTGCATTTGCTGAGAATCCGGCTTTCTTAAGTATATGTAAATCAGAAATGGCAACAGGGCCTAATACCTCTTTAGGTGCTGAGGCAGGAGTTGTATGCCAAACAAGCTCTTCATTATTATTCCCTTTTGAAATCATCATAAGCCGTTTACTCTTATGCACAACATTTGGGTGATCATCACTGCTGGTTATCATTACTTTTTTAACAATTTTCCCATCATCTAATGTGTCAACCCGCACAACCATATTCATATTGGCATCCACCATATCATTAATTGCAGAGTCACCTGTAATAACATCAAGTACAACATCTTCACCATTGATAACAATTGTTATTACACTTTCAGTTACACTATTCAGTGTGTCAGTGATTACACTCAACGAATCATTATTTTGAATAATAGTTATCGTCTTTGTCTGTGCATTAGTGGCAGTAAAAAAAGCTGTGAATACAAATAATAAAACAGCGGATAATTTTTGTGTTTTCATAATCGAGGATTTGTTAATTAATTTATTAGTGTAAAACTACGAACATACTATACCTATTCGGGTTAATGCGAGGTTAAAAAGAGTTAAAGAAAAGTTAAAGTCTTCAGCACCAATTTCAAATTAAAGTATCTTTATTGCAAAATCAGTATAACAAATGAAGCAAAAGTCTTTAATCGGAATAATAGTATTAATGAGCATCTCTCTTTTGGGAATAATTCTGGCTCAATTTATGTGGATAAAAAAAGCCTTACAAATACAAGAGGAAAAGCTACAAAGTTCTGCTTATACTGCATTAAACAGTGTTTCAAAACGAATAGACAATGAACTGTCTGCTAAGTTTATTGTAGAACAATTTTACTATTCACCATCACAAATCGCAAACAGCACTTCAACAATTGAGGCTCATTTTCAAGTAATAAGAAATAAAGAAAACTCCGTTAAGAACAATATTGCTTTTGGAACAAAAGATTCAGAGGATACTGCAATAAAAATTGAAGAAAATCACTTATTAACAATTGAAACAGATAGTAATTCCCTTAAAAAAGTTGAAGTTGCAATATCAAGGATGGAACACTCACTGTATTTCAATCAAGATACAGTTATTGAAAAAAGAGTTGTCAAAACAAAAGGTAATAACAATATCACCCAAGTAATTGATCGTCTTTCGTATGAGTACCGAACACGGGAAATACCTATATGGCAAAAACTCAATTACATTAGTCCTAAGGGAATAGAACAACTAATAAAATATGAACTTAATAATGTAGGTATAAAAACAAACTTCAAGTATGCAATTGTTAATGATTATAAAAAAATTATTCCAAAATACCATTCACAGGATATTAATCTACAAAACATGGGAAACGACCTGCCTGTTATCGTAAACCTTTTCCCAAATGACATCATCACCGGGTGGACACCGTACAAATTAGTTGTTCTTTTCCCTGATGTAAACACATATCTATATAAATCACAGGCCGGACTTTTTGTGTTTTCTCTCCTCTTCACACTTTTTATTCTGATTACATTTTTTATAACGATCAAGATGATTCTGTTTCAAAAAAAGTCATCGGAAATTAAATCAGATTTTATAAATAATATGACTCATGAGTTTAAAACCCCTATTGCAACTATCAGTCTTGCATCCGACAGTATTAAAAACGAAAAGGTAATTCATAACCCCGAGATAATACATTCATTCTTAAAAATCATTAAAGAGGAGAACAACAGGATGAACAGCCAGGTAGAGAGAGTATTGCAAATGTCATTGATAGAGAAGAACGATTTCACAATAGTTAAATCAAACCTGAATATTCATCAAATAATTACAAATGCAATTGACAACATCCAACTTCAGTTGCAGGAGAAAAATGGAGTTATAAATACTGATTTTAAATCTGAATTGGCAGAAATTAATGGTGATGAAGTTCATTTAACTAACGTAGTTTTTAACCTTCTTGAAAATGCACTTAAATATTCAAAAGACAATCCAAATATTACCATCTCAACAACAAACCAATTAAAAGGTATTTTAATTGATGTTGAAGATAATGGTATCGGAATGACCAAAGAGCAGCAGAACAAAATATTTGAGAAGTTTTACCGTGCCGAAAGCGGTAATATTCATAATGTAACGGGATTTGGTTTGGGGCTTAGTTATGTTAAAGCTGTAATTGATGCACATAACGGAGAGATTAAAGTAGAAAGCAAAAAAGGTTTAGGCACAAAATTCATTATTTTTTTACCTGTAAAATAGTTTGAATATGAATAAGAATAAGATATTCATGGTTGAAGATGACCGTAATTTTGGTACAGTATTAAAATCATATATGGAAATTAATGATTTTATAGTTACATGGGTTATGGATGGCAGAGATGCTGTTAAAACGTTCAAAGATGGAGATTATGATATTTGCATCCTTGATGTTATGCTTCCTCATATTGACGGTTTTACTATTGCCCGTGATATTCGTGAAATCAACAGAAGTGTTCCGCTCATATTTTTAACTGCTAAAACTCTTAAAGAAGATATCATGGAGGGTTTTAAGGTTGGAGCCGATGATTACATTACAAAACCTTTTGATTCAGAAATTCTCATTCTTAAAATAAAAGCCATTTTAAACCGTCATTCAGAGTCGGAAAAAGAGCCGGAGCCAAGGGAGTTCACTGTAGGCAACGTTCATTTTGATGCTGATTACCGTAAATTAACATTCTCTGACAAGAATGTCATTCAATTATCACCCAAGGAATCAGACCTATTGCGTATGCTATGCATTGAAAAAAATAGAATACTGTCTCGCGAAAAAGCTTTAAAGACAATATGGGGAGATAATAACTATTTTACTACAAGAAGTATGGATGTTTATATCACAAAGCTGAGAAAATATTTCAAAACAGTTCCGGGTGTGGCCATAATAAATATTCATGGTAGCGGATACCAGCTGAGAATAAAAGAGGATTTGGGGATATAAGGATTTACGATGTGGAGCGATAGCTGAGTCCCGAACATCAGGATAGAGATGTGAACTAATCATCCACGAATTACACGAATTTTACGAATTCTTATAAAATGAGTAATTAATTGAAGCTGGCATCTCAAAACTTGTCTGCCTTAGGCATGATAATATTTAGCCTATTACTCAGTTATTAAACTATTTTAAACTATTTTTGTATACATGTGATTAGAAGTTTTTATAATTTTGTGCAATTTCTTATAGGAAATTGCGTTAAAAAGAATAGATTCAGTAACATACAAAAACGGGAAACAATCATGAGGATAACAATTATTACTTTCATTATATTAACTATTTTTCAAGGGTTAAGTGCACAAGAGGAAAAAGCAACACCTTTAGACAGCGATAATCTGGAAAACCAGTTTCAATATATAATCACAAAAACTGAAGTTTATCAACAATATCAGGTTGTTAAACGCACATTACTTCATAAGTTAAAAAAAAACACCCTTGATTCAATAAAATCATTAATGACACAACAGGAAGAGCTCAAAAAACAAGTTAAGGAGCTTAAATCTGAACTTAGTAATATTGAAGTAAATCTAAACGATACTCAAAAGAAGTTCGATACCATAACAAAAGAGAAAAACAGTCTAAAGTTCTTAGGGATTCTAATAAGCAAAGTAACTTATTATTTAATAGTACTAACCATTATATTAGTTTTAATTGCTGCATTAACACTTGTTTTTATACTTTTTAAAAGAAGTAATGCTATCACTATTAAAACAAAAGAAACACTTACGCATACACAGAAGGAGTTTGAGAAACACCGCAAATGGGCTCTTGAAAAAGAACAAAATCTGTCACGTGAACTTTTGAAAGAAAAACAAAAAAATAAAGGGATTGTTTAGTGACTGAGGAACTGACTAATGTCTCAATTCCTCAATTACCCAATTACTCGATTACTCAAACATTAAAAATTCAACCTACAACTTCTCAAAGAAATCATTTCCTTTGTCATCGACGATGATAAATGCAGGAAAATTTTCCACCCTGATTTTACGAACTGCTTCCATTCCCAATTCAGGAAAATCAATCACCTCAACCGATTTTATACTATTTTTAGCTAGTATTGCAGCAGGACCACCTATTGAACCAATATAGAAACCTCCATGTTTTTTACAAGCATCGGTAACGGCTTTAGATCGGTTTCCTTTGGCAACCATAATCATCGAACCACCATGACTCTGAAACAGATCAACATATGGATCCATACGACCGGCTGTAGTAGGGCCAAAACTACCTGATGCCATACCTTTAGGAGTTTTTGCAGGCCCGGCATAGTACACAGGATGATTCTTAAAATAATCAGGCATTGGCTTACCCTCATCCAACATCTCCTTTATGCGGGCATGAGCCATATCACGTGCAACAATTAATGTGCCTGACAGATTCAATCGTGTTTTTATCGGGTATTTTGATAACTCTTTAAGCACTTCTTCCATCGACTGATCAAGATCAATATCTATTGCCGGAATCATATGCGGTGCTTCCTTTGGAATAAAACGTGCAGGATTTTTCTCTAACTGCTCAACAAAAATTCCATCTTCAGTGATCTTCGCCTTTATATTACGGTCAGCACTACAACTAACTCCCATACCCACCGGACAAGAAGCAGCGTGACGAGGTAAGCGAATAACACGCACATCATGCACAAAATATTTACCACCAAACTGGGCTCCTATCTCACTCTCCTCGCATATTTTCTTAACCTTAGCTTCCCACTCCAAATCACGGAACGCCTGACCACCCTCATTACCCTCAGTAGGAAGATGATCATAATATCCGGCAGATGCTTTTTTAACCGTTACAAGATTAGACTCAGCCGATGTTCCTCCAATTACCAGAGCAAGATGATAAGGTGGACATGCAGACGTACCTAAATCTTTAATTTTTTCTTTTACGAATTTGGTCAGATTCTCCTCTGTTAATAACGCCTTTGTTTGTTGATAAAGATAAGTTTTGTTAGCAGATCCCCCGCCTTTAGCAACAAACAGAAAATCATAACTATTCCCTTGTTTAGTATAAATGTCTATCTGGGCAGGTAGATTAGTCCCTGTGTTTTTTTCTTCAAACATTGATAACGGTACAACCTGAGAATATCTAAGGTTATTTTTATCATAAGCATCAAAAATACCTTTAGATAAAAATTCCGCATCATTAACTCCTGTCCATACATCTTCACCCTTCTTTCCTACTACAATGGCCGTTCCGGTATCCTGACATGTAGGGAGTTCACCCTCGGCAGCAACCACCTGGTTCAATAACATAATGTGTGCAACAAAACGGTCGTTATCTGAACTCTCCTCATCTTTCAGAATATTCACCAGTTTCTCAAGGTGAGCAGGTCGAAGATAAAATGCTATATCTGTTAGAGCTTCTTCTGCCAAAACCTCTAATCCCTTTGTCTCAATTTTAAGAATTTTTCTACCTTCAAACTCTGTAGTAGACACATAATCCTTAGTTATTAGCCGATATTTAGTTGTATCTTTAAGTATTGGAAAAGGTTCCTGATATTTAAATTTTGCCATAATATTTATTTTTTATTTATGTAATGAATCTTTTTTTTGTAAAAATAAAGATTATTTACCCTCTAATCCGAATTATTCATATATTTTTAAACATCTAAGAAATTTAATTTATATGTCAGATTTGAAAATTATAGAAAAACTAGAAAACAAACTACCAAGGCAACTAAAGAAACTCGATCATATCACATGGTTCTCGAAAGGTTACATTATTAATGATAGTCAACAGATAACACATTTAAGCATATTCAATGTCAAGCTTAAAGGCCACTTCCCGGAAGAAATATTTCTTTTAAAAAGCCTTGAATACCTGGACATACGTGAAAATGGAATAGCAAATATACCTGGAGAGATAGGATCACTATCTAAACTAAAATATCTCGACATACGATACAATCAACTATCGTATCTGCCTGTTGAATTTAATACTCTTACTAATCTTCGCAAACTCTATCTTGGGTCTAATCAATTTACTAAGATTCCGGAAAATTTAAGCAACCTACACAACCTGAGTCTGATTGACCTAAGTGAAAACAGCATAACATCAGGCATTGAAAAACTTTTTCATTTACATAGTCTGGTTAATATTTATCTAAACAACAATCAAATAAAATATTTTCCTGATAACGATATTCCTGTTGGTAAAATTGAAGAAATGAATATCTCCGGTAATTTCATAGTATACTTGCCGGTTGATCTTTCAGATAAGATCAGGAATGTTATTAGATAAAAGATATTTTCAACTTATTAAGGTTGCCATTAAATTGGCCAACTAATCTTTTTAAGCATAAAAAAAAGAAAAATTCACTTTCCCATATTTTCGAACTTCAGAAAAACCGGAAACCTGCGAATAATCTTTTTTATCTGAATGTTCGAAAATAAACAAACCTCCTGATTTTAAAATACCTGATTTTAATACTTCCTCCGGTAATATTTCAGCTTCTTTAAGATCATACGGAGGATCTGCAAAAACAATGTCGAAAACGGAAGTTGTTCGTTCAATATACCTGAATGCACAACTTTTAATAATATTTATCTGCTCCGATAGATTTAACTCCTGAACTATTTTTGTTATGTATTTATAGTGCTTATAATCTTTCTCTATTGCTATAATCTTAGCACAGCCACGCGAAGCAAATTCATAAGAAATACTGCCTGTACCGCTGAAAAGATCAAGTACCTCAACAGAATCAAAATCAATTATATTATTCAGCACATTAAAAAGATTCTCTTTAGCAAAGTCAGTAGTTGGCCGTGCTTTAAAATTACGCGGTGGGGTAAATCGTCTTCCCTTTAACATGCCACTTACTATACGCATAATGGTAAACTGAAAAGATTGTAAAACTCCTCCATTTTAACAGCCTTAAAATTAGAACTGAAGTCAAAATGTTGTGGAGGTTGTATTATACTTACAGAGTTCAAGTATTTGCTAAGTATCGAAAAACATGAATTTCGTATTGATAAAATACCGCTAATGATTACTTTAAGATGTTTCTGATCGAGATTTAGTTGTTTAACACTATTCAAAGCAAAATATGCAAATTCAGCAGGATTATTGTATTTGAATGAATTACAAAATAACAGATTATATTTTTTTAATACTACGATGTCAAAAATATCTTTCTGAATATTTATATACATAACAGGTTCAGAACCAATAACACCTGTAAGAAGATTTGCTTCAATCTGAGGAGTAAATTGTTGAAAAAATATCACGTCAGAATATTGATTTTTTACCAGATAATAGAGAAAATCGGGAATCGCAAAAACATTCCAGACATCAGCAAGTTTTATTTTCTGGCTTTCTATTTTGTAATGATCGTCTTGTATACGTGATGTAAACAGTAAAGTCTGCTTTGTTTCTTCATAGTTGTACAACGATCCGGGAACGATAGTGGCATTCATTGTATTAAACAGAAAATAAACTCTCTTATAATCATAGTTTAATACCGGATCTGTAATTAATATCTCCTGAGCCCTGACAAAGTTTTTATCTTCTTTTTCAAAACTTATATATTTAAAAAGAATATAAATATTCCTGACAGGGTCTAACACAGAAAAAGAAAGTCCATTCAGGGAAGCCTGAATGGACAAAAAATAAGAAGTTGTAATATTTTTATCGAATGAATCGTCAATTACATCTATATTTGACATAAATAAGATACTTACTCCCAGTTACCGGCATTGTTATTAGCAGCTTCTAATGAACCAACCTTCAAACCAGGGTATTTTTCAAACTTCTCAGCTATAACATTTAAGTTTGTTACTTCCTGCTTATCAAGTCCTATAAGAAATACACGATTAGGTGTTTTAGCTTCAAAAACTCGAACCTTAACTCCTGAGCCTGTAATTACGACACCTGCACCCATTTCAAACTTAACACCATCAGAATACGGCACAAAAGGTAATGAATCGACAGGATAATTCGCTTTAAATAATGAATCTCCGGCAGAAATTCTAATAGTATCCCTACTAATAATACCTAAAGCCAAAGCTTTGGTTTCTGTTATACCCGCTTCAATCATGCTGTCAGTTAAACTTCCAACCTTTTTAACCAGTGGTAAAGAATCGCTTTTAAGAAAATTTACAAGAGTATCAAAACTACCGGTATATTTTTTATACACCGACTTGTACGCAACCTGAACATCTCTAATTTCTTCAAGCCGTTGTATAACTGCTTCTTTTCTTTTATTGTGTTGTTTTTGAAACTGTATGGGTTGCATAATACTGTCATAACAAAGATAACCCAAGAACAAAATTGCAATTGTAAGAAGAATCTGGAAAACTGTTTTCATTATTTTAGTATTTTTATATTTTAAAAGATTGTACAAATTTAAAAAAAAAATCATATTATGTTTTTTTTATACGGAATAAATAATAAATAAATGCTAAAAAAACATATTGAGGAAAAAATATCGGCTTATTTTGAACATGATTTTACTCCCTCACAACAAAACCTTCTTAATGGTCTGTCAGGTTTCTTAATGAGTGACAACAGTGATATGGTGTTACTAATAAAAGGTTTTGCAGGTACCGGAAAAACTTCCATAATGAAGGCTTTTGTAGCTGTGCTTATGGAGTTTTCAATACCTGTAAGGTTAATGGCACCAACTGGGAGGGCGGCAAAAGTATTAAGTGGGTATGTTGGAATACCGGCTTATACAATTCACCGAATAATTTATCGTCAAAAACAGGCTGCGTCAATAAGTGGCAGCTTTGAACTTAACTATAACAAACTTAAAAATTGTATTTTCATTGTTGATGAAGCTTCAATGATAGCCAATTTCTCACGTGAAAACACAATATTTGGTAGCGGCAGCCTTCTTAATGACCTTTTGCAATTTGTTTTTAGCACTAATAACCACTCGAAACTGATAATTATTGGTGATTCAGCCCAGCTCCCACCCGTAGGTCTTGAAAATAGCCCGGCCCTTGACCGTTATGAACTTGAATCACTCGGCCTGGATGTAAAGGAGTATACTCTTACCGATGTTGTAAGACAAGAAGCAGACAGTGGAATACTCCAAAATGCAACTTTATTAAGGCAAAAACTCGAACATGATGATTTTAATAATAATTATCCTTCCATTAGCATCAACAGTTTTTCAGATGTAAAACGTATATCAGGAGGAGATTTAATTGAAGAACTATCATATTGTCAGGATAAATACGGGATTGAGGATACAATTGTTATTTGCCGGTCAAACAAAAAAGCCAATTTATATAACAAGGGGGTTCGTAATTCTATTCTTTTCAGGGAGGAAAAGATAACACGTGGTGACCTGCTTATGATAGTTAAAAACAACTATTACTGGCTAAAAGAAAACAAAGACATTGAATTCATTGCCAATGGAGATATAGCCGAAGTTATTCGTATTAGAGGCTATGAAGAACTGTACGGAAAACAGTTTGCAAATGTCTCGTTAAGATTAATTGATTACGGAGAAATAGAAATTGATGCAAAAATATTACTTGACTCTCTTGACTCTGAATCTGTCGGGATGCCTAAAGCCGAACAGGAAGCTTTTTATAATACAGTACTCGAAGATTACCAGAATCTGCCAACAGCTAAGAAACGCTATGATGCATTGAGGGAAAACCCTTTTTTTAATGCATTACAGGTGAAATTTGCATATGCAATAACAACCCATAAAGCTCAGGGCGGACAGTGGAAAGCTGTTTTTATTGATCAGGGATTTATTCCGGAGGATCAGATTGACCGGTCATATATCAGATGGCTTTATACTGCTATCACAAGAGCTACAGAGAAGTTATATTTGGTTAATTTTAAAGATGAGTTTTTTGAGTAAGCTGATAATTTCACATCCATCAACACATTAACGCATCACTTTCGTTCTGTTATTGTTAGCAAATATTGCCCATATTCATTTTTTCTCATTGGTTCAGCCAGAGCAAGCAGTTGTTGTCTATCTATATATCCACGTTGATAAGCTATTTCCTCGATACAAGCGACTTTCAGTCCTTGCCGGTTCTCTATTGTAGATATATAATTTGAGGCCTGCAACAAACTATCGTGAGTTCCGGTATCAAGCCAGGCCATACCCCTGCCAAGAACTTTTAATGACAAGCGGTTTTCATTCAGGTACAACCGGTTGAGATCAGTAATCTCAAGTTCACCACGTTTACTTGGTTTCAATGATTTTGCTTTTGCAACCACATCGTTACTGTAAAAATACAAACCTGTAACTGCATGGTTGGATTTAGGATGCAAGGGTTTCTCCTCAATACTTATTACTTTACCGGCTTCATCAAAATCAGCAACTCCGTATCGTTCAGGATCACTAACGTAATAACCGAATACTACAGCACCATCCTTGCTTTTACCGGCATCTGACAGTACCTTTGAAAATTCATATCCATAAAAAATATTATCGCCCAGAATTAAAGCAACAGAATCATCACCTATAAAATCTTCACCTATGATAAAAGCCTGAGCCAACCCATCAGGTGATGGCTGCACGGCATAGCTAATTCGCACACCGATACTACTGCCGTCTCCCAAAAGATTCTCATACAGATGTATATCCTCAGGAGTGCTTATTAATAATATATCTCTGATTCCGGCTAACATAAGAACCGACAATGGATAATATATCATCGGTTTATCATAAACAGGAAGAATCTGTTTAGATATTGATTTTGTTACCGGATAAAGTCTCGTACCGGCTCCTCCTGCTAATATTATACCTTTTCGTTTTCCCATTTTTATCTTTTATCAGTTAATTGTTTTAAAAACAATGATACAATGATGTAATGCTACAATTTAAAATCCTTTTGTTAGCAATTCATCAAAATAATCAATAGTCTTTTTTAAACCATCAGCAAGTTGAATTTTCGGCTGCCAATTATCCAATTCCTTTTTGGCAAGTGAGATATCCGGTTGTCGTTGCGTTGGGTCATCGGCAGGCAACGGTAAATATACTAATTTCGATTTTGAGTTTGTAATACGTAACACTTCATGTGCCAGCTCCAACATAGTAAACTCATTTGGATTACCAATATTTACCGGCCCATAAAAATCATCTCTTGAATTCATCATACGTATAGCACCTTCTACAAGATCGTCAACATACTGAAAACTACGTGTCTGTTTTCCATTGCCAAAAATCGTTATATCCTCGCCATTCAATGCCTGAACAATAAAATTAGAAACAACCCTGCCATCCTGAGGGTGCATCCGGGGACCATAAGTATTAAATATCCGTATAACTTTTATATTAACTTCATTCTGTCTGTTATAATTAAAAAACAGACTCTCGGCACATCTCTTCCCTTCATCATAACAAGAGCGAATACCAATAGGATTAACATGCCCCCAATAATCTTCCACCTGGGGATGTATTAAAGGGTCTCCATAAACCTCCGATGTAGATGCCTGCAAAATCTTTGCCTTTATCCGTTTTGCCAGTCCAAGCATATTAATGGCACCCATCACCGATGTTTTAATCGTCTTTATAGGATTATACTGATAATGAATAGGAGATGCGGGACAAGCCAGATTATATATCTCATCAACTTCAATAAAATAGGGATGTGTAACATCATGCCTGATGACTTCAAAATATGGATTATCCATCAGATGAACAATATTCCTTTTGCTTCCGGTGAAGTAATTATCAAGGCAAACCACCTCATTTCCTTCATTCAACAAACGCTCACATAAATGTGATCCTATAAATCCTGCCCCACCAGTTACTAATATTCGTTTCATTCAGTTTAGTTTGTTAACATTTAGCTCCTTATCATTTACAATTCGTAATTCGTAATTCGTAATTCGTAATTATTTCACTCATTGAACAGTGGAACGCCCTATAGAGTAATAAGTGAACCCATAATCAGCCATCTCCTCTGTGTCATATATATTACGGCCATCAAGAATAACCTTATTCTTCATCAGTTTTTCCATAACTCCAAGGTTTGGAATTCTAAATTCCGGCCATTCGGTTACAAGAAGCAAAGCATCAGCATCAATCAGCACATCGTAAGGGTCTTTACCGAATTCTATAGAATCACCTAATACTTTTTTTGCTTCATCCATAGCAACCGGATCGTATGCTTTTACTTTTGCACCGGCTTTTATCAGATGTTCTATAATAACCAAAGAAGGTGCCTCACGCATATCATCAGTTTTAGGTTTGAATGATAGTCCCCACATAGCAAAACTTTTCCCTTCCAGATTAGAACCAAAATGCTGCTTGATCTTGGCATACATAACAGATTTCTGATCATGATTAATAGCTTCAACAGCTTTCAGCAACCGTAATGAGTAGTTGTAATCATCAGCCGTTTTAATAATGGCTTTTACATCTTTCGGAAAACATGACCCTCCATAACCAATTCCCGGGTATATAAATTTATTTCCAATACGCGAATCGGAGCCGATACCTTTACGAACCATTGATATATCAGCACCTACAATCTCACAAAGGTTAGCCATATCATTCATAAAACTAATCTTTGTAGCCAGCATTGCATTTGCGGCATATTTGGTTAATTCAGCAGAAGGAATATCCATAAACAGAATGGGATGGCCATTTAAAAGAAACGGTTTATACAATTTTTCGATCATTTTAATAGCCTTATCTGATTCAATTCCCACAACGATACGATCAGGTTTAAGGAAATCATCAATTGCATTACCCTCTTTCAAAAACTCAGGATTTGAAGCTACATCAAAATCAATTTTCACTCCTCTTTTTTCCAATTCATCCTGAATTGCAGCTTTAACCTTCGTTGCAGTACCAATAGGTACAGTACTTTTTGTAACAACAACAAGGTAGTGATTCATGTGTTTACCAATCTGTCTTGCTACTTCAAGCACATGACTAAGATCGGCACTTCCGTCTTCGTCAGAAGGTGTTCCAACAGCAATAAATACAACCTCTGACTGGTCAATACTATCTTTAAGACTGGTAGAGAAATGTAACCTGCCCTTCTCCACATTGTTTTTCAGCATAACCTCAAGGCCGGGTTCATAAATGGGAATTATACCCTTTCTCAGGTTTTCTATTTTCTTTTCATCTATATCTAAACAAGTAACATTAACACCGGTATCTGAAAAACATGTTCCTGTTACCAATCCAACATATCCTGTACCAACAATAGCAATTTTCATTTTTATAGTTTTTTATTAATGTCTTACAATAAGTATTTATTTAACAAACCAAAAATACAATAATTAATTACTCAAGTTATTTATTTCAATAATTTCTTTTTCTAAAATCATCATATTTGATAAAACAACAGTCATTTGAAGCAAAAGCATAGGGGATTAGGTATGAAAATAAATTAAACAACATGAAATATCCGGGATAGTTTGAGGAGTTGATAATTTGAGTAATTGAGGAACCAAATCCTCAGCTCCTCAATTACTCTTTCCTCAATATGACATATAGCCCATTAATTGTTAATGAAAACTAAATATGCCCGAAAACAGTATAAATCATTCAATAAAGCGTTAAAAAACTGAGTTATTATAGTTTATATATGACAAAAAGTTCATATTTTTGCACCGTTTTTTAAATAATATAATGTCTAACTACTAATTTTTAAAAGAAAGAGAAATTAAATGAGTGAATCAAACGAGAACATTCAGGAGCAGGAAGAGAATGCACCTGAAGTAAAAAACGAAAATGTTCCTGAAACTAAAGAGGTGAAAGAAAAGAAACCTGCTGAAGTTATTACAGAGGACAAAATTAAAGAAGATGTACCCGAGGTAAAAGAGGTAGAAGAAAAACCGGCTGAAGTGATTACAGAAGAGCAAGCTACCGAAGATGTTTCTGAAAAAACTGTAGAAGAACCTGTTAAAACTGTGGCTTCACCATCGGTACCTGATGAAGAATTCGACTGGGACAGCTATGAAAAAGGTGATACACTTGATGTATTAGAATCTCAGGCTGAACTGGAAAAACTTTATGACCAGACCTTATCAACAATTTCTGAAAAAGAAGTTATTGATGGTGAAGTTATTGCGTTAAATAAGCGCGAAGTTGTTATTAACATCGGCTTCAAATCTGATGGTATTATCAGTCGTAACGAATTTCGTTACAATCTCGATCTTAAAGTAGGCGATAAAGTTGAAGTTTTCGTTGAAAGTCAGGAAGACAAAAAAGGACAATTGATATTATCACACAAAAAAGCAAGAGCTCTTAGATCGTGGGATCGTGTTAACGAGGCTCTTGATAATAATGAAATTATTAAAGGATACATCAAATGCCGCACCAAAGGGGGTATGATCGTTGATGTATTTGGAATTGAGGCTTTCCTGCCCGGATCACAGATAGACGTAAAGCCTATTCGCGATTACGATATGTATGTCGGGAAAACCATGGAATTCAAAGTTGTTAAAATCAATCCTGAATTCAAAAACGTAGTTGTTTCACATAAAGCTCTTATCGAGGCTGAACTGGAACAGCAGAAGAAAGAGATTATTTCTAAACTTGAAAAAGGACAAGTTCTTGAAGGTACTGTTAAAAACATTACTTCATACGGCGTATTCATCGACCTTGGTGGCGTTGATGGGCTTATCCACATCACTGACCTGTCATGGGGTCGTGTTTCTCATCCCGAAGAGTTGGTTGAATTAGATCAGAAGTTAAATGTTGTTATTCTTGACTTTGATAATGAAAAGAAACGTATCGCTCTTGGACTGAAACAACTAACATCTCATCCATGGGATTCACTTGATGAAAAACTGAAAGTTGGTGATGTTGTTAAAGGTAAAGTGGTTGTTATGGCTGACTATGGTGCTTTTGTTGAAATAGCTCCAGGCGTTGAAGGCCTTATCCACGTTTCAGAGATGTCATGGTCGCAACATTTAAGAAGTGCTCAGGATTTCCTTAAAGTAACTGACGAAGTTGATGCCATGATTCTGACACTTGATCGTGAAGAGCGTAAAATGTCACTTGGCATCAAGCAACTTAAACCAGATCCTTGGGAAAAGATAGAAGAAAAATACAGCGTAGGCACAAAACATTCTGCTATTGTTCGTAACTTCACAAATTTCGGTGTATTTGTTGAGATTGAAGAAGGTATTGACGGATTGATACATATTTCCGACCTTTCATGGACTAAAAAGATCAAACATCCGGCTGAATTTACTTCTATTGGAGATAATACTGATGTTGTTGTTCTTGAAATTGACAAGGAAAACCGTCGTTTAAGCCTTGGACACAAGCAACTTGAAGAAAATCCATGGGATGTATTCGAAACATTGTTTACAGTTGACTCAATACACGAAGGAACAATAACCGATATATTTGACAAAGGAGGTACTATCGCTCTTCAATATGGAGTTGAAGGATTTGCTACTCCACGTCATATGATAAAAGAAGACGGAACCCCTTCTAAAGTTGATGAAAAACTTCAGTTTAAGGTTATTGAATTCAACAAAGCAGCTAAACGTATAATTCTTTCACACTCAAGAGTTTTTGAGGATGAAAAGAGAGCTGCTGATACTACAGTGAAAAAAGCTGTTACAAAAAACACCAAAAAAGGTGTGAAAAAGTTGAAAGATAACTTAGAAAAAACTACTTTAGGGGATATAACTGATTTGGCTGCTTTGAAAACAAAAATGGAGGCTAGTGAGAAAAAAGCTCCGGTAAAGAAAAAAGCTGCCGCTCCAAAAGCTAAAAAAGTAGAAGAGCCGGTAGCAAAAGCCGAAGAAGTTAAATCAGGAGAAACAAAAACAGCTGAAGCCAAACCTGCAACTAAAGAGGTAAAGGAAACCACTGAAGTTAAGGAGGAGAAAGCTCCAAAAGCTAAAGCTAAGAAAGAAACTCCTGAAGTAAAAGAGGAGAAAACTCCAAAAGCTGAAGCCAAGGAAGTAGCTCCTAAAACAAAAAAAGAGAAAGCTCCAAAAGCTAAAGCTAAAGAAGAAACTCCTGAAGTAAAAGAGGAGAAAGCTCCAAAAGCTGAGGCCAAGGACGATAAAGCTCCGAAAAACGATAAAGAATAGCAATAAATTTTATTTAAGATGGACTTTAAAATTGACAAATTAGATGGATTCACATTGGTTCAGGTTGTTAAAGAAAAACTTGATACACATATTGCACCATCATTAAAATCAGAATTAGTGCTTTTATCCGGTAATGGAGAAAAAAACATTCTTCTTGATCTTACTAAATGCAACTATTGTGATTCATCCGGATTAAGTGCCATTCTTGTTGCTAATCGTTTATGTAAGAATTCAGATGGTGCTTTTATTTTGGCAGGACTACAACCCGCTGTTTCACGGTTAATATCTGTATCACAGCTTGATTCTGTTCTAAATATTGCACCTTCGTTGGATGATGGTCAGGAGATGATGAGAAAAAGTATTGAGAAAAAGTAATATCATGACTTTCTCAGTTACTATTCTCGGTAGTAATTCTGCTTTACCAACAACCAAAAGATATCCAACCGCTCAGGTACTTAATGTATCTGAGCGGTTTTTTTTGATCGATTGTGGAGAAGGCACCCAGTTACAACTACGCAATAATCACATTAAATTCTCCAGAATAAACAATATTTTCATTTCTCACCTGCATGGTGACCATGTATTTGGTTTAATAGGATTTATCTCAACACTTGGATTACTTGGCCGTAACAATGATCTGCATATCTATGCCAATAAAGACTTAGAATCGATATTAACACCTCAAATAAATTATTTTTGTCGTGACATTAAATTTGGAATAATTTATCACCACCTGAACAACAAAGAGGTAGAAACCATTTATGATGATAAGAAGGTTGAAGTACTCTCATTCCCGTTAAAACACAGAATCCCGACATGTGGCTTTCTGTTTCGTGAGAAACCTAAGGAACCCAACATTAGAAAAGATGCAATAAAAAGGTTCGAATTAAGTATATCAGATATTGTAAGGATAAAAAAAGGAGAAGATTATTATAACGAAGAAGGTAAAATTATCGATCCGACAGAACTAATTCTACCCCCTCCTACTCCACGTTCTTACGCTTTTTGTTCCGATACTGCATATAATACCAATATCATACCGGTCATACAAAATGTCAACTTGCTTTATCACGAAGCAACGTTTGCTACTGAACATGAAACACTGGCAAAAAAAACAACCCACTCTACCGCCCGCCAGGCAGCTATGATAGCCAAAGAGGCAGGAGTGAAAAAATTACTATTGGGCCATTTCTCCAGCCGTTATAATGACCTCACAGTATTAGAAAAAGAAGCCAAAGAGATATTTCAGAATGTAATACTCGTAAATGACGGAGACATCTGGGACGTTGGGATGTAGGATATACGATGTGAGGATATGGGGATATACGATGGGGGGATATAAGGATGGGAGAATATAATATCGTAAATCATAAATCCTTAAATCCAATGTTTTTTATTATTTTCGCTTGCAAAATAAAAGAGACTTGAAAAATATAGAACCAAAATATAACTGGTATGCTCTGTATACTAAATCAAGAGCTGAAAAAAAAGCATATGAGCAGCTTATAGCATTAGGAATCAATGCATATCTACCATTACGACGTGTATTACGTCAGTGGAGCGACAGGAAAAAGTGGGTGGAAGTTCCTGTTATCAGCTCTTACATATTTATAAATATTCTTGCAAAAGATTACAATAGAGTTTTTGATGTCAACGGTGTGGTTGCATACGTATCTCATAAAGGAAAAGCTGTTACTATACCCGACCACGAAATAGAGATAATGAGACGTACTATTGATAATAAAATAGATTTTGACATTAAACAGGGTAACCTGAAAAAAGGACAAGAGATAACCATAACAACAGGCCCCCTAAAAGGAATAAAAGGAGTAATAAACGAAGTGAAAGGCAATAAAAAACTCTATCTTAACATCAGTAATATTGGCTATACCCTGGTAATCAATATTGAAGATATTGAGATTTAGGGATGTGAGGATATCGGGATGTGAGGATTTACGATATACGATGTGAGATGTGGAGATATCGGGATTTACGATATACGATATGAGATGTGGGGATATAGGGATGTGAGGATTTACGATGTACGATGTGAGATGTGGGGATATAGGGATGTGAGGATATACGATGTACGATGTGAGGATATCGGGATGTGAGGATTTACGATATACGATGTGAGATGTGGAGGTATAGGGATGTGAGGATTTACGATGTACGATGTGAGATGTGGAGATATAATATCATAAATCGCAAATCTAAATATCCAAATATCATAAATCGCAAATCCAAAAATCCAGATATCGTAAATCGAACATCGTATATCCAGATATCCAATATGCTATGAATAAAGAAGAGTTAAAGAAAAGGACTAAAAAGTTTGCTATTGATTGTATATTGTTTGCTGAAGATCTCCCTAATACATATATTGGCAATCACACAAAAGGACAACTAATAAGATGTAGTTCCTCTGTTGCTGCAAATTATAGAGCTACATGTTTGGCGCAATCTAAAGCTGCATACATAGCAAAACTTAGCATTGTTATTGAAGAGGCTGATGAGGCTGAGTTTTGGTTAGAATTAATTGATGATTTGAAAATTGAAGTAAAAGATAGTCCTAAACTCAACTACCTGAAGAATGAGGCACATGAGCTAGCATCTATTTTTATAATAACAAGAAAGACAATGAGAGAAAAAAGAAAACAATGAAGAATTGATGATGGGAGGATATAAGGATGTGGGGATGTAAGGATTTACGATGTGGAGATATAATATCATAAATCGCAAATCTAAATATCCAAATATCCAAATATCATAAATCGCAAATCCAAAAATCCATGAACATCCATCCTACCGATATATACCTTACACGCGAAGACAAAGAAAATTACCTCAACCAAAATGCTAAAGTAATCTGGATAACCGGATTGTCCGGCTCCGGAAAATCAACATTAGCATCAGGATTGGAAAAAGCACTCGCCCAAAAAAGCTATTTCACACAAGTACTTGATGGAGATAACATCCGTTCAGGTATAAACAACAATCTAGGCTTTACAGAAGAAGACCGTACTGAAAACATTCGCCGTATAGCCGAAGTCAACAAACTATTCCTTAACTGTGGTATTATCACTATCAATGCGTTCATATCCCCTACTAATGACATACGCCACATGGCACGTAAGATAATTGGTAAAGAGAATTTCATTCAGATATTCGTTGATGCTCCGATTGAGATTTGTATACAGCGCGATCCCAAAGGCCTTTATAAAAAAGCTCTTTCCGGTGAAATTAAGAACTTCACAGGTATATCCTCCCCTTTCGACAGGCCTGATGATGCCGATTTAACTATTAATACCGAAGAACTATCCATTGATGATGGAATTCAAAGCGCATTGCAATATGTTCTTTGCAAGGTTAGCAGAGAAAAAGAAAAAAAGTAATAATTAGTCTCTGCAAAAAAAACTAAATATTTGTACGTCATTGTGATGAGGAATCCCGATTTATCGGGAAAGTCCGCCTGATCACAATTAAAAGATATTAAAGTCGGGCAGGCAATCTCCTGAATTACAGATTGCCTACCTCCTGCAGGCAGGCTTCACTTCGTTCGCAATGATGTTTTATGAATATTTATAGATGGTCGCTTGCAAGCACTTATTAGGTGTCTAAAAAGGAACTGCTTTTTCCTACATAGCATGTGAAACTTTGCTATCTTTACACCGTAATAATTACAAAACTGGTGATTCGCATGTGAGTTACCGTGCCGTAGGCATAAGCGTATGTGAAATTACGGGGATTTACTATATACTATCACAGAAGACCAAACTAAAATGCGAAGTGAAAAAATATATTAAATCACATACGGACAACGCATGTGTTGTCCCACTAATAGAACAATAATTCATGCAAAACTACGAATTATTAATGTGCCCTAAAAGACATGTTTTTGATATAAACTTCAAAGAGATTTTGGCTGTACAATTCGTATGCCAGGGTGAAACATGAAACCTGACGTATTTTTATACTTAAATATATTTATTTTTAGTATTTTTACAAGTATGAACAAACAAGAACTAATACTCAAGATAAAAGTTTGCTTGAAACAATTAGATGTAAATAAAGCTATTCTTTTTGGATCATACTCAACAAACACTCAAAAAAAATTTAGTGATATTGATTTGCTTGTAGTAACAAATGATAAGTATATTCCTGATTCTTTTTCAAAAAAGATGGAGTTAAAGCTTAAGATTTCTAAGGCTCTCGATTTCCTTAGAGATTATACTGATTTGGATTTAATTGTTCATACTAAACCTATGCATGACCAGTTTATAAATAGAGACAGTGCTTTTAAAAAAGAAATATTTTCTACCGGAACAATAATATATGAAGGAGATAACTAAAGACTGGCTTACTGCTGCTAATGATGATTTAGTTGCAGCAAAAACACTTGTCACGAATGACCAACTTACGCACATTGCAGCATTTCATTGCCAGCAATGTATAGAAAAATGTTTCAAAGCCCATTTAGAGGAGTTAAATCTCCAATCAGTTAAATCACATGATCTATTACGACTTCGTAAAATTGCCAATTTAGATGTTTCAGAAACAGAGAAAACCCTTTTATCCATAATTAACGAAGTATACATCGACACCAGGTATCCGGGTGATTTAGGATTATTGCCACATGGTAAACCCACAATAAAAGAGGTAGAAAGTTTCATTAGCCTATGTGAAACCATTATTATCAGGGTGAGTGGTTAATGTGTTACGTTACAAAAGAAAAGTAACTATTAAACAATCCACTAATTACACAAATTAAAATAAGACGAAAATAACATGCCTAACCTGCTTGATAGCCATGAAAATCTGATTTACAAAAATGAAGCATACAAAATTGTAGGTGCTGCAATGACTGTTCACAGAGAATTAGGTTGCGGTTTTTTAGAGGCAGTATATGCTGAGGCAATAGAAATGGAACTGCAGGAACAAGGCATACTTTATAAAAGGGAAGTACCACTACAAATTAAATACAAAGGGAAACTTTTAAAGAAATCTTACGTAGCAGATTTTATTTGCTACAATAAAATTATAGTTGAACTGAAAGCAGTCAATTATTTAGAAAGCGTGCATGATTCACAAGTTTTGAATTACCTGAAAGCAACAGGCTTTAAATTAGGAATACTTTACCCTGTGTAATAATTAGAAAATGTATTATACTTACGTTTTATTAAGTTTAAAAGACAATCTATTCTATACCGGATATACATCTGATATAGGAAAAAGAGTACTTGCTCATAATAACGGGGAAGTTACTTCCACAAAATACAGACGACCTTTAAAGCTTGTTTATTATGAAGCCTGTATTAATCAGCAAGATGCGACTCATAGAGAAAAGTACCTAAAAACAACTTACGGAAAAAGATATATTAAAAACAGGTTAAAAAAATTCCTTAATGAAAAGCTTTAATATTACACAGGGTGAATTAACTTTGGCGAGACAACGTTACGATACAAAAGATTAGTTAAAGAAAGATAGTCCGCGAATTACGCGAATTAGCGCGAATTAAAAAGCACCGCATGTGCTAAACAAAAATTAGCGGACAAAAAGACACCACAAGGTGCAACAAAATAATTAGCGAAAATTCGCGCAATTAGCGGACAAAAAGACACCACAAGGTGCAACAAAAATAATTAGCGAAAATTCGCGCAATTAGCTAACTGAAATATAAGCATGCGAATCTACATCGAACATCATAACATCTAAAATGAACAACCTTATAATATCAACCATAAAGCGCATCATACAAGTACTACCTCCCGGATACAAAAAACGCTCGGCCAGGATGATGGTGTTGCTATTTATCAACTCCGTGATGGAACTCTTTGGTCTGGCTGCATTTCTGCCTCTCTTTTCGGTTATTTTGCAGGATAATGTTATTCATACCCATCCCATTATTAGCAAAGTATATGATATGGGCGGTTTTACCTCCGATAATCAGTTTATCCTTACCCTGGCAGGTTTTATTGTTTTTACCATAATATTTAAGAATATAATGGCCTTATTTATATTGCGCACACAAGCAAGGTTTTCATTATCCCTTTATCAATACTTTGCAATACAACTACACCGGTTATTCTACACAAAAGGATTCCCCTATTTTAAGCAAACCAACAGCAATGTAATTATGCGTGATGTAAATACGGTACCAAACCGCTTTGCTAACGGGGTAGTATTACCTGTGTTTAATTTCCTGAATGAACTGTTTGTTCTAGCTTTTATACTTATAAGTTTGTTGTTATACGACTGGAAAGCAATTGTACTACTAAGTTTCACTATTCTTCCCATCTTTCTACTCTTTTATAACTGGGTAAAAGGACGTTCGGTAAAAGTTGAAGAGGAGTCAAACAGAGTTACGCCATTACTAGGTAAAAGTATCTTTCAAAGCATCTTTGGTTTTACCGATGTAGAGATTACCAACACACAGGAACGATTCCGCAATAAAATTGCATACTATCTGAATAAGATGGTTAAACTAAGTATAAAACGCACTATCTATGCTCAGGCACCTACTAAAGTAATAGAGGCAGGCATGGTAATTACCATCTTTTCTATCACTGCTTATGGGCTATTCTTTTTGCCAAATCGTGCAGGATTAGCAGCATTACTTGGGCTTTTTGCTCTCGCAGCTTATCGTATTCTTCCTTCTGTAAACCGTATTATGATTGCCCTAATGAGTATAAAAGGTAACCAATACACTTTTGATGTAATAATGAAGGTTAAAAAATTTAAACCGGAAAATGAAACAAAGAGTTCGCTATATTTTAATAAAACTATCAGTCTGAAAGATATTCGTTTTCGCTTTCCTGATAGTGAGCAAGATTTGTTACACAAGGTAAACATGACTATCAATAAAGGTGAATCTATCGGTTTTATAGGTCCTTCAGGTGCCGGAAAAACAACACTGATGAATTTAATGCTGGGTTTCTGGAATCCTACCGGAGGTGAAATACTGGTAGATAACAAGCCTTTATCACAGGAAACACTTACCTCCTGGCGAAATCAGCTCGGGTATGTACAACAAGAGGTATTTATTTTAGATGGCTCTATTGCTGAAAATGTGGCCTTTGGTATGGAAACAGATGAGATAGATTCTGAGAAGCTGAAACATGTGTTAAAACAGGCCAGCATTTGGGAATTTGTACAAACACTACCCGACAAATCAGAAACTATGATTGGCGAACGTGGCACCAAACTATCCGGCGGACAACGCCAACGGGTTGGTATCGCAAGAGCCCTCTATTCAGGTGCTAAAGTACTGTTTTTCGATGAAGCTACTTCTGCCCTTGACTCACAAACAGAAAAGGAAATAACAGAATCCATACGGCAGTTAAGCGGTGGTGATTTAACCATTATTGTTATTGCACATCGCGTGAGTACTTTAAAATATAGTAATCGTATTATTGAAGTGAATGAAGGGGAAATTAAGCGGGAGTTAAAATATGACGAATTGATTAATGAAATAGGTTGAGAATAAGATGAAAATATTACAATTAATTGGCAGAGAAAAAGAACTTTTTACGGATGATATAATCAATCATCAGGAAGCATTGCAACGCATTGTCTCTAAGTCTTCTTTCTTGGTTCATCGTAGAAGCAAAGATATTAATGTTTCAATGGCTCGTTTTGCTAATGTGGCTTTTTCTGATGGATCACTATTGTATGGCTTCAATCAAAGAATTGCAAAAAAACAACCTATAGTTGCTCCAAACGATATTAAAAGATATTTTGTAATACCTGAAGAGTCAGGAGAACTTTGTTTAATGTCTTGCATCTTTGGTGAGAATAGAGACATTTTCTTCCCAAAACTTAGTCCTGAATTAAATCTGATAACGTTTTCGGATATAGCTATAAACTATCTTAAGGAAAAAAATATAGAACCACAAATATGCAAAACAGAAGATGAAGCTAGAGAATTTGCCAAAAATAATTCAGATTCAAAAAAATGGCCTTGCCTTTTTACAGCAAGTAATACTACAGGAGAAAAAGATTTTGAAGAGTTTTTTACTGAAAATGAAACACTTAATATGGATAGATTTCAAAATATAGGAATAATAAAAAATAATTTTGATTTTGATTTTGAAAAGCTAGAAATGTTTGAGAAAAAAATTTCTTATCTGAAACAAAATAAAAAATGGAATAAAGAAGAACTTGTTAATTTATTTTTTGAAATGATTCCTGATTTTGGACATAAAGAAATCGGACAGTATTTAGATTCAAAAATGTAAAAAGATTGAGATTGAGAAAAACCTCAACCTCAACCTCAACCTCAACCTCAACCTCAACCTCAACCTCAACCTAAGTCTAAAAAACAATGTATAAAAGTTTCACAGAAATGCCTGTCTGGCAAAAGGCACATGACTTATCAGTTGAAGTCTTTACCATATCTCAGCCTTTACCTAAGTCCGAAGATTATGGATTAACTTCTCAAATTAGAAGACCTGCCAATAGTGTATCAGCAAATATTGCAGAAGGGTTTGGAAGACGAATAAAAAAGGATAAAGCTAACTTTTATGTCATAGCCAGAGGATCGGCATTCGAGACACAAAACTATTTACTTTATGGAAACAAAGTGAATTATTTTGACAAAAAAAATGTTAATATATTATCTAACAGCTATTCTGACTTAATATTCGAACTCAACAAAATAATCAGCTCCCTCTCAACCTAAACCTAAACCTCAACCTAAACCTCAATTAACACATATGGAAACATCAAAATTCATAGCCTTCGTACGAAGTACATATAACAAACCTAAAGGTTTTATTCCGTTGCATGAGCCTATATTTAAAGGAAATGAAAAGAAGTATCTGATAGATTGTATTGATTCTACTTTTGTTTCGAGTGTTGGTAAGTATGTTGACAAGTTTGAGGAGATGGTGGCTGAATACACAGGAGCCAAATACGCTATAGCAGCTGTAAACGGAACTGCTGCTTTACATATTGCTTTGATTCTGGCTGGCATTACAAGTGAGGATGAAGTAATTACTCAGCCTCTTACTTTTATTGCTACAGTAAATGCTATTTCATATACCGGAGCAAAGCCTGTTTTTATTGATGTAGATAGAGATACGATGGGACTTTCTCCATATAAGATACGAAATTTTTTAGAGGAAAAAACAGAACAGGTATTAAACCCTAAGACTAATAAGATTCAGCCTAAGAATAAAAAAACAGGTAAATTTGTTACCGTAGTTATTCCAATGCATACATTTGGACATCCGGCTAAAATAGATATAATAAAGTCAGTTTGTGATAAATATAATGTTGCATTAATTGAAGATGCCGCTGAAAGTTTAGGAAGTTTCTACAACGGAGAACATACTGGTACGTTTGGCAAGTTTGGAACATTAAGCTTTAACGGTAATAAAACCATTACAACAGGTAGTGGTGGTATGATTATTACAAATGATGAAGAGTTGGCAAAGAAAGCAAAGCACATTACAACTACAGCTAAAGTTCAACATAAATGGGAGTATGTTCACGACGTGATTGGATATAATTACAGGTTAACAAACCTTGCCGCTGCATTGGGAGTAGCACAGATGGAGCAATTACCGAATATAATTGAAAGCAAAAGAAAACTTGCTTCTGAATATGCTGAGTTTTTAAAAAACTCTGATATAAATTTTGTTACTGAAAAAGAAAATTCAAAAATTAATTATTGGTTGAATTCTGTGATATTGAAAGATAGAAACCAACGAAATGAATTCTTGAAAGAAACAAATTCAAGCGGAATTATGACGCGACCAATTTGGGAGTTAATGAGCCGATTACCCATGTTTAAAGATTGCCAATGTGGTGATTTAAGTAACTCTGAATGGCTGGTTGATAGAGTTGTAAATATTCCAAGTAGCGTAAGAATATAGGTTAAGATTAAGGTTAAGGTTAAGATTAAGGTTAAGAGTTCGCATTCTCAACCTCAACCTCAACCTCAACCTCAACCTCAACCTCAACCTCAACCTCAAACCTCATGAAACACCCAATCATACTAATCGGTGGCGGTGGCCATTGTAAATCTTGTATCGATGTAATAGAATCAGAAGGTAAATTCCAAATAAAAGGAATTATTGATCTTCCTTCTGAATTAGGAAATAAAGTATTGGGATATCCAGTAATTGGAAACGATGATGATATCGATTCTTTTGTATAAGATGGTTAAAAACAATTAAAACTCGATTTAGATAAATTTAATTCCCAATACCCAGAAATTAGTATAAAAACTTATAAGAAATCTCACGATAGGTTTCTAATAATTAATAATAATGTATTATATCATATAGGTGCTTCGCTAAAAGATTTGGGTAAAAAATGGTTTGCTTTTTCTAAAATAGATATTGATATTAAAGAGATAATTAAAAAAATAGAAAAAAATGAAAATAGATAATTTTGAGATAGGTAAAGGCAAAACATTTATTATTGCACAATAATAAATGTTTTATACCTTTGTGTATAATACCAACTGGTATAAAATAGTCAATAATGAACGAAACACCTTTTATATACGGAAATACAGTAAGTAATAAATCGTTTACAGATAGAGAAGATGATAGCAAAAAACTTTACTCTAACTTAATAGGCGGCATTAATACAATGTTAATATCTCCGCGAAGATGGGGCAAGTCGTCTCTTGTGGAAAAGGTTATTGCAGATATTAACCAAAATAACAAACATCATAAAACCATAATAATAGACCTGTTTTCAGTTTCAGACGAAAGCGAATTTCTTGAAAAATTTGCACAAGAAGTAATTAAAGCTTCATCATCTAAGTTTGAAGACTGGATAAAAAATTCGAAACTGTTTTTTAAACAATTAGTACCAAAAATAAGTTTAGGCTTAGACCCATTTTCAGATTTTAGTATCAGTTTTGAAACTGCTGAATTAGAAAAGCATAAAGATGAAATATTAAATTTACCAGAACTTATTGCGAATAAAAAAAACATTAAGTTTATAATGGCTTTAGATGAGTTCCAAAATTTAGCAAATTTTCCTGAATTCGAAAATTTAGAAAAAAAAATGAGAGCCTGTTGGCAACGGCAAAAAAATGTTACATATTGCTTATTTGGAAGCAAACGCCATATGATGCTCGATATATTTAATAATACATCTAAGCCTTTTTATAGATTTGGTGATATTATTTTATTGCAAAAAATTGGTAGAGAACATTGGATAAAATTTATAGTAGATAGTTTTTCTAATACAAATAAGCTAATTGATGAGGAAGATGCCGCTTATATTGCAGATTTAATGCAAAATCACTCTTGGTATATTCAACAATTATCACATTATACATGGAATAAAACAACAAAACAAGCAACAAAACCAATAATTAATTTAGCTCTAAAAGAACTAATAAGTGCTAATACTCCTCTCTACCAAAAAGAAGTAGAAATTATTAGCACAACACAATTAAATTTACTAAAAGCAGTATTAAAAAAGGAAAGGAAATTTACAAGTACCTCGGTTATGCAAACATATAAACTAGGAACACCACGAAATGTGAGCAAGAATATCGAAATATTACTGAAAAAAGATATCATAGAACATCAAGAAAATTACTATGTGTTTTTGGATCCAGTTTTTGAAATATGGTTTGAACAAACCTTTTATTAAAATTTAATAATTAATTATAAAACAACCAATTAAAATTGATAATTTTGAAAAGCAAATGATTGAGTTCGGAAGAAATTCGGAAGAAGTTCGGTTAACAGCACTTGAAATTATAAAAATAGTACTTGAAAAACCTGATGTTACGGCACAAGTAATGGCTGAAATCATTAATGTTACCAGTAGAACAATTGAAAAAAACATGGCAAAACTAAAAGAGAAAGGTATTATTGTAAGAATGTAGGTTAAGAATATAGGTTAAGGTTAAGATTAAGGTTAAGAGTTCGCATTCTCAACCTCAACCTCAACCTCAACCTCAACCTCAACCTCAACCTCAACCTAAGTCTCAACCTTAACCTCAACCTAAGTCTCAACCTTAACCTTAAACTTAAACCTCATGAAACACCCAATCATACTAATCGGTGGCGGTGGTCATTGTAAATCTTGTATCAATGTTATTGAGCAAGAAGGAAACTACCAAATTGCAGGCATTGTTGATATGCAGGAAAAAGCGGGTCAAGCAATCATTGGATATCCCATCATTGGATGCGATGAAGATTTACCGAAATTGGTCAAAAAATATCAGAATGTACTAATCACCGTAGGACAAATCAGATCGGCCAACAAACGTATAAAGCTATATAACCTGTTAAAGGAGTTAAAAGCCACCTTGCCGGTTATCACATCTCCTCTGGCCTATGTGAGTAAACATGCATCTATTCAAGAAGGAACTATCGTGATGCACCACGCCATCATTAATGCAGAAGCCAAAATAGGCATTAACTGCATCACCAATTCTAAAGCTCTTGTTGAGCATGAAGCCACAATTGGTAACTATTGCCACATCTCTACTGCTGTAAAAACTAATGGCCAAGTTACTATCGGAGACGAATGTTTTATTGGTAGCGGTGTGACTTTAGCCAATAACATAGAAATAACTGATAAGGTAATCATACCTGCCGGCACAACGGTTTTTAAAAACATTACTAAATCCGGAATCTATATCAAACGGTAACCTCAACCTTAACCTTAACCTTAACCTTAACCTTAACCTTAAATCTCAACCTTAACCTTAACCTAAACCTAAACCTTAACCTAAACCTAACCCTAAGTATAATTCAATAAATTAGCTTAATTCGTGGATGAAAAAACAACTAAAAAATTATTAGACATAGAACCAAAAAGATATACATATTACACAAATATAATTAGGGTGACTTACACTGTTATAAAAATTAAGTATGGGTATTTTGTCTTGTTGTTAAGATAAAAATGAAGCAATTTATATTATTGGCGAGATAAAATCACTACATTTGTACTATGTCTAATATTTCAGAAGTAAAATACAAAGAAATACTCAAGCGAATTATTATCCAAAATCAGGATAGATTAAGAGGATTGAAAATAATAAATCGTACTCTTGAAATAGAGCAATTTGGTAATTATGTTTTTATTGGGTTAAGACGTATTGGCAAAACACACATTCTATATCAGATTATAAAATCAAAATATAATATAGAGGATGTACTATTTATTAATTTTGAGGATGAACGTCTTATAGAGTTAACGCATAATGAACTTAATATTATTTTAGAAGCATACTCTGAATTATATCCAAATAAACAGAAACCAATTGTTTTTTTAGACGAGGTACACAACATCAGTAATTGGGAGAAATTTGTACGCCGACTTGCCGATAATGATTATCAGGTTATGATAACTGGCAGTAATTCAAAAATGCTTAGTTCTGATATATCTACTATTCTGGGAGGTCGTTTTTTTAACATAACCGTATATCCATTAACATTTACTGAATTTCTGAAGTTTCAAAAAATTAAACTGAATTCTAATTACGAGTTTTCTGAACAATTAATAGAAATAAAAAAAGCTTATTCTATTTATTTACAGTATGGTGGTTTCCCTGAATTATTTAAGTATAAAAACAAAAGAGATTACCTCTCAAGTATATATCAGAAATTATTTTTTGGAGATATAGTAGCACGATATAGTATATCTAATACCAAAGCATTGCAGTTACTAATAAAAAAAATAGCTGAAAGTGTAAATAATGAAACATCTATTAATAGGATAAAAAACATAATAAAATCCTCAGGTATCCCAATCGGTAATAATACTCTTTTTGACTATATCGAATATTTAAAGGAAAGTTTTTTAATTAACAGTATCAGCAATTACGCAAATAAAATTGTAGAGAGAGAAACTAAAAAAAAGTATTATTTTGCAGATACGGGTTTATTGGGTTTATTTCTAATAGATCAGGATACTAAATTGCTGGAAAATCAGGTTTTTATAGAATTATCAAGAAAGTATAAAGAGCAAATATTCTATTTTAAAAGAAATTTAGAGGTTGATTTTTATTTGCCAATTAAAAAAATACTCATACAAGTTTCTTACTCAATTGATGATGAAGACACACGTAAAAGAGAAGTTAAAGCTCTAACTCTTGCAATGATAGAACTAGAAATACAATCGGGAATCATAATAACTTATGACACTAAAGATTTAATAGAACTTAACAACGGAAGAACTATAGATGTTATCCCGGCTTGGAAATGGTTGTTGAATGAAAATAATTAAAAGGACTAACTATGGATTTTGGCATTAACTCTAAATCATGGAATGATATAATAGAAGTATTTGTTAAAAACGATTTGTATTGCCGAAAATAAATACCATTTTTCAGACCTGGTATTCGAAATATGGTTCAAACAACCTCAACCTTAACCTAAACCTTAACCTTAAACCTAAACCTCATGAAACACCCAATAATACTAATCGGTGGTGGCGGTTATTGTAAGTCCTGTATAGACACGATATTGAAATCCTGAAACAACAAAATATCATTGAAAGATCAGGTGGAAGAAAGGATGGTTTTATAATCCACTAATTTCACGAATTTACACTAATAAAATTTGTGATAATTAGTGTAATTAGTGGACAAAAATAGAAATAATTCGCGCAATTAGCGGACAAAAAAAATAATTCGCACAACTCCCGTTTATTAAACATTAACATTTATAAATGAACAACCTCATAATATCAACCATAAAACGCATCCTACAAGTACTACCTCCCGGATACAAAAAACGCTCGGCCAGGATGATGGTGTTGCTATTTATCAACTCCGTGATGGAACTCTTTGGTCTGGCTGCATTTCTGCCTCTCTTTTCGGTTATTTTGCAGGATAATGTTATTCATACCCATCCCATTATTAGCAAAGTATATGATATGGGCGGTTTTACCTCCGATAATCAGTTTATCCTTACCCTGGCAGGTTTTATTGTTTTTACCATAATATTTAAGAATATAATGGCCTTATTTATATTGCGCACACAAGCAAGGTTTTCATTATCCCTTTATCAATACTTTGCAATACAACTACACCGGTTATTCTACACAAAAGGATTCCCCTATTTTAAGCAAACCAACAGCAATGTAATTATGCGTGATGTAAATACGGTACCAAACCGCTTTGCTAACGGGGTAGTATTACCTGTGTTTAATTTCCTGAATGAACTGTTTGTTCTAGCTTTTATACTTATAAGTTTGTTGTTATACGACTGGAAAGCAATTGTACTACTAAGTTTCACTATTCTTCCCATCTTTCTACTCTTTTATAACTGGGTAAAAGGACGTTCGGTAAAAGTTGAAGAGGAGTCAAACAGAGTTACGCCATTACTAGGTAAAAGTATCTTTCAAAGCATCTTTGGTTTTACCGATGTAGAGATTACCAACACACAGGAACGATTCCGCAATAAAATTGCATACTATCTGAATAAGATGGTTAAACTAAGTATAAAACGCACTATCTATGCTCAGGCACCTACTAAAGTAATAGAGGCAGGCATGGTAATTACCATCTTTTCTATCACTGCTTATGGGCTATTCTTTTTGCCAAATCGTGCAGGATTAGCAGCATTACTTGGGCTTTTTGCTCTCGCAGCTTATCGTATTCTTCCTTCTGTAAACCGTATTATGATTGCCCTAATGAGTATAAAAGGTAACCAATACACTTTTGATGTAATAATGAAGGTTAAAAAATTTAAACCGGAAAATGAAACAAAGAGTTCGCTATATTTTAATAAAACTATCAGTCTGAAAGATATTCGTTTTCGCTTTCCTGATAGTGAGCAAGATTTGTTACACAAGGTAAACATGACTATCAATAAAGGTGAATCTATCGGTTTTATAGGTCCTTCAGGTGCCGGAAAAACAACACTGATGAATTTAATGCTGGGTTTCTGGAATCCTACCGGAGGTGAAATACTGGTAGATAACAAGCCTTTATCACAGGAAACACTTACCTCCTGGCGAAATCAGCTCGGGTATGTACAACAAGAGGTATTTATTTTAGATGGCTCTATTGCTGAAAATGTGGCCTTTGGTATGGAAACAGATGAGATAGATTCTGAGAAGCTGAAACATGTGTTAAAACAGGCCAGCATTTGGGAATTTGTACAAACACTACCCGACAAATCAGAAACTATGATTGGCGAACGTGGCACCAAACTATCCGGCGGACAACGCCAACGGGTTGGTATCGCAAGAGCCCTCTATTCAGGTGCTAAAGTACTGTTTTTCGATGAAGCTACTTCTGCCCTTGACTCACAAACAGAAAAAGAAATAACAGAATCCATACGGCAGTTAAGTGGTGGTGATTTAACAATTATTGTTATTGCACATCGCGTGAGTACTTTAAAGTATAGTAATCGTATTATTGAAGTTAAAGAGGGAACTGAGATATGAGGAGTTGAATAAGTCATGAAATGCTGAATTGGAATATTAAGAAAAAGCTCTAAAAGGGAGTATTATATTGCTCAGGACATAATCACCAGTAGATTACAGTAGACAAATACATGGATCAAAAAACATACATCACCTCAGCCAGAGGATTAAATAATAATCGAAACTACTTTAATGGAAAATAAAAATCACGGTCATGCACTTATCTTCACAAGACTCGATTCAACCCGGCTCCCCCAAAAGGCATTAAAAAAAATTGGGGATGAATGTCTTCTTGAATTTGTTATCAAAAGGCTTAAGAAATCTAAGTTTTTTAAACCAATATTGTTAACCACTATCAGATCTGTTGATGATCCTTTAGAAGCTGTAGCAAATAATTGTTGCATTGACATATATAGAGGCACCTTAGATGTTGCAACAAGAGTTCATGATTATTTAGAAAAGTTCGACATAGATATATTTGCAAGGGTTAATGGGGATTCTCCTTTTGTAGATTGGGAATTATTGGATAAAGGGTATCAAAAGCTTATTGAAGAAAACAGTGATATTATAACAAACTTGATACCTCGCACCTTTCCATATGGAGTCAGCATCGAAATATTAAAATCTTCACTATTTTTAAGTAATTATAATTTGATAAAAGACAATGAACATTATTCGGAACACATAACAAGTATGTTTTATGATAATTTTTCTAACTATAAGTCAAGTGTTATAGCTAATGACTTTGGTAATCAGAGTAATTACCAGTTGACTATTGATACTTATAAAGATTTACAAAAGATTAGGAATTTAAATTCTAAATTTGCAAATCTTATCGACATCAAGTATAATCAAATAATCGAATTAATAAAAAAGACAGATGATTAATTTATATTCTATTAGGCCTAAAGGGTTCAACATTGGGAATGATGTGATTTATGTAGGCATAAACCACTTTATCAGAAATGCATTCAAAGAAAACTATAATGTTATTTCACTACCAGCAACGTCAAAATATGAAAGTCAAAAAAAATCTGGATTAAGTGCTCAGACCATCTATGAAATTAACCAATTTGGACATGGTGTTATTGTTGGCGGTGGTAACTTATATGAAAATGGGGAGTTAGAAGTCAACGAAACAGCATTAAAAGCACTTGAAAAACCGATGATGATTTTTAGTGTTTCTCGTGGCAAAGTTTACAATCGAAAACACGAATTAGTTGATCGTACTGATGTGATGACAGACTCAAAAGTGAAATTGCTTAATGATTATGCTGATTTCTCTCTATCTCGCGATATCGCTACTAAAGCTCACATTGATGGTCTCAATGCTAATAATGAACTTGGTGGATGCCCAACTTTATTCATTAACGAAATCCCACAACATGTTGTGCCTCTACTAGAAGGAGAAAGAACGGATGCTTTAATATCAATTCGCACCCCAACTTTAATGAGTATCCCGGTTGAAAATCAATATAATTTAAGAGCACAACTATTAGAACTGATTGAACTACTAAAAAATAAAGGTTATAAAGATATTAAGTTTTTATGTCATGACCACAGAGATATACCATTTGCTGCATCTTTTAAAGATGTGGACTATCTTTATACCGAAGATGTATATAAATATTTATCTCTTCTAAGAAACACAAAACTTAATTTGACATTTAGATTGCATTCGTTTCTGCCTTGTTTAGCTTACGATATACCTGCCATAAAAATCAGCTATGACCAAAGAGCTAATAGTATGTTAGATACAATTGGTATGAAAGAATGGAATGTTAATTTACTTAAAGACAACTTGATTCCAGAAATTGAGAACCGGATAAATAATATTGGGGATTTGGAAACTATTAAAGTAAAATCAAGAGGTAATGAGTGGCAAATATTAAAAAACACTATGATAGATACCTGTAATCAATTTGCGGATAAAGTAAATCTTCTAAGAAATGAGTAAAATACATGTAATAGCCGAAGCTGGCACAAATCATAATGGACAGCTATCAAAAGCAATTGCCTTAGCAAAAATCGCCAAAGAAGTTGGGGCTGACTCTGTAAAATATCAACTAATTAATACCTGGGGATTATATTTGCCTGGTAAATATGAATATGGAAAGTATAATATTGACGATGTATTAAAAATAAGACAGGAGGGTGAATTTACTGATGAAGAATACAAAATTCTAAACACAGAATGTACTCAAATTGGAATACCATTTACTGTTTCTGTTTTTGATAAAGATGGATTAAATTTAGCAGCGACTTTCAATCCTGAATATATTAAAATTGCTTCTTGTGATTTAAACAACCTCCATTTTCTTAGACAAGTAGCTAGTAAAGGAATTAAAATGATTCTTTCAACCGGGATGTCTGATATGTGGGAAATTGAAAAAACACTTAATGATCTTCATAAACATGGGTTTACTGATATTGTACTAATGCATTGTTTGTCTGAATACCCTGCTTTTTTAGAAAAAATGAATCTTTCATTTATAGATGATCTTAAAACTTTTGGGTTTCCCTTAGGTTTATCTGATCATACAGGAAATAGTTTGGCTGCTTGTATGGCACTAACAAAAGGAGTAACTTGGTTTGAGAAGCACTTTACAGAAGATAAAACTCAAAAAGGATTGGATCATGCTTATGCTATGGAGAAGGAGGGGCTTTCACAATATATTAATGATTTAAAGGCAGCTGAAAAAGCTTTAGATATCAAAGAAGAAAAGGTTGGTGAAGGAGAGAAACTGACTGCCCAAAGAGCAAGAAGGTCACTATATGCTGCAAGGGATATTATGGTTGGTGAAACAATTAAGGAAGAAGACATCTTAATTGTTAGGCCACAAGGTCCTCTATCTGCTGACCAATATGATGACATAATTAACCGTCCTATTACAATAGCAATAAAAAAATACCAACCTTTTACATTAGATACTTTTAATTAGAAATATCGCTTTAATGAAAGTACTTTTTATTTGTAAAGCTTCTACCGAAATCGGATTTGGTCATTTAATAAGGTCAAAAACTGTTGCCAAAACTTTTATCAAAGAGGGAGGTTCAGGTGTTGAAGTAGATTTTATTTTAATAGGCAAAACTGAACTAAGCAACTTATTTAGTGACTATACAGGCCCATACAATGTAGTAAATACTGAAAATGAGATAAACCTTGAAGGAATCAAATATGACTTTTGTTTTATTGATTTATTATATCTAAATAAATCAACATTTGATACATTGAAGAATAATTGTAACAAACTTGTTTCACTATCTCCAGTGTTTAATTATTTATCAGATGTTGATATTTTATTTCATCGAACATCAAATATTAATTCAGACTCAGATTTACCACCAAAAGTTTATAGTGGCTTAGAATATACTGTTATCCAAGAAAATTGTTTCAAAATTGGAGCTGGTGATTATGAATCAAATCTAAATAATAACAACATCCCAATAGCAATTTCTATGGGTGGTGGTGATGCCGCAAATAAAACTTTAAGTATAATTAAAGCTCTAAGAGGATGTGATGTACCTGTAACTTTTTGGGTAACACTTGGTGAAGGGTATGGTCATTCGTACGATGCATTGATTAAGGAAATCAAGGGCCACACTAAGCATGAAATAATTCTTGCTCGCACGAATAAAAGCATGTGGAAAATACTTAATAATTGTTCTTTAGCAATATTACTAAGTGGTATTACAGCTTACGAAGCTGTTTTTGCAGGTTTACCTTCTCTTATATTTTATGAAAATAATAAACAGCTCGAACTTGTTAACGAAATATTTAAGAAAAAAGCTGCCATTGATTTTGGATTCTTTGATGAGTCAAACTTAATGAAGTTAAAAAGTTTTATTGAGCATATATATAATAATAGAAGACAGCTCTTTGACATGCATCTTAATACAAAAGAACTAATAGCAAAAGATGGAAGTCTAGCAATTCTAGAAACAATAAAGAAAATCCATGAAAAAAGATAATTATGAATCCAGAAAAAAGTTAATGGCTTTTATCCACCGGATTGAAAGAGAATTTCCGGTTGATAAATGGGAAGTAAATGGTCATAAAATATGGCCTTTACTACGTATAGAATTAGCATTTAACTCTATAAAAATACAAAGAGATTTACCAAATCAAATAGATAAGAAAAAAAACATTTCAGAAAAAGTTTCTGTCTTTCAAAGTATTACTCTTAAAGTTTACAGATCTTATAAAACAATACTAAATTTGCTCTCTTTGTTTAGACGACGAAATAAATATGAATATATTTTTTCCGGAACATATTTACACAGACAATTAATTAATAGTATATATGTAAATAAATTATTTGATGTGATAATTTCTGATTTAAAAACAAATAGAAATGAATCACTAATAATTGAAAATACTTCTAAAAAATTTTATAACCAAGGTAAATTGACTAATTCTAAGAATACTCTCTTTTTAGAAAACTATCTTGCTTTTTTTATATATGCTTATCGTTTTTGCAACAAGTATTTTTATAAAGATGAGGTTGTTTTAATTAAATACGATTGCTTTATTGATCAAATATCAAACAGTTCCTTATTTTCTCAAACTTTCAAAACCGACTTATCAAAGGGAGAAAAATATATTAAAAACAAAAGTTACTTTGCTGAATATTTATTTTTTAAGTTTATTCTATCTATTATAAAACCTAAAGCTGTTTTTGGTCTGTGTTTTTACCATGGTTCCATCATGGCTCTATTTGCTGCCTCCAAAGAACTTAATATTCCAACAATTGAAATACAACATGGTCCTGTTTCATCATTACACCCAGCATATTCCAAATGGTCTAACGTACCTAAAACTGGATATGATATGCTGCCTGAAATATTCTGGGCATGGGATGAAGAAAGTAAAAAGGATATACTTTCAGGGCTTGGGTCTAATAAGATGACTCAAGTAGAGAACTATGGAAATCCTTGGCATCAATACTGGTTCAGAAATAATTTAAAAGGTGAATCTGCGTTAAAAGGTAAAAATGTTATTTTATACACAATGCAACCCTTAGAGAATTATTTAGATGACTTTGTTATTGATGCAATAAAAAAAACTTGTAGAAATTATGATTGGTGGATCAGAATCCATCCTCAACAATTACTTTTAAAAGAAGAAATCATAGATTTTTTTATTCAAAAGGAAATTATTGATTTAATAAATTTCGATGATGCAACTAACATACCGCTACCCATAATTTTAAAACATATAAAAATTCATATTACAAAAACATCTGGAACTACTCTTGAAGCAATTCAATTCGGCATAAAAACCATACTGATTCATGAATTAGGTAAAGAGTATTACTTAGACTTATTAAACCAAGGCAAAGTATTCTATTTACTTAAAAAACAATCTAATGACTTAATTAATTTATTGAATGAATTAATGGAAATAAAGAAAGTAAAATACAGGGAAAAGAAAATCAATTACTGTAACATATTAGATAAACTTTTTTATTCAACACGACTTGAATAGATGGTCACCAGCGTTTTGTTAAATAAAAACATTACAATAACAAAAAAAAAATCTAAAAACAGTTCAGTTATTGAAGCCAAATATTTTACAAAAACATCTAACTTATAGCTAAAATACTGATATTAAAGGTAATTTTCATTCTTTTTGATACCTATAAAAACAAGTACTATCAAATTTTAATAAACTAAATACCAAATTAAAAAATGAACTTCATCATTCCTTATTTAAAGTTTCTATTAGAATTAATGAAGATATTAAAAAGAAAATGGATAATTGAAATTCACTATCCTAAAAAGTATCCAAATAATCATCTTAAATCAATCATACCTGAACAGATTCAAAAAACCAATGGATTATTTATTGAATCAAATGTAACTATTAAAAACCCAAAAATTAATATAGGTCGCCATACATATATAGGTAACAATACTATTATTGATGCTTGTTCATCAATTGGATCATTCTCCTCTATTTCATTTGATGTAAAAATAGGATTAAGAAACCATCCTTTAAACCACATTAGCACATCACCATTATTTTATAGTAAATATCGCCGATGGCTACAGAAAAGCTCTTTTGATGAAAGAGACATTAAAAATGTAAGAATAGATGAAGATGTTCTAATATCTGCAAATGCAGTAGTAATATCTGGTGTACATATAGGTCGTGGTGCTGTAATTGGAGCCGGCGCAATTGTTAATAAAGATGTACCTCCCTATGCTATTGTTGTAGGTGTACCAGCTAAAATAATTCGTTATCGATTTTCTCCTGATCATATTCAAAAAATTGAAAAATCAAAATGGTGGGAAAAAGATGATGAATGTCTCAAGAAATTCATGAAATTTTCAAATAATCCTCAATTATTTATTTCAAAAATTAGTAACTATTGCTGATTCCTATCATCATTCCCTGCCATAATGTAGCCGATTATATTGAAGAGTATGTTCAATCATGCCTATCACAAACATATCTCACTTCAGAAATCATCTGTATTGATAATAATTCATATGATACTACATGGAATATTTTACAGCAATTAAAAACTAAATATCCACAACTGGTTATGGAAAATTAATGAAATAAAAGAAAACTAATAATAAATGTTAATCTCAATAATAATCCCCTGTTACAATGTTCAAGATTATATCGAAGAATGCGTTAATTCTACTTATAATCAGACAGACAAAAACATTGAAATAATATGTATAAATAATAATTCAACAGACTCAACTTTTGATAGACTACAGAAATTAAAAGCCAAGTTTTCGAATCTTATTATAGATAGAAAAGCTAAAAAAGGTGGATCTGTAGCAAAGAATAATGCTTTGTCATTGGCAAAAGAATTACCAATAACATTTTGGCAAATCATAAAGGAAGAGTACCAAATGAAGAGATGCTTTCATTTATAAAAGAGGTAAAAGAATGAATAAAATGATATATATAAACTACGGATGTGGATTATCTGCACCGGATGAGTGGCATAATTTTGATGCAAGTCCAACATTAAAATTACAAAGATTACCATTGGTAGGTATTTTGTTTAAAAAAGTATTAAAACCTAGATTTCCATCAAATATAAAATATGGGGATATTATTATTGGTTTACCAAAAATTAATGATAATTCTGTAGATGGTGTTTACTGTTCGCATGTATTAGAGCATTTGGCTTATAATGAAATGATAAAGGCTATTGAAAACACATATAAAATTTTGAAACCAGGTGGAATTTTCAGGTTAGTTATGCCTGATTTCGAAAATTTGATTGATTCATATTTAGAAAGGAAAAAACAAAAGAACTCGGATGCATCAATTATATTTATGCGTAATACGGGTATGGCATTAGAAAACAGACAAAAAAGTATAAAAGCTGTATTATCAGAGGTTTTAGGAAATTCTAGGCATCAATGGCTTTGGGATGAAGCTGCAACAATACAACAACTCAAAGAGGCCGGTTTTTCTCACATTAGAAGGTGCGAATATAACGACTCTAAAGATCCTTTGTTTAAATTGGTTGAAAATATTGATCGATTTAAAGGAGCAATTGCATTGGAGGCAATAAAGTAATATTGAGCATAATCAACCATACAGAAATCAAAATAACCTATATCGCCATCTCAATAGAATCACAATTATAGATGCTTTTCAACTCTATCGAATTTGCCATTTTTCTCCCTATTGTTTTTGGCTTATATTGGCTCATCCCCAACAAGTATCTGAAATGGCAAAACAGCCTATTACTCGTTAGTAGTTATCTCTTTTACGGCTGGTGGGATTGGCGATTTTTGTCACTGATCGCATTTAGCACACTGATTGATTACATTGCCGGCATTCAAATTGCTAAATCCGCTAAAAGGCAACGACGTAGAGGCTGGTTAATGGTAAGTATTTTTGTTAATCTTGGTTTTCTTGGTTTTTTTAAATACTATAACTTCTTTGCTGAAAACCTGATACAAACCTTTACTTTCTTTGGCCAAAAGTTAGATGTTCAATCCCTCAATATTATACTACCTGTTGGCATCAGTTTTTACACCTTTCAAACATTAAGTTATTCAATTGATGTATACAGGCAAAAACTAAATCCAACAAAAAACTTTATTGCATTTGCTGCCTATGTTAGTTTCTTTCCACAACTTGTAGCAGGGCCAATTGAAAGGGCACAAAATTTATTACCTCAGTTTTTTGACAAACGATCTTTTAATAAGAAACAGGCAAGTAATGGAATGCGTCAAATATTATGGGGTTTATTTAAAAAAGTTGTTATTGCCGATAATTGTGCCAACATAGTTAATCCTATTTTTGAAAATTATCAGGAACAACACCCATTAATTTTAATCCTTGGAGTAATTCTTTTTGCCTTTCAAATATATGGTGATTTCTCTGGCTATTCAGATATAGCCATTGGAATTGCTAAATTATTTGGTTTCCGCTTAATGACAAACTTTCGTACCCCATATTTTTCCCGTGATATTGCCGAGTTTTGGCGTCGTTGGCATATTTCCTTATCTACCTGGTTTCGTGATTATCTTTATTTCCCATTAGGAGGTAGTAGATGTGGCATTTCCAGGGGTATTCGTAATACATTTATCATTTTTCTGGTGAGTGGATTCTGGCATGGTGCCAATTGGACTTTTGTTGTTTGGGGAGGTTTAAATGCACTATTTTTCCTGCCTCTTTTCTTAACTAAAAAAAACCGAAAAAATATTGAAGTCGTTGCTCAAAATAAATGGCTGCCATCACTTAAGGATATATTGAAAATGACTCTAACATTTACATTAACATCCTTTGCATGGATTTTCTTTAGAGCAGAAAACCTAAACCATGCTTATAAATACATACTTAGCATATCCCATAATGTTAACCTCACTTTAACAATGCCAAGCCTAACTATTCTTTTTCCTTTATCCATACTAATTCTTGTTGAATGGATACATCGTGAAAAAGAATTTACCTTACAAAATTGGAGTTTGCCAATCTATCTTAGATGGTCTTTTTATATATTTATTGGAACAGTAATTCTTCTATTTGCCTCTAAAGATCCTCAATCATTTATCTATTTCCAATTTTAACCATGAAGTCATTTTTAATAAAAACATGTCTCTTCTCTTTTATTTTTATTTTCTTAAATCAATGTTTAGGATCATATATCGCCAATAAAAGAAATCTTATAGGCTATTACCCTACCATTAGATGGAATGAATTTTATTCTACACCACAAAACAGCATCGATTTAATTTTCTTAGGTTCTTCACATTGTTACAGAAGTATAGTGCCCAACATTGGTGATACTACACTAAATATTAACTCTTTTAATATGGGCAGTAGTGGGCAATTTCCTATTGTATCATATTATATACTTAAAGAAATTCTTAATCATCAATCTCCTCATATGGTTGTATTAGAAGTTTACCACAGCACATTATCTTCTGATAATAGATTTGAAATTGCCGGGCATAACTTTGACCATTTTAAAAATATTAACAATAAATATAATCTCATTAAAGAATGCTCCAGCTTTAAAGACCTTCCTGATCTAATTTTTCCAACTTACCGGTTTAACAACCTTAAATCACTTATCTTTCAAAACAAACAAACCAGTAATGGTGTTGATAAAAATACACACTCTTATTATTCTCATAAAGGTTATGTTGAAACACCATATTATAAAACACAGGAAAACACATATCATCCTTCTCAAATTAGCTCAAAAAACTTCAAAACAAATCAGATAATAGGTCTTAAAAACATTATTGATGTTTGTAAAATAAATAATATAGAGTTAATTATTTTCACACAACCATACAATCCGAAATACTTCAACTCATTAAAAGGGTATAAGATATTCTCAGATTTTATGAATAATATTGCTATTAAAAATGACATAAAATATATAGACTTTAATATACAACCCCATATTGAGAAGTTTTCTCCTGATGACTTCTACGATCATGGCCATATGTTTAAACATGGAGCAGAAAAATTCACAAAGATGTTAATTAATGAAATAAAAAAATCCTAATAACAAATGTTAATCTCAATAATCATCCCTTGTTACAACGTAGAAAACTACATCGAAGAGTGTGTAGAATCGTGCTATACTCAAACATACAAAAATATCGAGGTTATCTGTATTGATAACAATTCAACTGACGCTACATTAGATATTTTACAAGATTTAAAAATTAAACACCCAAATCTTATCATCGATAAGGAATCTAAAAAAGGTGCACCTTCTACGAGAAACAAAGGGTTGTCATTATCAAAAGGTGAATGGATACAGTTTTTAGATGCCGATGATTTGTTATTACCAAATAAAATTGAACATCAGGTTGCACTTATTAACGAAAACAGTGCCTTTATTGCCGGTGCATGTATAAAGCAAAATACTAATGAACACCAAAAAAAGGTATATCCTGATAAAAGAGACATATACAAATCCCTATTTAACACACAACTAGGCATTACAAGCAGTAACTTATGGAATAAAAATGCTATTGATAAAATTAATGGTTGGGATGAGAACATTAAAAGCAGTCAGGAGGCAGATTTAATGTTTCGGTTGTTACAGCAAAATAACCAAATAGTATTTGATAATAAGCCATTAACTATTGTTCGCGAAAGGGAATCAGGGCAAATAAGCCAACGAAACCCCTCAGCAAAATGGGTACTCTATTTTAATATCAGGATTAAAATAATAAACTGGTTAGAAACAGAACATCCTGAATATTACTATGAGAACCAACAATTTTATAACGACAGTCTCTTTGGCATTTTGCGCATACTTGCCCAATCTGATTTAAATAAAGCATATCTTTTATTTAAACAACATTTAGGTAAAAATTATAACCCTGGTGTTAATCAAAACCACTCAACCCAAAGCTATATTAGGTTATATAATTGGTTTGGTTTTAAAGGAGCTGAAAGAGTAAGAAAAATTTTAACTAAATGATTAACAATGTAACCACAGTAAAATATATTAGGCTGTTTAGATTGTTGGGATTTGAGTTTACTTAGAAAACTTGAAGAATATTGATAAGTGATAACTTTATTTGAAACTGCTTTTAAAAGGGGGTGAGGAAAACCCTAATCCGGTACTAGTCGTTGATATTGTTGTTCAATACGAGACATTGTTTGAAGGAAAATGGATTGCAATAGTTCGGTATGATTGTGCACACGGTTACTTACACAGAGATATTATCTATCCAAATAGAGACAAGGAAAAACAAGTGATAGAATTTGACAATCTTGAAATGGCATTGACTTATGCGGAGCAAGATTTTAAAGATAGGTGGGAGTTTTACAAAAAAAGATACTTTAAAAGATTAAAAAAATGACAAATAAAGAAACAGTAAATAGAAATATAGGATTGACTTTTGACTTTGCAAAACAAATAATTAAAAATCCTGAATTAATTGATAACCTGAAAAATAATTCTACAATAGAATTTTTGCAGAAGGATTATCCGGAAAGAGAACATACAAAACAGATAATTGCAGATAAATTTATTAAAGTTAAAAGAAATTTTGAATTAATATAAAAACAAACTACAACCTCTGCTAGTGTGCTGTGAAAAAGGAAACGTCCTTTCGGAACTACAAATAAGATGGTGGAACCGACCCACTGAGGTCTCTCTGCAGGGAGCGGCTTCAAACTACTTCTCTAATGCATTTTAGCAATCAATATGTGTGAAGCGAGAGGAGAGAAGGCCAAGTTAGTATTGGTCATGTATGGATAAAAGAGATGAGCAGCCTGTCCCGATTTTTTTCGGGAAAAGCGAACCTATCGAAGACGCATCGAGAAAGCGGTACTTTCTGTCAAAACCAAGGCATCGTGCGGCCTTAGGGATAAGTGTAAGGGAAACCTGTTTACTGCTTACATGGCAGACGTTGTTTAGAGGGCATAGCCTGATTTTTTATCGGGATACGGTTCTGTGAGAGGTATGGGGTGAAATTCCCTGTGCCTACTCGACATTGTATCGCGTTCCTTACAATACAAATGCTCATCTTTAAAGTGCAAGTAAAAGAACTAAAACATATTATATCACAAGGCGTAACATAAAAGCCATTCACCATAAAGTATACACTCGAGGATTATGACAATAGACGAATTAAATAAGTTAATAATACTTGGAGAAAATGAAACATTAGAGTTTAAATCTTCCTTTACAAAAGAAGTGATTGAAACCATTGTTGCTTTTTCAAACAAACGGGGTGGTAGAATATTACTGGGAATAAAAAATAATAGATATGTTGCAGGGATTACTATAACAGAAGAAACTATACAGAAATGGATTAATGAGATAAAACAGAATACAGAGCCTTCGGTCTTTCCTGACTTTGAAATTATTGAAATAGAAAATAGAAAAACAGTTGTAATTACTGTTGATGAATTTCCTTTAAAACCAATTTCATATAAAGACAGGTATTTCATCAGAAAAAAGAACTCTAATCATAAACTAACTGTTGATGAAATTGCAGAGTTAAGATTCATTAACTTAAATTACTCATTTGATTCATTTATTGTTAGTAGTACGTTTGAAAAGTTAGACAAGAATGCTCTTAACCTTTTTAAAGATAAAATATCAAAAGCCGGCAGGTTTAAACCAACAGAAAATATAAAAAACGATTTAACAAAACTGGATTTAATTAACATTGATGGAAAAATAACCAGAGCGTGTGAACTACTTTTTGGTAATCATCATACAAATATACATATTGGAAGATTTAAATCTCAAACTACAATAATTGACGATATAATGATTCGCAATCCGTTAATTCTGGCTGTTGAAGAGGCAATTGATTTCATTAAAAAGAATATTCGATTAGGATTTGTGATAGGTGGCGACACATTACAAAGAGAAGAGCGTTGGCAATATCCAATTTCTGCTTTGCGTGAGGTGCTTTTAAATGCTGTAGTCCACAGAGATTATACAAATCCGACTGACGTAATAATCAAAATATATGACGAAAATATTGAAATTACCAACCCGGGTAAACTTATTGGAGGATTAACGGTTGAAGACCTTAAACGTGATAATTACACATCTAAACATAGAAACAAACTTATAACAGAGGCTTTTTATCTGACAGGCGATATAGAAAAATACGGAACCGGGTTCAAACGCTTGCGAGAATGGTTCAGTAAGTATCCTGAATTGGAATTCAACGTGCTCGACCTAACAGATTCTATTCAAGTAAAAATTGAAACTATAAAAGAACAAAAATCAAATGAGGGATTAAATGAGGGATTAAATGAGGGATTAAATGAGGGATTAAATATTTTGCTTAATTACATTAAAAATAATCCAAATAACAGAATCGTTCAAATGGAGAAAAGTTTAAATATACCGGCCAAAACACTAGAACGTTGGGTTAAAGAACTAAAACAAGAGAAAAAAATAATATTCAAAGGCAGTAAAAAAACAGGAGGGTATTTTTATTGTAAATAAAAAGAAATTTGCTCAAAAAGCTTACACCTATCTATGGCAGGCAGTCGATAACATCCGTGAATTCGGTCAATTTGCTTTCTGGAAAGATGAGAAAAAGACTGACCTCTATCGCAGCGACCATTACCAGAATATAGGAAAAACAAGCCACAGTTCAGAGAAATTTATAAATGAACCTTTATAAGAACATAAAAACTCACGGGGTGACTTCCTGTACTGTTAAAAAGTCACCCCGTGAGTAAAAATTACCAAAAATCAAGGTAAGCTCCTGATAAGAATTGATAAGCTTTTCATCAAAACAGGTAAGCTCCTGATAAGAATTGATAAGCTTTTCATCAAAACAGGTAAGCTCCTGATAAGAATTGATAAGCTTTTCATCAAAACGGGTAAGCTCCTGATAAGAATTGATAAGCTCCTGACGACAAACTATAAGGTCGGCTCACAAAACAGAACGTTCGAGTCAAAAAACATCGGTTCATCGTCATTGCGAGGAGTGATAACGACGAAGCAATCACCGGGTTTTGAGTTATACCATAGGAGATTGCTTCAACTCGTCCCTCGTTCGCAATGACGGGGCGTACGCAATGACATGCAGTAACAAACATCAGTTCATCGTCATTGAGAGGAGTGGTAACAACGAAGCAATCACAGGGTTTTGAGTTATACCATAGGAGATTGCTTCACTCGTCCCTCGTTCGCAATGACGGGGCGTACGCCATGACATGCAGTAGCAAACATCAGTTCATCGTCATTGCGAGGAGTGATGGAAGCTATTGAGCCGGAGGCAATAGAACTTAAACGTACACTAATGCATACGTTACGTTTTGTATTTTAAACGTTAGGCTCCATGCCAAATCATTAATAAAGTTTCGTTTATTTTGGATATTTCGTTTATTTCGTTTATATTTGAAAAGCATATTAAAAACAGATAAAATGTATTTACTTGAAAATATTTCAAAACCGTCAAAAGAAGAGCAAAAGGCAGCTTTGTTGTCATATTCTGTTCTTGCTTCAACACTTAGTGAAATAAGAGATAAGAACCCTGAAATAGAGATAGAAGAGACACAAGAAAGAATTAGGATTCCATTGAGTGCATTAAAACTACTAGCTGAGATTTTAAAAGAAACTAGTCAAGGTAAGCTTGTATCAATAGTTCCGATTGCGACAGAAGTTACAACACAAGCGGCGGCTGAAATGCTTGGCTGTTCAAGACCTCATGTTGTCAAGCTTCTCGAAACAGGCAAAATAGAATTTACTAAAGTTGGTAAACATAGGCGCATCAGATATGAAGATATAGTTTCGTATAAAAATGAAATGAAAGCAGAACAAGAACGCTTAATCAACGAAATAATGGATACTGACGAAAAAACAGGTTTATATGATTCATAGTGTTCGTTTTAAATGTGTCTTAGATACAAATGTTATTTACCCACTTTGGACAAGAGACTTACTATTGTGGTTTGCATTTTATGAATTATATACACCCAAATGGAGTCACAATATATTTTCAGAATGGATTGAGGTCATGAAAAGAAAAGGTGTTAGCGAAGTTGAAGCTAATAAACGGGCAAATGTTATGAACACGGCTTTTCCTGATGCTTTGGTTGAGAATTATGAACCATTGATTGATGGTTTAACCCTGCCGGATACTGATGATAGACATGCACTAATATGAAAATAAAGCACGAAAGCCTAATAATGAGTGTAGATGCTTCTATTGTAGATGAGGCCAACGCTATGTTTGAAAAGCTGCGTAACCTGTTAGGCGAAATAAACACAGCCCCAAAAGACGTAGCAAACAAAAAGAAATTTGCTCAAAAAGCATACACCTATCTATGGCAGGCAGTAGATAACATCCGTGAATTCGGTCAATTTGTTTTCTGGAAAGATGAGAAAAAGGTTGACCTCTATCGCAGCGATTTTTATCAGAATATGGGTAAAGCAAGTCATAAATCTGAGAGGTCTGTAAATAATCTCTTGTAATTCATTAAAAACTCTTGGGGTGACTTCATAAATCGTTTAAAAGTCACTCCGATAGTAAAAAAATACCGGAAATGGGGATAGGTTAGAGTCAAAAAATGAACGTTAGTGATAAGAAATAGTACGCTCGAGTTAAAAAACAGAAGGTTCATCTCACCAAATTAAACGCTTGGCTCAAAAAACAGAACGTTCGAGTCAAAAAATGAACGTTAGCGATACAAAAAAAACATCAGTTCATCTTCATCACCGGGGTTTTGAGTAATTCAAATGAGATTGCCTGCCTGCGCCGTGCTACGGCAGGTAGGCTTCGCTATCGCTCGCAATGACGGGACGTACGCCATGACGAACAGTAACAAACACCGGTTCATCGTCATTGCGAGGAGTGGTAACGACGAAGCCTGCCTGCTGTAGGCAGGCAGGCAATCACCGGGCTTTGAGTAATTCAAATGAGATTGCCTGCCTGCGCCGTGCTACGGCAGGCAGGCCGCGCTATCGCTCGCAATGACGGGACGTACTCATGTTACCGCACGATTGCATCGTGTGGTTTTATTGAAAGAAGCCCGCCTGCCACTTTACAAAAGAAATTTAAGTCGGGCAGGCAATCTGTAGAATTACAGCAGTTTCAGAACAACTGAATTAGTTAAATTTAAGAAGATACCAAAAATACAATAATTGCGAGAGTTGTAATAAGGTAATAAGATTTTTTCTATAATATTCTATTTCTACTAAGGTGAAAATATAGGATAAGGTTTTATTAATCAGCATTAAAAACCTTATTACGTGTAAGTTTTAACCTTAGTAGAATATAAGTTCATATAGTATCCAACCTTATTACCTTATGATTTGGTATCATTGTCAATTCTTATTAAGAAAAACATATGGTTTGACAATCAATCTTTTAATTTCATGGGGTCAGTTGTTCTGAGTTTAGTTTTATGAGATTCCCTACCTGCAGCAGGCAGGCTTCGCTCCACTCTGCATGACGACTTTATGGACACCCTCATTGAGGGGGATTGAGAGCCTGTTCCGCTTTTGCGGAAGGGTGAGGTGCAAAACACTTTATTACCCACCATATTCGATATAGAGCCATTAATTCTAAATTTTGGAAGAATAATCATTTTTCATGCCTACGTGATTTTTTTAACTGTTTTTCATGTTTTATAATTATTTTTCATATCTTTATATAATTCCTAATCGTTTTTCATGCAGAATTATAGTTTAAATAAAGAGAAAGTCACTACATTTTATGATGTAATATTACCGGAGCCTTGCTATTTAGTAGGTTATACTGTATTAATTAAATTTATAGAAGATATAAGTGGACAACAGGTGGTTTTACCTGAAACTATAGCTGTATCAACCGATAAAAACAGGTATTATACTAAAGGTAATGTTACGGTATTCACAATAAAACACCATCCTAAAAATAACTTATTTTCGCATTTGCAGTTTGCTATGCGCTACGAAGCAGTAGATATTTATATACTTAAAAGGTTTTTCGAGTTATACGAAAAAAAACAACTAGAAAAAGATATATATAAGGAACCTACAGGTAAATACAACCGTAAAATTTGGTTTTTGTATGAATGGTTGATGAATGATTTGTTGGATTTGCCTGATTTAAATCAAGCAAACTATGTTGATTTATTAGATTCTAAAATCCAATTTTCAGTTGAAGCCACCAAATCATCAAGACATAGAATAAACAATAACTTGCCCGGAAATAGAAATTTTTGTCCATTAGTGAGAAGGACAGATAGACTTGAGAATTTCATAAATATGGATTTGACGAGTTCTATTTCAAAAGGTCTTGAATCTATAGAAAAAAATATAATAAAACGAAGTGCTGCATTTTTACTTTTAAAAGACTCGAAAGCATCTTTTGCAATTGAGGGTGAGAATCCTCCAAGTATACGAGCCAGAAATTGGGGGAAAATAATAGGACAAGCAGGGAATAAGGAATTGTCTATTTCAGAAATTGAACGATTGCAGAAGATTGTGATAGGTTCAAAAAAACTGAAAGACATGGGACTTCGAAAAGGAGAGGGTTTTATAGGAATTCACGATAGAGATAGCTTTGAGCCTTTGCCAGACCATATTTCAGCTAGGGCAAAAGATGTGAACAGCCTACTTGATGGACTGTTTCATACCCAACAAAAATTATCTAAGAGCTATTATAATGCGGTACTGTCTGCCGCTACAATAGCCTTTGGTTTTGTTTTTATACATCCACTTGCCGACGGAAATGGTAGGATTCATCGTTATTTGATTCATCATATTCTAGCTGAAAAAGGTTTTACAAATAAAGATATGATTTTCCCTGTTTCTGCTTCAATTTTAAAAAAAATTGTAGAGTATCAGGAAATTTTGGAAAAATTTTCCCAACCACGATTAGATTTGATTGATTGGAAACAAGATGAAAATCATAATGTATCAATTATAAATCATACAAAAGATTTATATAGATATTTTGATGCAACTATTTATGCGGAGTTCTTATTTTCGTGTGTAGAGGATACTATAGTAAATATTATTCCAAAAGAAATAGAATATTTAGAAAAATATGATAAGTTAACTACCTATATCAATAGCATTGTATCTCTTCCAAATACAAAAGTAGATTTACTAATTAAATATTTGTTTCAAAATAAAAATAAGCTTTCAAAAAACAAACGAAAAAAAGAATTTGAAGAGCTTAATGATATAGATGTCAATAAGATTGAAGAGTATCTAGTTGATTTGTAATTTCAACATAAAAAATGGTAACGGATTATTATATACATCGGAAGATAGAAAAGTTTTCAGTCTAATAATAGAAAACCAACTCTACAGAATTATAAAGAAGAAATTTTACCAAATCCCGAAATAATCAGAATTAAAGGAGAAAATGCTTTAATCCGAATAAAAAAACACCTCAACCCTAACCCTTCTCCTCACAGCAGAAGGGAAATTGAGGCTAAATAGTTATAACTGCCCCCTCTTCTATGAGGAGAGGGCTGGGGTGAGGTGTTTTAACAACACTGTTTTCGCACCCACAAAATTCGCAATAGAACCAAATTAACTTGTATTATCAAAACTCAATTGCATTGAATAGTTTTGCTCATACTTCTAATAATAAACAATTCAAGTATTGATTAACAAAGATATTTTTTACAGATATTAAAAATGAAAAACATACTAATAGTAATAGGAACACGTCCAAATTTTATAAAAGTAACGCAGTTCAAAAGAATTGTTGAAGAGAAACAATTGCCACTAAATATAAAAATAGTACATACTGGTCAGCATTACGATGCTAAGATGGCTGATGTGTTTTTTGAACAATTTGGATTACAACCAGATTTTTATTTGCAGATAGGTAGTGCAAGTCCGAATACACAAATGGCAAAAATAATGTTGGGGTTGGAAGACTTAATAGAAAACAAATTTAAACCCGATTTAATGATAGTTCCGGGTGATGTAAATTCTACATTGGCATCAACAATCACAGCAAACAAAATGGGAATTCCATTGGCTCACCTCGAAAGTGGATTACGATCTAACGACAGGGAAATGCCGGAGGAAATAAATCGTATCCTAACTGACGAAATAACCGATTATTTCTTTATAACCGAAAAAAGTGGTATAGAAAACCTAACAGCTGAAGGAAAGCATGGCAAACAGTTTTTTGTTGGAAATACCATGATAGACACTTTGGTGGCAAACGAATCAAATATTGTAAAATCTACTATTACCGAAGATTTACAGATAAAATCAGAATTTGTATTGATGACAATTCACCGTCCATCAAATGTAGATTCGAAAGAAGATCTATTGAAATTAATAGAACTCCTAAAATATCTTGATAATCGTTTATCAGTTGTTTTTCCAATTCATCCACGTACCATTCAAAAACTTAAAGATTTTGGTTTGTACTCCGAGATTGAGAATCTTGATAAACTAACTATCACAGAACCTCTAGGTTATTTCGAATTTCAAAAATTAGTGAAAGATTGCAAGTTTGTAATGACCGATAGTGGAGGGATACAAGAAGAAACCACCTACCGCCAAAAACCATGTTTAACTCTTAGAGAGAATACCGAAAGACCAATTACTGTTAAAATAGGTACAAATACACTAGTTTCTTTCGATGTTGAAATACTCATAGGTCATATCAATAGTATCTTGGGTAATAGCTACAAAAAAGGAATAATTCCAGAAATGTGGGATGGGAGAGCTACTGAAAGGATTTTGGACTTAATAAATAATATGTAGATGAATTATTTTTTCACTTTTAATGATTCCTATTCTGGAGTGTATCATTCGCAAGTTATTGATGTTGTAAGAATGTATCAATCACATGGAGTTGATATGAGTTTAATTGCAATGGTATCTCCAAGATATTTTTTTCACGATAGAAAGTTGATAAAGCAACATCTACCTGATGCCATTGTTATTCCAAGCATTCCAAAATTAAGCAATTGGAAAAGGAATGGTTTATTTCTTTCATATTTAACCAATAAACAATCCAAGATTATTTGTAGAGGTGTTTTTGCTACAAATATAGCTTTGATAATTAAACACAGGTTTTCACAAATTATTTATGATGGGAGAGGCGCTATTAAAGCAGAGCAAGACGAATATGGAGTATATAATGGAACTGGTGTAGAAAAGGTAATTGATAAATTAGAGAATAAAGCAGTTTTAAATAGTGATTCACAAATATCAGTTTCCTCAAAATTAATCGAATATTGGAGAAATGAATATAATTACAATTCTAAAAATTATCAAATAATACCATGTTCGGTAGCTGATGTTTTCGTTAAAGAAAATAATAATAAAGATTATTCACTTTTACCCGGATTAGAAAGAGAAGATATTTTATTGATTTATTCCGGTTCATTGGCAGGATGGCAATCTTTAGATGGTCTTGTAGAAATTATTTCATCATATTTAATTAATAAAAAAGTTAAAGTTCTTTTTTTATCAAGGGAACATATAACAATTGAAAAATTAATTGAAAAATACCCAGATAGAATATATAGAAAATGGTTATCACCTACTGAAGTTCCAAGATATCTAGCATTAGGTGATTATGGAATTTTATTGAGAAAAAATAATTGGACAAACAGAGTAGCATCACCTGTTAAATTTGCTGAATATTTGAGTGCAGGATTAAAAGTATTAATATCTGAAAATATTGGTGATTTTTCTGAATTAGTAAAAGAAAATGATTTAGGTATTATTGTTAATGATGATGAGAATACATTATTAACAAAAGTAAATCGAACAGAAAAAGAAAGAATAATGAAATTCTCTAAATATAATTTCACAAAAGAAAAGGTAATGCCAATGTATATTGATGTGATACAATAACCAATGCCAGATAAATACCAAAATAAATACCAAATAAAATCGGCACGATTAGAAGGTTACGATTATTCTAAATCGGGATTGTATTTTGTAACAATTAAAACAAAGGACAGAAAGCATCTTTTTGGAGAAATAGAAAATGGAATAATACAATTGTCAGAAATTGAAAAAATTGCGGAGAAAGAATGGATAAAAACAATAAAGATAAGACCAGACATGAATTTGCAATTCAAACGAAGAGCTCCAATACATTCATAACATTCCGTTTCAATTAAATCCATTTTTTATGAAATCACCCAATACAGTGAAAACACCATCTATCCATTTTTAGAACAAAGCAATTTTGTAAATGGCTTGGTTGAACGTGTCAGAAAAATAATCCGCATCAATCGGCCTGACCACCCATGGAACGAGCTAAATGAGATGGACTTTTTCATAACTTCCGGTTTATATCGGAAAGATTTTGTTACAGGAGAAGAAGGGTTTACTATGTCTGCCTTATTACTTTTTGGTAAAGAAGAAGCGATACAAAGTGCCATTCCGCATTACAAAATAGATGCCATCGTTCGAAAAGAAGATTTAAACCGCTACGATGACCGTGATAACATTAGATGTAACTTAGTAGAAACCTATGACAGGTTGATGAACTTTGTTGCTAAACACCTGCCTGATAAATTCTTTCTACAAGGTGATCAGCGGATCTCCCTGCGAGATAACTTATTTCGGGAGATTATTGCCAATATCCTGATTCACCGCGAGTATACCAATGCCTTCCCAACTACTTTTACCATTTATAATGACAGAGTAGAATGTAAAAATGCCAATAAGGCACACTTTCATAAAGTACTAAAACCAGGCAACTACGAACCTTTTCCAAAAAACCCCCATATTGCTCAAATGTTCACTCAAATAGGACGTTCCGAAGAATTAGGAACAGGGATACGTAATGTATTCCGGTACAGCAAAGCCTATTCTGCCAACGACAATATTGTATTTAAAGAGGAAGATGTTTTTATCACATCGATACCACTACTGCCCATCAAGAAAGGTGGCGAATTAAATGGCGAATTAAATGGCGAATTAAATGGCGAATTAAATGACCGGCAAAAAGCAGTTCTGTTAAAAATAAAAAATACGCCTGGGATTAATGCTAAGTCATTATCTCAAGTGTTAAACATCCCTTTCAGCACTATTGATAAGTATGTAAGACTTTTTGTAGAAAACAAGCTTATTGAAAGAAGAGGAAGCAAAAAAACAGGTGGCTATCATACCCTGCTCCCTTAACACTAAAACTCTCACTTACAACCCATTCTGATAACTATCGGGACATAGCCCCTCCTTCCCGAAGTTTCGGGATTCCCAAAGGGGAGAGATTAAAATACTTATGAAGAATAATATACAATTTAAATTAGCCTTGTTAACGGATGAGATTAGCCCCTCCAACCTCTCCGAAAGGGAGGCTAAAGTAAAACCCATTAAATTCGAATGACAAAGTGAAAATTGCTCTTTTAACAGATGGGATTTTTCCATACGCTATGGGTGGTATGCAAAAACACAGCTACTATTTGACGAAATATCTGGCCAGGGAAGGTATTTTTGTTGATGTTTACCATTGTGTGCCGTATGACCAGCTCATCCCCAGCCTATTGGAAGGTTTTACGGAAGAAGAATTGGAATATATTCACCACATTCCCCTTCATTTTCCCAAACCTGACAAATACCCGGGACATTATTTGGCAGAGAGCTATAAATACTCTAAAGAAGTTTATAAAGCCTTTAAACAACGCAAAATCGCTGACTTCATCTACATACAAGGTTTTTCCGGCTGGGCATTGCTAAAAGCTAAGAGCTACCAGCTAACAGCTATTAATTTTCATGGGGTGGAGATGTTTCAAAAAGCACCAAGTTTGAGAGTGAAACTGGAACATTGGCTATTGCGCCCAGCGGTTAAAAAAAATCTAAAAAGAGCGGATGTCATTTTTTCTTTGGGCGGTCACTTAACAGGTATCCAGCAAAGTATCTCACCCAAAAATCAAGTCGTTGAAATGCCCATTGGCATTGAAAAAGAGTGGGTCATCAACCCTGAAGATAAACCCCAAAACGTCATTCGGAAATTTGTGTTTATTGGACGCTATGAACGTCGCAAAGGCATCGAAGAACTGCAGTGGGCCATACAGCAGTTAACTAGGTACAAGGTAAAAGGTTTAAGGTACAAGGTGATAGGTTCAAGGTACAAGGTAAAAGGTTCAAGGTTCAAGGCACAAGCCTTTGAATTCCATTTCATAGGGCCAATACCGGTAAAAAAGGTACAAGGTGAAGGGGACAAGGAACAAGGTGTAAGGTACAGGGTACAAGGTGAACCCGACACCCTAAACCCTAAACCTTCAACCTTAAACCCTACATCCTACACCCTAAACCCTACACCCTATACCTTAAACCCTAAACCCTACACCCTTACCTATCACGGTTCCATATCCGACCAAAACGAAATAAAAACCCTTCTCCGCAAATGCGACATCCTCGTCTGCCCCAGTTGGAGCGAAGGGATGCCAACAGTTATATTGGAAGCCATGGCTTCGGGTTGTGCCATCATTGCCACTGATGTGGGTGCGGTGAGTGAAGAGGTAAGTAAAGATAATGGGTGGTTGATAGAATCGGGTAATAAAAAACAATTGCTGGAAACTTTAAAGGAAGCTCTCGCCATTTCAAGTGAAGCTTTGAAGCTGAAACAAAAGGCATCGTTAAAAAAGGTAGAAGAATTTACCTGGGAGGTGGTGATAAAGAAGCAGGTTGATGTAATAAATTGTATAGTTGAGGATTTGAAAAAGAAGAAAAAATGAGGAACTGATAAACTGAGGAATTGGGGAGGTAATAAATTGATAAATTGAGTAACGTAAACTAAGAAACCCCCTCTCCTGTTGGAGAGGGTTGGGGTGAGGTAGGAAATTGAAAAAATGAGGAACTGAGAAAAGAGATTTAGATTATTAGACTATGGGCATATTTGCGAACAAGCGGTAAATATAGTTGGCAGCCCATAGCTCGAAGCAGAAAAGATGAAGCGCAAAGGACAATTCCTTACCCCCAGCTACCACACAATTGCATCGTGTGGTTTTATTCAATAACAATAGTATCATCCAATATTTCTTTTTCACAGCTATAATCTTTTGCTTAAAGGAATGCGATACAATCGCGCACCAGCAAAGGGAGATTATTGAGTAATACCATTTTAATATCAAAATTGCCGGTATAAATACCCTGAACCCTATACTCTAAACCCTGAACCTTAAATCTTAAACCTTAAATAAATGCTCCAATATATACTTAACGAAAAACGCCTCTTTCTCACACTCCTGGTATGGATGGCCATTGGTATGATCTCATCAATAGCTGCGCTGGTATTTATACCTTTACACCTGCTGAGTATGCAGAATAAACAGGCATACCTGCTGTTTCTGCTCGGGCTATGGTTTATGATGCTTCTTTCTGATAGTCGGCAATATTTCTTTGGATTTGCACAAACAGTTAAACCTGTGGTTATGCTGGTTGTTGCATTCCTGATATGGAGCGACAGGCAATATTGGCCGAAAACAAATTTATACACCCCCTTTATTCCCTTTTTTATTGTAGCTTCTATCAGTCTGGTGAATAGTCCGTTACAGTTTAACTCTATTCAGAAGATGGCATCATATTTCTTGCTGCTGTACGTTATTCCACAAATCGTTACCCGCCTGCTACTAACCGAAAAAGAACGTTTTTTAAAAGGAGTAATCGCATTTGGTATTATTGTGCTTATAGGTGGTCTATTGTTAAGATATGTGATGCCCAATATTGTTATATTCCGCGACACAGGTCGTCTCAACGGACTTCTGGGTAACCCTAACGGTTTGGGAATTTTCACCTTTGTGTTTTTCATGCTTTATATTCTGATACGAAAGTATCACCGAAACTATTTTTCGCAAGCTGAGCATTGGATAATAATAGGAGCTATTACCTTGTCGTTAATTTTTGCCGGCTCACGCGGAGGAATATTCTCATCAATACTTTTTATTGCCGGATACTTTATTTTTCAGCGGTCAACAGCTTTAGGTTTCGCAGTAATGATATCGGTATTTGTCTCGTATCAACTGGTAATGGCCAATCTCGAAGATATAATTACAAATTTAAGTCTACAAGACTATTTCAGGCTTGAGACTCTTGAAAGGGGATCGGGAAGAATAGAGGCATATAAATTTGCCCGTCAGCATATACAACTAAACTACTGGTGGGGAAAAGGCTTAGGCTATACAGAATACCTTATGCATAAATATCAGGATTATTTCATCAGCAAAGGCCATCAGGGTAATGTTCACAACAGTTATCTTACAATTTGGCTCGACACAGGACTAATAGGTCTAATAGCATTTATCTGGGGCTGGTTAAAGAATTTCTATCGTGCTTCATTTTTCTCTCCTTTAATATGGGCTGTTCTTTTCGGCACACTTCTAACTACCTCTGTTGAGTCGTGGCTGGCAGCATCACTTAATCCATTTACCATACAGCTTGTTATTATTGTTACTTTATTGAGTAATGATGAGTTTTATGTGGAAGATAATGTGCAATAAGAATAAGATTTGGTGCATTTTACTTGTAAATATAAAATACAACTTTAAATTTTCAAGGTAAATGATAACAAGAGGTGTTCAAAAATATTTATTAATCGATATTCGTTCTTTTAACAAGTATAATGTGTGAGCACTAAACCTTCTTCTACTCTGTACCTTGTTCCACCTTTTACCGTTCTCCTTTCTCCTGTCTCCGTTCTCCTTTCTCCTTTCGCATTTCTCCTTGATCCTTTATCAT
>CBDUZZ010000023.1:0-61160 GCA_965371855.1 uncultured bacterium
TTGTCATTATATTTCAATGTTTCAGATTCGGGAGCTCCGAAAAGTTCTGCTCCAAGAATTTTTGCAGCTTTGGCTTCTATATTGCTTGAAAACCACGGCACGTATATCGGTTTTCTGTCTGTTTTTCGGATAATTTCCTTAATTGGTCCAGGGTTATTAATTATCAGTTCTGAAAGAGTCATTCCCATTACATCTTCACCATACTCAACAACAAGGTCTGATCCAAGACCAAGTGAACGCAGCCATGTGTGATATTCATGATCTAATGTGCCCCGTAAAACTACCAGGTCATTTGATATGGCTGCGGGGAGCGCTCTGTCACATTTTGAACTTACAGTGGAATCCCGTCGAGGAAACTGCGGGAAATTATCTGCTGCATATATTATTAATTCATTATCATTATCTGAGATGCAATCTCTGAATGCTATACAATTAGACATATTATGTTCTATATTTCTAAACTCTACTCCATAATATCCATCCAAAAACAGTTGTCATTACCAATACATAGGCAACAAGTGCATAAATCCACTTTCCTCCGAATTTTGGGGTAGGGATAGACGCTAAATTTAAAGCTGATAAAAGCATAAATAATGTGTATATAATTATTGAAAAAGTAGTATGACTGAAAAAACTTTCAAATAAGAATACAAAAGCTAAGATTAGTATATTATTGTCAAGCGGAAATCCCATGTATGTTTTGCTGTCAATAAGACCATAAACATTAAAATAGCTGAGGCGTATAGCACTGGCAGCAATAATTATAAATGCACCCGGCATAAACCATATACTATAATTTCCATAACTTAAAAGTAGAATTGCAGGAAGAATACCAAAACTCACAATATCTATCATTGAGTCAAGTTGATTTCCAAATACACCTTGTACTTTTGTTCTGCTTTTCATTTTTCGCGCTATAATTCCATCGTACCAATCGAATAATACAGCCCATAATACTCCAATAATTGATGCTGGAAAATTTCCTTCTATTGCAAAATATATCCCAAATAAAGCACTCAATAATCCTATTAAAGAACAAATATTTGGTAAATCTTTGACAAAAGTAAGCATGCCGGGCTGCTGTTTGTCTTTCATGTTATTCGTTCTTTAAATACATTACATCCTTCAAAGCCCCAATAAGTATATTGTTTTCCTCATTGGTGCGACTTGCAATTCGAATATAGCGGTCGGCATCTGGTTGTGTTTTTCCAACACTATCTTTTATGTAAATATTGTATTCAATAAAAAGGCGCTTTGTTACTTCCGGTCCGCTTAAAGCAGCATTGGGCAAACGACAAAAAATATAGTTTGCATCGGGTTTAAAAACGGTCATCCCTTCAATATCCGATAGTTTTTTATAGAAAATATCCCGGTCTGATTTAACCTTTTTACAGCTATCTTCAAATTCCTGCATAAACTGGGGTAATATTCGTAGAAACTCTTCTGCAAACCCATTAATATTCCATATATGAATTCCGTTTCGAACCGCCGCAACAAATTCTAAATTAGCCGATAACATGTATCCAATTCTTAGTCCGCATATTCCATAGGCTTTACTCATACTTTTAAGAATAGCCATATTTGGATATTTGTCAATATCTTGTTCCAGGCTTATTTGCTTTTTGTTTTCGGTAAAATCAAGAAAAGATTCATCAATGATAAGCATGCAATTGTGTTTATCCAGCTTTTGTGCCAATCGTATTAAGTCGGCTTTTGGCACCAACATTGATGTAGGATTGTTGGGTGTTACCACAACAGCCATATCTGCTTTAACTTTTATCGCCTCAGCTGCAAATTTATCTACATCTAGCTGAAAAGATGGAAAATCGAGTGGGAATTCTACAACCTGACCTTCAGATGCCGCATTTGCATATTCATTGAATGAAGGTACAGGAACAATTATTTTCTTTGCTAAATGTCCTGAAAGAATTTTTATAATTTCAGCAGCACCATTTCCAACAACAATTCTTTCAGTGGGTTGCTGTATTATTTCCCCAATTAGTTCGGCAAGTGCATCTTGTGCCATGGGGTAATTCAAGACTAAATCCTTAATGTTATTTTTAAGGTGTGTAAAGACTGCTTGGGGTGGAAAATAAAGATTATACAGGTATGCATGGTCGGTAAAATTATGCCGATAGTAGCCACCATGTTGTTTTGATACGTATGCGTATTTTTCAGCTTGTGTTTTATATTTATTTTCCATTATATATATTAAACTATTTATTCCAGAAACACTATGCATATATCTCTTTAAGCTTAACGTGTGTTTTTAATTCTACAGGGAATAGTTTTTCAGCTTCAGCTAAATCATGAATATTATCAATCTCATACCACGGTTTATGGTCGAACGAAACCGATTCAAACGACAGAGTTTTATTATCAATCATTTCAGAAAAAACGGTTTCGTAGTAACAGTTAACACTACCCATAGAAATATACTGGTTAAGCTTCTTAACAATTACTCGCCACGATGAAAGCGAGAAGCTGTAAATATTAACTGTTTTATAACGAATATCAGTGTAAGTATCTGTTGTTCCTTTGTGAAACTTAGTTACCTGATTTTGTTTGTTAAGAGAAACGGTGGTTCCATCTAACCATGGTTGCATTTTTGCTACAGCCATTTTATCAGGAAAAACCATTTCGTCGAGCAATGATGTGTTTAAAACCAAATCGCTTTCAAGCAGAACAAAAGGCTCATTAATAATATTACGAGCCATCCAAAGCGAATAAATATTGTTAGTTGTACGGTATAAGGTACTGTGAATGTACTCAATGCTTAAATCTCCTGAATTACTACCCAGAAAATCCATAATACATTCATTTTTATAGCCGGTAACAATTACAAGACGTTTAAATCTTTGTTTTTTCAAGTTATTGACAAGTCGCGCAAGAATTGACTTTTCATTTACAAGGGTTAGGCATTTGGGAGAACTTTTTGTTAAAGGGAAAAGACGACTACCCGTACCTGCCGCAAGAAGTAATGCAGTGGAAATACGATTGTCACCACAATAATTGTCTGAATTAATATTCATACTTTATTCAATTGGTGTCATCAAAAAAAAACGTAAACGCTTGATTAAAAGCCCTTAGGCGTACTAATATTTAGTACTCTGATGTCGGACTGGTACTGATACTCAACTATAAGTATGAAGTCTGCTAATGCAGTGATAGGCAGCTTTAAAAGCTCATCAACAAAAATGATAGTGAATGATTGATATCGAAAGATACGTAATCCATTTGCAAAGGTACTCTATAATTCCAGACTTACTAATGACTTGTCATCCTTTTTATTTTGAGTGATTTAATGAATATCACCAAATGTTTGTTAATAGATTTGTTTGATTTCTAATTGTTTTATTGTATTTTTAAGGTGCTTATATCCTCCCTATTTGGAGTTATATAAGCACCTTTTATTATTATATAGCAAAAATAAACGAACATTTTGTGTGAGTGTCGCATACCGAAGTGTTGTAAGCAATGAGGAAAATACATAATATCTAACTTAAAGGGAAAAAAATGAAAACAAAATTGAATCTAATCTTAATTGGAATTGTGGTTGTATTTCTTAGCGGATGTACTGAATCACAAAACAAATCATCTTCTAAAGATGATAGTATTTCTGAATTTAAAGGAAAAATTGCCAAATCTTATGAAGAGTCTGAAGAATCGTGGCCAGAAAAAAAACGACCACCCAAAGATGCCCCAAATGTGATTATCTTTCTTTTAGATGACGTTGGGTTTGCACAAGTGGGTAGTTTTGGTGGCCTTATTGAAACACCAAATATTGACAAGCTAGCCGATAATGGATTGCGCTACAATAATTTTCACACAACGGCATTGTGCTCTCCTTCAAGAGCTTCTTTAATGGCAGGTAGAAATCCGCACATGATTGGGTTGGGTAGTCATGCTTTAACTGCGATGGGCTTTCCAGGATACAATGCAATCGTTCCTCCTTCGGCTAAATCAGTAGCAAACTATTTAGAAGCAGAAGGCTACATTAACTACGCTTTAGGAAAGTGGGATCACACCCCCTTGTATGAGGTCTCTCAGGTTGGACCATTTGATCGTTGGCCAAGTGATGAAGGTTTTGCACATGCTTATACATTTATGGCAGCAGATGTGCATCAATTTATACCTGTTATGTGGGATGACCATCACCCTGAACAGTATAGAAAAACTGAACATTTAGATAAAGATTTGGCTGACAGAGCAATTGATTGGATTACAGGTCACAAATCGATAGATAAAGAATTACCTTTTATGATGCTTTGGGCTTCTGGTTCTATGCATTCACCTCATCATGCACCTGACGAATACATAGCTAAATACAAAGGTAAATTTGATATGGGGTGGGATAAGGCTCGTGAAATGATTTTGGCAAATCAAATTGAATTGGGAGTGGCTCCGGCCAACACGAAACTATCAAAACGTATTGACGAATTACCGGCATGGGAATCATTGAATGCCGACGAAAAGAAAATGTATGCCAGACAGATGGAAGTATTTGCCGCTCAAATGGATCATGTTGACCATCAAATTGGACGTATTGTAGAAACATTGGAAAGAATTGGAGAACTTGACAACACCTTAATCATGGTTACATCTGACAATGGAGCTAGTGGTGAAGGAGGGTTAGCAGGTACCTTTAATGAAACATATGTATTGAATGGAATGCAAACACCATTCGATGCAAACATGAGAAATTACGACAACTGGGGACAAGCTGATAGCTATCCTCATTACCATGCAGGTTGGGCAATGGCCGGCAACACTCCCTTCCCTTATTTTAAACAATCGGAACATAGGGGCGGACAACAAGATGCTTTGGTCATGCACTGGCCTAATGGAATCAAAGCCAAAGGTGAAATTAGAAGTCAATACCATCACATCAGCGATATTGCCCCAACTATTATGGAAGCTGTAGGTATTGAAAGACCTGATGAGTATCACGGTATCAAACAACTACCTTTTACTGGTGTTCCTATGAATTATTCTTTTGATAATGCTGATGCTCCTAATGCTAAAAAGCGTCAGTATTATGAAATGTTTGGTAACCGGGCTATTTGGGTAGATGGGTGGAAAGCAGTAACTCTTCATGCCAATCGCATGCCATGGGATGTCAATGTAGTTAAGCCCTTTGAAGATGATATCTGGGAGCTTTACCATGTTGCTGAAGATTTTTCAGAGAGTAATGATTTAGCGGAAGAATATCCTGAAAAATTGGAAGAATTGAAAAAGATTTTTGAAGAAGAGGCTTGGGCAAACCAGGTATATCCACTGTACGACGATATGCTGGCACGATTGAATGCCGTTAATTATGTGCTGTTTGGCGATAAAAAAGAGTTTACATATTATGCTCCCGGGGCAGTACGAATTGCCGAAAAAGCTTCAGCACCTGTAAAAGGACGCTCGCATAAAATTGAAACTACTATTGATTTGAAAGGTGATGAAGAAGGTGTTATTGTTTCTTGCGGTGGAATGACAGGAGGTTATACCATGTATATTAAAGGAGGGAAACTTCATTTTGATTACAATTTCTTAGATGGGGTACATTATCATTTGACATCTCAAAAACTTTCAAAAGGCTCTACGGAATTGAAATTCAACTTTATTTTGGATAGGTCAAAAATTGACGGCACACTTAAACCTTGGTCCGGTACAGGTGAACTATATGTAAATGGTAAAAAAGTTGACAAGGGTTATTTTGAATTTATGCATATTTCTACCTACTCACTCGCTGAAACATTTGATGTAGGGATGGATTCCGGCACACAAGTAGATAACGATTATGAAGGCAGTCCTTTTGCATTTACAGGAGAATTGGATAAAGTCATTGTGACTTTGACTGATTAATCACTGCTTACAACATTGTATAAAGGGCATTAAAACGCCCTTTATACTTTTCCGTTGAACATTCATCCTATATGAAATAACTAACCTATAAGCTCGCCCATTTAGTCATCCTTCAAAGATGTATTTGACACCAGTATTGACCCCCCCCCCCCATAAAACATAAAAGCCACAAAATCAAACGATAACGAGACTTTCTGTTGACCCATTCAGTTGATGATGCAATAGATGTTACAGAGTTTAAAAAGATGCTTCATAATACATAATATTAACAATTTTATCTCCTTTTTGAACATTTGTATAATTCTTCTGACAATAAAACACTCTAAATTTGACTCTGTTTTCAATCAAAAATATTTTGTGCCATGAGCCATAACCGACCTTTGAAACAAATTAGCCTTTTTGCTATTAGCTTTGTATTATTGTTTTTTATACAATCGTGCAATGATGACAAGATACCTCACGGAGAAATTATTGTCCCGGGTGACGATATTAACTTTGAAGAAGTTAAATTAAACACCCCTTCTGTGCCCAAGTCTTTGAAAATAATGGGTAGAGATGTTGTTAAAGAGGTTGTTGCAAAGGCAACCGGTGATTTTGAGCTTTCTGTTAATAACATTGATTATTCAAAAACGGTAACTATTCCTGCAGAATCAGTTAATAAGAGTGTTTCATTACAAATTCGTTGCAACCCTGCTAAAATGGGAGAATTGAAAGGCACACTTACAATTTCCGGTGAAAATATTGATCCGGTAAATATATCTTTACTTGCCACAGCGGTAGATCTTGTGCTTGTATCAGCATTTAAAGATGAACACCTTGCTTTTGGAAATGGGTATAGTCAGACATCAAAAAGGATGGTTAATTTTCCCGTACAGCCCGAAAATGTAGAGAGAATTATTATGTATATTAAATTACGTTGCCCCAATGAGGGTTGTAATGAATGGGATATGTATGCAAATTTAAAAGTTAAGAATCCCGGTAATGATGAGTGGCTAGAAATGGGTAGGTACATTACTCCTTATGGAGTAGATAATTCACAACGGGGAAAAGGCTTTGATATTGATGTAACCGATTTTAAATCGCTCCTTACCGGCGATGTCGACTTAAAAGCGTTCATTGAAGTTTGGGCAGCAGATGGATGGTTACTTTCTGTCGATTTTGAAATAATAAAAGGTATTCCAGATTATAAATATTATGCTATTACTCCGATTATAAGCTATGACAACCACAGTCTTGCAGGTATTCCTTACGGCAAAGAAAATAGTTTTGATGTTGATAAATGCATCACTACTCCTGAAAATGCAGAACAAACAGTTTTGCGTACAATAATTACAGGTTGGGGGCATGCCACACCAATAGATTCTGACGGTAGGCCTTGTGCAGAATGGTGTTTTAGAACTCACCATATCTTAATTGATGGTGTCCCCTTATTTACTCATGACATGAAAGGAATAAGCTGTGATGAAAATCCAGTACATCCGCAAGGAGGCAATTGGTCACCCGATAGAGCGGGGTGGTGTCCTGGAATGGAGGTGCCTGTTCGAGAAGACATTTTCGACAGTTCAATGGCTGGAATAACTTTCTGCTACAAATATGAACTGGAGCAATGGACTAACGATTTGGAAAGTGGACAGGCATACTATGCAATATCAAGCTTTGTAATTGTAAAAAGCAATACACCGATAGAAAAATCTATAGTAGAATAATAAAGGCTGTTAATAACAAAAGGCGGTCAAACGACCGCCTTTTTAGTTGTCCCATAAGGATTCGAACCTTAAATGCCTGGACCAAAACCAGGTGTGTTGCCATTACACCATGGGACAAACTCCTTGCTTTTTTGTAAAGCGATGCAAAGATAAAGAGTTTTTACAATAAACGAAATAGTTAAATTGGTTTTTTTGATTATTTGCAGTATGGAGAGTCGAAAAATTTACAATAGGATTACATTACTTCGTAATGAGAAGTCATTAACAAGAAAAGAGCTTGCTGAAAAAATTGGAGTTAATTTTCAAACCATTGGTTATTTGGAACGGGAAGAGTACAATCCGAGTTTAGATTTAGCGTTTCGTATTTCTGAGATATTTGAACTTCCAATTGATCTGATTTTTTTTATTAAACCATTGCCACAGTATTTTAAGGTGAGTTTTCCGGCATCAACAACATGGTTGTACCCACAGTTATACGAAGCAAGTGTGAACTTGATTTCTGAAAAACGACAGAACTTACTTGATGCATCTACAGTCCTAAAGCAAAAACCAGATGTATCTGTTCTGTGTCAGGATTCAATATTACTGAAGAAGATAGTTGGATGGCATATTGTTTATTTAGGCTTATCTCTTTTGATGCTGTGATTCCAAGATTAACGATATTAAATTTTCCGGTTACAGAGTATAGTTCATTCCCTGCTCCGGCAAACAGGTTTACATATTTAAATCCATATCCGACTTCAATATATATCGCACTTTTCATATTGTAAGCACCATAGTTAGCTTGTAGGTATAAATCACCAATCTCTTGCATTGCGGATGTTTCAAAAAAGTGGTTGTTGCTGTAATTAAAGTAATTGCCTGTTCTTACCGGTGAAATAGTACTATCGTTTCTTAATTTAAGCTGTTCCCCCGGGAAGTAATAATCTGTTATGCTTAGCGAAAGACCGAAATCAAAACTGTATGATAAATACAAGTCTGCTTCAATTCCGGAAGGAGTAGATATGAAAGCATATGAACCCCATGCTCCAATGGAAAATCTGCCTAATGTAAATTCAAGTGATGGTTGAATGGCAGGTGAGCTTCCAAAGTCCAGCCCACGAAAAATATAACGATTTACAAAATCTGCACCAAAACTGAATGGTGATTCATCATCATCATCTTGTGCTGATGAAACAGTGAATATAAAGCTAAGCATACTTAATGTAATCAATAATAACTTCTTTTTTGTTTTCATAATTAAATGTATTGGTTGTTGAATAATTATCTCACTACAAAAGTAAATAAAAATTACACATAACAACTCAAAACAGGGGGTGCTATTCAAAAATAAGCAAAATATAGCCTTTTAATAGCTAATTTATGGGGGGGGGGTGAAGAGAAACAATAAGATTTTCGTGTTGTTGAAATTGCCACAATGCCAAAGTATATTCAACAATTTGTTTTATATATTACGAAATAATTAGAGTTATGAAATCAATCTCGTCCTAAACGATTGAAAAAAGTTAAAAAGTTCTTCTTTCAGAAAAATTGTTTCAGTAAAAGAAACCGATAAGTATCAAAAGGTTTATAATAGTTGGGCACATTTATCAACTGTTTTTTCGTTTAGGACAGGATTGGTCCCACTCTTCTTATTCCGGAATCACATCTTTATAAAGTTTGTATCGTTCAAATATCTCCCTTACATATTTGTATGGTTCCTCACCTCTCACATAACCGTACTTTACAACCTTGTCGTTATAATACTTTGGTTTTGAGAGTTTTTTTATGAAATTCTCAACGTTATCATCCCATACATCACCATTATCACTGTATTTTAAGGTGAGTTTTCTGGCATCAACAACATGGTTGTATCCACAGTTATACGACGCAAGTGCGAACTTGATTCGTTGCAGGGTATCAGGTATATTCGGCCATCGGTTATATAAAAGTTCCAGATATTTTGTGCCACCCTGAATATTTTGATCGGGATCCTTAGCATCTTTTATTCCCATAGCCTTAGCGGTTGAGGGCATAAGCTGCATTAGTCCACAAGCACCTGTCCATGATTTGGAGTTGATGCTGAACCTTGATTCCTGAAAAACGACAGAACTTACCAGACGCCAATCCCACCCAAATTGTTTCGAATACTTTTTTATAATTTTATCATAAGGACTTATGTGCCCCGTTTTTTTACTGAAATATTGACTTTTATTTATTGACTTGAATGACCGGGCATTTTTGAAATACTTATTGTAAATGACATAATAGTCATCAGTTTTTTTCATTTTGTCAATCCAGTTATTTACTTCTGAGAGTAATTCAGGGGAAGTTTTTCTGATAGTCCAGGCCAATCGTTGAGAAAGACTCACGGGAACACTAATATCGATGTTTTGATAATAGTTACTTAATATTGAGGCAATATTATAGTCGGCGATAGTATATCTGATCTTACCTTTTGAAACATTTTCAATTATCTCTTCTGTATCCATCTTGCCTGGAAGGGTTTTAATAAAAATTGTATCACCAATCTCATCCATTAAATTTAACAACCGGTCATAATAGGATGAGTTTTTTCTTACCCATACAGTATCACCGATGAGATCTAAGGCATCACTTTTGAGTGACCGTTCTATTTCGTGCAGCTTCATCTTTCGCCAGTTATAGGGTTTTTTCTGAACCAGCACCTGGTGTGTTTTAGAGTGGAATTTGGTAAAGTTTACAAGCTTTCTCCTGCTCTCAGTAATAGTAAGTGCATAAGCGATTATGTCACCATCGCCACGTAACAACATATTTATTAGCTCATCCACATCATGGGCAATAACTATTTCAAGTTTCAGATTTAAATGTTTGGCAAGCCTTGTTAACAGTTCGTAATCAAATCCCATAGGCTTTCCCCGGTAAATATAATAGCTTGTTGAGCTGTAAAGCGTTATGGCTTTTAACACGCCGTCTTTCTTGATTTGAGTAAGATCCTTTTCAACAGGAATTACCTTAAGTGTATCATGTTTTGGGTCATTATCTGAAGGGCTTTTTTTTATTGTTGATTGGCAACTGAGAATAATCAGAGGAATAATGAAGAACAGAATTCTTTTCATAATTGGTGTTTTTAAATTTATTGATTTGAAGCTTCAATTGCTCGCCTTACGGAACCATGTGTAAGCAACAACTTTTTTGCTTTAGCATATTCAATATTCAGCTCCTGCATTATCATCAGAGTTCCTCTTTCTACCAGTTTGTCGTTTGTAAGTTCCATGTCTACCATTTTATTTCCTTTTATTTTCCCAAGTTTAATCATGGTAGCTGTTGTTATCATATTAAGCACGAACTTTTGCGCTGTTCCGGATTTCATACGTGTACTACCTGTTACAAATTCCGGTCCAACAACAACTTCAATCGGGAACTCAACTGTTTCAGACAGTTTTGACCCTGTATTACAGGTTATGCATCCTGTTATTAATCCCATCTTCCGGGCTCTTTTTACAGCTCCAATTACGTAAGGAGTACCACCTGAGGCAGCAATGCCAACAACAACATCTTTTTTGGTTATATCAAAAGCCTGAAGATCTCTCCATCCTTGTTCATGATCATCTTCTGCATTTTCCACAGCTTTGCGTATAGCTTCGTCACCGCCGGCAATGAGTCCGATTACTAACCCTTGAGGTACACCGAAGGTAGGAGGACATTCTGATGCATCCAATATTCCTAGTCGACCACTTGTCCCTGCTCCAATATAGAACAAACGACCTCCTAATTTCATCTTTTCCACGATTTTTTTTACCAAGGTTTCTATTCGAGGAATCGTTTTAGCTACAGTCAATGGGACAGTTTGATCCTCTTTATTTATATTTATAAGAATATCTGAAACAGACATTTTTTCAAGATCGTCGTAATATGAAGATGCTTCTGTTGTGTTCAATTTATTTAGTTTTTTCTGTATGGTATTTTATTAATCCTTCTATCGGGCTTTTTAAAATATTTCCTGTTTTAAAACCATAATGTCCGGCAACCTCTTCCAGTATTTTTATGTTGTGATAAGCCACAGATCCTACAAAATGACATTTGATTTTGTTCTGTTGCTTATATCTGAGAATGTAATTTTCAGCAAAAATAGCAAAACTATCAAAGATAAGTTGGTAGAAATAAGTTTGATCAGTATGATTGCTGATAAACCGGGCATATTTAGCAAGATAACTGCCGGGCATCGGTTTGTGATTAACATTCTCCAGTATTGTCTCCTTGTCAATTTTAAACGAGGATTTGATTATATCAATACAATCTTCTGGCATGTCTCCTCTTAAAAAGTCTGTAATCATTCTTTTACCTATCCAGGCTCCACTCCCCTCGTCACCAAGAATAAAACCGAGGGAAGGGATCTGTTCAGTAATTTTTTCCCCATCATACCTGCATGAGCCGGAGCCGGTACCAAGAATGCATATAATGCCCGGCTTGTATCCACACAATGCTCTGGCTGACCCTAATAGGTCTGAATCAATGAAAATATCGGCTCTCTTAAAAAAAGAAGATAAGACATTGTATACTAGTTTTTGTTGTTTTAGAGTTGAACAGCCGGCACCGTAAAAAAATATTCTGGAGATAGTTACGTTTTTTAATGCAGGAATCAGAGCATCAGCTATCTCAGAAGCTATTTCGGCAGGCTCCTGATAATATGGATTGATACCTTTGGTTTTAATCAGGGCATCAGCCTGTTTTCCGTTAACAAGTTGCCATTCTGTTTTTGTTGATCCGCTGTCGGCTATTAATATCATAATGCTCTTCTGGTTACATTGAATAACAATTTGTATCAGTTAAGGTTTTAACATTTTAGGCCGAATTACGAATGCTGTAACAAAAGGCTGAAGACGAGAATAAGCAGCTAATTTGACATTCCCCAGGGATAACCCTTCCGTACAACACAATATGAACCATCAGGATATGTTGAAAGATCAACATTGAATATAATCTTTTCATGACTGGCGGCATAAGGCTCTATAAATTTTAGCACATACTTTTTGTTTAGTACTCCTGAAAGTTCGATGTCCAAATCATAGAGGCAATTGCAATCACATAGAGCCGATTTTTCATATTCTCGTATCTCTATTGTATCTGAATACAGGAAAACTGTACAATAAAGGCTCTCAGGACAACAGTTAAAACCGGTATTTATGTGGATTAGTTTGAGCTTGCCGGATGAAGAATGGTAGCTGTATTTCACACACGAAAGGGTGTCAGGGGTGGCTGTAGCTACTTCAGACTTAAGGTTTTTACATCCGGTGTCATTAACTACTTTGCCAGATATTTCATGTTGTTTGTAAACCTCAGATTCACATGACGACAAAGCATAAATTAGGAATAAGAAAAAAATATATCTAAACAGCACTTTCATAAATGCAATATAATTGAAATATAAACCTTTGTCAATAACTGAGGCCTATTTAATTCCTATTAATTTTTCAGATGTAAGACGAAGCAAGTAAGGAGTTTCAATCGTGTCATTGTTTGCAGTTATTCCAAATATTCTAATATCTGACAGGTTGCCTGAAACTTTTCCAAAAATTTCGTCAGTCAAAATCACCTTGTGCCATTGGTCGGAAACCCCTATTAATTCACGCTTATAATTATACTGCTCAATCTGCCCATAGGAATATGAACATACTAATAAAAGCAACAGCGTAGAGGGTTTAATTATCAATTTCATCAGATATGATATGCTTGTATTTATTGTATAAAAATGAAATTATTAAAAGGAGTATTCCTAATGATACGAATATAATCGTTTTTGCAATAGTGTCAAGGTTCGAAATGTCGTAGAAGAAAAGTTTTACCAGTGTAACACCAAACAGCGCAATTGCTCCAATCCGCAAATGCTTTTTTCTTTTCCAAATACCCAAGACAATTAAAAACAAGGAATAAATACCCCACAGTATACTTAATCCAAGTTTGTAAGATTGATTTGAATTGGCAATATCCATCCAATTGATTATTTCACAGCTCGCAATCCATAAGACAGAAGCGTACAACAGAAAATCAAATGGCATTTTAAAATCCCGTGTCATAAATTCCTGTCGAATGTATTTATAGCACATAACAAGCGTTAAAGTAACGAATGCGAATGAAACATATCTGATTCCGATATTAAAGATCCCTCTTTGATAATATTCAGACATGGTCTGTTCTAAGTAGCTTTCGCGTAGTTCGCTAAGTGCGTAAAGTCCCTGAATTATAAAGATGACAATAGTCAAAGTATTCAGACCAAGATTAATCAAACCCAACTGCTGATTTCGTAATTTTTTGAAATTTAAAAAGGAAAGGATAGAAACAAACAGCAGCGAATAATTGATAATCCATATTGTTTTGAACCTCCTCAAATCATAATTCCTGAAATTATCGAGATGTTGTTGCCCTTCATTATTAATTGTCAAAGCAGAATCTGTGTACAGTTGATTCCAATAAGTTGCTATTTCCATTCGGAACGCATAATAAAGTGCGAGAAACAAAATAGCAGGAATTGAATATGAAATAATTTTTGATAATCCTTTTTGGGAGACCAATGCGGAAGGGTAATTCTTGTTACGATTCACAAAGTTAATAAACCCGAAAGCTGCTATGAACAACAATGAGGTGAGAAAATTGATATTTATTAGCGGTATTAATCGTGTTTCCGGTTTTTCAGGATAATAATTGTCGTAAGCTGTTGACCAATCATGGGCAATACTTAAAAAAGCCAAAGCCATTAGGGGATATGATAGCTGCTCATAGAACGGAATATTTTTCGTTCTCCCAATCCAAAACAGTAATACGGCCTCTCCTGCCCATAAAAGCGTAACCCAATTTCCGTTTAACTGAACGGGAATCGCAATGGTAATAAAAACCAAAACCAATCCGGAAACAAGATAAAGCAGGTTTTTATCCGCAAGTTTTTGCCTGTAAATTACTACACATACAATGAAATGAACGATTGCATTAGAAAGTGTAAACAGTCCTAAAAGTTGGTTGCCTGTTTGATGACCGCTTAAAATGGTATAACCGACACCATAAAAGATAAACGAATTTGCCAATAGCAGCAATACATCGGCAATTTCAAACTTCTCTTTTTGGAGCAATTTGAAGACAAGAAACATCAAGTAAAATGTAATAAAGAATATGGAAAGAAAGATCAAAGCCAATGCAAAATGCTCGCTAGTAGTTTGATATTCCGATGCTCTCCATATTAAATACATTAGCCAGGTAAGCCCGAAGGAAGAGTAATAAAGTGGTTTCCAGTATTTCCTGAATGCAATGACAAGGATTCCAACATTAATAATTGCCATATAACTGAAAAGTATAGCAGTCTTTCCAGTATCCTCGCTTAAAAGAAATGGAACAGCATACGCACCTACTAATCCAATGTGTGCTATTACTTGTCTGTTGTAGTTCATAGCTGCTACAACCGTAAAAGCAGTAAAAACTACCATTAGCAAAAATGCCATTGTCTGCGGAATTAAGTCATAGAAACTATATGCAGAATAAGTAATGAAATACATGATTGCAATAGCACCACTTACAAGAACTGCACTATAGCTTTCGTACTTTTTCTTCAATTTCATTCCAAAGCCTAAAAGTCCTATTCCTGTGAGATAGCCCAGGATTATTCGAGTGAGAGGACTAATTAAGTCATGCTCAATAGAATATTTTGCTCCTATGGCTACGCCAATTACGGTAATTGCAATTCCTATTTTGTTGATTAGGTTTTCCCCGATAAACTTCTCAAGGTCTAATTTGATTTTTGGGGATATCTTTACTTTTGAAGTGAAATACTTTGATGGTTCTTTTGCCTTCTGTTGTTGATGTTTCTTGTAAGCGGCATTTAATTTCTCCTTTTTGATTTCAAAGTCCGTATCAGTTACAGGTCTTTCCTCTTTTATTACTTTTTTTTCTGTTGTCAGGTTTGTCCCGGATGTTTTAAGCGTGTTAATTTCAACTCGTAAGTTGTTTATTTCCTTTGAAAAATCATCCTGTCTTTTTATAAGAGTTTCCAGTTTGTCGAGTAACTGATCTGTTTTATCCTGATTATCTGCCATAGTTTCAATGTGTGAGTAGAGTAAAGCTTGATAGCCTATGCTGCATAATGCCGATCGACTGAAAGTTACGTAAATTTATTTACGTTTACTTGAAGCGATTCGGTATAATAATCATAAAGATAATAATTACAAATAAACTATCAGCACTCCCTTCATCAAACCGTACATTAAAAAGCACTCTTGCCTGTTTGACACGGATTGCAAATCCTCGCCAGCATGGGTTCAGATTGGTTCCCGATTATCGGGACAAGCTATCCCGACACCATCAGAACGCAAATTGTTAGGGCCCATTAACACTTTAATATGGCCAAAATATATACAAAGAAAAGATAAATAATATTAGTAATACAAGTAAAGTTGATGATTTCAATTTTGTCTTTTTTAATATCCAATTTCGGATTTTTTGAAGCCTTAAACGTTTAATAATTGATTCCCCAATAATTATATTTGAGATCCAATGAAAATTATATGTACTATCTATAATAATTTCTTCTGCTTTTTCAACTCCAAATAAATCAACAAGTTCATTATATGTAGATTCTGGTATTTTTTCTCTATCAATCATTAAATGATTCGTTTTTGGGAATTTGTGCATAGAGTAGATACTGATAGTCTACTCAATGATTAATAACCATAAAGATAATAATTACAAATAAACTATCAGCACCCACTTCATCAAACCGTATCTATAAGAAAATATAGAAAAGGCAATACCGCGTTCAGATTGGGTTCCCGAATGGCGAAACAAGCTGTGCCGACCATCAAAACTAAATTGTTGGCTAGTGTTTAAGTTTAAAATTTATTGGTTGTATATTTAGTACTCGTACAATTTTTCCATTCTTTTCACCGGGAATCCAATTGGGCATTTTTTTTATGAAAGATATAGCAAATTGTTCAAGATCTTCATTGATTTTACTTGTTGATTTTACTTGTTGATTTTACATTGGTTAACTTGCCGTTCTTTTTAGCATAAACCTATTTTAGAACAAAACATACTATTCATTTTCAAAGTTTAATTTGATAAATTTAGTTTCAAAATGCTCTATCAGTAATGGAGAAGTTAATGTAGAGAGTTCTTCTTCAAGGATGTTTACTTCATGGATTGAACTTGCTCCTGTTTCTTCCAAAAGTCGTCTAATATCAAGCATGGCATGGTCGCCTTCAATTTCCCGAACATGCAGAATGATGCTATTACCATCTACTGAAGGGCTTGTATTTACCAATAATAAACTGGGAACCTTCATATCTATTAATGAACGTGAAATTAGTTTAGTGTTAACACTATTTTTATTGGCTGATATGATTCTCGATAATAAGGGTGCTCTGTTACTCCATCCAAATTTTGTGGCAAATATATTGCTATTGTCCTTAGACGATGTAATGCTGTAACTCCATCTTAACTCACCTTGCTGGCTCGCTTTAAAGTTGGTTACCCAATAGTTATTCAGTACCCACGAATAAATATGATTGGTTTTTGGATGTAAACGGTAGTAATACCTGCCTATGTTTAAATCGCCAAATTGCACGAGTGGTATTTCGTTGCTGCCAAATACAATTTGTGCATTATCGCTTTGCACTGCTGCAAAATTCTGAATGGTATTCCAGTCAGATGAAGAGCCTGCCAGCTGGTTCTTTCCCGGATGAACAACTCCTCCTTGTGCCTCAAAAGCTAATTGCCCGCCTTCTAACTTAAATGGAAATGCCACATATACCCCTTCAGGTGTAAATACCGGTAACTTTATCATTTGATATAAAAACTCAATCTTCTTTTGATAATGATACAACCTGATTTCAATATTAACCCCTCTTTCATCGGCACACACCGGCATATCCCCATGTATGAAAAGGCTTTTGTAAATTGCACCATCCGTTATGCCCTTTATATGAATATTACTTAAAATGGTACGTTTCAAATCAAGTGGCCTATATATGGTATCTCTGGTTGAATTGGTAAGGCGCTCTAAATCATGACGATTTGCCAGCTCTTCGTAGATAAATTGACCTAAAGTGAGCGTATCTTTATCATCAACAATATTTTTTTGAAGTTCCTTATCAAAAATCCTGGTAACAACACCTTTGGTTTCATCAACTGAAATTTGATAGAAACTATTTTCAAATTCCTGATTATCGTTATTTAACTTATTGTCTTCCTTTGCTCCTATATTTATCTGCAATGTTTTATATCCCATAGCAGGAATATCTTCCACCCAAAGCCCGTAATAAGCACCTTCCATTCTTCGCTGATATATTTGTACAGGAATTACATTTTCATCCAAATCAGTAATTGTATAATCTGCTCCTTCAGGTATTAACTCATGTTCAATAAAAAGTTTAACCATGCCAGATCGTTGCCAATTAAGAGTGTTAAAAACAGCTATTGTTGGTTGTTTCGATTTTTCAATAAAAGGTACAATATATGCCAGTACTTTTTCTTGTAGCATACTCGATTTCTTAGCTGCCTCCCATGCGTAAGAGGATTTCATATTCCACTGATTAATGCTGTTTTCTGCTAAAGGATCGCTTACACTTTCTGCTGCTCCAAAGGTATGTTCATCATAAAACAGCAGGTTGTCATACACCCCGGTTATGTCTTCCTGAATATTATCCGGCAATTTGGCTCCAAGCATTTTTGCCATAGATAAGATGGCTGTGTTTGCAGCAATTTCGACATGTGTGGCTCTAACTACTTTGGTTTCATTAGCAGCTGAACCGGCACCGTCAGTCCACCAATCAGGCCACGCTACTTTCTGTGAAGGAATGCTGTCAGCATGGTTTTCATCCAGATAAATCATAAACTCTCTGGCAAGTGCATTTCTTAACTTAGGCCACTCATATTTTTCGTTCCATGCTTTAATAATGTCGCAAACCTTGGTAGAGGGTGGAGAATTATCGGTTACATATCCTGAAAACTGGAGAGATATCTTATTGTATGGATAGTCTTTCTCTTCAAGTTTGGTAAGGTAATTCGACAAATTAGTTCTAAGTACATCTTGTTGTCCTGTGGTTAAGCTTAAGCTATTTCCATGCTGATAGTGCTCACTTCTGTACGCCAATAGTCTGTTTCCTGCCGGTGACTGCCACCAAAACGCAGTTGGTTTATCAAAAGGTAAGCGTGCCCGGTGAGCATGCACTCCCATTGTGAGGTACTTAACATCAGTATTGTGATAATAATCTACCATACACCATGCTATTCCGTTTACATCATTTTGCATGGCCGTTGTTACATCAATACCTCTGTTTTTCAACATTCTCAATGTTTTGGTTTGGAAAGCAAGGGCAGACTCATCTATTATTTCTGAAAAATTAAAGAACATGGCTGTTGCTTCAATTCGACCTTCCTGAAGCCGTTTCAAGAGCCTGTCTATTTGTGCTTGCGGGCGACTTTTTAAATATTCTCTTACAGACCATGAAGTTTCACATGTCCATCTAAATTTGGCTGCATCAGGATAATCGTCTGTTAAATCACAATAATCGAGTGCATTGTCGATAAATTTAAGGTGTTCAGGAAGAATTTCGGTTTGCGGTCTCGTGTATCCAATATCTGAATGCGTGTGTTGAACTAAGTAAATTTCCCACTCTTTTACCGGTGATAGCCGGAATTTTTTATGAACAGATTTTTGGTTACCAATTTTAATCTCAGCAGAAAGCCCGGTTGGTTTTTCTACTTTAGGCAGGTTCAGCTCTACTTTATTGTAACCTGCTTTTAATAGTGTTTTTATTTTTTTATTCCCTACAGAAATTACAGTATTTGCATCTTCTCCAACATGAACAAAATCGACACTAACGGAGTGATATAATTTACCCGCTTCTTTTACCACAACTTTATTTTGATAGATGTTTATGTTTTCATCCACTCTGGTTTTAAAGGTCATGAACCAGGCGTTGTTTTCACTTGGTTCGGCTTCGATTTTAAGTAGTGTTGGGTTCCCCAATTTTATAGCACTTACAGGGAGTTTTAAAATAGCAAATCCCATTTGGTCTTCATATTTATCGAGCATCGTAACATTAAAAGAGAGTTCAGCACCTTCTCTGCCTTTTATCTTTTGAACACCCAAATCGCTGGTTTTAGAACTCTCGAAAGAAAACCATTCTTTATCATTGGCTGACAAATGAAAAGTAACTGTTTTGGCTGAAACGTCTCTGGCAAAAACCCATATGAAGGTTACAAAAGCCTTGTTGTACGTTGATGGAACAATTTCTGTCTCCCAGGAAATGGCCGCATAATCGGCTTGCCCACGAGTTAGTAAAGAGGTGTTTACATCAGGGAATGGTGAATGATAGCCAAATCGTTTACCGCTTACTTCATTAGTAAATCCCTGGTAATATTTTTCTGATTTCTCTTGTGCAAATCCTATGCTATAAGAAATTAGAAATAGCCCGATAAATAGTATCCATTTCATGATATAGTTGTTGATTTATTTATAAAAATAACTATTTCATTTCACTTCCTTTTTAGAAGTGATTTGATTTTATTCCAATAATTTTCTTCAGATAATCGTGCTGCACCAAGTATTGCCTGCAGATCGTTTTCGGATGAAATGCTTATATTCGGATTGTCGCCCAATATTTTTAGTTCTGATTTTAAAATGCCCAAAAATAGAGCGTGGGCTTTGGATATATTTCCACCTATTACAATGCTGTCGATTGATGCTTTTTTTATCCAGGGTGATAGAAAACCGGCTAATTCTTTGCCAAACTGCCTAAATGTTAATGCAGCGTTTTCATCAACCGGGGCTTTATCAGCAATTTCTTTAACTCCTTTCACCTCAATGCCCGATTTTTGTTTATATGATTTTATTAATCCACGTGTTGAAAATGTCTGGTCAGCAATTCCATCTTTAAAAGGTAAGTGATATAAACAGCCTAGTTTAGGTACAGTTTCTCCCTGTAAAACAGGCAAAGCATCTTTTATAAATGCTGAACCAAACCCGGTACCTAATGTAAGTGCTAAAACACTTTTATCAGCCAGCTTATAATCAGCCCATATTGCTCCCACAGCAAAAGCTGTTGCATCATTCATAAACCGGATTGAAACTTCACTTTTAAAGTTTAAGCTTTGCTGTAGTTTTTCAATGATGTTAACACCATTTAAACGCTCAAATTTCTCAACGCCCTCAAATAAACCTATGCCTTTTACATAATCAAACGGGCCGGGCATGGCAAAGCCAATTCCGGTTGGTTCATTGACCTGAATTTTATTCAGACTTTCTTTTATGGCACTGCTCCATTTACTAATTATTTCCTCAGCACCAGCCTGATTATCAACATCAACAATCGAATAACTTCCGCTAATAATTGTATGTGTACTTAAATCAATAGCTGCACAGCTAATATGGCTGCCACCAATATCGGCTCCAATAGCTACATTAATTCGCTTCATTTTTTTCATATGTTCAGAATAAAATTTTCATGCTTATTTATTGGCTAAATATTATTTTGAGGTGCTACGAGAAATTATGACTCTATGTTGATTCTAGTGGGTGAATTCATAAATAGGAAAATATTTAATCCGCAAATTACGCAAATTTTACGAATTTTTATTAAAAAGCAAACCTTTTATAGTGGCCTCTTTCAAGTTGTTCTTGGAGTGTGTTTGAAGATTTAGAGAGAGCGAGAAGCTCCGAGATACGAGGAGATCACTCGCCCGAACTTAATCTTTAATCACATGGAAAGTGCAACTTGAAATAAGCCTTGACTTTTTTGTTTCGTTTTTGTGTCAAGACAAAAATGAAAGGCATATAAAAAGATATTATGAGTTAAAGTTGACAGACATACGAGTTCAAAAAGAAAAACCGCAACGATCGCAAGGTTCGCAATAACTCAATTAAAAATCTATCACTTTTGAATTATCAAACCGCCTTACTTAAAAATGGCATTAAAAGAGTAATAAACTAAAGTCAACACCTCAAAATAATATTTATCCTATTTATTACTACTTTTCTTTTGTTTATTTTTGTACTTTTTCTGATTTAACAAATGCTTTAACTACTTTACACGAAACCTTACTTTCATTAATTAATTTGTAGCTTTTACATGCTGCCGGAATAACAAATGTTTCAGCAAAATTAAATCGTTGTTTCATTCCTTTTTCTGTTTCCAGAATAAGAGAAGTTCCTTCTACCAACATTAGAATATGACATTGGTTATTCGTTTGAATTTCAATTGTCTTTTCAAATTCATACCTGTGTACATCATAAAAATGTTCTTTATGTGTTGGAAGATGAAACAGTTTCCAATCTTTTCCATGCTCAATTGATTTAGGTTTTGAAATATGCTGTTTTTCAATTACATCTCCCTTTCTCTCAAAGTTTAGGTTTTTAAATCCTCGTTCAATATTTAGTGGTCTTGGATTACCGTCAAGGTCAAGTCGCAACCAATCGTATAACTTAAAAGTAAAAATATATGGTGTAGAACTAATCTCCAACACCAAATTATCTTTTCCGGAACCGTGAATTGTACCGTTGGGTATTAAAAATAAGTCGTGTTTATTAGCTTGTACTGATTTAACATGTTTTTCTATATCAACCACAGTTGAATTACTGAAGCTTTCTTCCAATTCAGTTCTGAACTGCACAGGATTAACATCATCATTAAAACCAATGTAAACATTAGCATCGTTTTTGGTATCAAGAATATAATAACATTCATCCTGAGTGAATTTTTCTCCAAACTCTTTTACGAAATAATCTTGCTGCGGATGTACCTGAACAGATAAGTTTCCTCCATCAAAAGTATCAAGGTAATCGAAGCGTATTGGGAAATCGTAACCAAAATAATCAGCCGCTTCTCCAAGTACATTCTTATTTTCCTGAAACATCAGAAAGTCAAATGACACTTCAAGCATTTTACCATTATCTTCCAGCATCAAACCGTTTTCAGGAACAATTAACTCGAATGACCATGCGTAGTTTGGGACATCTTTGTTCAATTGTTCAATATTTTCTTTCATCCATGAACCACCCCATGGACCCGGTTCAAACCATGGCCTTACCCTGAAATAATTTTCACTCATTACTTTAAGGCTATCACGCAAATTTTCTCCTGTGGTCCAAAATGGTTGTTCCGGTCTTTGGTCATCAATAATAATATCAATGTTGGGAACTAACTGTTGCTTATGCTTATTTAACACTACCCAGTCAACAAAGTAGAAACGTTTGTACATTATTTTGGCTGCAAAAGCTTTATCTGTACCAATGTTAGTTATTGCTCCAGCCCTCATTCTAAACTGCAGTTCATTCTTGGGAAGATCAATATATAATAATGGAGCATCCCATTTGCATAATGCAGCACCGATGCCATATAAAATATTTATATCTGCATCATTTTCAGCTTTAGTCTTATTCAGTGAATCAGTATTAAAGAAATCATTCAGTGTTAAAGAAGTTCTTCTACCAAAAATTGGATTATCACCACCAAGAAATGGGGCTATAAGGTCATCAATTTCAGCACTCTCTTTTAATCCTGCAGAAACATTATGCCATAAAACTTTTAATCCTTTCTTTTGCAATAGTAAATCAAGGTTATTACACAAATCCTCCCAAAAAATTCCAACATAACTATCAATAACAACGGTTTTATGGGTTTCAATATAATCTGCTAATTCATTATAACCTGTCTTTATTGAATTTTCCGCAACTTTAAATCCGGGATAAATATCATATTTACCCTGCTTTGTTTTCTTAATATCTTCAGGGATAAGAATCTGAGTAGTTTTCCTTTTGTCTAATGTCATTATATATTATATGTGATTTTTCTTTAAGTATCAACTTCTTTTGGCAATAGCTTATCCTTTAATATATTTTCTTTTCTTTTCCCATTTGTTTGGTATAAATATTTTTCATCACTTCAGTTTTACCTTCATCTTCAGCAACAGCAAAAGTAGTAAACATCAGATACAGTGTGTGATTGTTTTTTCAATAAATTTAAGAAAAAAATGAATTGTGAAACAATAATTTTAAATAACCTTACATAAAGTTGCAAAGAAAAAACACAAATTGAATTTGAAAACTCATCTGTCCAAATTCATTTTATCATTGGGTTTTAGGCCATCAGTTAACTTAAGAAATGAATTCTAGACAGGATGCCAATCCAAAGGTTTTGGGATGCCTTGATTGGATTCCTGATTATCAGAACAAGCTGTGCTGACAGCAAAAATTCAGCTAGGTCGTGTGAATGCTTTCCGTATGGCAAGTATTCAAATCAACGTACGGTTTGATTACGGGGTTGCCGCAAAACTTCGGCACAGGTATTGCAGATCGCTCAGAGTCCTATTTATTGTAAGTGCTTTTAAGATTGAATCAGCTTAATAATTTCGTCTCTTAGGTTTGGAATATGCTTTTGGATAATTGCCCAAATATTTTCATCAGATATATTATCATATGCATGAATTATCTGATTTCTTAATCCAACAATCTTTTTTGCATTGATAATAGAAAAATCAGGGTCTTGTTTCAAAATCCTATTAACAGACTCGCCAATAATCTCCAAATCTCGTTCAACAGCACGTTTAAGGATTAGGTTAGATGAATATTGATTGAAATCTTTTGGAATATCAACAAAATAGCTCTCTATTTCCTCTATAGCTGATTTAATATCATACAGCCACTTTAGTATCCTCTCTTCCATATAATATTATTTTATCTCTATCAATAGATTTCTTAAGAATAGGGTTTTTAATTGTTTGAATTTCTACTAAATCAACATCTCGTGAGAAAAGTATCTCTAAATATGTTTTGAAATCCATATAGTTATCAAAATAATCAAATGGATTAACTCCTGAGAAACGAACAAGGAAATCAATATCACTTTTATCAGTAAAGTCTCCTTTTGCAATTGAACCGAAAACATAAAGTTCTGCTACATGAAACCTTGTGCAAAGTTTTTTTAATTCATCAATATGTTGGTCAATTACTTTCATAATTCAAATTTACGAAATATTCAATAGTCTCAGCATTTATTGTGAAATTAATCAGATTGCTAGTATCAGGGCGCATTACTTAGTAGAGTAGAGCCTGACAGCCTCCACTCGTTTGCTACCTCAAAGATAACAATATAGTAAAGACTGTCAGCACCTCCTTCATCAAACCGTATCCTGAAGAAATATCCGGGACAGGCTGTGAAGTTTTCCCTCATGCGGCTAACCTTTCCTGTTCTGCCGGTTTAATTTCCATTTAATCGATAGATTCCAAATACTTTATTTTCCCTATATTTGACCTTATACACTAAATATTAAATTTCAGTGGTTATTTTATCAAATAGGGGCATAATTTATTCCATTTTTGTATTAATCCTGACATCATTTACTAATACAAATCTATTGGGACAAACAACACCTGAAACCAGTAAATATTTCATTACCGGAGTCCGATTGCATCATGGGTATATTTTTGCTCACACCAAATCCATCGAAGCTGCAGCACATTCTAATCCTCTGGGAATCCAAGCCGATTTCAATTGGCATTTTACTTCGGATAATGCATATAATTATTGCAATTGTTATCCCCGCTTAGGTCTCTCTTTTTATTACTGGGATTTCAGGAATCCGGAAATTCTGGGGCAGGCTTTTAACTTACTAGCCTATGCTGAACCATTTTTCAGACCTGAAAAAAAATTAAGCTTTTCCATTCGTCCGGGTATGGGAATCTCTTACATGAACAATCCATACGATGAATTAACAAATCCTGAAAATTTGTGTTACAGTACACAATTTGCTTTTGCACTACTCATCAATCTTTCAATCTATTACAAAATTACAGATCATCTGCAGATCAACCTGGCGGGAAATTATAACCATATTTCTAACGGAGGGATAAAACTCCCTAATAAAGGTCTGAACTATCCTTCAATTAGTTTAGGGGTTGATTATAGCATCCAAAAAATTCAATTTACACAAAGAGAAAAAATCCTTCGTTCTGATGTTAAGCAGTCCAATTATTTACGAACATCCATTTTATTAGGTTTTACAGGTATTACGGAAGATGATAAAGTGTATTTTGTAACGGGCATACTCGGTAAATTTGGCCGACGGATCAGCCAAATGTCTGCCTTTACTGGCGGCATTGAATTTATTATTGATGAAACAGAAAAACATTTACGTACTATCGATCCTGAAATACCGTCAAATGCACCCTACAAAACATCATTAACGGGAGGTTATGAATACTTGTTAGGGAAATTCTCATTCACTTTTGATCTTGGCATCTACCTGTTTAATTCAAATCGCAGGTCTGATCTGCTCTATCAACGCTATGGGGTCATATACAAAATCGGGGATAAAGTTTGTTTCGGTATCAACCTTAAGACACACAGGCATATTGCGGAGTTTTTCGACGTTCGATTGGGATATATTTTCTAATAAGAACCTCAAAATAAATTCCTTTGAGTTTTTATCTCAAATTATTTGCAAGTATTGGATAAGGAACATTATAACCTTTTACCGAATTCTGCCGCTCTATACTGGTCAGAAATCTTATTAGGAAAACCGACATCGGTAGGACAGGTATAAGGTTCCATTTGTGGTAAGTTTGATTTGGCACGAATTTTTATTTTACCGGTACCTTTGAGAAAATCATCATAAATTTCTGTAAAGGTTGATCTCTTTGGTTCGATAACAGCATCCACAAATTCTCCGTAATTTCTAAAAGTCAATCCATGATCCATTACATTATCCCAAATAAAACCGGTTGGAGAATAGGCTAATGAATCCCCACCATCATATGAATAACTCCTTGGGAAACCACCAAAAAACTTTTCCAAATAATCTGTAACATAAGCTTCATCCGTCCATTGATGTCCATCTGCACTAAGCCCGCCTGGCCGCTGTAGTCGGGCAGGCCTGCTTGAACACTAATTGAAGAAAAAAAATAGTTGGGTAAGGAAGCGGGACTACAAATACCTGTACCGACAGCCTGTCTTTTACCAAAGGTCGGGAAACAGAAAGTACATATAAGGCAGGTTCGATAACGAACAGTGATTTTGTTGTTGTGATAAACTTTCTTATCTGCCATTCCTCGTCTTCGTTTGTAACGCTATTTTTTATCCATTTTCTTCATCTTTTGTTATCACCACTTCATAACTGCCGCATTTGGGACAAATATATATAGGTTCATCACCCATACATGTATCTACGAGTTCGGACTCTAACTCTTTTTCTGTTCCTTTCCAATCGCATCTTTTGCATTGGTATGAGTATGTTTTTTCGTTCATGATGTGAAATTTATACGTTAAAACTTTAATACTACACCAGTCTTTAACTGTTCTATTTTAAACTCATCATAGAATGCTGCCAGTGCCGGAAGTTCAGTACAATGAGAAGGATGAACATGTTCAATATTTAACGATTTGAGATATTCAATTGTTTTTTTTGTTTGCAGATTTTGCTTCTTAAGATGAAATCCACCTACTACAGCTTTTACTTTTTTAATGCCGCTAACCTCACGTGCATACTCTACAATATTGCATATCCCTGAATGAGAGCATCCTGTAATTACCACCAATTCACCACCTAATTTAAAGGCTATTGCAGAATCATCCGGGACAAAATCATAATCTCCGTTTTTATCAACAAAAGTGGTTGTTTGTGATTCAAAATCGTTGTTACGAGGTATTTCTCCGAGAAAAATAATATCTTCTGAAATCTGGTAGGGTTGTACTGATGTTATCAAATCAAATTTCTTTTCAACATCAACCTTGTTTAAAGCTAACCCGATATATGACATGTCGGCTTTGCGATAACGTTTGATAAATGATGAGGGATGAGTTATCAGGGGTTTTCCGGAGATATACCGCAACCCATCGCCATGATCCCAGTGACCATGACTTAGCACAACAACATCAACAATATCTTCCAGGTCTAATCCCAGTTTTGTGGAATTTTTAAGATATAGGTCGGAATGACCTGTGTCGAAAAGAACTGTTTTGTCGTTGTGTTCGATGAGGTATGACAGGCCGTGTTCTGCACCAAGCCTGCCACCTGCTACGTTTTCTGTTAAAATGGTTAGTCTCATGATAATAGTTGAAAGTTATTAAATGACCACGAATGCACGAATGCTATTAGCACATTCGCGGCAAATTTTTTTAATGATATTTAGATAGATAATGCGTCTTTAACTATTTCCGGTATTCTAATAGGCTTACGTGTATCACTTTCAACAAAAGCAACAGTGGAACATGCTTCACAAACGGTGAGATACTGTTCGTTAGTTACTTTAAAATCGAATTCCATCTTAGGCCCTTTTATCTCTTTCAGGGTGGTTTCAATGTTTAACAGATCATCGTAATGAGCCGGGGTTTTGTATGTAATGTTAAATTTAATTACCGGTAACATAATGTTGTTTTCTTCCAAAACTTTGTCGTTGATGCCATAATTACGCAGGAGTTCGGTACGAGCCTCATGGCAGTAGCTGACATAATTAGCATGGTAAACGTATCCCATCTGGTCAACTTCACCATAGCGTGTTCGGATTTTTGTGTTGTGTGTTATCATAAGTGTTTATGAGATTTTTGTAAAACCATAAGAATCTTACCAGTTAACTCCCCCTCATCCTTTTGGAGAGGGGGTTGGGGGGTGAGGTTCTTCTTTTATGTGTAAAACGATTTATCTGAAATAAAATCTTCGTCGTGATGTCCGAGGTCTTTTTCTACCTGTTCATTTATTTCGCTTTTCATACAATCAATTGACGGTAGGTAGGGTTTTATGTCCAGTACCGGTGACCTATCAAAAGCGTCCACCCCTGACACATAAAGAATACCGTTCTCTATCTTATCAAGTTTGATTATTGAAAAGCCAATTGGATTAGGTCTTTTAGGACTGCGCGTTGAAAACAGTCCGAAGTTATGCTCGTGATTTGATGAAGGCGGATTGACATTTGGTTCCCATTGCCCTGCCTCGTTGAAATGATAAAGCACAATGATATATTCGAACAGTTCGAGATGACTCAATGCATCCCTGTATTGCTCATAAATATAAATTTCTCCTTTGCCATTGGGGCGTAAAACTCCCTGTCGGGGACCGCCGGTCCCCGGTGTGTAATCCGTTTTAAATACACCGATTGGGGTGTATGTTATTGAGGTGACCCCTCCCCAACCCTCCTCCAAGGGGAGGGAGTTAGATGAATTATTCTTTTTTGACATATCGTGTTAAATTTCTTTTTTCAGCTCCTCCACCAACATCTTCATCATCTCCGTTGCTTTACCTTGCAAGAAAACATCTGCGATTGATGTATAATTTGATGTTGTGATGTTTATCTCAATTATCTTTTTGCCCTTCTCTTTTGCTCGGAAGGGAATCATCGATGCCGGCATTATCTCACCTGTTGTGCCTATCAAAATAAAAACATCGGCATTGTCTGCTTCTGCCCATGACTTTGAGTTTGCAGGTTCGGGAATGGGTTCGCCGAAAAACACAAAGTCGGGCTTCAGTATTCCTCCACACTTTTCGCAAAGGGGTGGCAGAACAGACAAGTCAACATCTGAAACTGTATGTTTTTTTGAGCAGTTCATACATACAAGGTCGCGTGAATTTCCGTGAAATTCGTACACCTCACTATTGCCTGCTTTCTGATGCAGGTTGTCAATGTTTTGGGTGATGATTGACTGTAAAAGTCCGGCTTTCTCCATTTTAGTTAATGCAAAGTGTGCTGCATTAGGTTCTGCTATACCCATGAAATCGTAAAACAGCTCTTTGATTACTACCCAAGCCTTTTCGGTGTTCTGCTTGAAATAGTCAATATCAAGGATTATCGGGTCATATTTGTTCCATAGGCCGCCATCGCCTCTGAACGGCGGAATACCACTCTCAACGGATATGCCGGCTCCTGTAAAGGCTACAGTCCGGGATGAGTTTTTTATTAGTTCAGCTGCTTGTTTGATCATAAGCCCTCTAAAATAGGATGTCTAATATTTTTTCTATCCACGAATTATACGAATTAACACGAATTTTTCACCTGTCGATTTTAGCTTCTACCCTCTTCATAGGAGAGGGGTATGGGGAGAGGCCACTTCTCATTCTCCTTGTTAATTTTCATCTGAGCAATGACCTTACGAATGAACCCGCTATAAATCCCAAATGAAACAGTATTCATCCACTTGTCATAATTTCTTGCTACGAATGGTTTTAATTCAACCCCTGAATCCGGATATATCTTTTGCATAAAACCTCCTCCTTACTCCCCCCAAATGGGAGAGATTTTTTATCTCCTGCCAAAACTTTGTTTCACGTATTAAAAGAAGATATGTTAATAAATAATTATAATCATTTACCTCACCGGGATTACTAATTTAAAATTAAAGTTTCTTCCCATATTGTAATAACCTATATCTTTCAATGTTGACAGATGGTCATAATATATTTTGTTTAAAATATTATTTGCAAAGATACTTATTTCTATCGGCTGGTTCACAACTTCCATCTTAACTCTCATTGATACATTCAGCACAAAATGATGTTCAGTAGGTATTTCAAGTTCATACGGCCTGGTCTGGTTAAAAGCGTAAACCGGATTAATGTTAAAAACAATCCTGTTTACAAGGCTTTCTGTGCGATATGATGATGTTATGTTGAGAATTAGCTTGTCTTGTGGAATGAAAGGAAGAGGCGTGCCATTATCAAGCGATGCCCTGATAAGTGAATAGCCTGCATTCAGCTTCATCCAAACTAAAGGATTGTACTCTGCTGAAAACTCAGCTCCGAATATGGAAGCGTCCTTTTGACGGTAGCGATAGATATCTATTCCGGTATCGGTTGTATCAGTACTGGGAGCAAGAAAAATGTAATCGAAAATTCTGTTGTAGTATCCTGACAGGTCGAATGAAAGCTGATCTGCATGGTAGTGCATTCCGATATCACCCTCAAAGTTACGTTGCGGAACAAAACCTCGTGAACCCACTTCATATCTGTTGCCGTGAACTCCGTCCTGCAGAAGTTCAGCTATTGAAGGAGTACGATACGCGGAAGCGATATTTCCCCGAATGAGCAATCTCTTTTTAACCTCCCATGTAAAACCTGTAGAAAAACTCACATTACTGTAACTCTCGTGAAAGGCCTCAAGGATATCGACCGGCATATTTGACTTGTACTGTTCAGGAGCATCAATTGTTTTGTAATCATAACGCAAACCGATTTGGTAAAAGGTTTTTGCCCCGAAAAGATATTGCCACAGTGAAGCCACAGAGGCAGACGACTGCTTAAAATCAGGTAGAACATGATTTGGAGCATCTCCATTTCTGTTCGATTGGAATAATCCTTGTGTTACTACAATAAGGTTACTCTTTTTTGAAAAGTCATATTGCCCTTTAAGCTTCCAGATGTAACTTTTCAAATTCATGTCAACCAACGTTGAAACAGGATTAACAGGGTTGCCGATTAGTCTCCTTTTGTTATCCTGAAAGCTGAAGTCGATATTAAGTTTTAATTTGTTCAGGAATAATTTGTTTTCTGATGATAGCAGATGATTATCGAGATTTTGATACCACACCTCATTCTTTCGCGAATTATCATGAATGATTTCAATTGCCGGAGAGTTTGTTATTCCCGGCTTCAGTTTGTTATAATCATAAAATACCTTTGAGATAAGCTTGCCGTTACGATAGCCTGCAAACAATTTGCTGCTATAGGAGTTATTCCGGGTGTTTGGAACCTGGTCTCCGTCACCTGAGTGGTAATCGGCAGAGGAGCTGAGGTATCCTGTTGCACCTGCAAAAAAGCTGTCACTGCTACCCTTTATGTTAATGCTGTTTACCGTGCTATGGTCATTTGTATTGAAAGAGGTGGTAATATCTGATGTTAGTTTACCTACCGGAGCAGGCGGCGATTTAATGAAGTTGATGACACCTCCCACGGCATCCGAACCGTAAAGCAGAGAGGCAGAGCCTTTAATAATTTCAACATTATGCAAATCACTTTCATCAATGGTGTAAGGATGGTCTACGGAAAATTGAAAATTCTCCATTCTGATTCCGTTATTCAAAACAACAACATTACTGGTTGAAAGCCCCCGGATAACAGGAGTTGCAATATTATTTCCTTTACTAATTGTACTTACACCGGGAATCTGTTCCAGCTTTTTGAAAAGATTTGTCTGCGGAGACCTGTTCAAAACATCTTTACTGATATTATCTATTTTAAGAGCATTTTCATGTTGACTTCCTACCCATCCGCCTGTCACAACCACCTCTTGAGAATAAATGACTGTGGGCTCAAGCGATATGTCAATTCTTTGACTACCACCATTTGTGTCAAAAGTGATGATTCGGGTTTTGTATCCGATAAAAGAGAATTGTACCTTAAATAAACCTTGCGGAATGTTTGAAATAGAGTACGTTCCCTCTTCATTAGTAACAATACCCTTTTGCAGTTCATGAATGTAAACGTTTACCCCCGGCATTGTTTCGCCGGTTGTTTTATCGGTTACGGTACCAGTCAGAATTACTTGTGAAAAGAGTAATTGGGGAAATATAAGAAAAAGATAAAGGATGCCCCCTCTGCCTCTCCCAAAGGGGGAGGGTCGCTTTATTCTAGTTACAATGTTTTTCATCGTAAAAAGGGAAATTAACTTCACTACTTCTATCATTTTAAATGCTGACATTTCTATAATTGCAAACTTATGTAAATCCCTCCATGGGAGAGGTCGGGATAGATATTTATTTCTTACAATTCATCTTCTTAATAAACCATAGCGATGACAAAATCATTATCACAAACAGCAAAAAGAATACTTTAAAACCGAATAATCCAATTAGCAATCCTCCAAACAGAGGAAAGAGTGTAGGCATAATATTTCCGGCTCCGGCAAACCCTGCATATAAAGCTCTATTTTCATGGCCTGAAATTTCCAGCATTACACCGTTCATGGTAATACTGTAAATTGAATAAACAATTCCACCGATGATGAAGATATACTTGATTAAGTGAACGTCTTTTATAAAATATGTAGACAGAACAACTGTTAAGGATAGCAAAACATTCAAGTACAGTAATAGTTTGTATTTAGTTTTGCCGGCTATCAATAGAATCATTATACTGACTGATACCACCCCTATAACTTTAAAAATCAGAAAATTTCCGGTGTCGCTACTTCCTGCTCCAAATACATCTTTTGCATAAAGAACTACAAAAGGCATAAATGACATTGCAACCCCCTGGGTGTTGATAAAACCAAGAAAATAGACTAGTTTCTTGTTCTCTTTGATCTCCTGCTTCATTACATCAACAAAGTGAGTAATGCCTTTTATCCGTAATACTGACGGCGAAACTTCTTTGATACTCCAAAATCCTAATGAAGCAATTAGCAGAAGTGTTCCTCCAATATAAAACATATAGGAGTAGTTAACCGGAAATTCAGCAAGAGTTAATGTTCTCTTTGCTAAAAAAGCCGAAAGAAGAATTATGGTACCTGATATTATCTGACGGGTAGAGAAAAAGGTTTTTCTTTTTTTGCTTAAGATGGATTTTCCTATTATGTCGATATAGCTGATGTTGGCAAATGCCCCGCTTAACGAGAAAATGGTAATTAAGACAAAGATGAACCACAACAACGAAAATGAGTGATGTCCTTTCAGATAAAAAAGCATTGTGCCAAGTGCTAAAAGGGAAAATATCCGCAGATTTATCCCTGTTAGCAGGAATGCCTTTTTGTGAGGTTTATTACTTAGAAAAGGAGCAAAAAACAGTTGTGTAAAACTTGATCCTCCAACCATAATGGCGGTCATCAATCCTACATGAAAAGCAGTGCCGCCCGATTCTATCAGCATGGCAGGTATTACGGTATCTACATCCATAAATACCTGAGCAAAAGCCAAAAATCCTGCATGCCACAGAAAAGCACGAATATTGTGTTTCGATATTTTTTTAGTCAGTATCATTTAGAAAATCGTCTCAAATAGTAGTTCTCGCCCCGGTAATTAATTTTTTCTATCTGATTGTCAGCAATAAGCTCTAACAATACATCTTTCTTTTTCCCCGATTTATTTAACAATAGCATAACAGCATCTTCACGCATTGGATGAACTGCAGTGATGCTCAAAATGTCTTCCGTAAAATTGCCTGACGAAGCAAAAGCGTTTCCTTCATAGCCGGTCAACAGTTCTACATTTTTGATATGTTTACTGAAAATTTCATAAGCCATAGTTACTGTTCCTTCATCCGGTTTCGCTGCTTTTTTGTATGCAGTAGGTCTTGTTGGCACAGAGATAAATGCGGTATCAGGGTTAAATGTAGAGATAGTTTGTGCAGTGTTGAGCAGATCTTCCGGCGTGTCATTTATTCCTTTTAATAACATCGTTTCAGTAACAAGATTCCCTTGAAATTCATTTGAAAAGAGATGTATGCCTTGCAAAATATCTTGCAGATTTAATGTTTTGTAAGGAACATTTATCTTTTTCCAGATAGTGGAATTAAATGAATCTGACTTAATAGAAACATAATCTGTTTTCAGTAAGTCTTCCCGTACATCAGGGGTGTTTATCAATGATGCATTTGTTATAACTGCAACCGGAATCTTTAACAATTTCAGCTTGTCTATCAGTGTTCTAAGATTAATATCCAGTGTTGGTTCTCCATCAGGAACAATAGTTAGGTAGTCGGGATAATTTTGTTTGTCAGTAATTTTTGACAGTACAGACTTAACTTTATCAACAAGGTAATCGGGCTCATAAAATGCCTGACGGGTAATCTGCTTTATATCACCTTTCCCCACCTGGCAATAAAGACAAGAGTAACTACACACCTTGGGTGGTATGTTGTTTATCCCCAAACTCATTCCTAATCTGCGCGAAGGTACCGGTCCGAATATCTCCATAGTTGTTAATGTGTGGATGAAATAATGGCTTAATGGTTGTAGACACAGGGTGACTGTTTGTTATACCCTGAAGTCACCCCGTGACTAATCATTTTTTCCTCAAATCAATTAGTTTGTGATTATCAGGTTGCTCCTGAATAATTTCCATAACACTGTTTATATAATTTGGCAAAACTTATAGTACATCCTCGATTTTACTGTCAGATGTAATTATAGGGATAAAATGTTGATTTATTAGCTTTATATTTCTGCCAAACTGTTTTGATACAAATGCTTTCACCCCTTTTTCTTGCATTGGTTATTCATTGTATAATTACTTAACTGCTTTTATCACTACAAAGCTTCCTTTGTTGTGACCCTCTTTTGGTTGCTGTATCTCTTTTATCTCCTGCATTGAGCCAAATACTGTTTGAAGTGTCTCCTCTGTTTTGAAACCGGCAGCCTGCAAAAGCTCTAATATTTCTCTTGTACTGAAAAACGTTGCTTCCTTGTAGAACATACTTTTTTCTTTGTTCTGCAGGTATACCTTACCTACCGGACTCTCTTTGTCTACAAAAGCAACAATCACGGAGCCACCCGGTTTTAGTACTCTGTTTATTTCTTTGAATGATTTGTTTGCGTCATCGACAAAACAGATGGTTGTAACCATTAAGGCATAGTCGATGGAAGAAGACTCATAAGGCAGATTTTCAGCCACACATTCGGTTACTTTCAGGTCTCTTTTATCGGCCTTTTTTCGCATTTTAGCCGAAGGGTCACAACCTTCCTTTATCCCGAGTTGAGCCGCAAATAGTCCACTACCTATACCAATCTCGATACCGCGACCGGTTGGTGGGATTACCTTTTTTATCGCTTCCAGTTCTGATTGGTATACAAAGCGATTACTGTCGAACCACTGTTCGTACTCTTTAAGATGATTATCAAAAGGTTCTGTTTTTGCCATGAATTAAATTGCTGTATTGTTAAATTGTCAATTCGTAATTCCTAATTACTTAATCGCCTCCCACACCTGTTTTATCTTCTTCGATATCTCTGATTCCGGGTTGTATTCCACAATGGTCTGTTCGTTAACCATAGCTTCAACCATCTCTTTATCAAAAGGTATTTTGGCTATCAAAGGTATATCATTCTTTTTTAAAAATTCTTCTATTTGTGCAACAACCTCTTCATTAATATTGTATTTATTAATGATGGCATAGGCAGGGATCTTAAATGAATCAATAAGATCAACCACTCTTGCTACATCATGCAGCCCCGAATGGGTAGGTTCAATGACCAAAAGTACAGCATTCGTTCCTGTTACCGAAGATATTGCAGCACATCCAATTCCCGGAGGGCCGTCATTTATCACATAATCGGCACCTGTTTCAATGGCTATCTCTTTAGCCCGTTGTCTAACCTGACTAACTAATTTTCCGGAATTTTCTTCGCCGGGGCCCATTCTTGCATGTACAAGTTTACCCATACGTGTATTGGATACATACCAGTTATTATTACTGTTTCGTTCGGAAGTGATAGCCTGCACAGGGCATACCCTTTCACACAAACGACAGCCTTCGCATTGAAACGGGTTGATATATAATCCGCCCATATCTTTGTAGTGAATAGCATCGAAACGGCAATGGTCAACACAAATGCCGCAGCTTGTACATTTATCATCATCTATGGATGCAATATAAGCACTGTAGAAGGTATGACTTTCTACTATTTCAGGTTTGAGTATCAGGTGAAGGTCAGCTGCATCCACATCATTATCACAGAAAACTGTATTTTCAGCTACAGAAGCAATCGCAGCAGTAATACTTGTTTTTCCTGTGCCTCCTTTTCCGCTAAGTATTGTTATTTCTTTCATAGTTATCCCCTCCTAACCTCCTCCAAAGGGGGAGGAATTAATACATTTATCTTTATAGCCGCCCCTCTCATTTTTGGAGAGGGGTTGGGGGTGAGGCCACATTCCCCTCCAGGTTTTCAATTATCTCCTTATACGTCTCTTCAATCTCCGGTGAAATGTTTGTTAGTAATTCTCCGGTAGCATATTTTGATGCATAATTTTTGTCAAACGGTATCTCACCAATTATCTCAATATTCTCTTTTTTCAAGTAGTCATATATTTTGTTGTCGCCTAAGCCTGCCTTGTTGATAATAACTCCGAAAGGTATTTTGATCTCTTTCAGCAGTTCAACCATTAACAACAGGTCGTGTAGTCCAAAGGGAGTTGGCTCGGTTACTAATATGGTATAATCGACACCAGATACTGTTTCCACCACGGGACAACTTGTTCCGGGAGGAGCATCAAAAAGAATCCAGTCGGTATCCTGAGGGATTCTTCTTTTCAACTCTTTTATGAGCATTGTTTGCATTGCCGAACCTATTTTCAACCGGCCTTCTGTAAGCCCTTCACCTGTGCCTGTGTTGTATATTGTAACTTCTCCGATAGGTTCCGGGTATTCTTTTATTGCATCGTATTCACAAGCAATAAGGCATGCCCCACATGAGTGGCAAAGGCTGGCATTTACCTCTGCAAACTTTACAGGAGGAATGACAACAATTGCGTTGTATTCACACCATTCAACACACTTACGGCAATAGGTGCATTTGTCATTGTCTATGCGTGGGACTAACTGGTTGATGGTTTCTTTTTTTATTATTTCTGTATTGTGGAAAAAGAGCAGGTCATTAGGCTCCTCTACATCACAATCAACCAATCTGACTTTTGCGGATTTGTACTTGTTAATAAAGTGGTACAAATTCACCGATACTGTAGTTTTGCCTGTACCTCCTTTCCCACTTGCTATTGCTATTTTATGTGCCATGAAGTTTAAAGTTGAAAACCTGCCTAAGGCAGACAGGTTCTTAAAGTTTATAAAGTTGTAGTTCGTCAGTAAAGTGTAAGGTTCGTTGGCAGGGTTTGTTCCGGTTTATGCGCTTGTCGATATTCTTTACTTTTTAATCTTCGAGCTTCGCTATATAGCCTCAGGCTATACTGTTTTTCACCAACATATCACCTTTGTTTACATTCAGCATTGATGCAATCGGGTCACATTTTGCCATAAGCATAAAAAACAGATTATCCCGTTTTTCATTCATTAATCCTTCAAAATTGCCTTGTCCTTTTGAGATGATGAGGTCTGCACTGTTGTATGCTTGCATGAATTCATCAGAACAATGTTCTAACAATGTTGATGGCGCATCATATCCGTTGGTTATAATTTTACACATTTTATCTATCCCTACTTGTTTAACATCTTCTATTGTAATATCATTTATTACAGGATGGCCACGAACAACAAACGTAATGTTGGGATGATCCATTATTTCGACAAACAGTTTATCGAAAACAATCTCTCCTGCATTATCACCGAGATATAGGATTGAATCTGCAGATTTTATCCTGTCAAAAAGTTCTGTCGTATTGTCAACAGCAAGTTCGTTTGATGTTAATGATTTAATTTGTGTGAGAATATCTTCATTAACACTATGAGCTCCGTAATCAATAATATTACCTATAACAGCCAGTTTAGCCGCCATTTGAAAAGGATTCCGACTGTTCGCAATCAATAATTTCCATTCGTGATAATGCTCAAGTAACAATTGATTTGCCTGGAATTTTTCTTCCCTGTACAGATCATTAATGTTTAGTTTTTCTCTTGCCAGCCGATGAATTTTGGTTGCCAGATGTGGATTGGTAGTATTCCACTCGTTGCCAAGTAGTTTGTTTACAGAAAAAACAAAGTCCTCGGCAATTTCCGCAGAGGGGTTGAATTTTTGTATTAATTTCTCAACGGTTTTATTAATGCAAAAGTAACACTCTTGTCTCATATGAGAGATGTTAGTTAAAAGTTCATAAAGTTGAAAGTTTATAAAGTTGCAACCGGATAATCTGATTATTAAACCCGGAATCTGTAACCTGGAACCATTACCTGACTACAGGCAGGATTTACCCAAAATTAATGGTCGCAATAATTTGATAATAGTCTGAGCTCTCCTTTAAGGAAACTTTCTATTAACTCTCTTGCTGGTAGCTTGTCGGCACCGACAAAAACATTTACTCTGTTATCGTTAAATATTTGAATAGCCATTTGTCCCATTCCACCGGAAATAATATCCGTAGCTCCTTCTTCTGCCAGCCATTTGGGCAATAACCCCGGAGCATGTGGGGGGGGAACCACTTTTGTTTCTGAGATAATTGCATTATCATCAACATCAAAAAGTGCAAAAAATTTACAATGTCCAAAATGAGTATCTAAAACTCCATTAGTATCTACAGGTACTGCTATTTTTTTATTCATGATTATTTTAAATTGTATGGTTGTGATTTTTTTCGTTTTCTACAATAAAATAATCGTGCATCAGCATGGGTGCACGATTATTTTAGTTTTCATGGACAGCCCCATAAATCTCCCTCCATTGAGGGGAGCCTGCCTGTCCTCAGGCAGGGGTTGGAGAGGGGCATCTCCCATTACTATCAACCTCTTCCGCCTCCAAAACCTCTTCCCGGTCCTCTTCCTCTTCCACCTGCTGCGAAACCACGGCCATAACCGCGTCCTCTTCCGGCATTTGCAGGAAAGTCAGATTCAGGGTTGTCAGTATTGGATTTGTTGTTGTCGGGATTACACCTTCCCAATCTTCTTCCTGTTAGTGGACCTTTCCCTTCGGGTCCTGTTCCATTAAATCCTGGCATAATAACCTCCTTTTTTTGCTATTAGCTGCTTGCTATTAGCTGTTAGTAATTATTTTATTTTTATGATGATGTCATCAATTGACAGTTCATCATCCTGAATGATTACCATTTGAATATTGAATTTATCCAACAGGTCTTTTGCTTTAGGGCCAAAATCTCCGGAGATAACTTTTGAAACGCCTAACTTAACCATTTTTTCAACTGTTTTAGTTCCGGCACCTCCCTGAGCATCTTTATTTTCATTTTTGTGAAATTCGGTTTTTCCTGTTTTTTCATCCAAAATGCAGAACCATGCTGCACGACCAAATCTTTTGTCAAATAATGAACTTAATTCGTTTCCTGTGGATGTAATTACTGTTTTCATGATTGTTTATTTGATTATTCGTTGATTCATTAATTTTATTCTTTCTGATCTGCACATCGGGCAGTGCCTTTTATTATGTTGTTTCGGAATAGTGAATCTCACATAACAATCGTCACATAAAAACCAGTCTTTGTCCATCCATGCATTACCGTATACAGAGCGAATCTCTTTCGATTCTACAAGTGCTTGCGCTATCTTCCTGCGTGCACTTTCATATATTCTGGCAAAAGTTGCCCTCGAAACGCCCATAAGATGCGAAGCTTCCAAATGATTCATCAGATTGTAGTCTGCCAGTTTTAGTGCTTCATACTCCTCGTACAATAACTCGATATGTCCGGAGGATACACTGCTTGATCCATAAGGCCTATAACCTTTGAATCCCGGGGGACTTACAACTCTTCGCAATCTTCTTCTTCTTGGCATATCGTCAGATATATTTCTTTTTTGTTTAATTCCGGTACAAATATAATGAGAATATTCTCATTATGCAAGAAAAATGAAAACTATTTTTGAAGTATTGCTTTTGATGTTTGAGATTATCCCCTATAGTTCAGGTATGGCTTTCGCTACATTCTCCATCAACCAAAAAGGGGTAGAAGTGCCCCCACAAATACCCACTTTATTAACGGATTCACTAAACCACTTTCGATTCAACTCTTCAGGATTGCTTACAAAAAAACTATTTTCATTATTTCTTTTGCATTCATGATACAGCATTTTGGAGTTGCTGCTGTTTTTGCCACCTACAAATACTATTACATCGTATTTTTTTGAGAATGACTGCAAATGTTTAAACCTGTCCGATACTTGCCTGCAAGTGGTATTGTTGGTTTTTAAAAGGGAAGGATTGCTTATTCTTTTTTTAATCTCACCAATCATATGTTTGATTTTGTCAACATTTATGGTTGTTTGCGAGAAAGTTTCAACAGGACGTGAATAATCCAGCTTATCAAGATCTTCTTCACCTTCAATAAGTATTCCTTTTCCCTCTGTCTGCCCCATCAACCCAATTACTTCGGCATGACCAGCCTTGCCAAATATCACCAATTGACCATTAATTCCATTGAGTCTTTTACAAGCATTCTTAACCCTTTGCTGAAGTTTTAGCACCACAGGACATGTTGCGTCAATCACTTTATGGCCATTTTGCTTTGCAGTAGTATATGATTTAGGGGACTCACCATGGGCTCTGAAAAGAATGGTTTTACTTTTCATTGTACTGAACAGATCGTGATCAATGGTAACCATCCCTTTATCCTCAAGCCTTGTTATTTCCTCCTTGTTATGTACAATCTGGCCGAGAGAATAGATCTTCTCCCCTCTTTCCAACACTTCGTCCGTTGCTTCTATGGCTTTAACAACACCAAAGCAAAACCCCGACTTTTTATCAATTTCTATAACCATTTTTGATTTGTTAATGAGCTAATGAATTAATGTGTTAATGCAACAATGTAATTGTATAATGGTTTATGGGGTAGTTCTTTAAGCTTTTTGTATATTCTCAACAATTTTAACTATCCAGTTTAATTGTTCTTGTGGAGTTAGATTGCTATTGTCAAGAATGATAGCATCATCTGCTTTTTTTAGAGGGCTCACTTTGCGTGTAGTATCTAAATAATCTCTCTCCTCAATGTTTTTAATTATATCTTCAAAAGATACATTTTCTCCTTTCCCCTGTAACTCTTTATATCTACGTTCTGCTCTGATTTCCGGTTTTGCAGTCATAAATATTTTCAGATCTGCATCAGGGAGAACTACCGTTCCAATATCCCGTCCATCCATCACAACTCTTCCCTCTTTTGCCATTTCCCTTTGCAATTCCACCAAATGTTGGCGTATAAAATCAACTGTGCTTATCAGGCTAACTTTATTACTCACTCTCAGTCGCCGTATTTCATCTTCAACGTTTTTGTTATTTAAGTATGTCTCGTTGAATTTTGATTTAGGATTGTATTTGAAAGAAATGTTTATCTTCGGTAACTGTTTTTTTAAACTATCCAGATCAATTTCACTATCCTTTACCAGGTTGTGTTCAATGGCATAAAGCGTAATGGCACGGTACATTGCTCCTGAATCAATATAAATGTAATTTAGCATTTTAGCCAAATCTTTTGCAATAGTACTTTTCCCACATGAAGAGTATCCATCTATTGCAATAACAAGCGTATTATGATTTTTCATTTAAATAAATTCAGAATTCGAAGGTATTAAATTATGAGGGACTAATTTTTGTTTTGTGAAATTTTAATACTGCGAAAATACTTATTTCGATTTTTTTATACAAAATTTTTAACATTAGAATGGAAGTATGGACTATTCGGTGAGGTATTACAGCTGTTGCATCTGAATATACTTTGTGTTTTCAAGCGACAATTATCGATCAAAAAATTAGCTTGATTATTGTTAAAAAAAACCAATTTGCATTTACCTTATGTTTTCTTTATCCTAACTTTGTATTCAAAACACAAAAGCATGACAGACAATTCCGGCAAAATTCTGAAAAGCATTAATCCAAACAAGATTATTTATCCCATAGTAATCGGTCTTGGAGTAAGTGGTTATATGCTATACAAGGAATTTGAACCCGGGAGTCTTTCTTTTTTTGAGTTTACATTCCAATCTGTTGTCTGGATGTTGTTCTCTTTCTTATTGATGGCGTTTCGTGATTTTTGGTATATGGTTCGTATCAGGCTTCTTACTAACAATCAGTTAACATGGCGAAAAGCGTTCAATATAATTATGTTGTGGGAGTTCTCTTCTGCCATTACGCCTTCTGCGATTGGAGGTACAAGTGTGGCAATATTTTTCCTGAATAAAGAGGGGATTAGAGTTGGCCGGAGTAGTGCTGTGGTAATGGTAACTTCTTTTCTTGATGAGTTGTATTTTATTATAATTTTCCCTTTAATTCTGTTGTTAATTGGCAGGACAGATATATTTATGTTTGGAGATAGCGTTGAACACATTCCATGGTTTAAGAATCAGTTTTTTCTGTTTGCTTTATTGGGTTACTTTTTAAAGTTGATTTATACAATTATATTAAGTTACGGATTGTTTTTTAATCCCCGAGGGTTGAAGTTTTTATTGTTATTGGTTTTCAAGCTTCCTATTATCAGGAAATGGCGTCCTCAAGCGAATGAATCCGGTTCCGATTTGATACAAACATCCAAAGAGTTCAAACGCTGGCCATTTAGTAGTTGGTTAAAAGTATTTGGAGCAACAGCATTAAGCTGGACTTCTCGATACTGGGTTGTAAATACATTGATCATCTCTTTTTTTGGAGTGTATTTTCTTAGTTGGGATGAGCATATAATAATTTTTGGGAAACAATTAGTTATGTGGATAATGATGTTGGTTAGTCCCACTCCGGGAGGGAGTGGGTTTGCCGAGTATGTTTTCAAAATATTCCTTACCGGAATAATACCTGTCGGTACCGGTGTTGCTATGGCATTTGTCTGGCGTCTTATAAGTTATTATCCATATCTTATAATTGGGGCGATACTTATCCCCAAATGGATACGTAAACACTTCTTTACCAGTTAAATTAATTTGATAAACGCGGTTGTTTTAGTGACAAACGATATCTGGTTTCAGGTGATTATGCGTAACTTGGCATGTTAATAGATAAACCTAAGGGTTCATGCGACTAGTAAAAGTATTATTCTTTGTATTAGTATTAGTATTAGTATTTTATGGGTGTGGTGATAGCCATAAAAAGAGGGCAGATAGTGCAAAACCGGAAAATAATGAGTTAATAATATATTGTGAAAATGCAATTGCACCACTGATATATGAATTGAAGAAGCAGTTTGAGCAAAAGTATAATTGTAAGGTGATAATTCAAAATGATTGTGCACAAAATCTTATTGGTCTGATAAATTATTCCCATAAAGGCGATCTTTTTATTCCATCGTCTAAGCATTCGTTTAATATTTTAAGAAAGAAAACAAAAGAAGAGATTACCGATTCTGTTTTTTTAGGATATAACCGTTTAGTATTTATGGTAAAAAAGGGTAATCCAAAAGATTTTAGCGGAGAACTTTCTACCTTAACATCAAAAGAATTTTCATTAATTATTGCAAATCCCGAAACCAGCTCTTTGGGATATGAAACTCGCAAGGTGCTGATAGAGAGTAATATTTATGATGAAGTTTTAAAAAATATTGTGTCACTCACAACTGATTCGAAAGGATTAATCAAAAGCCTGAAAAACAATCAGGCAGATTTGGTAATTAACTTTGCATCAACAATTCACAACAATGGAAATGTTAATTATATAGATGTTATTCCATTCAGTCCTAATCATCAAAGTGTTTCAGAAGTATATGCAGGTGTTCTGTCAACCAGTAAAAACAGAGAATTGGCTCAGTCATTCCTGGCTTATGTAAACAATTCTGAGAGTAAATCTGTTTTAAACAGGTATGGATTATCTAAAAGAAAAACATTTATTTTCTAGTAATTAGCCAATAAATCTATAAATTACTCCGTTAAATAATAAAAAGTTTGTGAACAAGTTGAAAAAAACGAAGAAAATTCTCATTAAAGAGCCTATAATCAAGAAGTTGTATGTTCTGATAGGTGTTTTTGTACTTACTATTGCAGCAATTTTAATTATAGAAAATTATTTCGACAATGCTTATATCGTAAAGTATCAAAAGGTAATTCATAATCAGGAACAGCAACAGACAATCGATCACCTGCTTCAAAGAAACCTGCTTAATTTAAGATTGTCTTTTAAGAGTTTTACCTCAGTAAGTCATCATCAGCAATTAAAAAATTTGAGGGAAGATATAAGAGCATTGATTAAAAATGGGAAGGAGATTATAAAAGTACTTGACGAAGGAGGAGAAGTAGCAAGTGTAATTTCCGTAAACATGCCGGCAAAGGATGAGATAGAAGAAGTGTTTAAATATGAGCCTGATAAATATACCGGAACTTTGCCGGAAGTAAGAGAACTGATACCACAGATAAGTGAATTGCAAATACTGGCTGATAAAATAATTGCAACCATAGAAAAAGAGTTAATTTCCGGGCAGCAACCTTCTAAAGAGTACTTTAATTCGATAAATCATTTAATTCAACAGGCAGACACCTACTTTACCCGCATAAATGAAATAGAGAATAAGATATCGTACGACATTAATAAGCGGTGGAATACTCTTAATAATACCAGTATAAATGTTGTAAGGAAATATAACAGAGTAAAGTACTTCGGATTGTTTTTCTTTAGCCTTTTTGCAATCTTAATCACCGGAATGCTAATTGTTCAGATCCGGAATGTTATTATAAACAGATATAAAGCAGAGGAAAACAATAGGAAGCTGCTTCAGGCAATTGAACAGAGCCCCATTTCAATAATGATTACTGACACACAGGGTAATATAGAGTATGTTAATCAAGGATTTGATACAATTAGAGGCTTTAAAAAAGATGGAAATTATGGGGGAAATGTCAATCTGTTAAAAGATAGTGGTGAGGATGAGCTTGCAAATGTACTTATTCAGACAATTCAAGAGGGTAAAGTATGGACCGGAGAATTAGGCAATAAGAAAAAAGACGGCTCTGAATTCTGGGAGAAAGTGCTTATCTCTCCTGTGTTAAGTGGAAATAATACAATATCTAATTATGTGGTTATCAAGGAAGATATAACAGAAAAGAGAGAGCTGACAGAATCGTTGCGTGAATCGAATGAGGCAATGAAAACGATTACTGAAAATCTTCCGGTTGGAATATTAATAGTAAATAGTAATAAAGAGATAATCCAGATAAATCAGACTGCTGCCAAGATCATGAATTATAAATCAATGGAAGAAGCCATTGATCATATAAAAGGACATTCATACGAAACATTTTTCAGCACGATACGAAAAGACCAGTATATAGATCCGGTATCTGGCGTTGTGGTAATTTCTTCAGAGGAGATACTTGAAGTAAAGGAAAATAATGTTTCCAGGGAGATACTGAAAAATATTATTCCAATACGTCTGAATAATGAGAAAGTATTTCTGGAAGCATTTATGGATATAAGTGCCCAGAAAGAGGTGCAGAAGAATGAAGCCGAAGCGAATAAGGCAAAGTCAGAGTTTCTGGCTAACATGAGCCATGAGATAAGGACACCTATGAATGGGATTATTGGTGCTGCCGAGTTGCTTTCAAAAACTCGTCTTACCAAAGAACAGGTTAATGTCATCGCAATTATTTCGAGGTCGTGTGAGAACTTGCTTGGTATTATAAACGACATTCTTGATTTCTCTAAGATTGAGGCCGGAAAGATGAAAATAGAGTCATATACATTCAATATACGTTCTACTATTGATTATCTGCTCGATCAAATGTCTATTAAAACTAATGAAAAGGGTATTGAACTGATGGGAGAGGTTGAGGAGACAATTCCTAATGTGCTTATTGGTGACGAGGGACGACTTATTCAAATTTTAGTCAATCTGATGGGTAATGCTGTGAAGTTCACAAAAGAGGGAGAGGTAGTTTTAAAAGTTGAGGTTGAAAAGCAAATAGGTTCTAATATAACACTGCACTTCATGGTTGAAGATTCAGGAATCGGAATTCCGAAAGATAAACTGGAGAAGATATTTGAATCATTTACTCAGGCTGACGGTTCTACAACACGTAAATTTGGTGGTACAGGATTGGGAACAAGCATCTCTAAAATGCTTACTGAACTTATGGGAGGGAAAATATGGGTGGAAAGTCCAAATCCTAATTTTGCCTGGTCCGAAGAGTCACCCGGTTCGGTTTTCCATTTTGCTCTTCCTTTTGTTATTGAAAAGAATCAGGCTGCATATGAGCTGAAAACGGAGAAGTTCTCTGATATAAAGACATTAATTGTAGATAATCATAAAACAAACTTGTTGTTGTTGAAGAAAACCCTTAATAACTGGGATATTCCTTCTGATACCATCAGCGATGAGAAATCGGCAATTGATCTCTTGAATAAATCTGCTGATTTTAATCTTGTTATTATAGATACTCACGTATTTGCTAACCTTGACAGTAGTTTTATTTCTGATATTAAAAAGATTCGTAAAAAGATAAAAACTATTCTGTTTGCGGCAGATAATAAGTGGAAAGAACAGGTTTCCCTTGAAGGTGTTGATTATGTGTTACAGAAACCGATTCAGCATCTGGAGCTTTTTAAAGCAATTGAAAAATTGTTCACTGAAGATGATGAAAAAGAAAAAATTAAGCTTAATGATTTGGTGAAAAACAAGAAAGCCTTACTGGTTGAGGATAATATAATAAATCAGAAAATAGCGCAGAAGATGCTGTCAAGCATAGGGTTGAAAACCGACATTGCTGTTAATGGTCAGGAGGCAATTGATATTATTGATAATGATGATACCGAATTCGATCTGATATTTATGGATGTTCAAATGCCTGTGCTCAATGGCCTTGATGCCACTACTAAACTACGAGAGATGAATGTAAATACCCCTATTATTGCAATGACTGCAAACGCATTAAAAGGAGACAAGGAGATTTGCATAAATGCCGGTATGAATGATTATATCGGTAAGCCGGTTAAAATGAATGACTTTGAGGATGTCCTTTTGAAGTGGCTACCAAATGGTTCAGGTTAAATATTCTATTCAATAAACATGATGATAGAGTCTCTTTATTAGCAATTAATTCTTAAAACGTTTTTAGAAATGAAAAAGATCAATTTTATTAGCAGTGCTTCTTTGCTCATAGGCATCGTCTTATTAGCAGGAAGTTGTCAAATGGAGAAAAAACCGGAAAAAGCGAGATTGATTCCGCTTGAAGATTTTTTCAAAAATCCTGAAAAGACAAGTTATAAGATTTCGCCTGATGGCAAGTATTATTCCTACAAGGCTCCTTATGAAAAACGATTGAATGTTTTTGTACAGGAAAGAGGAAAAAAAGATTCCATTCGTTTAACCAGTGAAACCGACAGGGGAGTTGCCGGTTATTTCTGGCCGAATAATGAACAAATCCTATATTTAAAAGATGATGGAGGGAATGAGAATTATAAACTTTACAGTGTTAATATAGATGGCTCTGACCTTGTATGTTTTACTGATTTTGAAAATGTAAGAACCCAAATTCTCGATGATCTTGAAGACATCCCTGATGAAGTAATCATTGGAATGAACAAAAGAAATCCAACGGTTTTTGATCCTTACCGCCTGAATATTAAAACCGGTAAAATGGAGATGTTGGCCGAGAATCCAGGCAACATCCAAGGCTGGATGTTTGACCATGACGGCAAACTGAGAGTAGCTTATGCAATTGTTGATGGAGTAAATACAAGTATCCTATACCGTGAAACGGAACAGGATGAATGGAAAGATGTGTTGACAACCAGCTTTAAAGACAATATGTCGCCCTATTTTTTCACATTCGACAATAAAAATGTAATTGGTACTTCTAATCTGGGGAGGGATAAAAGTGTAGTAGTTGAGTTTGATATAGCAAATGGGAAAGAGGTGAAAGTACTTTACGAAAACGCTGATTATGATGTGCAAGGTGTTTACTTTTCAAGAAAACGAAAAGTTCTTACTTCGGCATCGTTTACTTCCTGGAAACGGGAAAGACATTTCTTTGATGATGATACCAAAAAGTTGTTTGAAAGGTTAAACAAAGAGTTGGGTGAATACGAATTAGGGATAAGCTCGATAAATAAAAATGAGGATGTTTATATCATTCGTACCTATAGTGATCGTTCTCTCGGGGCTTACTACATTTATGATAAAACTACCGATAAGATTGAAAAGATTACTGATGTTAGTCCATGGATTGATGAAAGTGAAATGGCCAAGTCATTCCCAATCAAATATCAGTCGCGCGATGGTTTAACAATTAACGGATACCTTAGTCTTCCTAAAGGTTACACAACTGAGACTGCTAAAAATCTTCCATTTATCGTTAATCCTCATGGGGGGCCATGGGCACGCGATGGTTGGGGATTCAATCCTGAAATTCAGTTCCTTGCTAACAGAGGCTATGGTGTTTTACAGATGAATTTTCGCGGATCGACCGGTTATGGAAAAGAGTTTTGGGAAATCTCTTTCAAAAAATGGGGGCTTGAAATGCAGAACGATATTACTGATGGTACACAATGGCTAATTGATAAAGGTTATGCCGATCCTGCAAAAATTGCCATTTATGGTGCAAGTTACGGAGGGTATGCTACCTTAATGGGATTGGTTAAAGAACCTGAATTGTATGCTGCTGGTGTAGATTATGTTGGTGTATCAAACATGTTTACCTTTCTGAAAACAATTCCTCCTTACTGGAAACCTATGCTCGACATGATGTATGAAATGGTTGGTAATCCACAAGCGGATAGTTTGTTGCTAAGGGAAGTATCACCCGTGTTTCAGGTTGATAAAATTGTTGCTCCATTGTTTGTTGTTCAGGGACGTAACGACCCAAGGGTAAACGTTGATGAATCGGATCAAATGGTTGAGGCCATGAAAACGCGTGGAATCAATGTTGAATATATGGTAAAAGATGATGAAGGTCACGGTTTCAGAAATGAAGAAAATCGTTTTGATTTTTACCGTGCAATGGAAAAATTCTTAACCTCGCATTTGGGAGATAAACCTGCTGAATAATCGATTGTCAGAAAGTGAAATTATAATATGAGGGTGTCCAAAAAGTCGTCATTCCGAGCAGAGCGAAGGAATCTCACAAAACAAAGCTACTGTAATTCAACAGATTGCTTCTTCGTTCCTCATCGCAATGACGTCAAGTTTTTTCTTTTTGGACACCCTCATTTGTTTTTTTGCGAGGATTATTTTAGGTGATGTAATTTTCCGTTTATCACTACACCATCAATATTCATGTCTCTGGCAGAATTTAGCGCATCTTTTTTGGTATGAACAATTGGTTCTCCTTTTATGTTGAATGAGGTATTTATCAAAGCTTTGATGTTATACTTTTCATCAAGCATGGTCAACAAGTCATGCAAATATGGGTTATCAGCTCTTTCAAAGATTGTTTGTATTCGTGAAGTACCGTCGAAATGGACCAGTAGACTATTCTCTTTTAAAAGCACCGAAAAATGGCAGAGTTGCACCAATGTGTGCCAGCTCATGATTTAAAACGTATGCATCATGTTCTTTATCCAGCCACCAGCATTTCCCTTTTTCAATATTTGGGGAATTATTATCATTTAAGGGTCCTTCGAAACGGAACCGGCCACATTGTGAAATGAAAGACCTGCCAACAATATTGTCAACAAAAACAATATCGTAATTTGTTCCATCAAGTAATCCTTCTTCTTTCAGAATGTCATAAATAGCCAGAGTAGGTCTGTTCTTTTCCATTAAATCACATAAAGATTTGTGCCAGAATCGTGATTATTATTAAGAGTGTAAAGATAATGTCTTTCACCCAATTGAGGCGGATAGTGTCCAGAAAATGAGCTATTACAATGGATGAACCAATAGATATTATGGGAACCATTTCAACAGAATAGAAAGGTGTCATGGCAGTTAGTAGCGACAGTATGACTAACCAGTTAAATATGCGGTAATGTTTACGGGTAAGGATTTTAAATACAGGCATCTGCCGGGCAACAATGATAAGAGATAATACTACCAGTATTACCATTGCAAAAAGATATGTTTCAGAAAAAATGGAATGACTAAAAAATGCTACCGGAGTGATGAAATTAACATGTAGAGTGTCAAAAAAAACATCTGTCTTGTTAATGATCAGATAGTAAACAAAAGTAAAAGTATAAGGAAGAATCAAACCTAACAAAGAGGCAAGAATGGTTTTTGTTTTGAAGATTCTGAGTATAAACATAACAATGAGAAGAAAAACAAAAAGAATCATTCCTTTGCCAAAAAACAGCGTTCCTACAGAGAACCATAGTGCAGCATCAAAACACCATACCATTGGTTTTTGTTTGCCGTGTGCATTAAAAAGCTTTTCTATAGAAAGCAGAAACAGCGGAACAAAAAACCAAACAGGATGAATATACTGAACTTCAATAAATCCACTAATTAATAAGATGTAAATAATTCCGGGCAGAACGGTTGGTTTGCTCAGAAGTTTATAGCGGTTTGTAAACCGGTTAACTCCCATTGCACTAAGCAGGGCTAGTGTCATTACAATTAAAGAAGCTACTAACCGGTTACCTTTGATTACCTTTAGTACCATTCCCCATAGCGGCATAGGGGTTATGTCTCCAAAAGACTCAGGAATATAAACTTCATTAAGAGATTTTAACCAAAATACAATAAGGAACAGAGGCACCATTATGTATGCCAGGATATCGTTACTATGTACTTTTTTTAAAATCACTATTAGTTAAAAGTTTATAAAGCCTGCCTGTTGGCAGACAGGTTAAAAGTCTATAACGTTTTACAGATCAAATCCGATATCTTTCCTGTAATATTTTTTGTCAAAGTTTATTACCTCTGCATTCTTGTATGACAGTTTTAATGCTTTGTCTTTATTTTCACCAAATGCACTTATTGCTAAAACACGTCCTCCATTTGAGACAATATCGTCTCCATCTTGTTTTGTTCCGGCATGAAAAACAATACAATCAGATGTTTTATCCAACCCATTAATCTTTTTGCCTTTCTCATAACTTTCCGGATAACCTCCTGACACCAGCATTACGGTTGTAACAGTTCTGTCATCAATCTCCAGTGATTTCTCTTTTAGGGTTCCTGCAGCAACGGCACTGAAAAGATCCACAATGTCGGACTTTATACGTGGAATAACAACTTCAGCTTCAGGATCACCCATGCGGACATTATATTCGATAACATAAGGGTCTCCGTTTACATTCATTAGCCCGATAAAAATAAAGCCATTATATGTAATATTGTCCTTAATTAATCCATCAACGGTTGGGCGAACAATCCGGTCTTTAACTTTGGTCATGAACTCTTCGTTGGCAAACGGCACCGGAGAAACAGCACCCATGCCGCCGGTGTTCAGCCCTGCGTCATTCTCTCCTATTCGTTTATAATCTTTAGCTTCGGGAAGAATCAAATATCCTTGTCCATCGGTAAGTACGAACACTGAAAGCTCAATTCCTGAAAGGAACTCTTCAATAACTACAGTGTTTCCTGCAGCACCGAATTTGCCTTCTAACATAGCTTTCAACTCTTCTTTTGCCTCGTTAATATCATCCAATATCAGCACTCCTTTTCCGGCAGCCAGCCCGTCAGCTTTTAGAACATAGGGAGCATTAAGCTTTTCCAGAAAGGCAAAGCCTTCCTCAATATTGTTGTTTGTAACAGACAGATAGCCTGCAGTAGGAATGTTATGTCTGAACATGAACTCTTTGGCAAACTCTTTACTGCCTTCAAGCATTGCTCCTGTTTTTCCCGGGCCTATTACCGGAATGTGTGCAATAAACGGATTGTTTAGAAAATAGTCTTTTATCCCTCTAACAAGGGGTTCTTCCGGTCCAACAATTACCATCTCAATTTTATTCTCTATCACGAAATTTTTTACCTCGCTAAAATCATTGGGATTAATAGGGATGTTCGTTCCAACTTGTGCAGTTCCTGCATTACCCGGAGCAATATACAATTTGCTTAACAAATTACTTTGGGCTATTTTCCATGAAAGAGCATGTTCACGACCGCCGGAGCCTAATAACAGTATATTCATGTCTTGTTTTTTGTTTTAATTATTGTTCATTCATTTTCTTTCAATTTCCAACACCCAACACTCAATCTCCAAATTTTCCATTGGTTATGGTCATTGGATATTCGATATTGATTGAATCTTTTACTCCCCCCAATACCCAAATATATATTTTAATTACGACTTTTTATAATATAAAAGCCTCAGCTAAAAACCTCATAACATCCTAAAGCTGTATCCTTCATTAATCAAAAAGTCAAGTGTGTCAGGCAATGCTTCTTTCAGTCTTGGCCATGCTTTTACCGAATCATGAAAAACGATAACAGAACCCGGCCTTATATTTTGTTTTAAATTTTCAAACACCTCCATTACAGATAGCCTATGGTCATAATCTTTGCTTAGCACATCCCACATAACTATTTTGTTGAATAGTTTTTTAAGCTTTAGAACCTGCCACGGATATAGTTGTCCGTGTGGAGGGCGAAACAGGTCTGAATCTATTTGTTCATATCCAAGCTCTATATTTTCGAAATATGCTTTGCCTGAACATTTCCAGGCGGGTATATGATTAAAAGTATGATTACCTGTTCTGTGCCCTTCTTCAATTACCATGCGATATATTCCCGGATGGTTTTTCACATTTTCTCCAACACAAAAGAAGGTAGCTTTTACATCTCTTTTTTTCAATTCGTTGCAAACCCACGGAGTGATTTCAGATACCGGGCCATCATCAAAGGTTAAATAAATTTCTTTTTTCCCTTCATTCCCTCGCCAAAAAGTTCCGGGATAAAATTGTCTTATCCAATGTGGTGGTTGAACACTCCAACGAGTTAAAATTTTAGATTTATAATTTATAATTTAAAGTTTTTGTATTCTCTTTACTATACTTTTTAATCACTACATTCGCTAATCAACACATCATCAAATTAACTTATCTATTGTTCCATGAAATTTAACTTTTTAACAGAGTTTGTATACTCAGATTCCAGCTCCTTTAATAGGTCTTTTCTGTCATACATTTGAACCGTAGGAAGTAATAGCCTGGCATAAATGGCCATAACCCGTTCCAGATCTCCCATTATACTTTGTTTCATTTTTTTATCCAAAGAAGCGTAAAACCGTATGTTCTGTATAAACTCTTTTGCTATGTCTCTAATTATCTCATCTCCTTTTTCAAATTCTTCCGCTTTGTAATATGCCTCGGCAAGAAATATGCTGAAATGGTTATGAGGAACAAGATTAGGAGGTAGCTCCTCCATTAGTTTATTCAATACATTAATAGCTTTCTCGTTTTGACCTTCATCAAGGAGAGTATTTGCCAGGCGAGTCAGGTTGTTTCTTATATTTGTGGCCATGCGCCTGTGATTCTCGTCAAGATATACATTAGGGTTATTATAACCACCCCACTTGAATTTATTCATAACATTGTCGTACATTTTCTCTGTATCAACTCTGCCAAATTCCCTGTTCTCATTCTTTGTCTTTATAGGAACAACCTGATACCCGAACCCTTCAAGCTGGAAGTAATCTTGCAATCCTGCATAATTATCAGCTCCTACTGTTACAGCAAAATAGACCGGACGCTCCCAATTGTTATTTGAGATCATATCATATATCATTAACTCATTCTTCAATATCATATTTTTATTGATATCAATATTAATAGTGGGTTCTATCAGGTGAGCTGCACTTTCCGATACTATTCCTTTTTGAAGAACCTTCAGACTGTCTGCGGCCATATAGAAACGGTTAGCAGGCATGTAGTCAATTTTTCCGGAATATTGAGGTATTTGTTTTGTTTTAGGGTTATCACTGGCGACAAACTTTATTGCCTCTTTCATGTCGATTCTTTTATCTTTGAACTGATCCCTTGGAATAATATATACAACATCCCTTGAGCCGGAAACGTACTGCTTGTGCTTCATCGAGATTGGAACAGGGTCAGACTTGTATGATTTGCGTTTCATTTGGTCAATATACCAGTCTGTTTGAAGATAACTAAGGTTGCAAACTCTGACATCAGTACGCACACCTTCTACCTCCTGTATGTACCATAACGGGAAAGTGTCATTATCTCCATTAGTGAATAGTATTGCATCCTCCTGACAACTATTCAGATAATTCCAGGCTAAATCATGGGCAACATATCTTTCTGACCGGTCATGGTCATCCCAGTTTTCTTTTATCATAATTCCCGGAACAAGGATTAATGACAACAGGGTTGCTGAAATAGCACTAATTTTTCCGGGTACTGTTTTTCGTAACAGTTCAACAATACCCAATACGCCAAGTCCAATCCATATTGAAAAGGCGTAAAAACTTCCTGCATAAGCATAGTCTCTTTCACGTGGTTGCAAGGGTGTTTGGTTGAGGTATAGGACTATTGCCAACCCTGTTAAAAAGAACAGAAGCATTACTATCCAAAAACCATGTTTCCCCGCATTATCAACTTTTCCCGTTTTTTTATCTTTTTTGTTTGCATTGTACTGATAAAATATTCCGATAAGACCGAGCAATAGCGGCAACAGATAATACTTATTTTGGGCTTTGTTGTTTTTTAGTGAGTCGCGTAATAAACTTTGGTCACCATACATGCCATTATCAATAAACGGTATTCCGGTTATCCAATTCCCTTTGTCTATCTCTCCGTTTCCTTGCAGATCGTTTTGTCGGCCGGAGAAATTCCACATAAAATATCTTACATACATGTATTTTACCTGGTACTCCCAGAAGAATTTCAGGTTTTCAAAAAATGTAGGGATAGTGATGGATTTGGCTTGACCGTTGTCGTCTGTTACTCTTATTTTCTTTCCCTCCAAGTTTGTCCATTTCTTATATTGTTCTATATGCCTACCCTCTCTACTATACATTCGCGGAAAAAGAGTAGTAGTACTACTGTCGAAAATATATGATGGTTTGTATTCGCTTATAACGTACTTTCCGTTTTTCTTAATATAAACAGGTTTGCCTTGTTCCTTATCCATAGCTCTTCTGTCGATAGGAGAACTGTAGTATTGTCCTGTAATCAGAGGCCGATCGCCATATTGTTCACGGTTAAGATACGACATTAACGAGAACACATCCTCGGGAGAGTTCTGGTCCATAGGTGGGTTTGCATACGAACGTATAACTATCATCGCAAATGATGAATAACCAATAACAATAACAGTAACTACCAGAATCACCGTGTTAAAAATAGCGTGCCCGTTTTTATGAGTCCATAAAATGCCGTAGATAAGAGCCCCTATCAGTAGGATGGAATATATAATCACTCCGGTATTAAACGGCAGCCCAAAGCCGTTCACAAACATAAGCTCGAACCAACTGGCAACCTTGACTAATCCGGGAATAATACCATAAAGAATACCACCCAATATTACCGCAGAAATAGCGAGAGCTTTGATAGTGTTATTACGGTTGATTTCTACTTTTTTGAAATAGTAAACCATAACAATAGCAGGGATAGTAAGCAGGTTCAAAAGGTGAACACCAATAGACAGACCCATTAAATAGGCGATAAGTATAAGCCAACGATTTGCATAAGGCTTGTCAGCAACGTTTTCCCATTTTAAAATAGCCCAGAATACAATTGCAGTAAAAAAGGAGCTCATAGCATAAACTTCACCTTCAACGGCCGAGAACCAAAAAGTATCAGAGAATGCATAAGCCAAAGCACCTGTTATGCCACTACCAATAACAGCCCATGTTTTCCATGTTTCATATTCACCATCTCTAATCATTATCTTTTTGGCAAGGTGGGTGATTGTCCAGAACAGGAACAGGATAGTGAAAGCACTTATAAGAGCTGACATAATATTTATCGTTGCTGCTACAGAGCCTGGGTCAGGGGCAAAAAGAGTGAAGAATCGACCCACAATCATGAAGAAGGGCGCTCCCGGAGGATGACCAACAAGCATTTTGTATGCAGTTGCGATAAACTCTCCACAATCCCAAAAACTTGCTGTAGGTTCAATAGTTTTAATATAAATAATAGCTGAGATAAGAAAAGCCAGCCATCCGAAAATGATGTTTAAACGATTATATTGCTTCATCTTTTATTGTTTTCAGTAACGATATGTTTTTAATGAAGAAAAGATTTTTCCAAAAATACTGAATTTTTATTAACCTGTGATATTTTAATGCGTGAATGTGAAAATGAATATTATCATGCCTAAGGCAGACAAGTTTTTGAGGTGCAGAGAGAAACAGAAACCTTAGTCGAATTAATCCCGATAAGCAATAAAACCACACGATGCAATCGTGCGGTAGCGAGGGAGAGAATTATCAGTTTCGAGTTTCAGATTCCTTATTCCCAGACACTAAGTGTAGTTTGTAACTACACCTACGAGTGTCTGCAAGAAAACTATAAAATTTAGAGGTTTGCGTCATTGCGAACGAGGTACAGCTTGTCCCGCCGTGGCGGGAAGTGAAGCCTGCCTGCAACAGGCAGGCAATCTCTATTGAATATCAATAGATTGCCTGCCCGACTTTAATGTTTTTCAATAGTGGTCAGGCGGGCTTCGTCCTATCGTCCTCGCAATGACGATCCGTGTTATGTTCTCTTGCAGACACGACGTAACCGATTTCCTACGAACTTCAAAAGGAACGCGATACAATCGCGCACCAGCGAATTGGTAACCGAATTGAGATTAAGCCCCTTTAGGGGTTTGGGGTGTTTTATCTTTCACCCCCCAACCCCTAAAGATGAGTGTTCATATTATTGGGGCAAGCTTAAGTTTGTGAGCTGACCTTATAATTTATTGATAAAAGCTTATTGGTTATTATCAAAAGCTTACCTGTTTCGAGGGGAAGCTTACCGGTTTTTATCAGAAGCTTATTGGTTGTTGATAAAAGCTTACCTGTTTTTACCGGAAGCTTATCAATTCTTATCAGAAGCTTATTGATTGTTGACAAAAGCTTACCTCGATTTTTGGTAAATAATTACAAATATTACCCTCTGCAGGTGCGCGATTGTATCGCGTTCCTTTAAGCAAAAGGTTATAATTGTGAAAAAGAAATATTGGATGATACTATTGTTATTGAATAAAACCACACGATGCAATCGTGCGGTAGCGAGGGTATATACATTGTTATGTGCTTTTATTTATTATCATCTATTAACTTCATTGTTATTTTTCTTAATTCGTTGTCTGGATCAACAGTTTCAACAATTACCATTTTTTGCTTTTCATTTGAATATTCTAGTTTAAACTCAATCCCATTGTATAAGATACTTCTTTCAGAATTCTGATAGTTGAAAAGTCTTGATACAGGTATTTGTTCTATTTCTCGCCAACAAAATGTATTGAAAGTAATACTCTTGATATCGATTGTTTCTTTGTCTGCAAATAACTGAAAACAACTTTTTCTGTTTGTAAAATTAAAATTAAACTGTTTGGGCACTTTATTTTTCTCTTCCTCAGGAAATGTATCAAACAAGGCTTCAACCTTTTCACCTATACAGTCCCAGAAAATATAATTCAGGTTAACGATCCTTGAATCTGTGCTTATTTTAAATTCATTATCTAATGCTTTTATATTCCTGTATTTTTCAAGTTTTGGTTTTATACTATCGTCAATATTTTGGTCTTCATAAATATCAATTTTTACATAATCTAATTGATACCTCTTTTTAACCAATGTCAAATATTCAGCCTTAAACCAAGAAAACACATCTTTTTCATCTATTTGACTGAAAGTACGGAGTTCTATACCATTTCTAATGGCTTTTTTTTGAGCAGGCTCGGAAAAACCTGAAGATGATATCATAATTGCCTTATCTGCATTTACAGATTTCATTTTGCCTGATACTTCTTCAACCCAAGGTGAACCTTGAACAGCTGTTCTATCTCTACATTCTAATATAATTAATAATGGAATTGTACCTACTTTATAGCGAATACTAATATCAACTTCTCTTTTTCCACCCGTGTCTTTATCAACTAAATAATCAGGAGAAGTTATAATGGCTTTCTTTTCTAGCTCAATAGATTCAAGGAATGTAACAAGCTTTTCAAATTTTCTCCCTTTTCTTGCCATTTTTAGTTTTCTGATTAATTGAATTATTCTCCATAATTTCTTCAGCTATAATTGCACATAACGATGGCTGCATGGGGCGTTTTCAATGCCCTATGCAGCGTGTTAGCAGCTGAGAGTTACTTTAATGTTTTAGAATTTTTTCTGAACAAAATGTACTCTTTTGTCTATCGTATAGATTCACTATATACATACCTGATTGAAGGTTTGCAATACTTAGTCTATGATATATTGATCCTTTAAAATTATGTGATACCACTTTTTTCCCAGATAAATTATAAATGTTCACTAAATAATCAGACTCACTTTCTATATTTAATATTATCTCATTAGTTAAATTGTTGTATGTAATTTCAGATGCACACCCCTTAATTTCCTGATCTTCAATAACTGTAAAAACAGAATTATATGCCTTTGCTCCAATATCTATAGTTGTGCCATCTTCATCTTTTAAATTTGGATCTCCTGCATCGATACAAATTGATGATGATGATAATTCAATGAAGTTTTCATCATTAGGATCAATAGTGACAAATGAAGGATCATCAAATAAATTTAGATAAGTATCACATGGGGTTCCATTGGAATTCTGTGTTATAACAGAACCTAAACCTAAAAAGTTTCCATTATATATTGAACTATTGTTATAGAATAAATTATACTCTATTTTACTAGGTTTTCCTGTACTTTCAGATACCCCATATATTGCACATGTACTACCTACAAAAATATTATGAGAAATAGTAGCTTTAAGTGACTCTGAATCTTCAATTTTTATTCCATGCAGATTATTCAACATAGTATTATTATTGCATATTGGAGTTTCGCAGTATCTTAGATAGACACCAATTTCATTTTCATATAAAATATTGTTCTCAATTATAATATTTTCATATCCCAGAATTCCAGTCGAGCAATCATGAACTATGTTATCAAATATATAAGCATTATCAGAAAGACTACCAATTCCATAACCGCAATTAAAAACTGTATTTAATGATATATCTGCTCTCCCTCCATCTGAGCATAATATCCCTCTGCTCATTTCACTCATAGTATTATTACAGGCTACCACATATCCACCACTTAGAACAAGTACTGCATATCGCTCAGAATTAGTTATAGTACAATTTGATATTTTCAAATTGCCCCTTGAGTTAACAATACCAGTTTTATTATCCTCTGAACCTCCATATTCAAGGATCGAGTGAGATATAATAGAAGTTTCATTACCTCTTATAAAAATACCATCCCAATCACCGGCTGACTTAACCACATTTGCGGAAGTAAACTTAATCATGTCTGTTTCTGTTCCATTAGCAAGTAATTTACCGTCAACATACATTTTGTGTTTTCCTGTAAATTGAACAAGTGTACCTTCTTCAATTGTTAGGGTAGAACCACTTGGTACAGATATATTACCAGTAACATTATAAGTAACATCATTAGTCCAATCTCCTGAAACATTTCCAGAAACATCCACTAAGAGTTTGGACAATAAGGTCACATCTTCAAGCGAGCAATCTTCTATTATTAGCCTTTGTTCATTAATACTGAATAATTGATAATCTTCCTTATAATATTCTATACTGTATATACCAGGTTGAATAGATATTTCAAATTCTCCTGTTGACAAAGTATTGCATGATGCAAATTGTGCAGAGGGAGATTCAGGATTAAACCTAACTTCAATTCCTGAATGATTTGTAGTATTATCAAGAAAAGCATTTCCCGTAACATTAACAGAATATGCATAATACGACCAAATGGAAATTAATAATGATAGTAAAACTCTTTTCATTTTGATATTATATTATTAACTTATAGTTACTTATTTTATATTTTTTCTTTGCTGCTAACGGTTGGGCTAAGTGCTGTACGGGATTTCGAAGTACTTCATTTTCAATTTACACTGAGCCAATTTGTTTATTCATAATTTCATTTTTCACGTCAATTGTCGAAGACGAATTGGCGTTGTTGCAACGAAGAACTGCGGTTGATTTACCTGCTGAACCCCGTATGGCATTTAGCTTTTGTTATGCCCTGGCTTTTTGTTTTTCAGTGCCACCTGTAATTAGTGTGTTCCAATGGATTTGTATTATGAAATTCACTAATTTTTTTATGTTTGTTATTATCCCACCATTCAAAATAAACTTGCCGAATAGTTTCATAAGCTTCATTGTCATGGTCTTGAATCCATGTAAAAGGTTCTTCATTTAATTGCACGAAAGGGTGTTGAGACGGAAATCGGAACATAAAGGTTTCGCTATCACTTGACACTTCTCTTATAGATTCAATTGTCCATAAGACGAGTACTCCAAGTCTATAAATTGGATTCTGTGGGTGATAGGATGATAGACCATGTGGAAACTTATTAACCACACTGGTATCATTTATATATATTAATAATGCAGGTATGTGTTTAAAGGAAAACTCGGGTAAATCCAAAGATTCATATTGATTTGTTTTTAATAATTGGATATAATTTTCAACTTCTATATTAATTATTTCTTCAGTTTCATTCTTGTCACAACTGAACAAACCAATCAAAACCACCATTAGAGTTAGAAGTTTAAATGTTTTCATCTGAATCAATTTATTTTTGAAAAGGTTAATTCAGTTTTACTGTCTAAACTATCAACAAAGAAATTTCCAATTTTCATTTGTTCTTTTTCTTCGTCTAAGTCAAAATAGTATTTAAAACTGCCAAAAGTGGCACTTGATGCAAGCCAACTTATGGAAATACTATCTTTTTCCAAATCATAAACATATGGTTTCGAACGAGCCTTAAGTGATAAATTTTCTCCTCCTCTGTTTAAATTGAAAAGTTCAGATTCACTGTCGAACACCAGAGTATCTGATTTATAAACCGTTTCAACCCAAATGCCATCAATCGGAGGCGCGTCAATTCTCTCTTCATTACAACTCATTGTTATAATCAATAATAATCCAATTAAAAAACGATTTTTCATGTCTTGTTTTTTTATGTTTGATTTACACTAAGTATGATGACATTCTATTCATTATGGTTGCGTTTTCAAGCTTCCAACTAACGTCAAGCGCTAAATACTGACACTCAGTATGTTATTA
>CBDUZZ010000024.1:0-60359 GCA_965371855.1 uncultured bacterium
TCTTGCAAAGATAAACTAATTTACCCGAATTACTATGCTTTACTTGACACTAGTAGACAAAGAAGAAACAATAAACGTAAACAACATACTAAACAGACACTACCAAAACCAAATACACGCAACAAGCGGAACAGGAGCAAACATAAACATAAAAGACATACAAGGAAACACGATAACAACAGGAACAACAGAAGAAATAATCACATTCAAAGCAAGAACAGAACAAGAAAAAATAATAAGAGAAATAAACAAAGAATTATACGACACATACAAAAACACCATCACAATACTACCAGGACTAACACAAAAAACAATAGGACTAATAGGACAATACACGACAAGAATAAACAACGTCATAGCACTAACAAACATCACATGGCAAAAAATGCCAACAGAACAAACAATAATACAAGGAAACGACATCACAGAAATATACCAAGAACTACAACAAGACACAGAAAGCGTAAGAGCAATACTAGAACTAGAAGGATACAAAAACGACACAATAAAATTCGAAAACATAGGAGTAGGAACAACAGAAAAAACAGCGAATCAAATAGAAGAACCAAATAATTACAATATAAACATCAGCGGAAAAGCAATAAACGGACCTGCAACACAAAGAATAACAAACAGAAACCAAGCAATAACACTCGAAAACGCGGGCGGAGAAAAATTCAACTTAGACCTAGACATAAACGGAGAATTCAACGGAAACATAAACGTAACAGACACAACAGAACTCATAAAAATATACACAAACTCAACAACACTACCAGAATACAGCAAAACATTCAGCATAGTAAAACACAACGAAGAATACCCAATAAACAGAGGACTAGGAAACGACTACAGCACATGCGACTGGGTAAACCCAGCAGACACAACAGTAAACATACAAGCAAACCTACTAAACGACGACAACCTAAGAATAAGCATAGTAGAAAAAGAACTAGCAGAAAGCGAAAACATACACTTCGCAATGAAAAACGGATCAGCAAAATACGAACCAACAGAACCACTAGAATACTACACATACACAAAAGACATAGGAACAGGACAACCAATAACAACAGAACAACAACAGATGTATGAAGAACAAATGACAAAAGCAATAGCATACGCAAACCTACCAGAAACAGGAGCACAAATACCAACAACACAAACAACAAGCGATGAATTACCAAGCACAGTTTATGCAAAAACAACAATCTGGCAATGGAACGGACAAGGAAACTGGAATGGAATAAGCCAAGGAAGTGAAATAGGATATATCATAGGAAGCGATGCACAAACAGATGCAGTTACAACAACACAATCAACTTTAAACGAAATAATGAGCAGATACTTCAGCCCAGGAGCAGGAGGAATAGAAGAATACTATTGTTTCACATGGAACAATGACTCAACAGAAATCACTGGAACAACAGATGAAGGTAAACTCCAAATAAATATGTCAGAGAACTGGGAGCCACTCAGTGGAAAAACAACTGTAACAGCATTTAATGTATTAACCAAAGAAGCACTAGATAACAAAGATTATCTTACTGCACAAATAGCAGAATCAATACATCTCCACTCATCAAGAAGAGGATTATAATCTTTTCATTTACTAACGAGTGTCTGCAAGAGAACATAACACGGATCGTCATTGCGAGGACGATAGGACGAAGCCCGCCTGACCACTATTGAAAAACATTAAAGTCGGGCAGGCAATCTATTGATATTCAATAGAGATTGCCTGCCTGCTGCAGGCAGGCTTCACTCGTACCTCGTTCGCAATGACGCAAACCTCTAACCTCAGAACAACTGACCTAAGCGGATTTAAGATGATACCAATTTATATGATAATGTAAGATTTGAGCCGGGGAATTTCGTTTCAGTATTATTCATTTCCATACATAGTTTTTCTATAACCGCATCGTCTTTCCAATGAGCTAACCTATGTATTTCAACAACTAATTTTTGATTTTTATTATCCACGATCAGGTTTGCATCTGTTTTATATATTTGCTTTAGCAAGAGCCTGGATTCGTCTTTATGGGACATATGTTCTTTTATAATATTTGACAATGCTGTTTCGGCTCTATATGCTATCAGTTTAACAGTGTCCAAGAAGTGTTTGCGTTGATTTATAACATTATCAAATTTTTCATTTTCAGGAAGTTCTGAATAGATTATTTTTTTGGGGACAGATTTTTTTTGTGACTTGATTTGTTCTATTTCCTTTTCTTTTTCTTCTATATCACCTTTTAGCTCTTGCTTTTTAAATAGGTACTTTTCCATTGCTTTCTCATTAATGGACTCGGCTTGTAATGTAAGTGTTGCAAATTTTGCTTTTACCCTGTTTAATTTTGATGTTATTTTTTTTCTTGCATTTTCAAGCGTACGGTATTGTGGGTTTACAAGTAATGTTGTGTCGGTAATCCGTTCTTTAAAATAACTCACAAGTATGTCAATACCAAACTCATGCATCATATATTTAAAGAAGTTTTCCTGAGACCACCTGGCAAACATATACAAGCCAATCATTATTATTGATAGTGTGTAGTTTGTTGTTATAATAGATGTTTGATGTCCGGATTTTGATTTGTTGCGTATCTCCCTTGCCCATATTTTTTTCTTGCTTCCTTTGTTTTGCAGCAAAACTCCACGTTCGGCCAGTTCAATAGTTTTTTCTGTTCCAAAAGGTAACGTTCCGGTATACTCAGAAAACTCTGTATCATCCCATTGATCAGTTACATTCTTTTTATATGTGGCTATGGATATTCGTTCTTGCCATAAATCACAGAAAAAATCAGGGCTATATCCCTCTCTATCAAAAACAAGCATATATCTGCTTTTGTATTTATCTTCCAGCAATTCGTCCTTGCTTGGTTGATTGGGAACATCGCTATTGAATTTATCCAATAACTTTTCTTTTATTGTTTGTATCAAACCGTTGCTGATGGTTTTGTTTATAACAAAAAATGGTTGTCCAAGAACATCATTTACCCAATAATCTGTTGTGCCGCTTAAACATAACCGCATCCTGCTAACAAATCGTTTTGGGGGAGATGTCTGTTTTCCATAATATAATTTGATATGCCCATCAATGTATAGTACGGCACTTAGTTCAGGGCTGTCTTCCATCCAGTCTTTGCTAAGTGCCATGCTCCACTTATCAATATTTGCTTTTTCACAAAACTGCGATATGCGCATCCTTAATGTTTTTACTTCTGGGATTCTGTCAAGCCCTATTATTTTGCCCAACTCTCCTGATGGTAAGCTCTCTACTCCTGATAGCGTTTTTAATCTTAATAAGGACAATATGGCTAATGACAGAAAAATGCTACTTGTTGGATAATAAACTTTTTCAAGGTTAAATTCATTTTCGTACCTCAATAAACCTTGTGATACCAGTGATGGTAAAGCTAAAAGGACACCAGCGTGCTGTAAATCTGTTTGGTTATTGAATTTTATTGGACAACTTGACCCTGTTTGTATAGTTAATACTCTTTCATTGTATTGCCGCAAGCTTTACCCATTGTCTGGTTATCATCAATAACACTACGCTGGCTTTTTGTAGTGTCCAGTTGGTGATCTTTGGTTTTGGAAGGGATAATGACACGACCTGCTTTTATTGCTTTTATTACTGTGTCCTTTTTTAGTTCCAATAGTTCACATACGGTACCAATATCTTTTCCTAATTCCAAGTAGGAATGTAGTGTTGATAAGACTTCTTCTGTTAATACCCGAGGTTTGCGTTGTTGCTTCGATAAAAAAAAGACTCAGCTCCTTCTTCTCTATACTTCTTGACCCAACGCTTTACGCTGATGGAACTGACATCAAATGCTTTAACAATCTCAATTTGCTTTACATTGCCATTAACTACAAGTTGACTTGTAAATAATCTGAAACTTGAATAATCATTTTCAGGATGTTGAAAAACAGGCATAGCTCCATTGAAATAATATACTATACCGTTTTTCTTTTGAAAACCGATATAATTGTTGATTAATTCAATATCTTCTGGAAAAAACGGTAATCGTGTTTGTGGCATTGAAGTATCATTTTTAAATCCGACAACAAAAATAGCAATAATCCATTAAACACATAACAATCAAGTGATTGTTAAAATTATTTATTTCCTTAGGTCAGTTGTTCTGAAATTTAAAGATAGTGAGCGGGTGACTTCGAGTCACCCGCTCACTTTTTTCAAGATTGCTTGGTTTGCATTTATTTTATACTTTAATTCAACTAGGCTATCCATCTGATTTTCTATTAGTTATCCCTTATTTTATTGCTTTTTAAGCCCAAATAAATTAAGTCCCCTTTACTCTTGCCTAACAACGCTGTCAATTGTTCTCTTGTAGCCTCCTTTATTTTGTTAAGTGAGCCAAATTCTGCTAATAAAACCTGAATTGTCTTCTCTCCCACTCCTCGAATATTTTCCAGCTCTGATTTTATAAAATTTGCTGACCGCTTATTCCGATGAAAAGTTATTCCGAATCGGTGTGCTTCATTTCTCAAGTGCTGAATAATTTTTAATGATTCCGTATTTTTGTCAAGATATAACGGAACAGGATCACCCGGATAAAAAAGTTCTTCCAGCCTTTTTGCAATTCCGATAACAGCAATTTCATTTTCCAGATTTAATTTTCGTAATGAGTTCATTGCAGCTCCCAGCTGTCCCTTACCACCGTCAACAATTATCAGTTGTGGTAACGACTGTTTTTCTTCAAGTAATCGTTTGTAACGTCTGTAAATCACCTCCTCCATGGAGGCAAAATCATTTGCTCCTTCAACCGTTTTAATGTTAAAATGACGGTAATCTTTTTTATATGGTTTGGCATTTCTAAAAACAACACAAGCCGCAACCGGATAGTGTCCCTGAATGTTTGAATTATCGAAACACTCTATATGAACCGGCAATTCCTTAAGCCTCAGGTCTTCTTTCATTGTTGATAAAATACGATGATCGCGTGTCTGCTTTTTGGAATTTGCCAGTTGCTTCAACTTCTCCAGCCGATAGTATTTTACGTTTCTTTCCGATAGATCTAACAGCTTTTTTTTATCTCCTATTTTTGGTATTACAAAATCTGATTCGCTAAAACTAATCATTGGAATAAACGGTACAAGAATCTCTTTAGCAAGTTTTTTTGAACGATTTTTTATTTCAGAAACAGCCATCTGCAGTATCTCTTCCTTTGATTCGTTAAGCTTTCGGCGAAACTCCATAGTATGAGACTGAATAATTGAACCATTAACTACTTTCAAATAATTAACATATCCGGCACTCTCATCCTCTATAAACGAAAAGACATCAACATCGTTCATTTTCGGATTTACGATAGTCGATTTAGATTGGTAGCTTGATAGGTTATCCAATCTTTTTTTAATCTCTTCTGCCTTTTCGAATTCAAGATTTGATGAGTAGGTTATCATCAATTCTTTAAGGTATTTTATTACACTTGATATATTTCCTTTAAGTATTTCTTTAATCTGTTGAATATCTTTTGCATAATTCTCTTCATCGTAAGCTCCGATACAAGGAGCCTTGCAATTACCTAAATGATATTCAAGACAAACTTTATACTTCTTCTTCTCGGTGTTTTCCCTGGAAAGATTGTAACTGCAAGTACGCAAAGGGTACAGATGCCTGAACAGATCCAAAAGAGTACGAACCATGCCCACAGATGTGTATGGCCCAAAATAGAGGCTGCCGTCACGCACGATATGCCTAGTTTGAAAAACTCGTGGAAAAGGTTCGTTTTTTATAACAATCCACGGAAAAGATTTGTCATCTTTTAAAAGAATATTGTATCTCGGTTGATACTTTTTAATCAGATTATTTTCCAACAACAAAGCATCCTCTTCAGTTTCAACAACGATATGTTTTATGTCAGAGATCTTTTTAACCAAAACTCTTGTTTTCCCACTTTGCTGATTTTTATTAAAATATGAAGAAACCCTTTTCTTTAAATTCTTCGCCTTACCAACATAAATCACTTTTTCATTTTCATTATGAAAAAGATATACGCCAGGATTGTCAGGTAAAACGGATATTAAAGATTTAAGATAAGAGTTCGTATTTTGCATCTATCAGCTTTTAGCTTTAGAAAAAAGAGAAATAAAATTAATTGAAGTATCCCTGCTTTTTGAAAAAACTTTTATATCATCAATCCCGATATTAGAAGCATTAAAATTATTCAATGGAATCTCAATTTGCGATTTGACTTTGCTTATACCATTTTCAAATACAACTTCCCCATTTATATATGTACTAACAACATCAAAATCCTCAAGATTTTTCACACAAATAAAGTCAGCATAATCACCTTTTCGTAATAATCCAACCGGCAAATCATAATGGAAAACCGGATTTACAGAAGCAACAGTTATAAGATCAAAAATAGAATATCCCTTTTTTAAGCCTCTTTTTATCAGTTTATCTATATGTCCTGTTTTAAGCAGTTCATCCGCATGGCTGTCATCTGTACACAACATCACATTGTTTGTGTGAGTATCGATTAGGGACGAAAGCGCTTCAAAATTTTTGGCTGCACTACCCTCTCTAATCATTATCTTCATCCCAAGCTCAATTTTCTCCAATGCTTCATCAAGTGTACTACATTCATGATCCGGTTCTATTCCGGCATCTATATATTTTTTCAGATTATTATTACTTAAACCAAGTGCATGCCCATCAATCCTCTTTCCTAATTTCCTGGCAATTTCAATCTTTTTCAACACTTCTACTTCCCCATTTATAACACCAGGGAAATTCATTATTTCAGAAAGAAGAATGCAACCATTGCTAAGTAGATACTCAACATCATTATGATCCAACACTGCACCGCTAGTTTCAAAACCGGTGGCAGGAACACACGAAGGAGCACCAAAAAATATTTTCACCGGGGTTTTTGCTGCATTTTTCATCATAAATTCCACTCCACTCACTCCATGAACATTTGCTATTTCATGCGGATCGGAAACGACAGAAATTGTTCCACGTGGAACAATTATTTTTGAAAACTCAGTAGTAATGAGCATTGAACTTTCAATATGAACATGAGAATCGATCAAACCAGGTAAAATATAAACATCTTCAACATCAATATTTTCGGTAATATCTACAATTTTCCCATCTACAATTTGAATATTGCCTTTAAATATTCTCCTGTTAAAAACATCAACTATTTTTCCGGGAATATTCTTTTTCATAAAGCCAACAAATTTAATGAGAATCTAAAAGATAAATTGTTCCACGTGGAACAATTTATCTTCCTAAAAGAACCAACAATACATTAATATCGCTTGGTGACACTCCACTTATCCGGGATGCCTGGCCAATAGTTTCTGGATCAATTTTAGCAAGTTTTTGTCTGCCTTCGGTAGATATTGTTTTTATCTCTGAATAATTAAACTTGCCTTGTATGCGAATGTTTTCTAATCTTATGAATTTATCTGCAATCAACCGCTCTCTCTTGATATAGCCAATATACTTAATTTCTATTTCTACAGAATCTAAAATTTCATAAATCCTTTCTTCAGGTATTCTTGACACAGCCTTTTGTAAGGGTTTATAATTATTTAAAAGATCGACAATATTAACTTGTGGCCTGTTTATTATATCTCTTAATTTAACACCTTGCTTTAGCGGTGTGGTATTTCTACTAATAAGGAAATCTTTCAATTCATCTTTCTTAACACTGCAATTAACCACAAAATCTATAAGATATTCGATGTATTTAATCTTTTCCTGTAGGTGAATATATCTCTCTTCGCTTGCTAAGCCCAACTTAAATCCTTTAGTTGTTAACCTAATATCGGCATTATCCTGTCGTAATAATATTCTGTATTCAGCTCTTGATGTAAACATACGATAAGGTTCATCAACACCTTTAGTAACAAGATCGTCAATTAATACTCCAATATATGCTTCATCTCTTTTCAAAATAAATTCAGACAATCCATTAATTTTTGAATAAGCATTAACCCCTGCCATTAATCCTTGAGCAGCGGCCTCTTCATAACCAGTAGTTCCATTAACCTGTCCTGCAAAATATAAATTTTCAATTATTTTTGTTTCAAGAGTTCGATGAAGCTGTGTTGGATCAAAATAATCATATTCAATTGCATACCCTGGACGAAATATTTTTGCATTTTCAAGTCCGGGAATTTTCTTCAATGATTCTATCTGAACATCAAGAGGCAAAGATGAGCTAAACCCATTCAGATAATATTCAATAGTGTCCTCTCCCTCCGGTTCCAAAAATAACTGATGCTTGTTTTTATCTGCGAAGGTTACAATTTTCGTTTCTATGCTTGGACAATACCTTGGTCCAATACTTGTAATAGTACCATCGTATAATGGAGATTCTTTCAATCCCTCTCTCAATTTGTCATGAACGTCTTCATTGGTATAGGTAATAAAACAACTTATTTGTTTTAGTGTCTTATTAGTTCCCGGTAAATAACTGAATTTATAATCTCCTTCGTCCCCTTGTTGTTCCACCAGACTAGAAAAATCAACAGATCTGCTGTCAATACGAACCGGCGTTCCTGTTTTCATTCTACCGGTAGCGAAACCTGCTTCGAAAAGCTGTTCAGTAATCCCATAAGATGAAGGCTCCGAGATTCTGCCACCCTCAAGTTGAACTTTACCAATATGCATTAATCCGTTAAGAAAAGTGCCTGCTGCCAGGATAACAGTTTTTGATTTAAAAAAAACTCCATTTTTAGTTTTTACACCCTTTACAATTTTATTTTCTAAAACCAATTCCGTTACAACATCTTGCCAGAAAGAAAGATTTTCAATTTTTTCTAATTCTATTCTCCACTCAGCTGAAAAAACCATCCTGTCACATTGAGACCTGGGACTCCACATGGCAGGTCCTTTCGAACGATTTAACATTCTAAACTGAATTGAACTCCTGTCTGTAATAATTCCGGAGTAACCACCAAGGGCATCAATCTCCCTAACTATTTGTCCCTTTGCTATACCACCAATTGCAGGATTACATGACATCTGAGCAAACTTAGACATGTCCATAGAGATGAGTAACACTTCCGAACCCAGATTAGCTGCTGCCGCTGCCGCTTCACAACCGGCATGGCCACCACCTACGACAATAACATCGTAATCAAAATTCATACTTATATACTTTTCAGAAAATAATGTGTAAAGTTATTATAAAGTTTGCAATATGGCTAAACTTTTTTCCTCTTCTTCTCTAATTATAGAGCAGGTTTCGGGTGTTTTATCATCAAAACCGATTAGATGTAGTATGCCATGAATAATTACACGGTGTAATTCTTCAAGGAAATCGACTTTATACTGTTTACTATTAGACAAAACAGTATCCAAACTAATTAACAGATCACCTGATATATTTCTATTTTCACAATAATCAAAAGTGATAATATCAGTATAGAAATCATGTTTAAGAAAATCACGATTTTGTTTTAGAATATATTTATCAGAGCAAAAAATTATAGAAACAGATCCAAGGGAATAATCATTATTTTTTATGATTACTAAAATCCATTTTTTTATAAGGTCAATATCTATTGTTGGAAAAACAATGTCTTCAGAAAGAAATTCTATCACAATTATAAATCGTAAGACAGTTTAACTATACTTCCATTTCTTGCAAATTCGATTTCATCAGCAAGATGGTTCATCAGAAAGATTCCTCTTCCATGAGTCTTTTCAATATTTTCCGGCTTAGTAGGATCAGGAATATTATTAAAATCGAATCCATCACCTTTATCTGTGATAATGAAGTCAATTTTATCATCATCAATAGAGTATTCTAAAACAACGTCTTTATCAAAGTCCATTTTATTACCATGCACAATGGCATTATTAACAGCTTCAACTACAGATAATAATAATTTACCGTAAATATCATCTTGTAAATCATATTCATCTGAAAGATCATCTATTAACCTTTCAACTAAATTAATATTCTTAATATCAGATTTAAAAACTAATCTTTCCACATTATTTTCTATAAATCAGTACTAATTTCAATTAAGATAAAACTAAAGATATAAAAATAATTATATCTTAGTATTATACTATGCCTCTTTATACTCAAAAATAATAAAGAAGTTCCAAAAAACAACATTTTTTTTAAAGTATTAACCATTTCTCAGGATTTTGTTTATTCCTTTCTTCCCAAATTTCAAAATGTACTACATTAGAATTTTCACCTTCGCCCGAAAAAACAGTCCCTATTTTTTCACCTCTTTCAATTTTCTGACCATTTTTAACATCAACTACTCTTAAATTAGCATAGACAGTAAGATATTTTCCATGCCTAACAATTACAGCCTTATTATAACCAGGAATCACAACAACCCTTGTAACAATTCCATCAAATACACAAGAAACATCACTACCAGATAATACTTTTATATCTATACCATTATTTTTGATTTTCACATTTTTAAGTACCGGATGATAATGAACGCCAAATTTACTAATTATAACACCCTTATTAACAGGCCAATTTAGCTTACCCGTCATTTTACCAAAATCACTCGTCACATAATTCTTATTTTTAAATGAACTGATAACATCACTTATTCTATTATTGAGCGATTCTAATGAAGCGACATATTGTTTTACATCATTGCGCAATTTATTTTCTTTTCTCTTAAAACTTTTAAGAAACAAATTCTTTTGCTCAATCTCCATTTTTAGATTTTGTTTTTCAACAATTAAATTATCAATATATTTTTGATTTACATTTTTCAATTCATTAAGTTGTTGCTTTTTCAGGTTTAAATCATTTCTACTCTTAATAAGTATTTCACCCTGCTTTCTTCTGTATTTATTATATTCTTTCAATAATATATATTTTCTATAGGCCTCATTAAAACTTGATGAGCCCAGGAAAAAATTCAATTCATTATATTGCAATTTTCTGCTATAGGCACTAAGTATTAATTTTTCATACTCCTTTTTAAGAGATTCAATTTCATTACTCAAATCAACAATAACACTACTTAATACAACTATACTATCCGCTAATTTCTTAGTAACATCCTGATTGATTTTTATTAACTTATTACGATATACAATTTGCTTTTGGATTAGCTTAATGTCATTTATGGTAGTTTTCTTATTTTTTTGAGTTTGATTAATAATCTGGTTCGTTAAAGAAATTCTATTTTCAATATCCTTCTTTTGTTGTTTAAGATTATTTAGATCCTGCGAAAAAATATTCGAATGGATAAAAACAAAACAAGCTAAAAAAAGAATATGAATATATTTAATCATTTTTTAATGTGTTCAATTTTATATTTATCGCTGTTGTATTTAAAGCTCATTTTACTAATTTCATCTAACTCTATATCCTTGAACTTAATATTAATAGAAAAAATACTACCATCTTTACTACTATTGATTGAAAAAACAGAAGGAAAAATATAATCTTCTAACAAAACAAACTCCTTATAATCAAGCGTTAATGCCATGTTTGATTCAAAATCACGAATATATGATTTAGTTATTTTAAAAATATCCGGAGCTATTTCAAATTCATGATAAATTATTTTATTATAATTATTTCTTTTAGAAATTCTGGAATACTTACCATTTTTAATGGACTGCAGAACATATTGATTTTTGCGTATATAATGCTTGAATTTTTTTATGCAATTATGTTCTATGCTAGAGGCAGGATAACAATAAAACTGATTTAGTAATATATTTTGGATTGAGGTAAAATCAATATCAACAAAGAATTTATTCCAAAGGTAATTATAGCTAACTATGTCAATTTTTTTCTTTGCTCTGTCTAAAATAAAAATACTGTCCTTTACAAACTTAATCCTAAATATTTCAATACCCATAACAGGCAATACAGATACAATAATTACACTGTCCTTAATAACATACAAGTTGGCTTTAAATGATTTTTTATTATCATTTATATTAATCTCTGCCTGAAATTTTTTAAAAAGCAGAGTGTTAAATTGTATATTATTATTTTCAGTGTTTTTAATTAATTTTGCATCGCTAACGTTCCTTATCTCTCCTTTTCTTCTCTCCTTTTTAACTAAAATACTACCAGATTTACATGAGAAAAAAAGAAAAATCAATAACAATGAAAAAACTAAAGAACCATTATATCTACTCAATATATTCACCTTTTTCTAATTTTTCTTTCAGTTTACCCGAACCATTACCAATTTCAAGAGCTTTATTCCACTGAATAACAGCAGCATCAGTGTCACCATTCATAAATAATATATCACCGTAATGTTCTAAAATAACATCGCTTAAAGCTCCGCCATTATCTATAGCTCTCTCTATTAAATATTTAGCTTCAAAATAACGTCCCATTTGAAACATAACCCACGCATAAGTATCAAGATAAGTTGAATTCCCAGGTTCCAATTCAACACACCTGCTAATCATTCTCTCAGCTTCCATTAAGTCTTTCTTTTCGAGAGACAAATAATAGCTATAATTATTTAATACAATCAAATTTAACTCATCAAGTTTTAACGCTTCATCATAATATTTAAATGCAGTTTTAGAATCATTTAAACTATGGTATGCATCACCTATTGAGGCAAAAAACTGTGATTTTAGCTTTTCATTATTACCGCAGTAGCTAATTCCTTTTTCCAAATATTTTAAACCCTCTTTAAACTCCTTTGCTTGCATATAGGCAGAACCTGTTAACAAATAAAATATAGCATTTTCAGGAAATTTTTCAATAGCAGACTTACCATCAATTTTAATATCATCAGTTTTTTTCAAATCGTATTCTAAAAATAGTATCTCCTGCCATACAATATCATTATTTGGTTCTATCAAAATGGAAGATTTAAAGGCATTTAAAGCATCTTTTTTCTTCTCAATAGATTTTAAATAATTTCCATAATAAATAAACCCGTTTGATTCATGTGGATAATTCATAATCAAAATTTTAAAAAAATCTTCAATATCACTATCTTTAATAAAACCATCCTTATGATCTACAATTAATGGTACTATCTTTTGTAGTTTTATACTATAAACCAAACCTTTACTGAGTAAGCCTTTTTCAAAATTATTTTTAAAATTAATGGTATCCTTATTGATTAAATCAAGATTTGCAATACTAAAAAAAGCTAAACCATTGTCAGGATCAATATCTAAAACTTTATTATAAAATTGTAAAGCATTATCATAATCCTTTAAATACAAATAATAGTCAGCAATATAACCGTAATATCTACTTTCTCCCGGAAACTTTTTTACTAATTTTTCCAGTTCGGCAAGGGCAGCTTTGTTTTTATTAATATCTAAATAGATTTTTTCCTTTTCTAATGATATAACTTCGTTTAACCCTATTTTGCTTTCCAGCTCATTATAAATATCTATAGCGTTTTCATAATTATTATTACGTTGATACAATTGGGCTAACCCATATAAATATTCATCGTTATCGGGATTATCAATTACTAATGATTTATATATTTTGATAGCATTATCATTTAACTTATTCGTTTGATACAATTCCGCCAGCAATAATTTATACCAAACATTATCATGATTAATTGTTACCGCCCTTTCTAAAAGGCCTTGAGCTCTGGCAAATTCATTTACATTGTAATAAATATTAGCCATTTCATACATTGTAGCAGCACTATTTGGATCAAGTTTCAAACATTCGTTATAGTACGTAAGAGATTTTTGTATATTTCCCTTCATTTTTTCACGAATAGCTTCAAAAAAGAAATAATCAAATTTTCTCTGATTCTCATTTGAAAGAGTAACCGGTTCAACTTTTACGACACTCCTTTTTTCTATATTCTTCTCTAAAGGCTTACAAGAGCTAAATGCAATTAAAAAACCTATGATTATACATTTTAAATATTTCATAAATAAAGTATACTTAAAAATTTAAAATTATTTAGTGCCTGTATGACCAAAACCACCAACACCTCTATTCGTTTCATTTAATTCATTAACTTCAACCAAAGAAACTTTTTCATACTTTTTAATAATCATCTGACAAATTCGCTCGCCATTTTTTATTATAAACTCTTCATTAGAAAGATTAATTAAAATAACTTTTATTTCACCCCGGTAATCAGCATCAATAGTACCAGGAGTATTTACAATACCAATACCATACTTAACTGCTAAACCACTCCTGGGTCTAATTTGAGCCTCATATCCTACAGGCAATTCTATATGAATACCAGTTGGTACTAAAAATCTTTCTAACGGTTTTAAAACAATGTTTTTATCAAGATAAGCACGTAAATCCATTCCGGCTGAATTTTCAGTACTGTACCTTGGTATATCATTAGTACTATTATTTAATATTTTTAACTGAATCATTTTTACTAAGTTTTTTTGAAATTCGTTCTGTTATAAAAAATAGAAAAATATAAAAGGCAAAAATAGAGCCTTTTACCAAATATTTAATATAAACTTCATTAATTGTCATTTTTACATCAATAAAGTATAACAATACACCCGAAATAATCAGTACTAAAATTCTTATAACAGGATAATCAATAGGATAATATTTTTGACCCAATATATATGAAATAACAGTTATAACAGAAAAACTAACAAAGATACTTACAGCAGCACCAATATATCCGTATAAAGGAACTAAAATAATAATGCCGGCGAGATTAATTAAAAACCCGCTTAAACTCATATAAAAACCAAATATTGTTCGATCGGTAAGTTTATACCATAATGAAAGAGAATAATATATTCCAAAAAACAACTGACTTAAAAGAATAAAAGGAATTATTACATTTCCCTCTACATAATCAGGAGTTAAAATAATGTTAACAATATCAATAAATAACATTACTCCGAGAAAGATAAGCATACCAAGAAAAGTAAAATATTTGAGTACTTCACTATAAACCGTTTTTGAATCTTTATCCTTTCCTTCTTTAAAGAAAAAAGGTTCAAACGCAAGACGAAATGATTGAGTGAAAAGAGCCATTAAAACACCTATTTTAAAATTGGCCCCATAAATAGCTAACTCCCTAAAAGGGTCATCAGAATTAATTAAATAAGGTAATAATATTTTATCAATATTTAGATTCAAAATTCCAAAAATACCCACTAATACAATTGGGAGAGAATATTTAAAAATGGTTAGTAATATTTTTTTACTAATGTAAAATTTATCTTTAAGTATACCGGGTATAAAGATTAATAGAATTATAAAGGAAGATAAAAAATTAGACCATAAAACGTAAAAAATGCGTAACTCATCAGTATAAATATATTTTGGTAAATTGTATCCTATCTTTAATAAATATGGAAACAGAACAAGATAAATAAGGTTAAATAAAACAGTTAGGATAATTTGTAATAACCTAAATCCAGAATATTTAAGTGCTCTGTTTTGATATCTAAAATGTGCAAATGGTATTGAATTAAGAGCATCACTTGTAACTATAAGAACAGCCAATAAAATAATCCATTGTATATTATCAATACCAGCAAATAAGGATGAAAAATATGGTATAAAAATTAAAGTTAATACGATAATCAGAACAGAAAATATACCGATCCCTCCTATTAATGAATTTCTAACTTTTCGCGGATCATACTCCTTTACAAACCGAAAATAACCAGTCTCAAACCCTAAGGTATTAATAACAAGTAAAACAGCAATAAAACTGTAAATATTAACAACAACACCAAATTCTTCTTGAAGTAAAGTTCTTATATAGAATGGGGTAAGCAACCAGTTTATTAATCTTCCTAATATGGTACTTGATCCATATAAAACTGTATCACCAGCAATTTTATATAATTTATTCAAAATGTATCAATAACAAAAATTAAAATAATCTCCCTATTTCAGGATTTTTAATTCTACCGAAATGCTCATACGCTATAGCAGTAGCAACTCTTCCTCTGGTAGTACGATTTATAAACCCATTCATAATAAGAAATGGTTCGTAAACTTCTTCAATAGTACCTGCATCATCACCAACAGCAGTAGCAATAGTATTCAACCCAACAGGACCACCATTAAATTTATCAATTATGGTAAGTATAATTTTATGATCCATTTCATCTAATCCATATTTATCAATATTGAGAGCGTTTAATGCAAAAAGACTTATTTCCATATCTATTTTACCACTACCTTTAACCTGAGCAAAATCTCTTACTCGACGTAGTAATGAATTAACAATTCTAGGTGTACCTCTACTTCTACGGGCAATTTCGTAACCGGCATTATCATCAATTTCAATATTAAGAATTTTTGCAGATCTCTTAATAATAGAAGATAAAACATCTGTTTCATAATACTCAAGATGACTATTAATACCAAAACGTGCTCGTAACGGACTAGTAAGTAAACCACTACGCGTTGTAGCACCAATCATAGTAAAATTATTCAAATCTATCTGAATACTTCTGGCACCAGGTCCTTTATCGATAATAATATCAATACGATAATCTTCCATAGCACTATACAGATACTCTTCGACGATAGGACTAAGGCGATGAATTTCATCAATAAACAATACATCCCTTTCTTCAAGACTTGTAAGTATACCAGCCAAATCACCAGGTTTATCCAAGACAGGTCCACTGGTTAATTTTAATCCAACACCTAACTGATTAGCAATAATATTTGAAAGAGTAGTTTTTCCAAGCCCTGGAGGACCATGCAATAAAACATGATCCATAGCTTCACCACGCATTAATGCAGCCTGAACAAACACTTTAAGATTTTCAACAACTTTATTTTGTCCTTTAAAATCAACAAAATTTAATGGTCTTAATTTTTGTTCAACCTCTAACTCTTCACCACCTGTATTTCTAATATCAAAATCCATTATAAAAATCAGACTAAGCCAAGTTTTCTTAAAATTTTATAAAATGTATCCAACTCAAAAGGTTTAGTCATATATTCATCCATTCCGTGTTTAAGGCATTTTTCACGGTCAGCATCCATTGTATTAGCAGTTAATCCAATAATAAACAGATGATTATTAGTACCTTTTTCAAATTCTCTAATTTTAACTGATGTTTCTAATCCATCCATTACAGGCATCATAAAATCCATCAGTATTAAATCATAATTTATTTTTTCAATTTTATCAAGCGCTATTTTTCCGTTTTCAGCGAAATCAATAATGAACCCGTGTCTTTTTAAATGTAAAAAAATCAATTTTTGATTTAACAAATTATCTTCTACGACCAATAATTTCAGTCCTGAATTAAACATTTATTAAACTAAATTTTAAGTTAAGATGGTGCTAAAGATAATAATCTATTTAATAGTTACAATCCATAATTCTTAGAAATATCCAGCATCTTTTCTATTGGTTTTACAGCTTTAACACGAATATCTTCATCTATCTTTATTTCAGGCCATTCATATAACAGAGTATTATAAATTTTTTCAAGGGAATTTAACTTCATGTATTCACAGTCATTACATGCACAAGTAGAATCATTTGGTGGGGCGGGAATAAATATTTTTTCAGGACTAAACAGTTGCAGTTGATGAATTATTCCTGATTCAGTAGCAACTATGAATCTTTTAGACATACTTTTCTGACTATATTTTAATATTGAAGCAGTACTACCAACATGGTCAGCTATCATCAAAAGAGGCTTTTTACATTCAGGATGAGCTAATATTTCAGCATCCGGATTTTGTTCTTTTAACGCTATAATTTTTTCAACTGAAAATTTCTCATGAACATGACAAGCTCCATCCCATAGAATCATATTTCTTCCGGTAATACTATTTATATAATTACCCAAATTTCTGTCAGGTCCAAAAATTATTTTTTCATCTTGAGGTAGAGAATCAACTATATACTTAGCATTTGTACTGGTAACTACAATATCTGTCAAGGCTTTAACATCAGCAGTTGTATTCACATAAGATATAATTGTATGATCCGGATGTTCATTAATAAATTTTTCAAATTCATCAGCAGGACAACTATCTGCCAGGGAACAGCCTGAATTAAAATCCGGAATAAGAACTTTTTTATCTGGAGAAAGTATTTTTGCAGTTTCTCCCATAAAATGAACTCCTGACAATAAGATAATATCAGCTTTTGTTACAGCAGCTTTTTGAGCTAAAACAAGACTATCTCCAACAACATCTGCAATATCCTGTACCTCATCTTTCTGATAAAAATGAGCCATTATAACAGCATTTTTTTCTTTTCTAAGACTATTTATGGCTTCAATAATATTTTTATCTTTATTTATGATTTCATCCACAAATCCCTTTTTTAACCAACTATCTTTTATATACATATTTTAAAATTTATAAAATATAATAATATTATTATCCTGTTAGTAATGTTTAAAAAAAACATTGAAACTTCTTTGATATTATATTATTAATAATTTGACATGGATAGTAAACGTTTTTTTAACAATTTTTACACTAATTAAAAATTTGAATAACAATGATTTACTATACTTTATTAACAAGTTGTTAAGATTGCACAAAACTAATAAATAATGACATATTTAATGTTAAAAACAAAGAATTATAATGTGCATAAGTAGATTTAAAATTTAGCTTATTTAAATAGAAGAATTGAATACTGTTTGTTTATATTTTTTTTTATTACAATGCCAAGTTTTTTTATCATTAAAAATATGAATAAATTAACAAACTATTAACAATAGTTTATCTGTTATGAACAAATAGTTTTTAAGATTTATATATTTTTTATCTTTACAAAAAAACAAAAATGATTATTAAATCTATAGCATTAGCATGTGATCATGCAGGATATAAACTCAAGGAAAAAATTATTAAACATCTTGAATCTTTAGGTATAGAAAAAATTAAAGATTTTGGTACATACTCTTCTGAAAGTACTGATTATTCTGATTATGCCCATCCTTTTGCTAAAGCTGTAGAGTCAGGTGAATATAAATTTGGTATCTCTTTATGTGGTAGTGGTAACGGTATAAATATTACTGTAAATAAATATCAGGGAATAAGGTCGGCATTATGCTGGAGTGTTGAGATAACAGAATTAGCCAGAGCCCATAATGATGCAAATATTTGCAGTCTTCCTGCCAGATTTGTAGATGATGAACTGGCTATAGAGATAGTGGATAAATTTCTATCTACTGAGTTTGATGGTGGAAGACATTTAAGAAGAATAAATAAGATTCCTATAAATAAATAATAATAGTGGCAACTTCTTCTGTTAAGTCATTTTTAACTGCTGCTGAAAATGTTGCGTTTGACCTTAAACATAGAAAAAAGATTAAATTCAATATAGGGAAATATGATAGTGCAGTTGAAAAAGGTAAAAGCAGATATAAAGATATTGAACTCGCAAAACAGAGAGCTGCTATTATTAAACGTGAGGGAATAAATAATTTACCTTCATTACTTCTTCAATTTGAAAAATCGATAACAAAAAACGGAGCAGAAGTTTATTGGGCTGAAGATGCCGCTGATGCAGTTTCAATTGCGATATATCATATTGAAAAAATAAAAGGTAAAACATTGGTAAAGAGTAAATCAATGATTACCGAAGAGATAGAGATTAACGATTTTCTTGAAAAAAAAGGTATAGAATCTATAGAAACAGATTTAGGTGAATTTATCGTTCAGGTAGCAGGGGAGAGGCCTTACCATATTGTTACGCCTGCAATGCATAAATCGAAAGAGGATGTTGCAGAGTTGTTCAATAAGCATTTTAATACAGATAAAGAAGCAACACCTGAAGAGTTAACGCTTTTTGTTAGAGGCTATTTGAGAAAAAAGTTTATTAATGCCGATGTTGGTGTTACGGGAGCTAATTTTCTTATTGCCAAAGAGGGCGCAGTTGCTGTTACCGAAAATGAGGGTAATGCTTTGTTATCAGCATCAATTCCGAGACTTCATATAGTAATAGCCGGAATAGAAAAGATAATTCCAAAAATAGATGATATGGATATTTTTTGGCCACTACTGGCAGTGCATGGTACCGGCCAACAAATGACAGTTTATAATAATCTTTTTTTTGGTCCACGAAAAAATGGTGAACAGGATGGTCCGGAAGAAATGGTTGTTATTATGGTAAACAATGGCCGTACAAAACTCTTTAAAGATGAAGTTGTAAGAGAATCGCTCGCATGTATACGATGTGGTGCTTGTTTGAATTCATGCCCTGTGTATAAAAATATTGGGGGATATACTTACGATACAACCTACAGTGGCCCAATAGGTGCTGTTATTACTCCACACCTGAAAGATTTTAAGAAGTACAAACATTTGAGTTTTGCTTCATCGTTGTGTGGTAAGTGTGTGGAGGTATGCCCTGTAAAAATTCCTCTCACAGAGCTTTTACTACACAACAGGCAATTGGCCAACGAACAGAAACTTACTTCTGTAAAAGAACGATTTTTGTTGAATGCAAGTACTTTGGTTCTTCTTCATCGTTCATTGGTTGACATGGTAAACGGAAAATTAAAATCGTTTTTTATTAAAAATTTTAACGATAAAATTTTTGGAAAAAGAAGAGAATTAAGTGAGTTCCCAAAAAAGTCATTTAGTGATATGTGGAAGCAAAAAGGAGGCAATCTTCAATAAGCAATTAGATAATTTATCACTATTACCAGTGTTATTATCTTAAGCAACAACTTATTTAACAGGGAATTTTACAAGTTTAATAAAAAAACCAACGTCTTTTATAAATAGAAAAATAATATTTGCTATTATAATACCTGATATGTTAGCAATAAAATCATACCATTCGCCTGATCTGGAATTTGTAAAAATATTTTGAATGATTTCTATTATTCCTCCCAGAATTAAAGGGTAGATATTTAACACATAATCCTTTTTGTTCATTTTCAATGTTTCGATATAGTGTTCAAAAAGAAAAACAAGAGTAATACCAAAATACATTAAAAAATGAATAACCTTATCTGCATTTCTAAAATGAAATACGCCAGGTCTTAAACTTTCAAAACTATGCAGACTTAAAAACAGAATTAGAAAAGTTAATAGTATTGTTTTATGATAGTGTATTATTAGTTTCATATATCTTTGTTTACCGGTATTACACAAAATATAAAATGGCAGGAATTTATATACATATCCCTTTTTGTTTTAAAAGATGCGACTATTGTGACTTTTATAAGACTACAAATATCTCGTTAAAAAATGAATTTTTAAATTTTCTTGAGAAAGAAATTATAAAAAACAGAGAATTTATTCGTAATGAGGAGGTTGAGACTATATATTTTGGGGGAGGTACACCATCGGTTTTAAAAGCTAAGGAAGTAAAAAAGATACTTGATTTAATCATTTCAGAAATAAAAAATATAGATATATTAACAGAGATAACATTTGAGTTGAACCCTGATGACGGGTCATTGGAGTATTTAAATGAATTGAGAAAAACAGGTGTTAACAGGTTAAGTGTAGGAATCCAGAGTTTTGATGATAGGTTGTTGAAGCTGCTGAATCGCAGGCATGATATCGGCCAGGCGAAGGATGTGGTTATCAATGCGCGAAAAGCCGGTTTCGAAAATATAAGTATTGACCTGATGTATGGTTTACCCACTATGGATATGGAAACATGGGAGCATACAATTAATGAAGCCATAAATATGAAGGTTGAACATATCTCAGCATATCATTTAACGTATGAACAGGGAACCGTTTTTAACAAGAAGCTTAAGAGTGGTATTTTTAGTGAAATACCGGAGGGTGAAAGTGTAGAACAGTTTAAGATGTTAATTGAGAAACTGAAAAATGCCGGATACGAACATTATGAAGTATCCAATTTTTCATTGCCGGGCAGAAGATCAATGCATAACAGCAGTTATTGGAACGGCAAAAAATATATAGGGCTGGGACCATCAGCACATTCCTATACAGGAACCAAAAGATATTGGAATGTTAGTGATATAAAAAGATATCTTAAAGGTGAGTTTATCGACAAGGAGGAGATATTGAGTAAAGCAGACAGGTATAATGAAATGGTTATGCTAAAACTTCGCACTGTAGAAGGTATTTCGGAAGAGGAACTAAATAGGGTTAGTGATCCATATCGCAGCTATTTTTTAAGTAGCATAAAAAAACATATTTTATCCGGAAACGTTAACTACAGTAAAGGTTGGTATTTTATTACAACAAAAGGAATATTTATATCGGACTATATTATATCTGAACTGTTTTATAACGATTGATATATTCAACCCTCGTTTGTGGGTTGTATCGTTGTATCCTTTGTTAGTTAAAATCCATAGGTTTTACCTATGGTTATTGTAGTATCACCGCATTGCGGTTTGTACATAGAGCTACTAATGAAACATAAAAACCCCTGATAAGGGGTTAAACAAAAATAACCGTATGTGAAACATGCGGAACACAAAATAATAAGAATTCGGAACCCTTAAAGGGGTTCAATTAATACAAATTGTTATGTCAACATTTACACAACTCCTTTATCACATTGTTTTCTCTACTAAAAATAGGGAGAAAGTTTTAAATAAAGAAAACAGAGAGAAACTTTTCAGATATATTTGGGGAGTACTAAAAAACAATAATTGTGTTTTATATAGAATAAACGGAGTTGAAGATCACTTACACATCATAACTCACATTCATCCAACTATTACTGTTTCTTCTCTAATTAATGATATTAAAGTATCTTCATCAAAATGGATAAAAGAAGAAAACTTATTTAATAATTTTAGTTTATGGCAAGTTGGTTATGGAGCATTTACATATTCTATAAAAGAAAAAGCAGTCCTGATAAACTATGTTAAAAATCAAGAGTCACATCATAAAACAATAAGTTTTAGAGATGAGTATATTGAATTGTTGAAACATCATGAAATAGAGTTTGACGAGAAGTATCTGTTTTAGTTCAACCCGCGTTTGCGGGTTGTATCTTTTGTTAGTTAAAATCCATAGGTTTTACCTATGGTTATTGTAGTATCACCGCTTTGCGGTTTGTTTATAGAGTTACTAATTAAACATAAAAACCCCTGTAAGGGGTTAAACAAAAATAACCGTATGTGAAACATGCGGAACACAAAATAATAAGAATTAGGAACCCTGAAAGGGGTTCAATAACTGTTATGTATGAAACCACTTCTGTTAATATATGGGTTAATTGCTTTTTTCTTATCACTTCCAAATGGGTACACTCTTTTGTCACCTGTTGAATTTTATGAGATAATTTATACTGACAGTAATGGAATTGTTTTTGATGCGAGGCTATACGAAGATTACAGTAAATCAAGAATTAAAGATGCTGTTTGGGTTGGTAAAAAAGACACACTTATTCGGGTATTAGAAAATATTGATAAAGAACAAAATATTTACTTGTACTGTTATGAAGGGACAGAGAGAGGAATAGCAGTTATAGATATTTTGCTAAAAATGGGATATAAAAAGATATTCTTTTTAAAAGGAGGTTTTGATAACTGGGTTAAGCAAGGCATGGAGGTTGACTATTCCGTTTTTGTACAGAAGATAATTTAATAAAAAGCTAACGGCTAAAAGCTGTTAGTTAATAGCTACTTGAAATATGCAAAATAAACAAGGAGAGAGGGCAACATTGGTTTCATTGGTTTTGAATATAGTTTTATTTGGAATTAAGTTATGGGCGGGTATTGTTTCTAATTCTGTAGCATTGATTGCTGATGCATGGCATACTTTAAGTGATTCCATCTCCTCTATTGCAGTTTATATAGGTTTAAAAGTATCTTCACAACCGGCAGATAAAAAGCATCCGTATGGTCATGGAAGGGCAGAGATAATAAGTGCTGTTGTTGTAGGGGTGTTACTTGCTGTTGTTGGTTTTAATTTTTTAATCGAATCTATTTTAAGACTTCGTGGCCACGAAGAGGTGCATTACGGAATGGTTGCAATTGTTGTAACCATTATTTCGATAGTTGTAAAAGAGGGAATGGCACAATACTCTATAATTATAGGGAAAAAATCCCAGTCGAAGGCTTTAATCGCTGATGGTTGGCATCATCGTTCAGACGCAATATCATCTGCTGTAATTTTGGTTGGAATATTTATCGGAAGAGAACTGTGGTGGGTTGACGGCGTTCTCGGTATTTTAGTTTCACTGATGCTTTTTTATACTACGTATGTTATTTTACGTGACGCAGTAAGTGTTCTTCTAGGAGAGGATCTCGATAATGCGATTAAAAAAGAGATTAAAAAAATGCATAAAACAGTTAGTGATTATGACATGAAGCCACATCACTTTCATGCACATCAATACGGATCGCATACAGAGCTAACTTTTCATATTAGATTACCGGGTGATATGTTACTTAAGGAAGCACATGAAATAGCAACAGAGTATGAAAATGCTATTTTTAAAAAGTACGGGTTAATAGCAACCATTCACATTGACCCGGAAAAAAAAACCGTAGCCATAAATGACCACGGTTTTTGAATAAGTTTAAAAAATGAAATTATCTATTCACTTTTTGTCTCTTCAGAAGTTTCATTGTTTTCTTCCTTTTCGGTAGTTTCTTCAGGAGTTTCTATACCGGCTTCGGCAGCAGCAGCTTCAGCGGCAGCCTCTTTAGCTTTAGATTCTAACTCAGAGTCAAGGTCAGCTTTTTTCTTTGCAAGAGCTTCTGCTCTTTCTGAATTGACCTTAGCTTCATACTCAAGTCTGGTTTTTGTGTCAGAATCTTTTTGAGATTGAAGTTGATCTTTTTTAGCTTGAACTTTATTCTCTTTCTCGTTCAACCAGGTTTCGAAACGACGTTCTCCTTCAGCTTCGTCGAAAGCTCCTTTTTTAACACCATCTAAAAGGTGTTTTTTCATCATTACGCCTTTGTATGATAAAATAGCTCTACAAGTGTCTGTAGGTTGAGCACCATTTTGAAGCCAGCTTAATGTTTTTTCAAAATTTAAATTGATAGTAGCAGGATTAGTGTTTGGATTGTATGAACCAATCCTTTCAATAAACCTGCCATCTCGTGGCGCCCTGCTATCTGCTACCACAATGTGGTAGTAAGCATACTTTTTGCGTCCGTGTCTTGTTAATCTGATTTTTACAGGCATGTGGACATTTTTTAATTAATTAAATAACCGACTTTTTAAAATCGAGGTGCAAAGATAAATTTTTATTCTTTCATAACTATATGATTTTGTGATTTTTTATAGATAGCACATAAATTTGTTTCTGAAATAGCAACAAGGCTTTTTGCTATTGCATATTTAGGGTTCAGTAGAAATCAGAAAGATTAACCTCGAAAATATTGCATAAGCCCTTCATATTTACTATATTTAAATATGAAATATATCGAAGGAAAAAACAGAAATCAGTTAGTGATTTTCCCAACATCACTTAACGAAACAATTGATATGGATAATGATGTAAGGCTTATTGAATTGTTTGTTGAAAGCCTTGATTTGGCTGATATGGGTTTTAATGTTGACGTCGAAAAAGACGGAGGACAGGCATATCATCCCAAAGACCTTCTTAAGCTTTATCTTTATGGTTACCACAACAGGATCCGCTCATCCAGAAAGTTAGAAAAAGAAGCCCAAAGAAATTTAGAAGTAATATGGCTTCTGAAAGGGCTAAGCCCCAATTATGGTACTATATTAAATTTTCGTAGAGATTATTCTAAAGCTATCAAAAAAGTTTTGAGAGCAACTTCTCAAATCCATAAAAGGTTTAATGCTTAGGTTGTTTTAAATAATAATGAGAAGATAGAAAAAATATGAAAGGTTACATTCATGTTTATACAGGAAATGGAAAAGGTAAAACCACAGCAGCAATAGGATTGTCTGTGCGTGCAGTAGGTGCAGGGAAAAAGGTTTTTTTTGCCCAGTTTGTTAAAGGTAAACCTTATTCAGAGATAAAAGCTCTAAACCAATTTTCACCAAATATAGAAATAAGGCAGTACGGACTTGACTGCTTTATTTTTAATTCGCCAAAGCAAGAAGATATTGATATTGCTCGCAAGGGCTTTGAGGAAGTGTCTCAAATAATAGTTTCCGGCAAATACGATATTGTAGTTTTAGACGAAGCCAACATAGCTGTTTATTACAATCTTTTTACTGTTGAGGAACTTATCAGTGTACTTAAAAAGAAACCTGAAGAGACAGAAATAATTGTCACAGGGCGATACGCTAAGGACGAATTAATTGAAATAGCTGATTTGGTTACTGAAATGAAAGAAGTAAAGCACTATTTCACAAAAGGGGTTCAAGCGAGATTGGGCATTGAACATTAAACCCAAGTTCAGGTGAGCCATTGAAGCATCATCAGTTTTGTGGAAAATGTGAAGCAGATATAAATCGGTTTTTAATACCCTGAATGTATGGTCTATCTCACGGATGATGTTATATATCGACCAAAAAGTCTTTTCATTCTGTAGTTCTCAGAAAGTTTATTCCGGCTTTTTTATCACGGCTTATTCATAAATATTTTTTACTTTCAGGTTTGTTCATATTGACAATTAATTAATTTAGCGAATGATTATAAACGGTATATAAATTGGAATTGGATGTTGTGTGTTGGATATTGATAATTGAAAATAACCAATATTTAATGCTTAACACCGAGTGATAACTAAAAATAATATCACGAACAAATCTTATTAGCACATGAAAAAAATATATCAACAGCTCACATCCACATGGTTGACGGGTACTCTTTTGCTGTTTATTGCCATTGTTATCGGTACGGCTACATTTATTGAAAATGATTTTGGAACAGAAGCGGCAAAAGCATTAGTTTATGATACATGGTGGTTTGAACTGGCATTTTTTATTCTTGCCCTAAATCTGTTTGGCAATCTTACCAACTATAAGTTATGGTGTTTAAAAAGACTGCCGGTACTGGTGTTTCATCTGGCTTTTTTTCTTATCATTTTGGGAGCTGCCACAACCAGATATTTTGGATATGAAGGAACAATGCATATACGAGAAGGGGAGTCTTCAAATGCTATTTTATCGAGTGACAATTATGTTGAAGTTACTGCTTCAGTAGAAAATGAAAAATATAATGATGAGAAAGGAGTGCATTTTTCAGCAGTCAGCCCGAATGAATATTCAACATCTTTTTCCACTGTCAAAGGAAAGGTGAAAATTAAAAGCGTTGAATTTATACCACAAGCGAAGATGGATATTGTACTTGATGCAATTAGATTTGAAATTTCGGTTGGAGATGTGAAAAAGGATTTATTTGTTTTTGGCAAAAACAACGCTGTGGGACAAACTTTTAAAACTATGATTAATGGTGCAGAGGTGGCAATACGCTATGGTGCAAAGAATATTTTGTTGCCATTCAGAATATATCTTAACGACTTTGTACTGGAGCGTTATCCCGGCAGCAACAGTCCTTCGTCATATGCCAGTGAGATAACTCTGATAGATAAGCGGTTTAATATAAATGATAGCAGACGCATTTTTATGAACAATATTATGAAACATGAAGGTTACCGGTTCTTTCAGGCTTCATACGATCAGGATGAGAAGGGAACGATACTGTCGGTTAACCGTGATGTGTGGGGAACATTTTTCACATATCTTGGATATCTTTTATTAACTATCGGGATGATGGCAGCTCTGATATTTTCGAATACCAGATTCAGATATTTGTTAAATAAAACCAAGAAACTGGCCAGAAAAAAGAGAGAGTTAATCGGAGTGTTTTTGTTGCTTATTACTACTTCTTCAATGGCTTTCGGGATTAATCCTCCTCATCCGGTATCGAAGGAAACTGCTGCGAAATTTGGGAGTTTATGGGTTCAGGATAATGGAGGAAGGATAAAACCATTAAATACCCTGAATAGTGAAATTACCCGAAAACTTGTAAAACATAACAGTTATAAAGGATTAACTGCTGATCAGGTGATGCTTGGAATGTTATTGGATCCTGAATATTGGCAGGATGTTCCGATGATAACGGTTAAGAATAAGGAGTTGAGAGACAGACTCGGACTGACAGGAAGAAAAGCATCTTTTAAACAGTTTTTTATTGGTAACGGGAAATATAAGATTGAGGACTTTGTTGAGATGGCTATCCGTAAAAGGCCATCATCCAGAAATAAGCTTGAGCAGGAGGTAATAAAAATAGATGAGCAGATAAATATTTTTTACATGGCTCAAACCGGAAGTTTTCTGCATATTTTCCCTATCCCCGATGCCACACATTCGCCATGGGTAAATACGAATTTTGTGACCGGAGGCCTTTCATCAATGGACAGTTTGTTCGTGAAAAACGTCTTGCATGAATACATCACAGCATTAAAGCAAAATGACCTAAAAAAGGCAGAGGAATATATTTCTGCAATATCCAGTTATCAGAAAAAATATGCGTTAGATATTTTGCCGGGTGAAACAGATAATAAGGTTGAGATATTTTATAATAGCACCGGTGTTTTCATGATGCTGTTTCCGGTATTTTTTATACTGGGAGTAATAATGCTTGTATTTCAGTTTGTAACTCTGTTTAAACCACGTTTACAGTTTAATCCGGTTATGAAAACAGGATTTGTGTTAATCTTAACGGGGTTTCTGGCATATAGTATTGGTTTAATACTCAGGGCTTATATATCAGGCCATGCTCCCTGGAGTAACGGTTATGAATCGATGTTATATATTGGTTGGGTGACTGTTCTGGCAGGGTTGATCTTTTATAATCGCAGTCCAATCTCATTATCTGTAAGTTCTATTTTTGGTGGTATTGTTCTTATGGTAGCTCATCTTAGCTGGATGAATCCTGAGATAACAAATCTTGTTCCTGTATTGAAATCATACTGGTTGACTATTCATGTAGCTGTTATCACTGCCAGTTATGGTTTTCTTGGTCTTGGTGCTTTGCTGGGATTCCTAAACCTCAGCCTTATAGGATTAAGAACTCCGAAAAACAGAACCGGATTAATGCTTACCATTGAGGAGTTGACGGCCATTACGGAAATGTCTCTTACTGTGGGATTATACCTGCTTACTATCGGCTCATTTCTTGGTGGTGTTTGGGCTAACGAGTCATGGGGACGATATTGGGGCTGGGATCCTAAAGAAACCTGGTCGGCTGTTACAATAATAGTCTATGCATTTATCTTACACATGCGCCTTATTCCCGGGATGAAAGATATTACACTGTTTAATTTTGCAGCGTTGGTTGGTTTTGGCTCGGTTATTATGACATACCTTGGTGTTAACTATTACCTTGCCGGATTGCACTCTTATGCAAAAGGAGAACCCGTACCCGTTCCTGTATTTATCTACTATACCATAGGAATAGTCTTTGTTGTTTCGGCAAATGCGTTTATGAATGATTATATGGAAAAGAAAGGGAAGGAATAGGGGAGTGTCAAGCCTTATAAATATTCCAACAACCCGGTATTGAACTTTTCTATTTCCTCTTTGCTGCTTCCTGGAGCAGGTGCCCAGGGAGCAAAATTTTCAGATTTCAATGGGGCATAGGGGCCCTGTTTGATTTCATAAACCACTGTGTTTTTTTCAAGAACAACAAGGGAGTGCCAAACGCCTTTTTCAATATCAAGTCCGTAAACTCTTTTTTCAGGAGAAACAACTGTTGAAGAGGTTACATTTCCGTTATCGTCAAAAGTGAAGAAAGCTACACTACCGCGTAACACAAGAAACACCTCCTCTTTATCCGGGTCTTTATGTCTGTGGGGCGGGAGGTATGTATCAGGCTCCATTGCATTCAGCAAACGGTTAAGTATGTCACTTTCATTTTCATGAAAATTATAATTCATCCGCTTGCGAGGGCTGTTTTTTGCTTTTTGTGAGGTTATGTTCAGGAGTTCTTCGGAGATTATTTTCATGGGGTTTCAGATAAATGTTTTTTCACTTTGTAACAATTAAAAACAAAGATAATCTTTTGTATTTTAGTCACCCGGTGACTATCATTAAATTAAATGCATAAATAGGACACTGATAAACACAGATTTAACCAGATAATTATCTGTGAAAATCTGCTTAATCAGTAAAATCTGCGTGTTGAAAACTAATTTTTCCTGAAACACTCTTCAAAGATATGCCAATAGAAATAGTTTCAGAATATTCATAATATCATGTTTTATTGATTAGAGTATTTTTGGGCAAGAAGGTTTAACATGAATTAAAGGAAATCTCTCATCATAATTTCGACATAACAAGGAAATTCCTTACCTTTTGCATCAAAAATATTTAGTTATGTCGGAGATATCAAGTCATGTTGTTGATCATAGTAAAGAGTTATATAAATTAACGAAGGGCTTCCTCGATGGAAGTAAGGGGGGAGTGCTGTACACAAAATATCAAAGTATTATTGAATGTGCATCTCCTTTAGAGGTTGTGTTGGCATTCGATATGATAATGAAAGACAACTACCCCATTAATGATGTAAAATCAACTATTAACAAAGTTCTTAATTTGCTATATAAAACCCTTAATGAACATCAGTCAATTGCTCCTGCTGATGGAAGTTATCTTGAGAGTTTAATTAAGAACAATGCAGCAATGGCTGATATGCTGGATGCTATTAAACCATTGGTAAAGGCATTTAATAAAAACACTCAGGATGAAGAAATCAGAAAGCAGCTTATAGATTCATTTAAAGAACTGCTTATCTTTAAAAAGCACTATGTAATTAAAGAAAACCTTCTTTTCCCTATTATTGAAAAATACATGCCTGAGCATCGCTGTTTGCAAATAATGTGGTCATTTCATGATGATATATATCGGAATTTGAATGACCTCATTGACAAACTCTATGATTTGAAGGAAGACATTTTTGAGATTAATCAACTTTTCGGATTAGTGTTTTTTAATATGCTGGCTATAAAATTCAGGGAAGAGAAAATCTTATTTCCTGTAATTTTGGAGATTATTCCGGATGAGGAGATTAACAGGTTGTTTGAAGAGAGTCTTGAGTTGGGATACCCGTTTTTCACACCTACTCCAAAAATTAAGAAAAGAGATGAAGAAGTGCTTCCGGAGGGAAAGATAGACCTTGGTACAGGCCGGATTACAGTGGAGCAGTTGAAGCTTGTTTTTTCACATTTACCGTTAGATATTACTTATGTAGACGAGAACGATACTGTTCAGTTCTTTTCCACACCACCACATCGTATCTTCCCCAGAACAAAGGCTGTAATAGGCCGGTCTGTGCAAAACTGTCATCCGCACGAAAGTATTGATATCGTAAACCGGATAGTGGATGCATTTAAAAAAGGAGAAAAAGATGTTGCGGAATTTTGGTTTAATATGAAGGGAAAGATGATATTTATACAATATTTTGCCGTACGAAATGAAAAGGGTGCGTATAAAGGAGTTTTGGAAGTATCCCGGGAAGTTAGTCATATCCGCGAGCTTCAGGGAGTAAAAAGATTATTGGACTGGTAACTGAGTAATGTGATGATATGTTGATGAGATAATTATCGGGTCAGGGAGTCAATTAAATAATATCATTAAATAATTATTCTAATGCAATTAAAAAGTTTTAATCCGGCAAAGGGAGAGCTAAATCGTAGTTATCCTGCACATCAATTGGATGAAGTGGATCAGATGCTTGATGATTCCGTTTTGGCATTTAAATGGTGGAGAAGAACAAGTTTTGAGGAGCGTTCTGTTTTGTTGAAGAATATAGCAAATGTGCTTCGTAGTAAAATAGAAGGTCTATCTTTCACTATTACGATAGAGATGGGGAAACATATACGTGAGGCCCGTGCCGAGATAGAAAAGTGTGCTCAGGTATGTGATTATTATGCTGAGAATGGTGCATCTTTTTTGGCTTCGGAGATTGTCGAAACCAATGCTTCTCAATCTTATATTTCTTATCAACCTTTAGGGCCTATTCTGGCAATTATGCCGTGGAACTTCCCTTTTTGGCAGGTTTTCAGGTTTGCCGTCCCAACTATTATGGGTGGGAATACGGCATTACTTAAGCATGCCTCAAATGTTCCCGGTTGTGCTGTTGCGCTAGAAGATGTTTTTGCAAAAGCAGGACTCCCTGAAAATGTTTTCCGTACTCTTTTAATACCCAGCAGTAAGATTGATATAGTAATCACAGATAAAAGGATTAAAGCCATAACACTTACAGGAAGTACCCCTGCGGGTAAGTCAGTTGCTGTTTTAGCTGGTAAACATCTTAAAAAAACGATTCTTGAGCTTGGCGGAAGCGATCCTTATCTTATTCTTGATGATGCTGATCTTGACCTTGCTGTTGAGGCTTGCGTGTCGGGTCGATTATTAAATGCCGGCCAGAGCTGTATCAGTGCCAAAAGGTTTATTGCGGTTGATTCAATATATGACAGATTTGAAGAGATGTTTACTGAAAGAATGAAAGAAGCAAATTATGGTGATCCTTTTGACGATTCTGTTACTTTCGGCCCGATAGCCAGAAATAGCCTGCGTGAAGAGCTTCATGTTCAGGTAGACAGAAGTATTGATAAAGGAGCCATATTGCTTACCGGAGGTGAAATTCCTGATATAGATGGGTGTTTTTATCCTTCAACAGTTTTATCGGGAGTAAAACCCGGAATGCCTGCATACCATGATGAGCTGTTTGGTCCTGTTGCTTCTCTTATCAGGGTAAAAGATGAAAAGGAAGCGATAAAGACAGCTAATGATACATCTTTTGGTTTGGGAGCTGTTGTTTTTACTCAGGATATTGAGAGAGGCAGACATATCGCCGAATTTGAGCTGGAAGCAGGGAGTTGTTTTGTAAATGATTTTGTCAGATCTGATCCCAGGTTGCCTTTTGGTGGCATTAAGGGCAGTGGTTATGGCAGGGAGCTTTCGTATTTTGGGATGAGGGAGTTCCAGAATGTGAAAACTATTTATATAAGATAAAATGGAACCTAAGGAAGCATTAAATCGCGCTGCGGCTTACTGCTCACGACAGGAACGTTGTATAAACGATGTTGTACGAAAGTTGCAAATGTGGGAAGTTGATCCGGAAGAGTTTGGTGCGATTATTGAGCGCTTAGTAGATGAAAAATTCATTGATGAAAAGAGATTTACGGCATTTTATGTACGTGATAAGTTCCGGTTTAACGGGTGGGGTAAGGTAAAGATTAGATGGAATCTGAAACAGAAAAATGTGACAGGAGTGGCTATCGAAAAAGCCTTTGAAGGGATTGATGACAAGGAGTATGCCGGGAAGCTACAAGTGTTGTTGGAGAATAAACACAAACAGTTAAAAGGGAAAGACAGATATAAGATAAAAGCAGCATTGATAAGGTTTGCTCAGTCAAGAGGCTTTGAACCTGAAATAATTTATCAGATTGTTAAAAAGTTAATTTAAATAAGTGATAATGTATCTTAGTTTTAATAAGAGAAGGTTTTTTCTAAAAGCATGCTTATTCGTTTTGCTCATAGCATTTGTTATTCCTCAGGGTGCATCAGCTAAAAGAAAACCGAAATGGGTAAAAGAGCGTCTTAATGATTCTGCATATTATATTGGAATAGCGATGTCGAAAAAAACCGGAGATGAGAGGGCGTATGTTAAAACAACCAGGGCAAAAGCTCTTAAGCAAATGAGCTCAGAGATAAAGGTGAAGATATCTTCCAATTCAGTTTTGCACCAATTAGAGGATATAGGTGGATTCAGGGAAGAATATGAAGCAGAAATACGCACATCGGTAGAGGAGACGATTGAAGGATATGAAGTTGAAACATGGGAGAACAGAAAAGAGTATTGGGTGATGGTGCGCATTTCGAAAGATCGTTACAGAAGAATGCAGCAGATGAAACTTGACATGGCCAAATCACATGCTTTTTCATATTATAAGGATGCTCAAAAAGCGGTTGAAAAGAATGATGTTTTTACGGCATTGAATTATTTAAACAAAGCAGTAAAAAGCATTAAAGATTATTTGGAAGAAGATCTGACACACCGAACAGTTGACGGAACATTCAATATGGGAACAGCGATATACAGTTTAATTCAGGATATCTTTCACCGGGTGGAACTCACTCCTGTTCAAAAAACCTATTCTGTTAGTCTTTCAAAGCAAAAGCAGGTGCCTATCGCAGTAAAAGCAACGTTTTATTCCAGTAATGGTGAGGTTGTGCCATTAGACGGATTGCCTTTGAATTTTTCATTTTCAAAAGGAGAGGGAGTTCTCTCTTCTCAGTCAGTAACGGATCAAGCCGGAATAGCAAAAGTTGTAATATCAAGATTGATTTCGAAACGGAAAATGCAAGAGATAAAATGTTCCTTTGATTTTTCATTGATAAAAGAGAAAGAACAGAATGCAGAAACGGTAAAAGTATCAGAAATATTTTTCCCTGAGAAAATGATGCCGACAACATATATAGCTTTGGAATTGCAAAAATCAAAAGCATACTTGCAAATGGAAGAGGTTGTTTTTGAAAAGAAATCAGGACAAAAATCTTTTTTAAATTCAGCCAAGACTATACTTAATGAAAGCTTCTTTACTTTTACCAACAATCGTGAAGATGCTCATTTTATCGTGAAATTGAAAAGTGAGTTTATTGCCGGAGAAGAGAAAAAGGGTAACGGATACTCTTTGTTTATCGTTTTTGCTGATTTTAGTATAGCAATTATCAATGCCAAAACTGATGAAGAAGTTTTCTCCGATGGTTTTAATGGCATTAGAGGAATGCGACCGGGAAATTATGAATATGCCCTTAAAGATGCCAGAAAAAATGCGTTGGAAATGTTCAGGAAAAAGATAATAGAACGGCTGGAACAGTTAGACCTGTAAAAAGTGCCTCAAATATTCACGGGGTGATTTGTTTGATATTGCATCAGTCACCCCGTGAGTTTTTTGTTTAAACTATTTTTTTTCAATCAAGGGCATTTCTGCAAAGAGGGATGCCCTAATAGTTGTATCAATGAATCGGTCTATCTGTAAAAACCGTGTGGCAGCACCTGTGTCAAACTCCTTTTTAATAATCTTATAGTACTTGTTTTGTAAGCCAATCATCTTTTTACGCCGCTTAAAATAGTCTTTGTTGATAACGTCTAACTCTTCAGCTGTTAAGTCATCCCCTTTATTTACCATTTTCTTGTAATCAGTAATTGCAGATGCCTGTACCTTACTCTCTTCAGCCTCATATTTATCAAAAATAGGCCAAAAACGATCATACTCCCCGGTTGATAAATTCATGTTTTGAACAAAAAACACTTTCCTTTCGGAGTGTAAGATGGATTTTACCAATTCAAGTTCTTCTGTTGTAACTTGAGAAAAGGCGGAGAAGCTAAAAGCCATAATCCCAAGTAGAAAAAAAATCTTCTTCATGATGTCAAATTTAATTTTAATAATTTACAATTTAATATACTTATATAACTGAAAACATTTTAGATGTAATTATGTTCAAACAAAGATGATTATTTATTGCCTGATATTTTTGTTTTGAACAATGTTATAGTTTTTTTTGTTAAACTAATACCTAAAGGTATCATTTATGAATTTTAGTAAAACCACTGAGTATTCTTTGAGGATATTAAGCTTTATGGCTGTAGATGAAACGAAATTGTATAATGCTGAAATGTTATCCAGCTGTTTAGAAATTCCTTTCCGCTATTTGCGGAAACAACTTACAAGACTAGTAAAAAGTGGCTTGCTTGTCAGTCGTCAGGGTAAAAGAGGAGGATATCGAATATCCAGACCGATAAAAGAAATATCTCTTTGGGATATTATAGGGGCAACAGAAGGAGTGCTAAATCAACATGAATGTCTTTTGGGGTTTGATAATTGTGTTTTTGGTAGTAAATGTTCTTTACACGAAAAATGGGCGGCTGTACAGGATGTGATTAACGAGATGCTTAAGAACACAACTTTAGCGGAATTAAAAGAAACAGGATCTCACAGATTTATTATACAACACAATTTACTAACTAAAAATGTTTAATTATGGTCGATTCATCAGTTGTTTTAAATGGACAAACAATTGCATACACTATCTATGCGATTGTTGTTTTACTATTCATGGCTTGGTTTGCCGTTAAAATTACTTCCACAGGCAAGGCCAGAGTTTTAGGCAATAAACTCTTCGTAGTCCTGGTAATCTTGTTAACGATTATGGGAGTGTCGTTGCATATTGTAACAAGTACTACTATTCCCTGGGTACCAATAGACCTTAACAGGGGAGATTATACTCCGGATAAAGTTGTTAACATATCCGTTAAAGATCATACGTTCATATTGGAGGAAGAGAAGCTTACTGCTAAAGTGGGTGATCTGGTGCTGTTTGATGTAACATCAGAGGATTTAACCTATGGTTTTGGGGTTTTCCGTGAAGATAATACCATGGTAACCCAAATGCAAGTTGTTCCCGGACACAGGAATGACCTGTTATGGGTATTTCATAATCCTGGCATATATACTTTTCGTTCAACTGAATATTCAGGACCCAAAGGCCATCAGATGATTTTGAAAGACGTTTTGGAAATTACTGAATAATTATTAATCTCAAAAATAAAGAATATTATGAGTTTCAAAGATACATTTTTAAACGGAGAACAAGCGATATTTAAGCCCGACGGCCTTACGCCCATGCAGAAACTGGCTTTGCGTTTTGTAGTTATGGGTGTTTTGTTTTACGGACTTACTGCCATTGAAGGTATGATCATGCGTATGTATCAGATTTCTCCTATTCCGGGAATGAATGCTGAACACTTTTTTGCAGTAATGACTGCTCACCCATTGGTGGGTATTTTCGGGTCTTCTTATTCCATTGTTTTTGGTGCCTTTTTGTTTTTGGTACCATTCTTAATGAAGAAACCTCTTTGGAGTATCAAGCTGGGTAATTGGAGTTTTGTTCTGATCACAATCGGAACCATCATCTTTTGGGGTTCTTCTTTCATTACTCACTATTCACCATTATACACCCTGTACTGGCCGCTACCTGCCGATTTTTCACAATTTGATCCTGTAGGTGGAGCAATATTCATTGTGGGAATTGCTCTGGTTATGGTTGGAACACTGTTTTTTGTAGTTAATATTTTCAAAACTATTAGTTATACTCCTGAAGGTGCTGAGAAAGTTGACGGATGGCAAATGTTTTTGTCTGCAACAGGTTTCTCCTGGAAAGAGAGTATTTTCAGAAAGAAAAGTAAACGTAGAGAGAATCTGGTTTCTTTGCCCGTTGCAGCGGTTGCCAGGGGAACTGTTGACACCGCTCTGAATGCACTTATTCTTACTTTCACCGGCGTTCTTATTCTTGTATATATGGTTGCTGAAATAGCTGGTTACAGCTTGAAAGACACTGCCGTTGATGCTCTTCTTTACAAGAACTGGTATTGGTGGGGTCTTGACCTTATTGCTGATGGTCTGGTTCTAATATTCGTTGCAGGAACCTGGTATTTGCTGGCAATGCTTATTACCGGGAAAGACCTATACATGGCTAAATGGGCTCGTTTGGCATTGTGGGTTGAGTTAGTTGTTTCATGGACTGTTTGGTCGCATCACCTTTTAGCAGATCAGGCACAACCTGCTATCCTGAAAATTGTGTCAGGTGAGTTTGTTACAGCCTTCGAGCTTATTACACAAGGGCTTGCCTTCTTCATCACATTAATCACGCTTTGGAGTGCTCGTCCGTTGAAGATGACCAATCCTCTGAAATTCTTACTTGGAGGCTTGTTGGGATTTGGCCTTGCAGTGCCAGCCGGTATTATTCAGGCCGATATAGGATTGAACCGTATTTTGCACAATACACAATGGATTATTGGGCCTCACGTACACGTTGCTATTCTTGTAGGATTGACTATGACTTTATATGCAGCTATCTACTTCTTGCTTCCTATTTTAACTAACGGAGCAAAGCTGTATAGCCAGAAGCTGGCAAACTTCCATTTCTGGGCACATATAATTGGTGGTGTCGGCATGGGAGCCTTTATGGGAATGGCCGGATTAAAAGGTATGTTACGCCGTACTATCTATTACGAAGGAGAGTATAATCTTTATATGATACTGGCCGGTATTTGTGGAGCCTTACTGGTACTTTCTTTTTTCGCATTCCTGTACAATGTAATAATGACATTGGGAGTTAATGGGTTAATAGGAATTTTTATGCCGGCAAAATTAAAAACTAAAGAGTTATTACCACCGGAAAACTAGTAGGTTTTTAATTAATTATTTTATTAAGCCCTGTATTTTTACAGGGTTTTTTTGATAATAAAAAACAAAAAGACATAATCATTGTTAATGAAAATGAGGAACACTTAGAGATTACTAAAAACTTAAAAAAAAAAGAGTAGTTTTGCAACAATTTGGAAATTCCTGCGAATTAGGTATCCTTTGTGATATCGGTTCATAATAAAACAATTAATAAATAATCTACTTTTATGAAGTTATCCAAGTTTAATTATAAACTACCGGAAGAGCTTGTCGCCTTACATCCAGCAAAAATCCGTGATGAATCACGGTTAATGGTGTTACATAGAGACACAAAAAAGATAGAACACAAAGTGTTTAAAGACATCATTAAATATTTTAATAATGATGATGTTATGGTATTTAATAATACCAAGGTTTTTCCGGCAAGGTTATATGGCAACAAAGAAAAAACCGGGGCAGAGATTGAGGTATTTCTTCTAAGAGAATTGAATAAAGAGCAACGCTTGTGGGATGTATTAGTGGATCCGGCCCGGAAAATACGTATCGGGAATAAACTTTATTTTGGAGAGGATGACCTCTTAGTTGCAGAAGTTATTGATAATACAACTTCAAGAGGAAGAACTTTACGTTTTTTATTTGACGGACCCTATGAAGAGTTTAAGAAAATCCTTTTTAACCTTGGTGAAACGCCTCTGCCTAAGTTTATTAATAGAGAAGTAGTCCCTGAGGACAGAGACCGTTACCAGACCATTTATGCAAAGCACGAGGGGGCTGTGGCTGCTCCTACAGCAGGAATGCATTTTAGTAGGGAACTGATGAAAAGACTTGAAATAAAAGGAATTAATTTTGCTGAGGTTACTTTGCATATAGGGCTTGGGAACTTTCGTTCAGTTGATGTTGAAGACCTGACTAAACACAAAATGGATTCAGAGCAGATTTTTATTACTGAAGATGCCACAAAAATTATTAACAAAGGTAAAGAGATGAAGAAAAGAGTTTGCGCAGTAGGTACTACTGTTATGCGTACTATGGAAAGCTCGGTTTCTACCTTTGGTCATGTAAAACCATTTGAGGGCTGGACAAATAAGTTTATCTTTCCTCCATTTAAGTTCAGAGTGGCTAATGCAATGATTACAAATTTTCATCTGCCATACTCAACATTGTTAATGATGGGGGCTGCCTTTGGTGGTTATGATTTTGTAATGGATGCCTATGCTATAGCAGTAAAAGAGAAATACCGATTTGGTACTTATGGTGATGCCATATTAATAATATAAATAAAAAGAAGCCCCGACACAGGGGCTTTTTTTTACTCATCTTACACGGGTCTTAGCCAAGATCAGTATTTATCTTGATTCTTAAATAGTTATTTCATACCTTTAGAAAACAGTTAATGTCAGGGTGAAAATTTTAATTATGGAGAAGTCAGATAATTCTATTAACAGAAGAAAATTTTTGGTTTCAACAGTATTGGGAGCCACTGGAATTGTAGCCAGAGCTACAGGATTGAATTCACAGAATGACAATCTTGATTTGATTACAAAGAGATCAAAGAATGTTATTTACAGAACTCTTGGAAAAACCGGAATAAAATTACCTGTTATTAGTATGGGTGTTATGCGTGCTGATAATCCAAGTCTGGTTAAAGCTGCTCTGGCAAAAGGCATTGTTCATCTGGATACGGCAAATGTTTATCAACAGGGGCGTAATGAAGAGATGCTTGGAAAGCTACTGAAAGATTATCCAAGGGATTCGTATGTTATTTCAACCAAAGTAAAACCTTCAGGGGGAGACCGTAAAACGGGGTTGTATTCAGAAAAAACCACAGAGGAAGATTTTCTGAAAACATTTGACGAAAGCATGGAACGTCTCGGTCTCGACTATGTGGATATTTTATATCATCATGCTGTAAGCAAAAGAGAAGCGGTACTATATGAGCCGGTTCTTAGTGCAATGAAAAAGATTAAAGCATCCGGTAGAGCAAAACATCTTGGTGTATCCACCCATAAAAATGAACCTGAAGTAATAAGAGCTGCTATTGAGAGTGGTGTTTATGAAATTATGCTGGTAGCATACAATTTTAAGCAAGATCATATTCCCGAGTTAAATAAAGCAATAAAAGAGGCTGCAGATGCAGGTATGGGAATCATAGGAATGAAAAATCTTGCAGGTGGATTTCTGGATAAAGAGAAACAGAAACCTGTTAATGCAAAGGCTGCTTTGAGATGGGCTCTGCAGAATCCTGATATTCACACCCTGATTCCCGGCTTTACCAGTTTCGATCAGCTTGAGAAGTGTGTTGAGGTGATGATGGATATTAAAATGAGTTCCGGAGAGAAGGATGATCTGCTGGCTGCATCTAATGAGCAGGGAATGTATTGCAATGCCTGTAGTGCCTGTGTTCCGCAGTGTAAAAAGAGTCTTCCCATACCTGAACTGATGAGGGCTTATATGTACACTTATGGATATAGAGAGGTTAAGAAGGCTCAGTATCTGTTGGTTTCACTGGATTTGCATGGTAACGCTTGTGCCGATTGTAACGATTGTACAGTAAGTTGTGTGAAGGAGTTTGCTGTTGCTGATAAGATTGCAGATGTATCGCGCCTGCTTGATGTTTCTGAAGATTTTATAGCTTAATGTTTATTGTTGTTTCAGATAATGCAGGTTGAAAGGTAATCAATTAGTTTTTCCAATACGGAGATGTCTTTCACCATATCCATCCTTAGTAAAAGACTATCGCCTTTTTGCATTGTATTACCCAGAAGAGTCATAAATGTTTTTGCTGCCTGGATGTTAACCTGCATTATTCATGCAAAAACGGAGTGAATTGCATGAATGTGTGAAACCCCGACTTAGTAATACCCAAATTTGGGTGTTTGAAAAACACACGTATTTGTTGGTATTGACTTTTGGTATAATATGTTGTATATTTTGTGTAATGCCGCTATTGGCAGTAGAATAATATGTTGGATCGTCCTGCAGTGGTCGTATTCATAAAGAAATAAAAATAGAAAGGAGAATTACTATGGTACTTCAAGTCATGAAATGGAACATTCACCCAGATAAAGCAGAAGCCTATTTGAAATGGACAGAAAGTTCAATAAAGCGCACCCTAGCGGTGCCGGGTGTAGTTGAGTTTAGGGCATACCGTCCAGCCACCGGCACTTCACAAATTATAACCACCTATGAGTTCGCTGATATGGCGGCTTGGGCAGCCTGGCAAAGTGATGAGGATATGCAAAAAGTGCTGGCTGAACTTCACACGCTGGCTCTCAACGTCAATATCGAAGTCTGGGGTCCGTCGCCAGTCGTTCCTGCGCCTATTCGGCCGGGAAAGTAACTTCATCAATCGTATTTAGCCAATGTTCAAGCACGAATAGTAAAAAGTAGTGGTTACCAGAGTCGACGTTCAACACACTAAGATCAAAGGGCGGCTCAACAAACGGGATGGAGCTGACAGGAAGAAGCGAGCGGTTTTACGTAAAGTTTTAAATTCTCGACATTTGGGGGTCTGCAGCTCATCCCGGAGCGTTATATGCCCGTGAATACTTTGTATAAATAAAAATAGATTGAAATATACAACGAACAATTGTTATCGGCAACTGGACATTCTCCGGATCATCTTATTTAATTCAAGGTGAGATTACGATAGTTGCTAACTTAGCGTTAAAAATCTATTCTGGTGTGGAGGTCATCTTTCAATGTTTTTATGCACTTCGTATTAATAGTACGCTGATAATGAACGCCGGGTAATATTTGCAATTAAATGATTAAACAATCAATTCAGGAGGAAATCATGAAGAATTTACGACTGTTCGCCCTGTACTTCATGATGGTTGTTGTTTCACAATCGTATGCAACCATTATCAATGTGCCCGGCGATACAACTAGTATTAAAGGTGGTATTGCTTTAGCCAACTCTGGAGACACGGTACTGGTAGCACCGGGAATTTATTATGAACATGATATTTATATTGAGAAGAATATTATCGTCGGTTCTTATTTTCTGACAACCGGGGATACCACCTTTATTGATTCAACCATTGTTGATGGTGATGCCCAAGGTCAGGTATTTTGGATAGACTACTGTCTGGAACTTTCAGGATTCACTATCCGGAATGGCAAAGGAAATTTTTCCGGTGGAATTCGGGTCCGCGGTAACTCTAACTCCCCAATAACAATTACTAACAATATTATAACCGGAAATCATTGTACCAGCATAAATGACATAGAGCCAATTTTTTAAAGCTTTATTTAAATCTGATTGGTGCACTAGTTACCCCCTTTTTCCTCTAGTTTGGTATAGATGCATTTCATCACTTCAGTTTTACCTTCATCCTTAGCTACTGCATAAGTTGTAAACATCATTACTCCGCTGGATTCTCCTGCCATTCCACCCTTCAGTACAGTCTCAAATTCTTCATTGGAAATTATACCCGGATTATTATATGCCTGTACAATTGGCCATAATTTTGGATAAGAACCCGCTTTTATATCTAATCGCTTACTAAACCACTGTATATTCTTTTTGACCCAATCGGGATTTCTTCCCATTCTTGCATGATAAACCATAGGAGAAAATACATCAACAGTTTCTTTCAATAGGTCATAGTCCAACCCCAGAATCCGACTCCTGGCTCCATCAAATTCCAGGTCATCCCAAGGACAATGATAAAGTCCAAGAAGTGCTTTTGGTTTTATTTCTTTGATGATTTTTTTCATTTCATCAGTCCAGTCATAAATCACCTTACATCGCCATTTACGCCATGATGTATTCTGGTTATATAGTATCCATAGTGCCTTTTCCGAGGTACTTCCCTCAGGAATTTCTATCCCGGAATCTTTTGAAAAAACATCGAGACAATGATCACAAAAACAGGTTTCAGGCAATATCGGCTCTGGCTCTTCAAACTGAGCGTGCCAATGCAAATAATCCATCCAGATCCCGTCCAGGTCATATTCCAGCAACAAATCCCTTAACTGATCAAAACGATACTTCCGGAAGCCTGGTTCGGTAGGACAAACGCCCATAAACCAGGATGCAGCTTGCACTTTTTTACCTTTTTCATTGATGGCATGGGCTTCAGGGTGTAGATTCACATAATTTTTGCCATTCAGGGTAGCAAATTCAGCAAATACCATTAATCCCTCAGATCTTGCCCTGTTAATCATTTCATGGTTGATGGATCCACTGTGGACAAAAATAGCATTAACCCCTAGATTATGGAGATTTAATTCCTTATCCCAGAAAGGTTTGGGATTTCCATAAATACCTCTGATTTCAATAATTTTTGTAGATTTTTGTTTACAGGATATAAATAGCATCAGGCCAAAAGCGGCAATTATTATAAAAGTTTTCATTTCTCAATAAAAGTTCGTGTGAATAGGCTTTGTTTTTATTTGTACTTATATCGTGTTGTATTTTTATCTCCAATTTTCTCAATCAATCCATTATCTACTGCATACTTTAAATCTCGACTTGCTGTAGCTGACGATATCTCTCTAAAATTCTTCAAGTATTCTTTACGTGTAAAATAGTCACCTTTAATAAATGATTTAAATAGGTTAATTCTGTCAATATTCGATAGACTTACATTCTGAATGTTTAGTAATTCTTCCAGTGATTCAAGAATGATTTCAAGCATAAATTCTATAAATACGGTTGATTCTCCTGTATTATCAGATTTTCCAAGTGCTTCGTAGTAGTTTTCTTGACGTTCTTTTATTAATGTTTCTATTGGTAAATATTCGAATACAGGAGAAGTGTCTTTTAAAATTAGAGTTTGCCATAATCGTCCCATTCGGCCATTCCCATCAATGAAAGGATGAATAAATTCCATTTCATAATGAAATACACAACTCTTGATTAATATTAAATCTTCGTCATTCTTCAGGTAATTAAATAAATCATTCATTAAGGGTTTGAGCATTTCACTTTGTGGAGCGATATGAGCAACGTCTGAACCTTTAACTATTCCAACAGATTTGCTTCTTAGTATACCAGCTGACTCAATAAGTCCATTCATTAGCATTCCATGTGCATTACAAAATGAATCAAAACTAAATGGATTCATTTTGTCCAAATAGTCATAAACGGCTATAGCATTCCTAACTTCCATAATATCTTTCTTAGGACCAATAATTCGTTTATTATCAACTATTGCAGTAATTTGTTCAATCGTTAATGTGTTCCCTTCTATTTCCAACGAGGAGTGAATCGTTTTGATTCTATTTTTTTTTCTTAGTTCAGTCGGAGGTTTACTTAGGTGTGCAGAATTTGCCTCCCCAATCTTCTCTGAAATTGAAGCAACTAATTTTAAAATCTTTCCTGTTATGTTATAAGGTGGTTTCATTTAATAAATGGTTGATACTATCATATGATAGTATCAAAGATAGTGATTTTATGTCAAAATACAAATAACTCTCTTTATAACAGCTTCTCCATAAATTGTTTGTTAAGGCACATCGCTTGCAAAAATTAAAGATTAGACTTTACACTATATTTTGGCTTAGCCTTATTGATATTTGTTTATCTCTAATATTCTTTTCATCAAAGAAACCTTATTTATCAATAACCTTCTGTCTGCCTACAAGAGAAGTGAAAATTCCAATTACACACAAAAATGTAAAGGTAACGATAACGGCTTTCATGCTTAACATAAATGAATCCAGATTGCCGGCATCGATTTTAGCATCTCCCAAAAATACATGCACCGAAAGGGCTGCAACAGCCATACTGAACATCATTCCTGTTGTTCGCATTGTTGAAACTGTTGCCGATGCAAGTCCTAAAAAACGTTTTTCTACCGAACTCATTACCGAATTTGTATTCGGTGATGAAAACATTCCAAAACCAAATCCTAAAACCAATAAAGCAACAATAATATATGTATAGTGAGTTTCTTTGCTTATAAAGGTAAGCATTAAAAGCCCTGCCGCACTTATGCCCATTCCTATGGATGCAAGAACTCCAGGGTCTTTTGTATCAGACAATTTTCCTGAGAATGATGCAACAATAGCCATTACTACAGGTTGTGCAATCAAAACTAAACCAGCCTCTTTAGGCGATAAGCCTTTAACAAATTGTAAATACAAACTAAAAACGAATGTTATGGCAAATGTGGCTGCATAGTTTATAAAAGCTGATAGATTTGAAAATGCAAACAACTTGTTCTTTAAAAACAACTGCATTTCAAAGACCGGATTCGGGTGTTTTAACTCGTATTTAGCAAAAACAATTATACCTACAATACCCGATAAAGTTAATAAGAGAGCTTCAGTTTTTGGTAAATGCGAAAAACCGTACATCAATCCGGAAATGGAAACCATATAGATTAAAGTTCCCCTAATATCAAATTTCGCATTGCTTGGAACTGCCCATTCAACTTTAACTTTTGTAATTATTGCAAGTATTATTAATAAAACTGCTCCGGCATTGATAAAGAACAATGAACGCCATCCCCAGGAACCTGTTAAAATACCGCCCAAAACCGGAGCGATGGACAAACCTACGTAAACTGCCATAACATTTAATCCAATCATTTTGCCTCTTTCATGCGGTTCGAAAGCAGAGATTACAATAGCCATACTCGTAGCAAATATCCCTGCAGCAGCAATTCCCTGAAATAAACGACCGATTATTAACATCTCGGAAGAAAAAGAAAAGGCACAAAATAAAGTTGATAATGCAAATAATATATTGCTGTACAAGAACATTTTCATACGTCCCCAACTGTCGCTTATTTTACCAAAAGGAACTAAAAAGACAGACGAAGCTAATAAAAATGACATACTAACCCAACTTAAACCCACTGCAGACATTGAAAATTCTTCCCCAATTTTTGGTAAAGCTACATTTACGGCAGCTCCCATTAACGGATTAAGGAAATTGGAAGACATTGTAACAGCCAATAAAACATTTTTATTCAAATTTGGATTTGATTCTATCATCATTTTCTATTACGTGTGTCCAAAAATGTAAATTTAGAAATATAATTTACTAAATAGGAAATTTTGTTTTGTGGATACATTTTTTAGGACGACACAGTATGTTTGTTAAGGCACATCGCTTACAAAAGTTAAAGATTAGACTTTACACTATAATTTTGACTTAGCCTTATTGATATTTGTTTTACTTTTCCAATGTGTAATCTACCCACCATTTTTCTGTTGGATATTTTGTATCTCCAACTATTACTCGTTCCCCAATTTTAGGTGTTGTTACAGGCATATTTAATTCATTGGCTTTATTTAGTATTCGTTCAATTGGGTCTGTCCAATCGTGAAACGCCAAAGTAAATCCACCCCAATGTATTGGTAAGGTCAGTTTGCTTTTTAAATCCAATGATGCTTGAACGGTTTCTTCCGGCATCATATGAAGTAGTTTCCAGTCCTCATTATATTGCCCACATTCCATTAAAGAAATATCAAATGGGCCATATTTTTCTCCAATTTCCTTGAAGTGTGTATCATAGCCACTATCTCCACTAAAAAAGATATTGTCTTTTTTCCCTGTAATTACCCAAGAACACCAAAGGGTCGTTGCTCGGTCGAATAAACCTCTACCTGAAAAATGTCTCGCAGGAGTACAAACTAAATTAATGCCATCAAATTCAATACTATCCCACCAATTCAATTCATTTATGTTTTCTTTTGCTACGCCCCATTCTATTAAATGGTTGCCAAGTCCTAACGGGGTAAAATATCGACCAACTTTTCCTTTTAATTTTTTAATTGTTTCATAGTCTAAATGGTCATAATGGTCGTGAGATAAAATAACGGCATCTATAAAGGGTAATTTTTCTACTTCAATAGGGATGGCGTTTGAATATCTTTTTGCACCAAGAAATGATATTGGCGAAGGTGTTTTGCTTAACATTGGGTCAATAAGAATTTTCTTTCCATTCATTTCTAATAGGAATGATGAATGCCCAAACCATGTTAGTTGCGTAATTTCATTATTGTGATTTTCAATATTTAACGAATCAATTTTCTGAACTAGAACATCTTTAATTGGATTTCGATTTGGTGCCTTTTTTGTCAATTTTTTAATTAATTTCACAGAATTAACATTCATTGGGCTTAAATGTTGATTTGTGAATTTTCCATTATGAAAATTTTCAGATAGAGCATAAAATTCTTTTTGCTGTTTGGTGGCACTTTTTCCAAACTGAGGACTAAGATTTAAGAAAAGAGTTGACACAATTACTATTAAGATAATTATACCAACAATAAATAATCCAATCATTTTAAATATTTTTTTCATTAATGACTATATTTCTTAGTCTGTTTTTCAACGATTTGAATATGAAAAGTAAGCGATTTCGAAGCACAAATTTTTCAACTTACAAGAAAGTTCAAGCGGACTACAAGCCTTGATGCTACTACTATCTCGCTTATTTTTTATATACATTGTTATAGGGCGTTTTTCTTTCATTATCATGTATTTCAAAAACCGTTTTGCTCATAATTAGGTATCATTTTTTTACTATCAAAACAAGTGTCGAACCAGAAAGTAAAGTAATTGTCTTTGCCATTTTTTCAGCCTCTCGGTAGTAAATGTTTTTAATTTTCATTAAGTGTCTCGTTGTAGTTAACTGCAAAGGTTTTGAAACAAATAATGTTAAATATTCAGTATTGTTTTCATGACAATAATTAAATGTCAGTCCCGAAATAGGCATGTCAGATGCTCCGTCAAAAACTCCAATACTGTAATATTCGCCATTCAAAATAACAGTCAAAATATTAGCAAGCATAAAAGTTTCATACTTTAAAGTTGTCTTTCCACTTGTAGTTTTGGTCACATATGTTTTCGTGTTGTCATCGTAGACAGGCTCTTCAATTTTATTAATCGTTAAAGTTGTCTCAGAAGATAGAAAATCAAGAACTAAAGTGTCCTGTTTGTTTTTAAGTTGAACATAGCCTGTTGTTGTTCCTTTAAATTGTCCAGTATTAATTGATTGAAAAATTGAATTGTCTATGTTTGTCCACCAACTTTTATAAATACTATCATTTACAGTCTGTCCAAACAAACTTGTCAGTCCTGAAAAAAAACTTATTAATATGATTGTAAATATTTTGTTCATCGTGTCTTTTTTAAATGCCCATAACGTATGTATAAACCGAATTCACTCCGTTTATTTTGCATATATCAAAACTATTAATTATTTCTTAAACTCGAAATTATCTAATGGATTTTTTATTGGATAACCCCCTTGCATCATGTAGTTTTTAAGAATTTTCAGCTTTCTGCCTGCATATCTTCTTACTCACCGGATTACTGTTATCAGGTAAAGAGTAGTCACCCGGAGCGTAAGGATAGCTACAAATTTTATTGTATTGACTTTTCGTATAAAATGCTGTATATTTAGTATAATGCTGATTGTGGCAGTAGAATGATATGTTAGATGTAAAAATCCATATCTCTTTTGAATTGGGTTTTGGAGTATATATGAAAGATTCACAGAAAATATTAGAGGAGACAGGGAAATTTCGTCGTCATTTGAAAATTAGATATTTATCTGACATTGAGGATAAATAAGCAGAAAGACAAATCATGAAAATAATAAACGGCAAAACACGTATTACACCACAAATTATATAAAAGATAGTAACATGAACTACGATGTAATCATTATTGGTGGCGGATTGGGCGGTCTTACTGCAGGCGCCAAATTAGCTAAAGAAGGGAAAAAAGTGCTGCTCATCGAACAACACAATGTTCCCGGCGGATGTGCAACTACTTTCAAACATAAAGATCTTAAAATCGAAGTTGGTCTTCACATGATTGATGGGCTGGATGATGGTGATCCAAAACTTAAAATATTTAAAGAGCTCGGCGTGCTGGATAATATGGAGTTTAAGCGGATCCCTGAATTTTATCGTTTTGTAAAACCGGGAGTTGATATGACTATTCCGGATGATTGCGAACAAGCTATCCGAGTTCTTACAGAACGCTTCCCCAAAGAAAAGAAAAGCATTCTTAAGTTTTTCAAAATCATAATTGCATTGCGAAAAGAAGTTTTTAGAGTGCCCCGTCAAAAATGGAAAATGTTATTATCAATGCCTTTCTTCCCTTTGTATGCACCAAATCTAATGGTTTATGAAAACACAACTGTTGGGCGGTTTTTTGACGATCTATTCGATGATGAGGATCTAAAATTAGTGCTGTTAGCCAATTTGGGTTACTACCATAATAATCCGTATACTATGTCGCTTTTGTATTATTCTATCGCACAGGGAAGCTTTTTCAGGGGTGGTTACTTTATTAAAGGAGGCTCGCAAATACTATCGGATTATCTGGCTTCAGTAATTGAGGAAAATAATGGAGAGATTATATACAGGCATTTGGTTGATGAGATAATTATTGAAAATGGAGTTGCAACAGGAGTGAAGTACAGTAAAAAATCTTCAACTAAAAGTGAACAGCAAACAGCCTTTGGGAAATGTATAGTTGCTAATGCGGCAATTCCTAATGTTATGAAAGAGCTTATTAAAGATTCAGATGTGCAATCCAGGCTTACGAATTTTGTAGGGACTCCTGAAATTGCCCCATCCATACTTTCAGTCTACTTAGGTTTTAAAAAGCCTCCGAAAGAATTGGGCAACAAAAGCTACTCTACGATATTTTTTGATGGATGTATATCAAGTCAGAAAGAGTTAGTGGAGTATCATCATGCAGATTTTTCAAAACGAGTATGCATATTTGTTGATTACAGTCAGATCGATTCAGGCCTGGCACCGGAGGGTAAAAGTGTTGGAGTGTTTTCTGCTCTGGATTATATCTCTGATTGGGATAACTTGCCAAAAGATAGTTATAACAAGCGAAAAGAGGAGGTAGCACAAACTCTGATCGAGCGATTAGAGAAACATATACCCGGTATTAAAGATCAAATAGAGTATTACGAAGTAGGTACGCCAGCAACAATCAGACGCTATACGTTAAATCCGGAGGGCACTGCCTACGGTTATGCCCAAATTCCTAATCAGGCAGGCAGAAAGCGTGTTAAAATAAAATCGCCAATCCCCAATCTGTTTTTTGCTTCAGCCTGGACTGAGCCCGGTCATGGATTCACCGGAGCCATTTTAAGCGGCTACTGGTGTGCTAAGGAGATACTTCGAAAATGAATGGTCAACATTTCTAAGGTGAAAGGAAAAAGCTTGTTTAAGGGAATGATGTAAATAGGGATGTTTGGGAGATTTGGCAGTGAAGGGAAGCGATACAATCGCGCACGAGCCTGAGGGGGGGGAAGTTAGGGATGAAACTCCCCTATCTTACTCAACTGTGCCCGGTGTTTTTTATTTCTCCTGATTTCTTTAATGAATATTTAGCTGCAATTGGGCCAATCAATTCATTAATAATTGTAGCTCCCATAATCGTTGTAAGTAGTATTTCTGAAATTTCCTTAAATTCCTCTTTTTGATAAATACTCAAAGCAAGACCAATCACAATACCGGCTTGGGGAAGCAGTCCTCCGGCAGTATGCTTTTGTATTAAACGGTCGGCATTTACTATTCGTGCACCAATGTTGGCCCCAATATACTTGCCCATAATGCGCAATAAAACAAATATGGCTATCAAAGCAGTCGCATGAGGCATTGTTGATATATCTAAATGTAAGCCGCTTAACAGGAAAAAGAAAAGAAAAATCAACTCTTCAGTATAGCGTGCCAGTAAGCGGAATATTAATTTCTGCTGCTTGCATTTGTTCACAACAACCACTCCCATTGTCATGCACGACAACAATTCATCCACACGCAATAACTTAGAAATACCAACACATAAAATAATTAGTGCAAACAAAATGACAAACCATTGACCCTCATTTGTTTTTCGAAGAAACTTAGCAATAATGTTTATGATAATTGCAGTGCCTACTCCAAAAAGAATAGCAATAATTATTTTGTACAAGGTGTTATATGCTGGCTGTTTCTTTCCATGAATCAAATGTTTTTATTTTACTGCAATATTACTCAGTCAGGGTGGAGGTGTGGGACGGGTTTGAAGGCTCTTTTGACATTTTTGGATTGAGGGTAAGCCTCGTGCGAATGCCAAATGTGCCTGAAATCGAAGGGAAGGTGTTGGAGAAATTTGGTTTTCCTTAATCTTAGATGCAAAAGCAAAATAATCTATTTAAAACAACCTCCATTTTTCAAACTGTTTCAAACCGAACATAGTGTCCAATTTCAAACACTTTTCACGGTACTTTATAAATGCTATACGACTGATTATAAGGCATATAAAAATGGCACACTTTTTGGCTTAGCGTTTTCTAAAATATTAAAAATTTATGGACAGAGCTTTATCAGATGCGGTGAAAAGAAAACGCAAAAACAAAATAATAATTCGGGTAGTTATTTCAACTCTAATTGTCCTTGCTTTGTTAATTATCCTCCGAAAAGTTATTAGACCTACAATTGATACCGATGAGTTTTATACTGAACGAACAGTAAAAGGCAATATTCAGGCAACTGTTTCAGCATCGGGGACGGTAGTGCCGGAGTTTGAGGAAATAATTTCCAGCCCAATTCCTTCAAGAATAATAAAAATTGTACACAACACTGGCGATGAGATAAATGCTGGTGATACTATTTTGTTGTTAGATACCCGTAGTGCGATTCTTTCATTGGAAAAAATGAAGGACGAGCTGGCAATGAAAAAGAACAATGTAAACAAGCTTAAACTTCAATTGGAGAAAAGCCTTATTGACCTTAAAACGCAACACGAGGTAAAAAAACTTTATGTCGAAAATATGGAGGCAGAAGTAAAAGAAGAAAAGTACCTGAACGAAATTGGTGGTGGGACAAAAGAAAAAGTTGAAAAAGCTGAACTCAATTTCAGGATTGCAAAACTAGAACTTCAGCAGATTGAACAAACCATCGCCAACAAAGAAAAAGCTGTGGATGCTGATATGTATGGTTTAAATTACGAAATCAGCATTGGACGAAAAAATGTGCGGGAATTACAGGAGAAACTTGACCGGGCAACAATCACAGCCGACAAAAAAGGTGTAATAACCAGCATTAACAGCGAAATTGGAAAGACAGTAGCAGCCGGTGAGGAACTGGTTAAAATTGCAAACCTGGAAAGTTTTTGTATAGAAGGTGTAATATCTGAAATGCATGCCACCAAACTTTCAAACGGAAAAGAGATATTAATACGCCTTGACGAAAATACTGAAATTACAGGAAAAGTGGTTAATATTTCGCCCTCGGTGGAAGCCAATACAATACAATTCAAAGCATGGCTCGATGAAAGAAATCATCCTCAATTACGACCAAACCTTAAAGTTGATTTGTTTGTGGTTACCTCCTTTAAAGAAGATGCTATCCTAATTAAAAACGGTTCGTTTTATAGGGGTGGCACAAAACAGGAAGTGTTTGTTGTAGAAGATGAGAAGCTGATTAAAAAAGAGGTGGAATTTGGAGTAAGCAATTTTAATAGTGTGGAAATAATCAGGGGTTTGTTGGCTGGTGAAGAGGTTGTAATCTCGGATATGTCTGATTTTGAAAGATTTGAAGAGTTAAGTATTAAAAATAAGTGATTGTATGACTTTTCTATTTTGCAATATAAAATCCAATCGTTTCATGCTTTTTTTGTTGTGCAATGTTTTTGTCTTTATTCTGCCAAAACCAGTTCAGGCACAAACTTACACACTAAACGAAGTACTGGAATACGCTCAAAACTTCTCTCCCGAAGCCATGAAAAACAAAACTTCGAAAGAGAACAAATACTGGCAGTGGAAAACCTATAAATCGAACTACAAACCGCAACTGGTTTTAAACTCAACACTACCCTCTTACCAAAACAATAATATTCCGGTTATGCAGGAAGATGGCAGTATTGTTTACCAAAGTGTGAACCGGAGCCTCACTCAATTGAACCTTTCGTTGGAACAAAATATTGGTTTAACCGGGGGTAAGTTATTTGTAAGTACCAATTTAAGCCGAATTGACGATTTCAACAAAGATTATCACAGTTACAGTAGTTCACCCTACTATTTCGGATTAGAGCAGCCACTTTTCGCTTTTAACAACCTGAAATGGATGAACCGCATTGAACCCCTTAAATATGACGAGTCATTAAAAAAATATATCGAAGACCTTGAGAAGATTGCATACAATACAACATACAAATATTTCAATCTGCTTATTGCACAAATTAGCAACGGTATTGCCAAAACTAATGTAAACAATGCGAGCTCACTTTACGTAATAGGCAAGGAAAAATTTAAGATGGGAAAAATTTCAAAAAACGAATTATTGCAGTTGAAGTTTGGCTTTGTATCAGCACAAAAATCGTTATCACAGGCAAATCTTTATCAAGAAACAGCACAACTGGCACTAAGTAGCTACACTGGAATTTACGACATTGAGACATCAACACTTTCGTTGCCAGATAACACAGCAGAATTTATAATTGATGAAACTATTGCCATAGTAAAAGCCATGGAAAACAGCCGACGATCAGTTGAGTTTAAACGTGCGATACTGGAAGCAAGAGAGGAATTGGAAAGGGCAAAACGCGAAAGTGGGTTAAATGCAAGTCTTGTTATGAGTTACGGAACAACCAATGTTGCCGAAAAATTGCACGATATTTATGATAATCCCCAAACAATGAAATCGCTAAATTTTGGTTTTACAGTTCCAATTATAGATTGGGGTCGGGCAAAAGCGAGGAGAAAAACTGCCTATGCCAATTTAAAACTGGTAGAATATACCGTTCAACAGGAAGAGGTTAATTTTAGGGAAGAAATAATTTCCGAAATCGAATATTTCAGGATGTTGAAAAACCTAATCGAATATACCAATGAAGCGGACAAAACGGCTGCCGAGCGGTTCGAAATTGCCCATAAAAGATATGTAGCTGAAGACATCAGCCTAACCGAATACAACATTGCGCTGGAACAAAAAGACCGGGCAAAACAAGATTATATTTCTGCCTTGCGCGACTATTGGACAACCTACTATTCAATACGAATATTGACTTTGTATGATTTTGAAAACAATAGACAGATTGCTACAAATGAATGAAAAACACAACGTGATTAACAATAAATAAGAAAACTATGTTCAGAAACTATTTAAAAATTACCTGGAAAGTACTCATGCGAAACAAGCTGTTTACCTTTATCAGTTTGTTTGGCATTAGCCTGACACTTACAATCCTAATTGTAGGAGCTTCGTTTTACGATTATTTTACCAAATCAAACTATCTGGCCTATAATCAAGATAAAATTGTTTATTCATCTTTGCTACAATCGTGGAAAAAACCACCTGGCGAAAAAGACAACAGCTATAGCAGCTCAATGTGCAGTTACTATTTTTTAGATAAATGTTGTAGCAATTTAAAAGTACCAAAGACTATCTCATTTTATAACATATTTCCGCGCGAATTAACTGTTTTTATCAATTCCAAAAAGTTTGAGTTAAGAATAAAATATTCCGATGAAAAGTTCTGGGATATTCTTGATTTTAACTTTATGTCCGGAAGGCCTTTTAATAAAAAAGAAACAGATAATATGGACAAAGTTACGGTAATGGCAGAATCGCTTGCCCGTGATATATTTGGCGATACACAAGCAGCTATTGGTAAAACACTTGTTATTGACGATGAAAATTTTAAAGTTATTGGAGTCGTAAAAAATGTACCGATAACAAGTATTGATGCTTATGCAAATGTATATTGCCCCATTACTACTACTCAAGAAAGCATTTTCGACAAAAGACTGCATGGTGACTATGAGGCTATGTTCTTACTAGATAAAAGAACAGATATTAAGGCACTTAACAATGAGTTGGAAAAATCGCTAAAAACGTTTGAAGAAACAGAGATGCCATTAAATTATAGAAATTATGTTAAGATGGGGGCTAAAACTTTTTTGGCACGTTTTATCAGTTTTTCTCCTGTTGAGCCGCAGATTTTCTATGCTGTCATATTCGTGATAATTTTTATAATTATTCTTATTCCATCGCTCAATCTTATTAACCTTAATGTAAATCGAATAAACGAACGCCTGGCTGAAATAGGAATTAGAAAATCGTTTGGCGCAAGAAAGGGAACATTAATATGGCAGTTTATTATAGAGAATTTAGTTCTAACATTAATGGGTGGTGTTATGGCCTTTATCCTTTCTTATATAATACTTAAAATACTTCAAACTCAAGGAATCGTTCCATCCGAAGGGTTACTGTTAAATTATAGAATTCTGTTTATGGGGATAGTCTTTTGTTTCCTTTTTGGGTTTATTGCGGGAGTGATGCCTGCCTATCGAATGTCTCGTTTGCAAATTGTTGAATCTTTAAAAAACGGAGAATCATGATAAAATCAATTTTAAAATTAATATGGAAACGAAAGAGGCATACTTCTCTTATGATAATTGAAATGTTTATCTCGTTTCTTCTACTGTTTGCACTATTAACTGTAATTGTGAAAAGCTATACGCAATACATCGAAACTAAAGGATTCGATGGAAATGATGTGTGGCTTGCCGAGATGCTTTTTGATAATAAAGATTACGAATCAGGTAATTCCATCAGAGAGGTAATGGATTTATTAAAAAAGAACCTCTTGGCATTACAGGGAGTAAGTGCAGTTTCGAATTGTAGCAGGAATGTACCTTATGCAATGATGACACAGAGTACATCGATGAAATACAAAGAGGTTCAACATCACAATATTCATGTGGTTCGAACCGATGAAGATTTTATAAAAGTATTAAAAATAAATATTTCAAAAGGGCGATGGTACGGCAGGGTAGATGTAGGACAGGAAGAAACTCCCATTGTTGTAAACCGACAATTTAAAGAGCTGTTTTTCCCCGATGAAAGTGCAGTCGGTAAAAAAATGACGTCGGGCTATAATGATGACAAATACAGGATAGTGGGATATGTAGAAAACTATAAAACAAAAGGTGAACTTTCTACAGCTGAAGTAACTTTTTTTAGTCTATTGAAACCACAAGAAGTTTCGAATAGGTTACTTGTAAGAACAGAATCCGGCGTGGGAAAAGAAATAGAAGAGCAGCTTGTAAATACACTTACCTTGACAGCAAAATCGTGGACAATTAACGTAAAACATTTGGATGTTTATAAACGCAACAATTTTAAACGAAAATTGATACCCATTTTAGTTCTTCTTTCCATTTGTATATTTCTGGTTATTAATATCATTTTAGGCATGTTTGGCACTTTGTTATATAACATTAGCAGGCGTAAACCCGAAATCGGATTACGCCGTTCGGTTGGCGCACCCGCTCTAAAAATATACCAACAGTTTATTGGCGAAATGTTGATGATTACAACATTGGGGATTATACCTGCTTTAATTGTTGCAATTCAGTTTCCAATATTGAAGGTTTTCGATATAAGTTTGAGCGTTTACTTAGGTGCAATATTTCTTTCTGCCTTAACAATTTATCTTTTGGTATTTATTGCAAGCTTTATCCCAAGCAGGTATGCTGCTAAAATTCAACCTGCAATGGCTTTACACGAAGAATAAGCTTCGACAAGCTCAGCCTCTGTAATTACAAAATTAAAATCAATAAAAAATTATACAAAATGATTACACTAAAAAATCTCGAAAAAGTTTATCAAACCGACGAAATTGAAACGGTTGCATTAAACAACATCAACCTTTCCATAAGCAAAGGTGAATTTGTATCGATAATGGGGCCTTCGGGCTGTGGAAAAAGCACCCTGCTAAATATGATTGGCTTATTGGATATCCCCACAAATGGTTCAATTACAATAGATGAAAATAGCATTGATGGCTGGGGAGATAAAAAACTGGCCAAGTTCCGAAACCACAAATTGGGTTTTATTTTTCAAAGCTTTCACCTGATAAACGATTTACCCGTTTTGGATAATGTAGAGTTACCCTTACTTTACAGAAGTGGGATTTCGGGTAAAGAGCGCAAAAGAAGGGCAAAAGAAGCGTTGGAAAAAGTTGGGCTCTCAAATAGAATTGGTCACTATCCCGGACAACTTTCGGGCGGACAAAAACAGCGTGTTGCCATTGCCCGTGCAATAGTTGGGCAACCCGACATTATACTTGCTGATGAACCCACCGGAAACCTTGATAGTAAAATGGGCACAGAAATTATGGAGATTCTGGAGAACCTGAATAAGAATGAAAAAACAACTGTAATTATGGTTACACATGATGAACGCTTAACAAAAAAAACAAGCCGCGTTATTCATCTTTTTGATGGGATGCAGGTAAATTAGAGAAGGTGAGATTGTTATCCGTGTAAACAAACACTACAAATATCAATTTACTTATCTTTACAAAAAATTGAACTATGATTCTGATAATCGACGACGATAATGCCGTACTAACCTCAATTAGCCTGTTGCTTAAGCAATCAGGCTTTTTGCATGTTTGTGCTTCCAATCCTAAAGAAGCAGAGTTGGTTATTCAGGAACAAAAGCCTGAATTAGTTATACTCGATCTGAATTTCAGCAATAGCACAACCGGTCGTGAAGGCATGTCATTTCTACTTCGTTTAAAACAATTGATACCAAAAGTCCCGGTGCTTTTGATTACCGCCTGGGGTTCTATTTCGTTGGCTGTTGAAGGGATGAAAAAAGGGGCATTCGATTTTATTACCAAACCATGGGATAATAAATCGCTATTGCAAACCATAAATATTGCCATTGAATTAAATAAAGAATACAAGCCTGAAAAAGGAATTAAAAGGCAGGAACTTGACCGAAAATTCAATTTTAAAAATATTGTTGGAAGCAGTCCGCAAATCACCCCAATTCTGGAAACCGTAGGCAGAGTATGTAAAACCGATGCTCAGGTACTTATTCTTGGCGAAAGCGGAACGGGAAAGGAATTGATTGCCGAAGCTCTGCACAACAATAGCAAGCGAAAAAACAACCCATTTGTAAAAGTGAATTTGGGCGGAGTTTCATCAAGCCTTTTCGAAAGCGAAATGTTTGGTCATAAAAAGGGAGCATTTACCGATGCTTATAACGATAGAAAAGGATGCTTTGAGTTGGCAAACAACGGCACAATATTTCTGGATGAAATTGGCGACCTTGATTTTAATTCTCAGGTAAAACTATTGAGGGTTTTGCAGGATAAAACATATCAGGTTTTGGGCGATAGCAAAACAAGGGAGTTAGATGTGCGGGTAATTTGTGCCACCAATCATAACATTCACGAAATGGTAGAAAAAAGAACTTTCAGGGAAGACCTTTTTTACCGAATTAATTTAATTACAATCAACTTGCCTTCTTTAAGAGAACGAAGCAGTGACATTCCCCAGCTTGCAAACCATTTTTTAAATGAACTGGCAACTATTTACGATATTGAAAAAATCACCCTTTCAAATAAAACTTTAAAATGGTTAAAAAACCTGCCTTTCCCGGGCAATGTTCGCGAAATTAAAAACCTGATAGAACGTACCTGGCTTATTTCAGGGAAAGCAGAATTAGAGATAACTGATTTTGAAAAAGCTTTAGAAAACAATGCAGTTCAATCATCCAATGAAAACCTACCACCGGTTGGTGCAATGACTCTTGATGAAATTGAAAAAGAGATGATTTTAAAATCCATAGTGAAGTACAAAAATAATATTTCAAAAATTGCAAAATCACTGGGAATTAGCCGAGGTACACTTTACCGAAGATTGGAGAAATACGGAATTGATTATGAACTAAAAAGGTAGCATGACTTTAAAAACAAAATACATCCTTTTTGTCACTCTCACCCTACTGGCATTTTCGGCTTTAACCGGATTGCTTTACAATGCCAATAAATACTATTTTCTTATTGGCGAAGGAATAATAATTATCACCATTGTTCTTTCTGTTCTGTTTTATAAATCATTAATCAGACCCTATAAAATACTCGATTCGGGAATTGAATCAATTGCTGATAAAGATTTCAGCATTAAGTTTTTACCGGTTGGACAGTCGGAACCCGACAGATTAATCGGAGTTTATAATAAAATGATTGACCAGTTACGACTGGAGCGGACAAGCGCCACCGAAACACATTTTTTTCTTCAAAAATTAATTGAAGCTTCGCCCGCCGGAATCATAATTCTTGATACTGACAATAAAATTCAGTCGATAAATCAGGCAGCTCAAAAAATACTAAATATTGATACTAACAATAGCGAAATTGAAATTAGCGAACTTGCTTCTCCCTGGAACAACGAATTGCAGAAACTAAAAGAGAACAAAACAAATGTTGTGCAAATTAACGGAATAAATCAATACAAATGTTACCGCTCAATTCTTCTCGACAGAGGATTTAAACGCACATTTTTTCTTATTGAAGAGCTTACGCAAGAACTCCTAAATGCAGAGAAGCAATCGTATGAAAAGGTTATCCGCATGATTTCGCACGAAGTAAACAACAGCATGGGTTCTGTTAACTCAATCATCGATTCTACAGTACAATATTTAAAAAATCCCAAACCAAGCGACACCCCCGATTTTATAAATGCGTTAGATGTAGCAAAAGAACGAATTAAAAACTTGAATCATTTTACAAAAAGGTTTTCGGAAGTTGTGCGAATCCCACCCCCTGAAATTCAGGATTGTAATCTAAAAGAAGTCATAGACCGGGTATTTATCTATTTCAAAGCAGAATTAGACAGAGAAAATATCACAGCCAAAACACACCTTGATTCTGATGAAGATGTGATTGTCTCGTTTGACAATCAACAGTTGGAATTAGTACTAATCAACATTATAAAAAATGCCATTCAGGCAATTGGTTCCAACGGAAATATTAATACATATATTAATTCCTCACCTCTTTCTTTGATTATCGAAAACGATGGAGAATCTATTTCAAACGAAATTAGGAAAAAACTTTTTACGCCCTTTTTCACCACTAAAAAAACAGGACAAGGAATCGGGCTAACGTTAACGAGGGAGATTCTTGTTAATCATGGCTGTAGATTCTCCTTGCTTTCCAGAGATGATGAGATTACTGTTTTTAAGATTTTGTTTGGTAATGGAAAAAGCAAACTTTTCGACCGGGCAGTTGAATTCGAATGATAAATTAATAAAAAACATATTAAGGTTAATCAAAATCTAACTCCCTTAATATTTTATCAATTTTGGTTTTTGAATCAATTCAACTAAAACAATACTTTCCATTTAGTTCTATTCTGTCAATTTTCAATAATGCGTGCGATGGCAAAAAGCATGTGTTTGACAGCGAAGGGATGGTTGCAGGGATGGGCTGGAAAACGTATGCTTTGTGCGTTCGCTTGGTAGTTCGTTTCTTTTTTGTTTGCAGTAAAATTATCATTCTACGGTCTCTCCTCAGCTTCCAACTAACGTCAAGCGCTAAATACTGACACTCAGTATGTTATTAAAT